>JAZNHG010000017.1:0-6235 GCA_045576855.1 Bacteroidales bacterium | reverse complement strand
AGCACCTGGGTGCTGCCCGATGTGCTCACCGCCGGGGCCACGGTCAGCTATGGCTTCAACGACTGGCTGGCGGGTCAGGCCCATCTCAACTTCGGCGGCGACAATGTGTACGGCCAGGTGGCGCCGGGCGCCTATCTGCCGCTGGGCGAGCACGGTCTGCTGGAGGGATATGTCGGCATGGGCATGGGGGGTGCCTGGCGTTCGCGCACGGTCTCGTCGTCAGACACGTCGACCTACAACTACGACTACAGCGGCCGCTTCTCCATCCCCTTCGGACAGGTGAATATAGGATGGCACGACCTCTCGGCCGCCCATATCGACCTGGCGCTGGGATTGAAGGCCGGTGCCTACATGCCCGTGTTTGCTTTTCGCCGCTATAGCAGCGAGTCGGCCGAGGTGCCCACGTCGACCGACGTCTACACCACGCCCAGCGCCCTGCTGGAGCCGCAGCTGATGTTCCGCATCGGCAGCGAGTCGGCCAAGTTCTGCGTGCGGCTGAGCTATGCCTGGCTGAGCGACTTCTACAGCGAGTCGGGCAGCGGCCATTTCACGGCCGACCTGTTCACGCTCAGCGCCGGTGTCAACTTCAGCCTTTGATTTTCCTGTGTAACATATAATAACAGACAGTTAGCCTATGATAAAGAAAGCAGTTTGGACCCTCCTCCTGGCGTCCCTGCTATGCCAGGCGGCGGCCCAGCAGAAACGTACCTATGCCTTCGCCGAGCGCGACTCGGTGCTGTATCTCGACGTGTGGCAACCCGAGGTGCAGCGCAGCGACAAGGCTTGCGTGGTGGCCTTCTTCGGTGGCGGATTTGTGGCCGGCGAGCGCGACAACGAGTTGCAGACGCTCATCGCCTCGCAGCTCACCGCCCGCGGCTACACCGTGGTCAGCCCCGACTACCGCCTCGGGTTGAAGGACAGCGTCCGTGTGAAGAGTGCCAAGAGCCTTTCGGGCCTGACCAACCTCTTCCAGTGGGTGATAGATGCCGCCACCGAAGACTGCGCGGCGGCCTGTGCCTGGGTGGTGTCCCATGCCGGCGAGCTGGATATCAACCCCGAGCGCATAGTGCTGACGGGCAGCTCGGCGGGCGCCATCACGGTGGCGCAGCTCGACTATTGCCGTGCCAACGCCCTGGCGCCGGCGTCGGTGCTGCCGGCGGGTTGGAAACCTGCCGCCGTGGTGCCCTATGCCGGCGCTGTGATGTGCAAAGGCAAGCCCAAATACAAGACCCCGCCGGCACCCACCATGTTCATGCATGGCACCAAGGATAAGATAGTGGCCTACAAGCGCTTCCCGCCCGTGCTGAGCCATGCGCTGCGCGGCGCTCACACGATGTACAAGGTCTTCGAGAAACAGGGCTTCCCCTGCTGGATAGTGCGCTTCGAGGGAATAGGCCACGAGGTGGCCTCCTTCCTGCCCGGCTCGGTCGACCTCTTCTGTGGCTATGTGGAGCAGGTCTTCAACGGCCGTCGCACCACCCTCGACGCCACTATGCACGACGAGAAGCTTGTCCCCACCGAGTGGACCGACATGACTGTTATTGACCTTTACAAATGACCCGGGAAATAGAAATCATGGCCCCCGTGGGCTCGTGGGAGAGCCTGCATGCAGCCCTGCAGGGTGGCGCCGATGCCGTCTACTTCGGTGTGGGCAAACTCAATATGCGGTCGCGCTCGGCAGCCAACTTCACCGTGGCCGACTTGCCGCGCATTGTGCAGACCTGTCGTGAGGCGGGCGTGCGCACCTACCTGACGGTGAATACCATCATCTACGACAGCGAGCTGGACGAGATGCACCGGCTGCTGGAGGCTGCGCGGGCGGCGGGCGTCAGTGCCGTCATCGCCAGCGACCTGGCCGTCATCAGCTATGCCCGGCAGCTGGATATCGAGGTGCACATCTCGACCCAGTGCAATATCAGCAACTGCGAGGCTGTGCGCTTCTATGCCCAGTGGGCCGACGTGATGGTGCTGGCCCGCGAACTGTCGCTGCAGCAGGTGGCCGACATCACCCGATATATACGCGAGACAGGGCTGCGTGGTCCCAAAGGTGAATTGGTGCAGGTGGAAATATTTGCCCACGGCGCCCTCTGCATGAGCGTCAGCGGCAAATGCTACCTGAGCCTCGACAACTACAACTATTCTGCCAACCGCGGCGCCTGCCTGCAGGTGTGCCGCCGTGGCTATATCGTACGGGACAAGGAGAGTGACTTGGAGCTGGAGGTGGACAACGAGTATATCATGTCGCCCAAGGACCTCTGCACCATCGGCTTCCTGGACAAGATAGTGAAGGCCGGCGTGCGAGTGCTGAAGATAGAGGGCCGCGGGCGGAGCGCCGACTATGTGCGCACCGTCACCGAGTGCTACCGCGAGGCTGTGGAGGCCATTGCCGACGGCACCTACACCGAGGAGCGCATCGCCGACTGGACGCGACGCCTGGCCACGGTCTTCAACCGAGGTTTCTGGGACGGCTACTACCTGGGGCGCCGTCTGGGCGAGTGGAGCGACCGCTACGGTTCGCAGGCCACCGAGCAGAAGGTCTACCTGGGGCCCGTGCACAACTACTTCGGTCGTATCGGTGTGGCCGAGGTGCAGTTGCAGACCAACGAGAGCCTCAAGGTGGGCGACGAGGTGGTGGTCATAGGCGAGACCACCGGCGTCTACCGCGCCACAATAGCTGAACTCCGCACCGACCGCGACCCCGTGCCCGAGGTGCACCAAGGCGACCGATTCAGTTTCAAGACCAGCGAGCCCCTCCACCGTGGCGACAAGGTGTACCGTGTAGATATAGTGAACGATGACTTCTGAGCAAGAGAGAGCCCTGCAGCTGGCCACCGAGGCCGGCCACATACTGCTCGAGAACGGGGCGGAGATCAGCCGCGTGGAGGAGACTATGGAGCGCATAGCCTCGACCTACGGCGTCGAGGACGAAAGTTTCTTTGTGCTCAGCAACGGTATCATAGCCACAGGGCAGCACTATGCCCGCGCCGAGTTCATCCCCATCAAGGGGACCCAGCTGGCGCGTGTGGTGGAGGTGAACCGGCTGAGCCGCGAGGTGAGCCGGGGCGGGATGCCGCTGGCAACGCTGGAGGCCCGCCTGCAGGCCATACGCTCGCTGCCCGGCAAACCGTGGTGGGAGTTGGTGCTCGGCATATCGCTGGGGGTGTCGTCGTTCTGCATACTCTTCGGCGGCAGCCTCACCGACGCGGCAGCCACGCTGGCTTGCGGTGTGCTGCTGGGTGCTTTCATGACCTTTGTGGGGCCGCTGCTGAGCCGCCTGTTCAGCAATCTGCTGGGCGGCATGGTGGGCGGACTGCTGTGTATCGCTGCGGTGGCCGCAGGATTCGGCGACCATCTGCCCAATATGATTATAGGCACTATCATAGCCCTGGTGCCGGGAGTGCCGTTCACCAACGGCATGCGCGACCTGGCCAACGAGGACTACATTGCGGGTGCCACCCGGCTGATGGATGCCTTCCTGGCTTTTCTGTGTATTGCGCTCGGGGTGGCGCTGGCGTTCATTGCCGAGAGCCTCTTCGGCGGAGGCATCATGCAGCTGGGGGCGCCGGTGCGCGACGCCGTGGCGGCGGCATGGTTTATCCAGCTGCCGGCGGCCTTTGTGGGCACCGTAGGCTTCTCGGCCCTTTTCGGTGCGCCGCGCCGGCACTATGCCGACTGCGGTGTGGCGGGCATGCTGGGGTGGGCCATGTACCTGCTGGGCTGCGGGCCCTGGCTGTCGCTCAGCGTGGCGGGAGCCGCTTTCCTCGGGGCTCTGGTGGTGGCCGTGGCCAGCGCTGTGCTGGCTGTGGTGCGCCGATGCCCCACCACGGTGTTCCTGATATGCGGCATCATACCCCTGGTGCCCGGCGGGGGCATCTTCTGGACGGCCTACTATCTGGTGAGCAACCATCTGCTGCAGGCGGCCACGACGGGGTTCACCGCCCTGAAGGTCACCATCGCCATCGCCGGCGGCATCATACTGGTGGGTGCGCTGGCGGCCCGCTTTCAAAAAATGAGAAGGAAATGAACAACTGGAATCCCAATAAGCAAGGCAAATTCAGAAACAGTCTGGGCGAGGAGGCTCCCAAGCGTCTCACGCCGCAGGAGCGCAACACCTTCAGCACCGAAGTGGTGCCGGAGCGGGCCATCCTGGTCAGCGTGTGCCCGGCCGGGCAGACGATGGAACGCACGGAGGAGTATCTGGCCGAGCTGGCCTTCCTGCTCGAGACGGCCGGCGGCGTGACGCTGAAGCAGGTGGTGCAGCGCCTGGAGCGGCCGGACACGCGCACCTACGTGGGCAGCGGCAAGTTGGCCGAGCTGAAAGAATACCAGCAGGCGCTGGAGGCCGACTTCTTTGTGTTCGACGACGAGTTGTCGCCGGCCCAGCTGCGCAACTTGGAGCGCGAACTGGGCTGCCGCATACTGGACCGCACGACGCTCATACTCGACATCTTCGCCAAACGGGCCCGCACCTCGACGGCCAAGACGCAGGTGGAGCTGGCCCAGCTGCAATACATGCTGCCGCGCCTGACCCGCATGTGGACCCACCTGGAGCGCCAGCGCGGCGGCATAGGCATGCGCGGCCCCGGCGAGACGCAGATAGAGACAGACCGGCGCCTCATCAAGGAGAAGATAAGCCTGCTGCGCGAGCAGCTGGACAAAATAGACAGGCAGAAGACCCTGCAGCGCAAGAACCGCGAGAGCCTGGTGCGCGTGGCGCTGGTGGGATACACCAATGTGGGCAAGTCGACGCTGATGAACCTGCTCTCGAAGAGCGACGTCTTTGCCGAGAACAAGCTCTTTGCCACGCTGGACACCACGGTACGCAAGGTGGTGATTGGCAACCTGCCTTTCCTGCTCACCGACACGGTAGGCTTCATCCGCAAGCTGCCCACCCAGCTGGTGGAGAGCTTCAAGAGCACGCTGGACGAGGTGTCGGAGGCCGACCTGCTGCTGCATGTGGTGGACATCTCGCACCCCGACCACGAGGAGCAGATAGCCGCCGTGAACCGTACGCTGGAGGAGATTGGCGCGGCCGAGAAGCCGGTGATTATGATTTTCAACAAGGTGGATGCCTATACCTACGAAGAGAAGGAGGCCGACGACCTGACGCCGGCCACCCGCGCCAACTGGACGCTGGAGATGCTGGAGCAGAGCTGGATGTCGAAGCAGAGCAAGTGCATCTTCATCAGCGCCGCACAGCGGCAGAATATCGAGGCGCTGCGCCAGCTGCTATACGACGAGGTGGCCCGCATACATGCCGTCAGATACCCCTACAATAATTTCTACTACTAGTTCGGAGAGCGGAGAGTGGAGAGCGGAGAGTGGAGAGTGGAGAGTGGAGAGTGGAGAGTGGAGAGTGGAGAGCGGGCTGCCGCTCCCTGGTACGCAGGCGGCTCGCCTGCGGAATGAAAGCGGAAAACGGGCAGCCTTGGTACGCAGGCGGCTCGCCTGCGGAATGAAAGCGGAAAACGGGCAGCCTTGGTACGCAGGCGGCCCGCCTGCGGAATGAGAACGGAGAACGGGTAGCCTTGGTACGCAGGCGGCCCGCCTGCGGAATGAGAACGGAGAACGGGCAGTCTTGGTACGCAGGCGGCTCGCCTGCGGAATGAGAACGGAGAACGGGCAGCCTTGGTACGCAGGCGGCTCGCCTGCGGGATGAGAACGGAGAACGGGCAGCCTTGGTACGCAGGCGGCCCGCCTGCGGAATGAGATCGGAGAGTGGGCAGTCTTGGTACGCAGGCGGCTCGCCTGCGGAATGAAAGCGGAGAGTGGGCAGTCTTGGTACGCAGGCGGCTCGCCTGCGGGATGAAAGCGGAGAACGCGCTCCCGCTTCCGGGTTTTGAACACTGCTTACTGCCCACTTTCCACCATGCAGGCGGGACGCCTGCGCTCCCACTGCACACTACCCACTGCCAACCATGCAGGCGGGACGCCTGCGCTCCCACTGAACACTGACCACTGACCACTGCTTCCAGCCTTGCTTCCGAAATGTTAAAATGGTAGGATGGTGGTAGGATGGTGGTAGGTTGATGGTACGTTGGTGGTAGGATGACCCCCTTCGGGTCAGTGTTCAGTGTGCAGTGTGCAGTGATCAGTCTTTAGCGGAAAAGAGGCTGCCGCATGCGTCATACAAACCTAAGACTAAACACTTTACGCCGACGCAACACACTAAACACAGAACACTGCCCACAGAACACTGCACATTGTACATTGCTCACTGAACACTACACACTGA
>JAZNHG010000016.1:0-45772 GCA_045576855.1 Bacteroidales bacterium | reverse complement strand
CAATGCCGCGATAGAGACGCAGACCGCCTGCGACAGCTACCAGTGGCACGGTACCATCTATACCAGTAGTACCGACACGGCCACCTATGTGACCACCAACGCCGCTGGCTGCGACAGCACCACTACGCTGCACCTGACGGTAAACCACAGCACCACGGGCGACACTACAGCTACCGCTTGCGATAGCTACACTTGGCACGGTACAATCTATACCAGTAGCACTGATGCTGCCACCTATGTGACCACCAACGCCGCTGGTTGCGACAGCACGGTGACGCTGCACCTGACGGTGAACCACAGCACCACGGTCGATACCGTGGTCACTGCTTGCGACAGCTACGAGTGGAATGGTACGGTCTATACGAACAGCACCGATGCTGCCACCTATGTGACCACCAACGCCGCCGGCTGCGACAGCACGGTGACGCTGCACCTGACGGTGAACTACAGCGCCGAGGTCACCATCGTAGACTCTGCACAGAACAGCTATGTGTGGAACGGCGACACCCTCACGGAGAGTGGCACCTACAGCTACTCTACCACCACCGTCGAGGGCTGCGACAGCACGGTGACGCTGGTGCTGACCATCACGTCGGTGGGCGTGGACGATGTGGCTGCAGTCAATGTCTACATCTATCCGAACCCCACGCGCGACTATGTCACCATTGTGGCCGACGAGATTATCTCCATCGAGGTCTTCGATGTGGTGGGCCGCAAGGTGGCCACCTACGCCAATACCAACCGTATAGACCTCTCCGCCTTCGATTCCGGCAGCTACACCCTGCGCATCCGCCATGCATATGGGTCGACGCTGCGACGTGTCGTCAAGACGAATTAGTCTTTCGGCAACTCTATCTGATGCACAGGGTGTCCCAAGCGGGGCACCCTGTGTTTTTTAGGTAGAGTGTATGGCGGTGACAACGAGCTGGGGTACCCCTGTAGAACGGCTCATGCCTTATTAATACTGGGGTGCTATTGAAAGGCAGGCCCTACGGGCCAATCCCCGCGGTGGACTGACCTGCTCCGCTAGGAGCACCCTTTCAATAGACAGCCCCACAGGCCAAGCTTACACAGACGGATGCTCCGTTAGGAGCTTCCTTTCAATAGACCAATCAGGATTAATGTACATGTTTTTATAACACGAATTGCCACGAATTATCCATAAATTAATGGTTGATTAGACCATGTAAAATAAATTTGAACAACCACTTAATAGACACACGTACCTGCTCCTTGTATTGTACACAGATTGTGCAATGCAAGCACGACGTGCCACGAAGGGGGAGGACCGGCCTGGAAATAGGCATACGACAGACTGTTGGAAACCAGACCAAAAGCTTACCAACTCCTACCGTGGTAGGTGTTGGTAAGGAGTTGATAAGGAGTTGGTAAGGAGTTGGTAAGGAGATGATAGGTTGGGAACCTGTCTTTCAGTGCGTTACAAGGGCGGTTTTTTGCTTCACAACAGGCGTGTGGCAGTTGGGAGTTATTTCTTCCCCCTTAAACTTTTTACCCCTTATACCGTAGTTAATAGCTTTTGTTTACGCGGCGGGTTGTTGTGCCGGCCTCGGTCGTCAGCCGCAGGGTGTAGCTTCCGGCGGGCAGGGAGGCGAGGTCTATCCGGTCGGTGGCGTCCAGTCGGAGTAGCAGCCGTCCTTGGATGTCGTAGACTTCGGCGTGCATCACGGCTCGGCTCAGCCGGACGATGGCGCTGGTGGGGTTGGGGCTGACGGTGAGCTCGTCGGGGGCAATATCGGTGATGCCGGTGGTTCCCTCGAGGGTCAGCACCAGTGTGATGGTCGAGTCGCAGCCCTCGGTGGTGGTCAGGTGCTGCTCGTACACGCCCGATTGCTGGTAGGTGGTGCCGTTCCACATGTACGACGCGGCTGCGGTGTCTACGACCACGGTGTCGCTGGCCGAATGGTGGATGGTGAGCAGCAGGGTGATAGTGGAGTCGCATCCGTGGAGGTCTGCCAGTGTGAAGAAGAGATTGTCGGATTGGGTGTAGTCGGTGCCACGGTAGGTGTAGCTGTCGCACGCCTGCACCTGGAGGGTGGTGTCGGTGGTGGGGTGCACGGTGTAGTCGACGAGGGTGACGCCCGAGGCGGAGGTCAGCACATGGCTGCCGTGGCCGGGCTGCTGCGTGTCGATGCTGTCGCTGCCCAGGACGTAGGTGTCGCCAGTGCAGATTTCATCGGTGCGGAAGCTGACGGGGCTGCCGTAGTGTGGCAGTCGCACCTCGTCAATCCAGGCGCAGTCGCTGCCGCTGCTGACGCTGTGGTCCTTGGTGTAGGCAAACTGCAGGGTGTGGGTTCCGGCGGGTATGAGTGCTGCATGGCGTGTCCAGCCTACGGTGCCCGAGCGGACCAGCTGCTCGTTGTTGTCGATGAGGAAGTAGAACTTGTCGTAGTTGGCCTCGGAGGAGACGCTATAGTAGAAGCTGATGGTGTCGGGCATGGGCAGGTCGACGGTGAGGAAAACGGCCGAAGTCTGGCTGTGGCTCAGCGAGGAGGACGAGCGCAGGCTGTAGGTGCCCGTGTAGGTTGCGTCGGTGGCGATTTGCCAGGGGTAGGTGCCTTGGCTCCAGCCCGAGGTGTGGTAGCTGTTGTTCTCGAATGTTTCGTATGGCTCGGTGCCGATATAGAAGGCCAGACTGGCCGCTGTGCGCTGACCCATGCGGAGGACCGTCGGAATGTTGATGCCGCTGGGCAGCAGGCTGTCGGCGCTGACGGTGATGGTGTGGGTGACGCTGGCCGAGGGAGCCAGGCTGAGCGGGAAGGAGGGGTCGCTGGTGGCGAGCAGTGACGTGGGCGAATACAGGGCGATACGGCTGGCGGGTTGGGCCGCTTGTCCGCGGTTGGTGATGGTCATCGTGAAGGTGGCGCTTTCGCCGGGCTGGAGGGTGCGCGGCACATTGCTCAGGTCGGCCACAAGGCGTGGGGCGTTGATGGTGAGCGGTATGTTGTGCACTGGAGTGAGGTCGCTGCCGTCCCAGCTGAGTGTGGAGGCAAGTATCACCACGTCGCCATCCTCGACGGCGCTGCCGATGGTGCCGATGGTGGTGAGCACCGTGGTGTCGCCGGCCGGCAGACTGTCGAGCGTGAAGGCGGCGGTGGACAGACTGAGTGCGTCGGCGACGGAGGCCGTCAGGGTGAGAACGAGGTTGTATGCCGTGGTGTCACCTATGTTGGCGACAGACAGGCGTAGCGGGCACGACGAGCCGGCGTTGAGCGATGCCTGCGGCTCGACGCCGGTCACTATCGGGAAGGCCCCCTCCGGAAACATGATACTGACGGGGAAGAAGGTGGTGCGATGCTGCTGTGCGGAGACTGCCACTTCGTAGCCACCGGGTTGAAGCGACGACGGCAGGGTGAGGCTGACATGGCCGCTGGCGTCGGCAAAGGCGGCTGTCACCACGGTATGGGTGAGGGTGTCGGTGAATGCGATGTAGGCGTAGGGCTCTGTGTTGATGTTATATACGGTGGTGGAATACGGAACGAGGGACGTGGCCGCCACGTTGATGACGTCGGCCTGGGTCAGATAAGGCATGACCGACGGGTCGCCCATCAGATGATAGATTTCCCAATAGTAGTGTTTTCTCGAGGATGTGGAGGCTTCGACGGCCATGTTGCCCCACATCATAATCGACCCTTGCGAGGTGGCCCACTGTGTGTTAGCCTCGTTATGGGTGTGGCAGAGCCGGTCGTAGATGCCGAGGTTGCTGCTATTGTAGGCCATCGACATGGAGGCACCGATGCCGCTGCGCACCCCTACGGCCCAGTAGAAATCCTCGTACCAGTAGGTGCTGTTGCTGCCGCCGATGTATCCCACGGCCCCGCAATAGTTGCCTTTGCGCAGCAGCGACTCGCCGAAGCAGGTGGAGGTCTCGAATTTGTTTGTCAGGCAGCAGTTGCCAATCATGATGCCAAACTTCTGGTTGTTGGTCATCGAGGAGACGTGGCTGGTGGTGAAATTGGGAGTGCCCCAACTGGTGGCGCTGCCGTGGGCGGAATAGTTGATGAGGCCGGCCCCTTGGTTGTAATAGTTGCGCACCGTGCTCGACATGGACGAGGAGTTGCCGTCGATATGGATATTGGTGGCGCCTGTGGGTACGATGGAGGTATTGTTTTTGAAATAACGTACATCGCTGAATCCGTGGGCCCCGTTGATATAGTTGGTGATAGCGTAATCCATAGCGGGGTCGGCATGGGTGTATCCGTAGTCGTCAGCCGAGCCACCATCGACACCGGCCACCATCACCGCCCGGTCTAGGAACGACGGGTCGGCAAAGGTGTATTGTTCATACATCAAGGTCTTCTCTATCTGTGGTGTGAGCTGGCTGACGTTCTGCGCCGAGAACCGGCCGTAGTAGCAGTCGGGCAGGTGGTCTCCCGTGGTCCAGGTGGTGTAGTACAGGTCGGTAATGTGTTCGTTGGACGTGGTGCCCGCGAAGGGCTGTATCTGGGCTACATCACCCACCAGCAGCAGATAGGTGGGCGCCGGCGAGTCGGAGGTGGCTCCAGTGTACTGGCTGCGGACATAGGCCGCTATCGAGGATGTGTCGGCCCCTATCCCGGGCTCGTCGGTATAGACTATGTCTGTGATATAACCCTTGCGCCGTTTCCACTCTACGAAGCCGTCCAGATGGTTGCGGAACATGCTGTGGGCCACAATCAGGTAGCGCAGTGGCGCTGTATGGGACACGCTTTTGGGGTAGAGACTGTTGATGCAGCCCCCGCCGCTGTTGAATGCAGGCGAGTGGTAACGCTGGAAGTGCTCCTCGGTGCCGGCGATGTCTGTATTGCGGTAGCGGATGGTAATGGTGGCGGAACGGCATACAATCAGCGTATTGCCGACGGGGTTGTATCGTATAGGACAATACTCAAGATGAGCCAGTTGCCGGTCGCGTGCTATGCCGGCAGTCTCTACTCGCACGGTGCCGCCGATGAAGGCGTCGGTGGAATAGCGCTTGGTGTCCAGCACCAGTGGGTGATGGATGGTGTCGGATTTGCTGCGCGAGGGCTGTGTGGGAATCACCCAATGGGGCAGCTGGGTCAAGGTATCGTATTCGGCATCGGTGATTTCTATATCGTAACCGTCGCAGAATGGGACCTCAATCAGGCCGGCAAAGGTGGGCAGGCATGGAATGCCTACCTCCGGCGATGGCTGATAGCCGTCGATTTCGAGGACGGAATAGGGGCGGCCGTCAACGATGGTCTCGCTTGTTCGTGGCGTTGCAGTGGCGATATGCAGCCGAAGGTTATGGTAGTTGTCCTCCAACACCGTGGCTGTCTGGGCTGCCGCGCTGAGCGACAGCCCGAGGGATAGAACAATACCCCAAAGGTTAGCTCTTTTTGACATCTATGGAATTATCTGTATCCAGGTTGACGTTGCGGGTTACTTTGGCCTCTATGGTGTTCGCTCTCACAATGTCAGTCATGTTGACACCCGTGGCACTCTCGATGACGTCGAAGCTCTGCTTGATAACGGCGGGCACGGCACCGCTGATGCCAGCGGCGTCGGCTCCGCTGGTGCCGTAGACGTTCATGTTCTTGATGGCGCTGATGGGCTCCGACACATGCTGTGCCACCTCGGGGATAATCTTCACCATCATGTCGAGTATGGCGGCCTGTCCGTAGCGCTCATACGCTTCGGCCTTCTTCTGCATAGCCTCTGCCTCGGCCAGACCTTTCTTCTCGATGGCGATAGCTTCTGCTTCGCCGGCCTTCTGTATCTTGTAGGCTTCCGCTTCACCGTTGGCCTTGATACCTTCGGCTTCCAGCATCATGGCCTGTTTTTTTGCCTCGGCCAGGGCTATCTGGGCGCGTGCTTCCTGCTCGGCGCGGTAGGCTTGGGCTTCGGCTTCGCGTTTGCTCTGCTCCAGGTCGGCCGCTGCCTTGAGCTCGATTTGGTATTTGTCGGCATCCGACTGCTTCATCACCTCGGCGGCCAACTCGTTCTCGCGGATTTTCACCCGCTCGGCGGTGAGCACCTGTTCGCGCATGGTTTGCTCGATTTTGGCGTCCACGGTCTTGGTATTGATGGTCTTCTGCTGCTCCTGACGCTGGATTTCGTAGGCGGCATCGGCGTCGGCTTTGCGGGTCTGTTCTATGATGGTCAGTTCACTTCTTTTCACCGCCAGCTCGTTCTGGCGGATGGCAATCTGGGTCTGACTATCCACTTGGGCGTCGTTGGCCTCCTTCTGCGCCTGGGCTTCGGCCATAGCGATATCGCGTTCGGCATTGGCCTTGTTGATTTTGGCCTGCTTGCGGATGGTCCACGTGTTGTCTGCACCGAGGTCCTCGATGAGGTTCTTCTCGTCGGTGACATTCTGTATGTTGCACGAGATGATGCGCAGACCGAGGGCTTCCATGTCCTTCTGGGCCTTCGACATAATCTCGTCCGAGAACTTGTCGCGGTTGATATTGATATCGCGCAGCGAGAGGCTGCCGATGACTTCGCGCATATTACCCTCGAGCGAATCCTGCACCTGCTTCGATATGTCGGCGCCACTCATATTCAGGAAGTTCTTGGCTGCCAGGCGCACTCCCTCAATGTCGGGGATGACCTGTATCTTGGCCACAGCGTCGACGTTGACATTGATGAAGTCGTTGGTGGGGACGGTGCGGCTGGTGCGGATGTCGGCCGTCACCTGACCCAGGAATACTTTGTCCAGACGCTCGAGCAGCGGCACGCGCAGACCGCCCTTGCCGATGTAGATGCGGGGCTTGCGGTTGAGGCCCGACACGATATAGGCCACCGAGGGGGGTGCCTTGATGTAGGAAACGAGGATGATGAACAGTACGACGACTGCTACGACGATGATGGTGACAAGCAGGTTGCTCATGATTTATTGTTTTTATTGGTTAATACTTTCTTTGGCCAGTGCAATCATCTCTTTGTCGCAACCCAGGATGTCGGCGATGCGGAGAGCCTCGTGAGGCACATTGTCGCTCTCGTCCTCGGTGAGCGAGTAGTCGATGAAGCGGTTGATATTTTGCGGGGTAAGCGGCACGTCGGCCATGTCCTCGACAAATCCCTTGACGCGCAGACGGTGGCAATGGGTGCCGAGTTGGCTGTAGTGGGTGGTGATAAGCGTGACGGAAGTCTCTTGTTCCAAGATGGTTATCATCGCCTTCACCAGAGCCTTGCCCTCGATGGGATTGGTGGTACGGGCGGGTTCGTCGATGAGGATGAGCAGCATCTCGTGGCGGCTACGCTCGATGATTTCGCTGATTTTGGTTATCTCCGAGGCGTAGCTGCTCAGTCCGTTCATCTCGTTTTGCTCGTCGCCGATGGAGGTGACTACATCGTCGAAGAGCATTGTCTCGGCCATCAGGGCCGGGGCAAACATGCCGCATTGCATCATCAGCTGGGCGGTGCATATACTCTTGAGCAGCACGGTCTTGCCGGCCATGTTGGCGCCAGTGATGAGCGTCACGCCGCTGCCCACCGACACACTGACGGGTTGATAGCGGAGCCCCAGCTCCTCGTTGCGGTCGCGCAGGCGCGGATTGACCAACTGGTGGTGGCACACGTGGTCGTCCAGCCGGGGGTGTACCAGATGCCACCGCAGGTTCAATTCGGCTTTGGCCAGCAGGAAATCGGCGTATGCCATCTGTTCCAGGGCTGCCGACAGATTGGCATGGTGGTGGGTCAGCATGTCGCTCAGCAGGGTGCAGACCTCCTGCTGTATATCATTCTGCTCGGCCAGCAGCTCGGCTATCCGGGCGGCGTCGCCGTCGTGCTCCTGCAGGCTCTTCAACTCGCGGCGAAGAGGAGTCAGCCGGCTGTCGTAAGAGTCATAGATATAGAAGTTTACTACACCGGTATGGTCGGGGTCGAGCAGGTTGAACACCTCGGACACGTCGGGTAGCGGAAGCGTCTGCTCCAGATGGAGCTCGGCCACGGCGAGCCGGGCTTTGCAGGTGATATATGCAAGGTTTTTGATTTCAAATAGTTCCACCTCGTTCAATACGGTGTGGTTTGCCAGCGAGGTCAGGGTGCCCTGCAGGTCGTGCAGTTGCATAAGGCAGTGTCGCAAGTCGGTGTATCCATGACTTTTATGCTTCTGCAGGGTGGCATACTGTGCGGCATCCAGGCGGCGCCATTCGGTCTGGAGTGTGTCGGCGTCGGATGAAAAAGGGGTGTCGAGCATGCGACGGCGTCCGGCTGACGACATAAGTTCCATGTTGTCAATGACGTACTGGAATCCGGGGTCGCGTTTTATGAGGTCTTTGATTTTCATGCTATATCTTCTTTACATCGTAGACGGGGGTGTGCAACGCCTCGGCCAGCGCGTCGCAGGTCCGTTGAGAATCAAGTATAAAGCCCTGGGGCGAGGTGGGGTTGAGCGTGACGGCCAGCAGGCGGCTGCGTTGCAGCACGCGCAGCGTACCGCCGCGGCGGCAGAAGTCGCTGTAGGCTTCGGGGGTGATGAAGAGCTTGGTGAAGTCGCGCGCAATCAGTGTGATATCGCGGCTGCGCTGGGCGAGTACCTTCAGCAGCCGGTCGCTGACGGCTCCGGCGACGAAGAATGTGCGGCCGAAGCGCATCAGGTCTTTGTCTGTGCGCTCGATAAGGAAGGCCGATGCTACCTCCAAGTCGTGGGGGCAGTGGTCGCTGTCGATGGCCCAAATGCCTGATTCTATGGTATTCAGTCGTTCTTTCAGCGTGGGGTCCACCTCGTCGGTATTGATTAGGTCGAACAGGAATTTGGTACGCGAGACCAGTTGCTTGACGTTGGCCGACACGGCGGCGCCGGTGGCCAGTATCATGGCGTCGGTGACGGTGGGCGAGGCGAGGCTCAGACGCGAGAGTGCACCATCCACAATGGTGAGTCTAACGCCCATAGAATCAAGTTGCTCTATCTGCTGGCGGAGTATGCCGGTGGTGGCGGCTCCGGAGAGTAGTACTTTGCCGGGAACCAGCACACGGGCGGTGACCAGGGGGCCGAGGGCGGTGCGGCGGCTGTCGACCGATTCGAGTCGCGATACAAGCTGCCGGCGCAGGTAGTGCTGTTCGGAGGTGATGAAATGTGTGCCTTCGTAGAGCTTGATCTCCGGTTTGGCAGTGGCGAACACGGAGTCGACCTGTTCACCGTCGACGCCGATGGATGTGACCCCCACATGGACGCCCAGTTGGTTCATTCTATGGAGGATATAGTTCAGGCAGACCGTCTTGCCGGTGTTCTTCTCAAGCCCCACGATGGAGAGGCTCCGGTGGCGTAGTATTTCGTTGATGAAGGGCATGATTGCGAATGCAAAAATACGAAAAAAAACTGAACCGGCAAAGCCGCCGGCAAAAAAGTGTCGTGCATGTGCGGCCGACTCTTGGGCGTGGAGTGTGTATTGTGTGAAATTTAACATAGTTTAACTTGCGAAATCCGACAGGACGCTGAGGGGGGCTTTGAATTGAGAATTGAAAATTGAGAATTGAAAATTGGCAGTGGGCGGTGGGCTTTATTTAGTGTTCGGTGTTAAGTGTTCAGTGTTAAGTAGTTATGGTGCGTGCGGCAGCCTATTTTCCGCCGAACACTGGACGCTGGACACTATACATTGAACACTTACCCGAAGGGTATCATCCTACCACCAACGTACCATCAACCTACCACCAACCTACCACCATCCTACCTATTTAACATTTCGGAAGCAGGGTTGGGTGCAGTGTGCAGTTTTCAGTGAGCAGTGTTTAGTGTTCAGTGGGAGCGCAGGCGTCCCGTCTGCATGGTTGGCAGTGTGCAGTACCCGGCTGCGGCAGCCCGCTTTCCGCTCTCATCCCGCAGGCGGGCCGCCTGCGTACCACGGGGGGGGCTGCTCTCCGTTCTCATCCCGCAGGCGGGCCGCCTGCGTACCACGGGGGGGGCTGCTCTCCGTTCTCATCTCGCAGGCGGGCCGCCTGCGTACCACGGGGTGGCAGCCCCGCTCTCCGCTCTCCACTCTCCGCTCTCCACTCTCCACTCTCCGCTCTCCACTCTCCACTCTCCGCTCTCCACCCTCCGCCCTGACAAGGGTCATCCATGCACCATCCATGCATCATCCATGCACCATCCTTGCATTTTAACATTTCGGGAGCAACGTTGGTCAGGGCGGAGGGCGGAGGTGCGGGGGTGACGGCACGGTGATGTTAGTTTTGTTGGGTGATTTTTGGTTTTATATTTGTATATATGGGAAATTATGCGTATCTTTGCAGGACCGATTGTTGCACGTGGTGTGTCGCAATCGGGTGTAATTGAGCTACTTGTTACGAATAATATATACTGCATTATGAAAATAAGAAACCTTAAAAAGACGTTTTTGGCTGCTGTGGCAGGCACGATGTTGCTGTCGGCGTGCACCACTACGGAGGAGATTGCCTACTTTGAGGATGCGGCGCGCGACAGCGTGATGGTCCTCAACAACCGATTCACCAAGGGCATCCAGCCGAACGACTTGCTGAATATCTATGTGGAAAGCGTGACGCAGCTGGCCACTATTCCTTTCAACCAGGAGACCAACAAGATAGCCGTGCAGGACGGCGCGGTGATCAATCCGGGCGCCAGCGCGGTGACCGGCTATCTGGTGAGCAACGAGGGCACCATCATCTTCCCCGTGTTGGGCGAGATATATGTGGCGGGCAAGACCCATGCCGAGCTGGCTGCCGACCTACAGAAGCGGCTGCGCGAGCAGGGACATATCAGCGATGCTGTGGTGACGGTGAAGCTTATGAATTTCAAGGTCAGTATTTTGGGTGATGTGGCACGCCCCGGCGTGATACAGGCTCCGGGCGAGCGTCTGACCATCTTCGAGGCCCTCAGCATGGTGGGCGACCTGACTATCTATGGTCAGCGCCGCAATGTCTCCGTGTTGCGCGAGGAGAACGGCGTGCGTACCATCGGCGAACTGGACCTCAGTTCGAAGGATGTCTTCAATTCGCCCTATTACTATCTGCACCAGAACGATGTGGTGTATGTGGAGCCCAACATGAAGAAGAAGAAGACCGCCGTGACCGACCCGCTGACGATGACCTACATCTCGGCCGGCCTGTCGGTGCTGAGCACCCTGAGCACCACACTTTATTACATCCTGATGGTGCGCAATCTGTCGAGAAACAACTAGTCGTTAAAGGATATATAGAAGACTCATGGAAAACAACAATCAGACACAAAACGTCAATGCTGAGAACAACGAGAGCGGTATCAACATTCGTGATATCGTCTTCATCGTCCTCAACAATTGGTACTGGTTCGTGGCCAGCGTGGTGCTCTGCCTGATCGTGGCCGCGTTTGCCTACAAGGCTCAGCCCAAGAGCTATTCGGCCAACGGCACCATCCTGGTGCGCGACAACGACAAGCACAGCGGCTACAACAACCGCAATATGGATGCTCTGCTGAGCAACATGGGCATGGAAACCGGCGGCCTGTCGCTCGAGAACGAGATGTACATGCTGCGTTCGTCGTCGCTGATGGCCCAGGTTGTGGACCGCCTGGACATGCAGCACTATTGCAACCGCAACGACGTCTTCCGCAAAATCAGCTACTTCCGCAACGAGCCGCTGCGCGTCAGCGTCACTGACCTGAACGAAAAGCGCCAGCCGCATATCGGACTGCGCGTCAAGGTGAAGCCCAACCACAAGTACAGCTACACCACCGTGTGGAACAAGCGCGAAATCAAGGGCGAAGCCTATTTCAACCAGATGGTCAAAGTGGACGACACGGTGTCGTTCGTGGTGGAGCCTACGGAGTTCTTCAACTCGAGCTTCGAGGGTGTCAAACTCAATGTCGGTTTGGCCGAGGTGTTCCCGATGGCCCGCGGCATGCTCGGCCGCCTGTCGGTGACCCGCGTGGACAAGCAGGCTTCCATCCTCTCCATCGAGTTCAGGGACAGCAACCCGACGCGTGCCAACGAGATAGTGGACACGCTCATCGCCGTCTACAACGACGATGCTGTCGAGGACAAGAACAAGGTGGCCCAGAAGACCGAGCAATTCATAGCCGAGCGCATCGCGCTGATTGGCGGCGAACTGGGCGATGTCGATGCCCAGGTGGAACGCATTCAGAAGGAGTCTGGTGTGCCCGACCTGGAGTCGGCGGCCAGCGCGCTGCAGCAGATGGGCATCCGCTATACCGAGCAGGTGGTGCAGCTCGAATCCGAGTACCGCCTCATCGAATTCGTCAAGAACTATATCTCCGACCCGGGCAACCAGATGCAAATCATCCCTGCCAACGTGGCCATCAGCGATGCCGGCACGCAGCAGATGATTGCGCAGTACAACATGCTGGTCAACCAGCTGTCGCGTGTGAAGGTGACCGGCGGTGAGAACAACCCGCAGGTGAAGGACCTGACCGCCCGCATGAACTCCCAGTGGGCCGCCATTGCCACGTCGGTCAACAACCTGCTGGACGCTACGGGTGTGCGCCTGAAGGAGGCCCGTAGCCAGGAGAGCCGCGCCCGCGGCCAGATAGCGGCCATGCCCACCCAGACCAAGGCCGTCACCGAGGTGGTGCGTCAGCAGCAAATCAAGAATGAACTCTACCTCTACCTCCTCAGCAAACGCGAAGAGACGGCCATGAACCTGGCCATCACCGTGGCCAACGCCAAGGTGGTCGAGCCGGCCATCACCCGGCTCACCGGCCCCCGACTGATGATGTTTGCACTGGTGGCCATCGTCCTCGGTCTGGCCATCCCGGCAGTGGTCATGTTCCTCATCTCGTTCTTCGACACCAAGCTTCGTTCCAAGAACGATGTGGAGAAGATGACGTCGCTGCCCGTACTGGGCGAGATACCTTCGAAGCCCGAGGCTCGCAAGAACGACGAAATCATCGTCACCGCCACGGGTAACGATGTGGTCACGGAAGCTTTCCGTCTGCTGCACTCGAACATCCCGTTCTTCCTCAAGGAGGGTGAGAAGGTCATCCAGACGGTATCGACCATGCCGGGCGAAGGCAAGTCGTACACGGCAATCAACCTGGCCCTGTCGTTGGCCTATACCGGCAAGAAGACCCTGCTGGCCGACTTCGACCTGCGTAAGCGTTCGCTGTCCAAAGTCATCGACCGCCACAATCGCATGGGCCTCATCCATTATCTGCTCGACAACGACGGCGATATTGAGAAATACATCACGCATAGCGACTCCAGCGACGACCTCGACTATATCGTCTGCGAGAAGACTCCGCCCAACGCCACCCAGTTGCTGATGGGTGACAAGCTGGACAAGCTGGTTGCCTATCTGCGCGAGCACTACGACTATATCATCTTCGACTCCACGCCTGCCCAGATTGTGGCCGATGCAGCCATCATCAACCGTGTGGCCGACCTGACGACCTATATCATGCGTGTCGGCAAGCTCAACAAGGGGTCGCTGCCGTTCATCCAGGAGATGGCCGACAAGGGGCGCTTCAAGAATATGGCCGTCGTGCTCACCGATGTGCCTCTCATGAAGAAGCGCTACGGTGGCTATGGTTACGGCTATGGTTATGGCTATGGTTATGGCTACGGTTACGGCTACGGTTATGGCTACGGCTATGGCGACGAAAGCGAAGCCAAGGAAAAAGAGTAACTGAACGACTCGGAATAAAAATGAAAGGAATAGTTTTGGCGGGTGGCTCAGGCACCCGCCTTTACCCTATAACCAAAGGGGTTAGCAAACAATTGCTGCCCATCTACGACAAGCCGATGGTCTATTATCCCATCAGCGTGCTGATGCTTGCCGGCATCCGCGACATCCTTATTATCTCCACTCCCTACGACCTGCCCGCCTTCAAGCGCTTGCTGGGCGACGGCTCTGACTTTGGTGTCCATTTCAGCTATGCCGAGCAGCCCAGTCCCGACGGTCTGGCGCAGGCGTTCATCATTGGCGAGGATTTCATTGGCAACGACTCGGTGTGTCTGGTGCTGGGAGACAATATCTTCCACGGCAATGGACTGGGTCGTATGCTGCGCCAGGCGGTGCACAATGTGGAGGATGAGCATCGGGCCACGGTCTTCGGCTACTGGGTGGCCGACCCCGAGCGCTATGGTGTGGCCGAGTTTGACAAAAACGGCCGTGTGCTCAGCATAGAGGAGAAGCCCCAGGCGCCGAAGAGCAACTACGCTGTGGTGGGTCTCTATTTCTACCCCAACAAGGTGGTGCAGGTGGCCAAAAGCATCAAGCCCAGCGCCCGTGGTGAGCTGGAGATTACTTCGGTGAACCAGGAGTTTCTGAAGGATGGCGAGCTCAGTGTGCAGCTTATGGGACGTGGTTTCGCCTGGCTTGATACCGGCACCCACGACTCGCTGGCCGAAGCCTCCACGTTTATCGAGGTCATCGAGAAGCGGCAGGGACTCAAGGTGGCCTGCCTCGAGAGCATCGGGTACGAGAATGGATGGCTCACGGCCGAGGATATTCGCCGTGTGGCCCAGCCTATGGCCAAGAATCAGTATGGCCAGTATTTGCTTAAACTAATATGAATATTATAAAAACAGAAATAGACGGGGTAGTCATTATAGAACCGCGAGTCTTTGGTGACGCACGGGGTTACTTCTTCGAAAGCTATAATGCGCGCGACTTTGCCCAGGTGGCGGACGTCACCTTCGTGCAGGACAACGAGTCGCGCTCGTGCTACGGTGTGGTGCGTGGACTGCATTTCCAGCAGCCGCCCTACGCCCAGGCCAAGCTGGTGCGTGTGGTCGAGGGTAGGGTGCTCGATGTGGCTGTCGACCTGCGTGCCTCCAGCCCCACATATGGTCGCCATGTTGCTGCCGAATTGTCGGCCGACAACCATCGCCAGTTCTTTATTCCGCAGGGCTTTGCCCACGGCTTCGCTGTGCTGAGCGAGACGGCTGTATTCCAGTATAAGTGCGACAATCTTTACCATCCGGAGAGTGAAGGTGCCTTGGCGTGGGACGACCCGACCTTGGCCATCGACTGGCACTTGCCTGCCGATGCCGTCATTCTCTCTGAGAAGGACAAGCATCATCCCAAGTTCAACGACTTTATCACACCCTTCAAATGAATATCCTAGTCACAGGCGCCAAAGGCCAGTTGGGCACTCACTTCCGCCTGCTGGCTCCGCAATCGGAACACCGATGGCATTTTGCCGATATCGAGGATTTCGATATAACTTCCCGTGAAGCACTGGAGGAGTTTGTGAGCGCTTATGATATCCGGCTGATTGTCAACTGTGCCGCCTACACCAATGTGGATAGGGCGGAGGGTGACGAGGCCGCCGCTTTGCGTATCAATGGTGATGCGGTTGGCTATATGGCCGATGCTATGGCCGCCGTCGACGGGATGCTGGTCCAATTCTCCACGGATTACGTCTTTGGAGGTAATATCAATAATACGCCTTGCACCGAGCAGGAGCTTGCCAATCCCACCGGCGCCTACGGCCGTACCAAGCTGGCTGGCGAGCTGGCTGCCAAGCGTTGTACCAGTATGATAATCCGCACCTCGTGGCTATACTCGGAGTATGGTAAGAACTTCCTGCTCACCATGCTGCGCCTGACTGCCGAGCGGCCCGAGCTGAGTGTGGTCTTCGACCAGGTGGGTACCCCTACCTATGCCGGCGATTTGGCGGCGGCCGTATTCCACATCATTGAGAGCGGACAGCTTCGGGCGAACGCGGGGCTATATCATTACAGCAACGAGGGGGTATGTAGTTGGTACGACTTTGCCTGCCAGATAGCGCGCCAGAGTGGTCACACAGCCTGTCGTATCCACCCGTGCCACAGCGACGAATACCCCTCGCCCGTCAAGCGCCCGGCCTACTCGGTGCTCGACAAGACCAAGTTCAAGCAGACATTCCACCAGTCTATTCCACACTGGGTCGATGCTCTTGCGCGTTGTATGAAAAACATAGAAGAATGATGACACTAGCCGACATAAAGATATGCGTGGTGGGCCTTGGCTATGTGGGCCTGCCTTTGGCGAGGCTCTTCTCCACCAAGTACCCTACCGTGGGGTTCGATATCAATGCGGCGCGTGTGGCGTCGCTCATGCAGGGTCATGACGCCACCCTCGAGGTGGAAGACCAGTTGCTGCAGGATGCCATCCGCAACCACGGTTTCCGCTGCACTGCCGACGAGGCCGATATTCGCGACTGCAACGTGTATATTGTGGCTGTGCCCACGCCCGTCGACGACAACAACCGTCCCGACCTGACTCCGCTGGTCAGCGCCTCCGAGGTGGTAGGGCGTGCCATAAGCCGCGGCGATATCGTCGTGTACGAGAGCACCGTCTATCCCGGAGTCACCGAGGAGACCTGCCTGCCCACCGTGGAGCGCGTCAGCGGGCTCACCCTCAACGTAGACTTCTACGGCGGCTACAGCCCGGAGCGCATCAACCCCGGCGACCGGAACCACCGCGTGGAGACCATCAAAAAGGTCACCTCGGGCAGCACTCCCGAAGCGGCCGACCTCATAGACGCCATGTACAACAGCGTACTCCTCAACGGTACCCACCGCGCCCCCAGCATCAAGGTGGCCGAGGCCAGCAAAATAATCGAAAACAGCCAGCGCGACGTCAACATCGCCTTCGTCAACGAACTGGCCAAGATATTCGCCGCTATGGGTATCGACACCCACGACGTGCTCGATGCAGCTGCCAGCAAGTGGAACTTCATCCCCATGCAGCCCGGCCTCGTTGGTGGACACTGCATCTCCGTCGACCCCTACTATCTCATCGAGCGCTCGCAGCTCTACGGTGTGCTGCCGCGTGTGATGAGCAACGCCCGTCGCCTCAACAACTCTATGGGCAACTACGTGGCCAACCAGACTATCCGCCAGATGAACCTCAAGGGCGTGCCCGTCAAGGACAGCCGCATCCTCATACTGGGCTTCACCTTCAAAGAGAACTGCCCCGACACCCGCAACACCAAGGTGGTAGACATCTACCGCACCCTGCAGGATTATACTTCCCGTATCGTCGTCTACGACCCCTGGGTCGACATCGGCCGCAATCCGCTGGTCACCAACCAGCTGCCCTCGGGCACCTTCGACGCGGCCATCCTCGCTGTCGCGCACGACAGCTTCCGCTCGCTCGACCTGCGGGCCCTCGTGCCCCAGCCGGGCGTTATCTACGACGTCAAGGGCTTCTTGCCCCGCGAAATAATAGATTCCAGACTCTAAACAACCAAAATATATCGAAACATGGAAAATCCGTTCAAGAGTTTAACCTTCAAACTGGTGAAGAAATACCGCCACTCGACGGTATCGCAATGGATTATATTCTTATTTGATGTGCTGCTGTTCCTCGGCGCCTTCATCATAACTGTGCTCTTCCACTATGTCAGCAAGAGGGGTGACGACATCACCCTCAACGACCTTATTATCAAGTTTGTCCTGGCCTTCATGGTGACGCTGATAGCATTCCTGCTTACCGGCACCCACCGCGGCATCATCCGCCATGCGGGCATGAGCGACATCTGGAAGGTGATGCTGGCCAATATCGGCGCCGCCTTGGTGTCTGTCGTCGCCAATTTGGTGAACAACCAGTTCGACCCACAGGTCATCCCCGCCCAGTGGCTGCTCGCCTACCGTGAGATATTCATGATATATGCCCTGCTGGCTGTGCTGATGATTGCCGAGCGACTGATGCTGCAGCGCATCTACAACGAGTACTTCCGCCGCCGCCGCCCCGTCGAGAACGTCGTCATCTATGGCGCCGGTGCCGCGGGCATCATCGCCTACAACGCCCTGCATCAGGACCAGACTCGCGAATACCACATCGAAGCCTTCATCGACGACGACATGTCGAAGGTGAACCAAGAGCTGAACGGCGTCCCCGTCATGCGTGTGCGCAACGTGCTTAACCCCAAGTTTATCCAGAAGAATCGCGTCAGCCAACTCATCATTGCCATCCCCACCATTCGCATCCTGCACAAGCAGGCCATCACCAATCGTGCTCTCGACCTGGGCCTCACCGTCAAGGCTACACCACACGTAAGCCACTGGCTCAACGGCAGCTTCTCCTCCAACCAAATTGAGGACATCAAGATTGAAGACCTGCTGGAGCGCGAACCCATCCGCATGGACAACGTAAACATCGTGCGCGAAGTGGTGGACAAGGTGGTGCTGGTCACCGGTGCCGCCGGCTCTATCGGCAGCGAGATTTGCCGCCAGCTGATGCAGTACCAACCCGCCAAGGTCGTCATGCTCGACCAGGCCGAGAGCCCCATGTACGACTTGCAGTTTGAACTGCGCAACACCTACCACGACCGACTGGACCGCATGGAGTTCGTCATCGCCAATGTCAAGGACCGCGCCCGCATGGAGGAGGTGTTCGAGGAGTTCCACCCCAACCTCGTCTACCATGCCGCCGCCTACAAGCACGTCCCCTTCATGGAGGAGAACCCCTACGAGGCCGTCTACATCAACGTCTTCGGCACCCGCAACATGGCCGACCTCAGCGTGAAATACGGTGTGCAGAAGTTCGTCATGATCAGCACTGACAAGGCTGTCAACCCCACCAACGTCATGGGCGCCACCAAGCGCATGGCTGAAATCTACATCCAGAGCCGCTCCACAGACCGCACCCACTTCGTCACCACCCGCTTCGGCAATGTGTTGGGCAGCAATGGCTCCGTCATACCTCTCTTCAAGAAGCAACTCGCTGCCGGCGGACCCCTGACAGTGACCCACAAGGACATCATACGCTACTTCATGACCATACCCGAGGCGTGTAACCTGGTGCTCGAGGCCGGCGCTATGGGCGAGGGCGGCGACATCTTCGTCTTCGACATGGGCAAGCCCGTCAAAATCTACGACATGGCCCGCAAGATGATTCAGCTCTCCGGCCGGAACAACATACAAATCAAGGAAATCGGCCTGCGCCCGGGCGAGAAGCTCTACGAGGAGCTGCTGGCCACCAAGGAGAACACCATACCCACCTACCACCCCAAAATCATGCACGCCCAGGTGCGCCGCTACGATGTGGCCGAAGTGGACCGCGAGTATGGCGAGCTGTGGGACATCCTGGCCACGATGGACGACATGAAGATTGTGGCCAAGATGAAGCACATAGTGCCTGAATTCCGCAGCAACAACTCGGTCTACTGCCAGCTTGACGCTCCGCAGCCCGTGGGGGGGGGTACAAATAACGACCCCGTGAAGTACAACTGGTAAGCCTCACCTCAGCAGCGCCACGGCGCGCCGCAGCGTCTGCTGTGTGCCGTGGACGTCGTAGACCACTATCTGTATTACATATTGTCCCTGCGGCAGCAGGGAGCCGTTGTCGGCGCGGCCGTCCCAGGTTATCGTGCCGGCGGCGCCCAATAGTGCGTTGTTCAGCAGGCGGCGCACCCGTTGTCCGCGGGCGTCATACACCGCGGCACGGGCGGCCAGTGTGCCGTCGTCCATCCGGTAGACGATTTCCAGCAGGTCCTGATAGCCGTCGCCGTCGGGCGACAGCAGGGTGGCGCTAGCCTCGAACGCGGCCTCTTCCACCAGCCACTCCGTGCTCTGCGAGTTGGCGTAGCCCGGTGTGCCATAGCCCGAGGTCGAGCTGGCCGAGTACCAATTGGCAGGCTCGTTGGTGGGGCGCAGCGCGTCGCGTCGCTCCAGCGCCACCCCGGCGCGGTTGCGTAGCAGACGGCTGTGCATGGCGGGGCTGTAGTCCAACCGGTCCACCACCGTGCTGTCGACCCGGGCCAGCACCACGCTGCCCCCGTCGTTGGGATAGGTCGGCAGGCGGCACTCCACGATGCGGTCCGCGTAAAACACAGAGAAACAGGCATTCACCGAGGCGGCATCGCGGGTCAGCACCACGTAGCCTCGCGGCGCCACCGTGTGCTGCGGCAGCGTGTAGTGCGTGGTCAGACTGTCGTTCTGTACGCGCACCACATGATATTGGCTCAGCTCCACGGGCGTCTCGCCGGCGTTGTACAGCTCCACATATTCTGCCTCGCCGCTCTTCGGCTGGAAGAGCAACTCGTTCAGTAGCAGCGCATCCTGCTGCGCCGACGCCAACAGGGGGGCGCAAGCCATTGCCAGTGTGGTCAACCATCTGCGTATCATACCTTTCATAACGCCGTTTTGCTCCAAATATTGTGCCGTGCGGCACCTCTGTGCGGCCGTATGCCGTGCCCCTTTCGTCGACCGGAAATTTATATCGTGCACGATGCAATTGCTCCGTCCGCCGCCTGTTCCCCATCCGGAGTGACGGAAGGGACGGCAAAAGCCATTTTTCCAATTTTACCCCTTGTTTTATAGATAACTATCACAATATCAGCATGCTATATGTATAGATAGGGTCTAACAGGCTATAAATCAGGGTATAAGACCTATCTGCTCTTACCCCTCTCTTACCCCTCTCTTAGCCCACTCATAATGCAATCTTACTTTTGTAAGTGCAAAATAGGAGACGAAAAAGATATATCGTGGACGATGTAATTTGAATACCCTGGGTTGACCCCAGGGCGTCTCGGGTTATTTTTCGGGGCGCATGGGCAATATATACGCCTCGGTGGCGTTATGGATGAAAAACAGCGAGACTATGAAACCAATTGTAAGCATCATCATGGGCTCGACCAGCGACCTGCCGGTCATGGAAAAAGCCTGTCAGTTTTTTGAAGAGATGGAGATACCGTTCGAGGTGAACGCGCTCTCGGCCCACCGCACACCGCAGGAGGTCGCCGACTTCGCCCGCCAGGCACAGGGGCGCGGCATCCGCGTCATCATCGCCGGTGCCGGCATGGCCGCCGCCCTGCCGGGCGTGATAGCGGCCGAGACGCCGCTGCCCGTCATCGGGGTGCCCATCAAGGGCAGTGTGCTCGAGGGACTCGACGCCACCTTCGCCATCATGCAGATGCCTCCGGGAATCCCCGTGGCCACGGTGGCCATCAACGGTGCGCAGAACGCCGCCATCTTGGCCATGCAGATGTTGGCCCTGGCCGACGAGTCGCTGATGCAGAAACTCGTCGCCTACAAGGCGGGATTGAAGAAAAAGATAGTGAAGGCCAACGAGGAGCTGGCCCAGCTGCAGTACCGCTACAAGTGCTAGCCTTGCCGCTTATTCGGGCCGCTTCGGCGGGTCGATACGGGCATACTTGCGCGCGTCGCTGATGATGGTGATGATGTATATCACCGACAGCAGCGCCACCAGGAAGAGCGCCAGCAGGTCCAGGCTGCTGAAATGGCCCACCATGCCGGCCAGCCGGACTTGCAGCGTGAAGTCCGCCCATGTGGGGAAGGCAATCAGCAGTATGCAACCCAGCGCAATCAGCATCCGGAACTCTGTGGGTCCCAGCTTGGCATAGGTCAGACGGAATTCGCTCTTGAGGTGGGCGTTGATACTCACGTTGATGGTCATGCACAGGTAGAGCACGAAGATGGCCAGCGCCAGGTCGAGGTTCATCAGAGGCGACAGGCCGGCCCCGACGAACATCAGGGCCTCGTTGACGCAGTCCACCGTGTGGTCCAGGTAGTAGCCGTAGACGGGCCGTTGGCAGTTGCGTACGCGGGCCAGGGTGCCGTCGAGCGAGTCGCCGTACCAGTTGATGGCCAGTCCGGCCACACTCAGCCACAGCCAGTCGATGCTCCGATAGGTCATTACAAAGCCCACTCCGACCAGCAGTGCACCCAGGGTGCCCACCGCGGTCAGCATGTCCGACGTTACCCATCGCGGCTGGCGTTTGGCCAGCCATGCCAGGGCTTTCTTCTCTACCCCGTTGATGAACGAGGTCTGTATGCGTTGGGCTTGACGGGGTTGTTGTTCCATTGTGTTTAGTGTTCAGTGTTTAATGTTCAGTGTTCAGTGTTTAGTGTTTAGTGTTCAGTGTTCAGTGTTCAGTGTTCAGTGTTTAGTGTTTAGTGTTCAGTGTTTAGTGTTTAGTGTTCAGTGTTTAGTGTTCAGTGGGTGCGCAGGCGTCTCGCCTGCATGGTTGGCAGTTAGCAGTGTTCAGTGTGCAGTGGGAGCGCAGGCGTCTCGCCTGCGTACCAATAGGCGGCTGCCCGTTCTCCGCTCTCCACTCTCCACTCTCCGCTCTCCGCTCTCCACTCTCCACTCTCCACTCTCCGTTCTCCGTTCTCCACTCTCCGTTCTCCGCTCATAGTTGTGATGCCAATAGGCGTGATACTGATTCTTTGATTCTGTGGCTGCATGGGCGCTGGCTCCAGGTGTCGGGGTCGACGGGCAGGGCCTGGGCTTCGTCGGCCAGATAGATGTCGCGTAGCGAGGTGGCGAAGGCGGCATCGTCCACCACGGCGGCCACCTCCTGGCAGAGCAGGTAGCTGCGCGGGTCGATGTTGCACGAGCCTACCACGCCTATGTGGTCGTCGCTGACGATGATTTTGGAGTGCAGAAATCCGGGCTGATAGATGGACAGGTGCACACCGGCCTTCATCGCTTCGGCGAAGTAGCTGCGGGAGGCCCACTGCGTGGTCTCGCCGTTGTCGCCGCGCGGGGGCAGCAGCACGCGCACGTCGACGCCCCGGCGGGCGGCGCGGCCGAGGGCTAGCCGCAGTTCGTCGGGCGGTATGAAGTAGGGTGACTCGAACCATACATAGCGCTCGGCGCTGTCCAGCAGGTCGACCGTGTAGTGCAGAATCTCGGGCCCCGGCCCGATGGGGCCGGAGGTGAGCAGCCGCACGTGCATGTTGCCTGCGGGTGCCACCTGGGGGAAGTAGGCGGGCGAGGCCAGCAAATCGCCGCTGGCATAGTGCCAGTCGGCCAGGAATATCCGTTGCACGGCCAGTGCGGCCGGCCCTTCGATGCGCACCACGGTGTCGCGCCAGCAGCCCCACGGCAGACCGTGCAGGTAGCGGTCGGCGATATTGACGCCCCCCAGGTAGGCCACGCGCCCGTCGATGACCACCAGTTTGCGGTGGTTGCGGTAGTAGTCGGCCTTCTGCACGTGCGGCCAGTGTATGCGGCCGAAGCCGGCGGTCTGCACGCCGCGCTGCTCCAGCTGGCGGTAGTAGGGACGCCAGGGGATGCACGCGAAGTCGTCGTAGAGCAGTCGCGCCTCGACGCCGGCTGCCGCTCGTGCGGCCAGTGCATCGCCGATGCGGTGGGCAGTGGCGTCGTCCTCAAACTTGAAGAACTGCAGGTGTGCATGGTGACGTGCGCTGCCGATATCGTCCAGCAGTGTGTCAAACATGGCTTCAAGACTGGTATAGGTGGTGATGTGGTTGCCCTCCTCCACAAGGGTGGGCAGGCATGCGTCCAATTGCTGCTCCTCGTCGGGCGAGAGCAGCGGCGAGATGCGTATTCTGCCGGTGAGCCAGATGATGCCACCAATCAGGAATAGCAATAGGTAGGTGACTATAATGAGTACACTTTTCATCCGTCGGCATAAACGCAAAAGTGTATATAATTATTGTGTGTGCCGGCCCCTTTGGGTGAAAAAAAAGGCATATGCACAATATAATCATATCCCGTCCGTTATGCCATAAAACTGAATGACAATGATTACAATCGGGATTACGGGAACGCTCGGGGCCGGCAAAGGCACCATTGTAGACTATCTGGTCAAGAACCGCGGCTTTGTGCACTACAGCGTGCGTGCCTTCCTCACGGAGGAAATAAAACGGCGCGGGCTGGAGGTGAACCGCGACACGATGACCCTTGTGGGCAACGACTTGCGGGCGCAGCACACTCCGTCGTGGATTGTGGAGCAGCTTTACCGCCAGGCGTCGGCCTCGGGCTGCAACTGCATCATCGAGAGCGTCCGCACGCCCGGCGAGGTGGATGCCCTGCGTGGCAAGCCCAATTTCTACCTCTTCGCCGTCGATGCCGACCCGCGGGTGCGCTATGAGCGTGCCGTGCTGCGTGGTTCGGAGACCGACCACATCGACTATGCCACCTTCCTCAGCAATGAGCAGCGCGAAATGGACAACGACGACCCTAACAAGCAGAATCTCAAGTATTGTATCGAGCAGGCCGACTTCCGCTTCGACAATGGCGGCACCATCGAGCAGCTCAACGCCCAGGTGGAGGAGGTGTTGGGCAAGATCACCTACCGCCGGCCCTCATGGGACGAGTACTTCATGGAGCTGGCCAATACCGCCAGCAAGCGCGCCACCTGCGACCGCGGCCGTTCGGGCTGTGTCATTGTCAAGGACCGTCAGCTGTTGGTGACTGGTTATGTAGGCTCGCCCAGCGGTCTGCCGCACTGCGACGAGGTGGGTCACCTCTTCCGCCAGACCATCGACGCCGACGGCCATATCTCCACGCATTGTGTGCGCACTGTGCATGCCGAGCAGAACGCTATCTGCCAGGCTGCCCGCCGTGGTATCGCCCTGGACGGTGCCACGCTCTACTGCCGCATGACTCCCTGCCGCACCTGCGCCATGCTAATCATCAACTGCGGCATCAAACGTGTGGTGTGTGAAAGGAAATACCATGCCGGTGCCGAGAGCGAAGAACTCTTCCGCCAGGCGGGCGTGCAGCTAGAATTCTTCCACGACGAGGTGCAGCAGTACGAGAATCAGTGAGGTGTGAGCAGTGTTTAGTGTTCAGTGAGCAGTTAGATACGCTAAATACTATCAACTGCCAACTACCAACTACTCTTGCAAAGGCATTCGTCGAGGGCTGCGGTGATGGCTGCGCGGTCTAGGTGTTGTCCGATGAAGACGAGTTTCTGCATGCGGTCGCCGTAGGTGTCGTCCCAGTCACGTTGCAGGTCGGGGTTGCGGCGCATGAAGTCGAGCAACTCGTCGTCGGGCATGGTGGCATACCATTGGCCCGTATCGCGCAGGGAGACCTGCTTGCCGGCCTGCTCGAAGAGGTAGCAGGTGTCGGGTTCGGACAGGAACCAGCAGATGCCTTTGGCCCGAATGATGCCGGCTGGCCAGTGGCGGGCCACGAACTCGTCGAAGCGGCTGATGTTCATCGGCTCGCGGCGGTAGTAGACGAAGGTGCTGATACCGTATTCTTCGGCTTCGCCCTCGTCGTGGTGATGATGATGGTGGTGCTCGTGGTCATGATGATGCTCATGGTGGTGATGTTCATGCTCCTCTTCTTCCTCGTCGTCATCATCATGGTGGCCTTCTATCTCGTTAATCCAGGTGGCAGATGTCGCTACACGGTCGAAGTCGAACATGCCGGTATGCAGTATCTTGTCGAAGTCGATATCGCAGTAGTCGCAGGGGATGATTTCGGCTTGGGGCTGGATGGCACGGATAATCTCGCGGATGCGGGCCAGCTCGTCGGGACTGACTTCGGAGGCTTTGTTGAGCAGGATGATATTGCAGAACTCTATCTGCTGTATGACGAGGTTCTCAATGTCGTCTTCGGCGAGACCGGGTTTCAGCAGGTTCTTGCCGCTGCCGAATTCGTCCTTCATGCGCAGGGCGTCGACCACGGTGACGATGCTGTCCACCACAGGCACGCCGTCTTTGATATATTTCGGTCCCATCGTCGGTATGGAGCAGATGGTCTGTGCGATGGGGGCGGGTTCGCAGATGCCGCTGGCTTCGATGACGATGTAGTCGAAGCGCTTCTGCGACGTGATGTCGCGCAGCTGCTCGACGAGGTCCATTTTCAGCGTGCAGCATATACATCCGTTCTGGAGGGCCACCAGGTTGTCGTCCTTTTGTCCGACGATGCCACCTTTCTCTATCAGGTCGGCGTCGATATTCACCTCGCCGAGGTCGTTGACGATGACGGCAAAGCGGATGCCGCGACGGTTGGTGAGGATGCGGTTCAGCAGGGTGGTCTTGCCGCTGCCAAGGTATCCGGTGAGTAATAGTACAGGAATGGTATTCATATTTTGGGGAGTGATTTATTGTTTCAATGTTACTTTCAGCCGAGCAATACATCCATAGCCATCATCAGCACGAATCCCACGGCAAACCCGATGGTGGAGAGGTTGGTGTGGCGCCCCTGTGCGGTCTCGGGGATAAGTTCTTCCACCACTACATACATCATGGCTCCGGCGGCAAAGGCCAGCAGGTAGGGTAGTGCCACTCCCAGCAGCGAGGCCAGCAGCAGTATGGCCAGCGAGCCGATGGGTTCCACCACACCGCTCAGGCTGCCGATGAGAAACGAGCGCCAGCGCGAATTGCCCTCGGCATGCATGGGCATGGAGATGATGGCCCCCTCGGGGATGTTCTGCAAGGCTATGCCGATGCTGACGGCCAGTGCGGCGCTGAGTGTGAGTCCATGCTCTTCGCCTGCGAACACCACACCCACGGCCATGCCTTCGGGCAGGTTGTGTATGGTGACGGCCAGTGCCAGCATGGCGGTGCGCGACAGGCGGCTGCGGGGACCTTCGGCCCGCTGGGCACCGAGGTGCAGGTGGGGCGTCAGTTCGTCGATGAGTAGCAGGAATGCTATGCCGGCCATGAAACCCACGGCGGCGGGGAGGATTTTCTCTCCGGCCATCTCAATGCTGGGAATTAGCAGCGACCATACCGAGGCGGCGACCATCACCCCGCTGGCGAAGCCCAACAGCGTCTTCTGGAGCCGGTCGGGTATATCGCGGCGCATGAAAAACACGAATGCGGCCCCCAGCATGGTTCCCGCCAGGGGCAAGAGTATTCCAATCCAGACGGTGAGGTCCATAGTTGTTAGTTCCTTATATTCTTCCGACGGTATAACGCCTGTGGTTTGCTTTTATTGTTGGAGTCGCAGAATTTGTGAGGCTACTGTTTCTTCAGTTGTGGCGAACGGCTGAGGTCGGTGGGGTTGGTGCCGGGGACGCCTTCCGGCACCGGCATGCCGAGTTTCTTGAAATGCTCCTGCCAGTACTGCGGCAGACGGCCGTTCTTGTCGCGCCAGTTCATGGGCTTGGCCTCTATGAGGTGCTTGCCTTTGTCGCTGCAGTCGTTGAGGAAGACTTCGTAGACCAGTTCCGAGCAGTAGAGGGCGCCGTTGTCGGGCAGGAAGGCATTGTCGTAGGGTTGGCCGATGAACGAGCGGGCGCGGGCAAGGACAGAGTCGATGGAGAAGCAGCCGGACTCGAAGCGGTAGACATTGGGGAAGTCACTGCTGCCGTATTTTATTGTGAGCGGGCGGCGGCTGACGCCGAAGCGCTGCGTGGCGTCGATGATCCACACCGTGTCGTCCACGCTCTCCACCAGCGCCACGTGGGTGTACTCGCCCGTGCTCTCGCGCACGGCGCTGCCCATGCCCGTGGTGTCGCGGAAGAAAAGCAGGTCGCCCGGCCGCAGGTCGAAGAGGCTGTTGTTGTTCAGGAAGCGGCGGTGCATCATGTCCTCCGGCATCATGGGCCGTAGTGCTTGCCACAGCGTGGGCTGGTAGGTGACGAAGCTCTCGCCTCCGCCAGCGACTTTCATGGGCAGCATCCAAGGGAAGTACTTGCCGCAGTCGGCGTCGCTGTTGCCGTCGACCCGCAGGGTGTCGCCCTGTCGGTTGGTGAAGATGATGCGGTAGCCGCTGTAGCTGGTGCAGCCATCGTTATGTACTAATGCTTTGTGCAGGTCCACATCGCCCTCCTGCAGGCCGAAGTCCGATGGGGTGGGGAAGATGCTGTAGACCTCGCTCAGGCGCCGCAGGGCACGCTCCAGCGTGTCGGCGGGGAAGTGGCGCTGGATCCATCGGTTACTGTCCACGGTGTTCTCTGTCTCGCGCAGGCGGTCGCCGTTGCGGGTGTAGGTGATGCGTTGCTCGTTGAAATGGAAACAGCCGCCCACGTAGGTCTGTATCTCCACGCTCTGCAGGCCGCTCTCGATGAAGCGGGCCAGCGGCTGGCGGTAGGTGTAGGGTTCGATGCGGCCTGCGGTGTCGACGCTGTAGTTCTTATCGTCGCCGTGCAGGATGACGACGCGGTCCTCGCGGTCGGGGTCGGGGTGCATCTCCCAGACGCCAAGGGGCTTGGCCACGCGGTACCAGCCCTTCTCGTCCTTCAGGTAGACGCTGTTGTAGTCGTATCGCCATTGGTGTCCGCTGTGGGTGAAACCGCGATGTGGTGTGTATCCATAGGCCTCATACTCCTTTTCCCTTTCGGCGAATGCCTCCTCCAGCGTCCGTTCCTCGGTGTAGAAGCCGCAGGTGTCCATGCGTCCGGCGGTATCGATGGCCACGATGCCCCACGCCGTCAGGCAGTAGGCGCGCCCTTGGTGGATGCCTGCAATCTGCATGGCTTGCAGATCGAAGGTCTTCCACCGTTGAGGGCTGAAGAACACCACCATGTGCCCCACGCTGTCGCGTGCCCAGAGGCACCCTGTGGCAGTATCCACTTCGAAGTCGTCCTGCAGGTTGAAGGGGGTGCGCTGCCAATGTAGGGTGTCGCCCAGGGGGGTGATGAAGCTCCAGTAGGCCTCATGCACCAGCAGGTAGTTTTGCCGGAAAGTATTGGTTCGCTCCCTATCGGTCGCGTTCCACGTCCGCACGCGGTTCACCCAGTACTGGTCGTGCGGGTCGGTGACGGTGTAGAGTTTCTGGTCCAGCGGCGTGGCCCAGCGACGCACGGTGCGCCAGTTGTCGGTGGTGGAATAGATGCGGTTGCCGTGTCCTGCAATCCATCCGCTGTCGGCGCTGAGCATGTAGATGTCGTCGATGCCCTGCTTGCGTTCGAAGGCGGTATCGCGCAGGGCGGAGAAGGTGCGTCCGCTGTCGGTGCTGAAGAGCAGCAGGCCGTCCTGCGAGCCTGCCCACATCCGTCCGTCCGCTCCGCGCCATCCGGGGTGGAACCACTCTTGCCCCTTCAAGCTCTTGTAGGGGATGCGCTCCCATACAGTGTCGCCCGTCGAGGTGCGCAGCAGGTACTCCTTGAAGCCCATCGTCACAGCGGTGTTGCGGTCGAAGGGCACCACGCATTCCAGATGGATGTGGCTCCAGACGTCTTTCTTCTTCATCAGCGTGCGCCATGAGGCGCCGATGCCGTCGGCCTTGTAGACTTCGCCGCACATGGTGCAGATCCAAATCGAACCGTCGGGTGCCACCGAGGCGCTGCGTCCGCATTCAATGGTCAGATCCACGCGCCGGTCGCGCTGCTGGGCCTGGGCGACGGTGGCCAGCAGAAGGAGGGCTAATGCCAATAGGAAGGGTCTTTTCATTTTGATGTAGCATTACACATTGTGGGTGCAAAAGTACGAAATAAATCCCACATGTCATAAAAAATGTGTACTTTTGCAGCCGCAATATGGAGAACAACAATAATACCACCAAGATGGGCATCGGGGGCCTGCTGCGGCGGCTACTCCCCTTCGTGACGCCCTACCGCTGGCTCCTTGTGGCCACGCTGACTCTGACCTTCCTCGGCTCGCTGATGGCGCAGGTGAACGCCGTGGTGCTGGACCGTGCGGTAGACCGCATCAACGCTCTGCTGCACCTCGACGGGGGCTTCCAATGGGCCGAGGCGGCGCGCATACTCATCGTCATCAGCGCCGTGCTGCTGGGCAAAGAGGTGCTGGCGGCGCTGGTCACCTTCGGACAGCGCATCTTCGGCGAGAAGATTCGCATCAACGTCAGCCGCGACCTCTCGCTGCGCGTAGTGGACCGCATACTGACCTTCCGCATGGCCTTCTTCAGCCAGGAGGGCAACGAACCCGGCAAACTGCAGACCCGCATCGACCGCGGCATCATGAGCCTCAGCAACACGGTGAAGAACTTCTTCATCGACATCCTGCCCCTCTTCACCAGCGCGGTGCTGGCCTTGGTGCTGATGTACGCCGCCAACGTGTATGTGGGCCTCGTGGCCACGGCCATCATCCCGGTCTACTTCTGGATTACCGCCGTGCAGGGCCGCCGCATGAAGGGCTGGCGCCACCGCGTCTTCGGCACCCACCAGCAGCTCAGTCACGGCATACTGAACATCATCGAGAGCATGGGCGTCATCAAGTCGTTCAACCGCGAGCGCGTGGAGGCCGACAAGCAGGCCGCGCTGCAGGAGCAAAGCACCGACCAGCAGATGCAGACGCGCCGCATCTCGTTCCTCTACGAGGGACTGAAGACCTTCGTGGAGCAGATAGGCACTGTGCTTATCATTATCCTGACGGCCTACCTGGTGCTCATCGACTACCCCGGCATGAGCATCGGAAAGATTATGTACCATGTGATGCTCTTTGCCAACGTCAGCGCCCCTATCCGCCAGCTGCACCGCATCTACGACGACCTCAACGACGCGCTGGTCTACGCCGAGGGCTTCTTCGGTCTGCTCGATGCCGATGGCGAGGTGGAGGAGAGCGGAAGCTACAATGGTACGCAGGCTGCCAGCCTGCGACAGACCGCAGGCTGGAAGCCGACGTACCAGAACGACCAGACCGCAGGCAGGAAGCCGACGTACCAGAACGACCAGCCCGCAGGCTGGCAGCCTGCGTACCAGAACGACCAGACCGCAGGCTGGCAGCCTGCGTACCAGGTGCAGGGGCGGTTCGAGCTGAAGCATGTGGAGTTCACCTACCCCAGCGGCACCCATGCCCTGCGCGACCTGACGATGACCATCGAGCCCGGCCGCACCACGGCCCTGGTGGGCCTCAGCGGCGCCGGCAAGAGCACTATAGTGAACCTGCTGGACAAGTTCTACGCCCCCGACAGCGGCAGCATCACGCTGGACGGCGTGCCCCTGGCAGAGTGGGACACCCAGGTGCTGCGCGACAACATTGGACTGGTGCTGCAGAAGAACCACATCTTCAGCGGTACCATAGAAGAGAATATCCGCTACGGACGTCCCGACGCCACACACGACGAGGTGGTGGAGGCGGCTCGCAAGGCATATATCTACGACCAGGTGATGGCCCTGCCGGACGGCTTCGAAAGCAACGCCACGCAGCTCAGCGGCGGCCAGCAGCAGCGCATAGCCATAGCCCGCATGTTCTTGAAGGACCCGCCCATCATCTTCCTCGACGAGCCCACGGCCAGCCTCGACGCCATTGCCGCCGAGCAAATCAAGAACAGCATCGACGCCATCAAGCAGGGGCGCACGGTGATAGTCATCAGCCACAACATAGGCCAGATCATCGACAGCGACTATCTCTATGTGCTCGACACAGGCCATGCCGTGCAGCACGGCACGCCGCAGGAGGTCTACCGGCAGGGCGGCCTTTACAAGGATATTTTCGATGCCTCGGCCCGCAGCATGAATGTGGACAAGATAGCCGACACGCTGGGCTAGGACTCCATCTGCACGCGGACGCTCTCGGCGTGTATCTTCTCCAGCAGCTCTTTGGTGAAATCATGCCCCAGACCCAGGTCGGCGGCCATGCGCAGGCGGTCGGCCATGACGGCCTCCCAGCGGCGGGGCTGATAGACGGGCATGCCCTCTTCGCGCTTGACGCCGGCTATGCTGCGGGCCAGCTGCATGCGGCGCGAGAGGAGCGAGATGAGTTCGTGGTCCACATCGTCTATCTGTTGGCGCAGGGGCGAGAGCCGCCTGTCCGATTCGACGGGCATCGCGGCGGCGGGTGCCAGATAGGAGGCCAGCAGCGTCTGCAACTCGGCGGGCGTCAGCTGCTGCGCGGCGTCGGTCCAGGCTGCCTCGGGGTGGGGGTGCACCTCGACCATCAGACCGTCGTAGTCCAGCTGGCGTGCCTCCAGGGACAGGGGTGCCACCAGCTCGCGCCGGCCGCCGATATGGCTGGGGTCGCAGAGGATGGGCAGCGAAGGCAGCTCGTGGCGCAGCTCAAGCACCACCTCCCACAAGGGCGCGTTGCGGTAGCCGTAGTTGTTGTACATGGAAAAACCGCGGTGCACGGCGGTCAGGCTTCCGATGCCGGCGGCCCGCAGCCGTTCGATGGCACCAATCCACAGGCGCACGTCGGGCGAGGTGGGATTCTTCACCAGCACCGCCATGCCGCTGTCGCGCAGGGCCTGGCAGAGCTCCTCGACCATGAAGGGGTTGCCCGTGGTGCGGGCGCCGAGCCACACGGTACGTATGCCATAGCGGAGGCAGAGGTCCACATGTTCGGGCCGCGCCACCTCGCAGCAGTAGTCCACACCGTATTCGCCGGCCAGCTCGCGCATCCAGCCCAGCGCCGGTTCGCCTACGCCCTCGAAGCCCCCCGGCCGCGTGCGCGGCTTCCATACGCCGCAGCGTATCAGCCTCACCTGCGGCAGGGCCGACAGTGCCGCCGTGACCTCGCGCAACTGCTCGCGGCTCTCCACGCTGCACGGACCTGCTATGATTGTTCTATCCATCTCCTGTTGTACGTTTTTGCGGTGCAAATATACGTATATTTTCCGAATGCAAGCCACTAATGACGCAAAATAATACGCATCTGTCTTATCCTGAGCATATAACGTTGCACCTGCAATTGCGCCTTGGGCGTGCGGCAGCGGCAGTGGCCTGCCTGCAGCCGGCGATTGGCACCTGCCGGGGTACCCTCCGGCAGCCGGTGCCGTACAACCCCTCCGTTGCGCTTCCTACAGGCTGCTGTTCTCCTTCGTAAACCCTTATCAACTACTACTATAGTAGGTGTTGGTAAGGTGTTGGTAAGGCGTTGGTAAGGCGTTGGTAAGGAGATGGTAGGTTGGGAGTCTGAGGTTCAGTGGGTTACAAAGGCGTTTTTTCGCGTCACAACAGGCAGGGTTGTTTAGTGGGAGCGCAGGCGTCCCGCCTGCATGGTTGGCAGTTGGCAATGTTCAGTGGGAGCGCAGGCGTCTCGCCTGCGTACCAAGGCTACCCGTTCTCCGCTCTCATCCCGCAGGCGGGCCGCCTGCGTACCAAGAGGCGGCAGTCCGTTCTCCACTCTCCGTTCTCCACTCTCCGCTCTCCACTCTCCGCTCTCCGCTCTCCACTCTCCACTCTCCGCTCTCCACTCTCCACTCTCCACTCTCCGCTCTCCGCTCTCCACTAAAAATTCAGCTCGATACAATATTATGCAACATGTGGCGTTATAAAGGTTGTATGAAAATAAAATATCTAAAACTGAAGAATTGGCTGCTCGTCACGGTGATGGGCGCTTTGGGATTCTCTTCGTGCCACAGTTCCAAGCGGTTGGCTGCGCCCGAAGAGGAGCGTGACACTACGCCGGTCGAGGAGCGCGAGCGCGACCGCGGCGAGATGCGCCTGATGTACGGTGTGCCGACTATGAACTACATGATTCGCGGTCAGGTGAAGGATGCCGAGGGGCGTCCGGTGCGCGACATCCGTGTCAACATGCTGGAGCGCAACATGGAGGCCACGGCCGACGCCATCGAGGGCGACCCCGAGATGGTGCAGCAGTGGCTCGACGGTACCGAGGTGCGCACCGATGCCGAGGGACGCTTCGAGATACAGAACAGCGGCCTCCCGCAGGAAGAGGTCCGCCTGATGATTCGCGACGTGGACGGCCACGAGAACGGCGACTATCAGAACCAGCTCATCGGCCTCAGCGTCAAGCCCGAGAACGTCAGCGGCGCCGAAGGATGGAACCGCGGCACCTTCAGCAAGGAGGTGGAGATCGAGCTGGAAAAGAAATAACATACCGCACGCTATGAAAACAAAATTCCTGAAAGCGAAGCACTGGATGCTGGCCCTGTTGCTGGGACTGCTGGGCGTGAATGTTTCGTCGTGCGAAAAAATGTATGGCTGTCCGGAGGACGAGATTACACCGATGTATGGTGTCCCTTCGACGGAGTATAACGACAGCTTGGTCGACAAACCATGAGCCTCACGGTCAAACAGCGGGTTGGACTGGAGCTGCAGCGCCAGCTGCGGCACACGCAGGAGGAGCTGCATCCGTTGCGCACCCTCTTTTGGGAGTGTACGCTGCGGTGCAACATGTCGTGCCGCCACTGCGGGAGCGACTGCAAGGTGCAGCCCGATGTGAAGGACATGCCTGCGGCGGATTTCCTCCGCGTGGTTGACTCCATTACGCCGCATGTCGACACCCACAAGGTTTTCATTATCTTCACCGGGGGCGAGGCGTTGCTGCGCCCCGACCTGGAGGAGCTGGGCCTGGAGCTCTACCGCCGCGAGTATCCGTGGGGCGTGGTGACCAACGGCTTCCTGCTCGACGAGCGGCGGCTGCAGAGCCTCATGGCCAGCGGCATGCACAGCATCACCGTCAGCCTGGACGGCTTCGAGCAGGAGCACAACTGGATCCGTCGCCATCCGCAGAGTTTCGAGCGCGCCACTGCCGCCATCCGTCTGCTGGCCGGGCAGAAGGACCTGCTGTGGGATGTCGTCACCTGCGTCAATCCCCGCAACTATCCCACGCTGCGCGAGTTCAAGGACTACCTCGTCACCCTTGGTGTTCCCGCCTGGCGTCTCTTCAGCATCTTCCCCATGGGGCGTGCTGCCGGCAATCCCGAGCTGCAGTTCACCGACGAGCAGTTCCGCGGCTTGTTGGATTTCATCAAAGAGTGCCGCACCTCTGACCTCCGACCTCCGACCTCCGACCTCAAAGTGAGCTACGCCTGCGAAGGCTTCCTCGGGGAATATGAGCAGCAGGTGCGCGACTACTTCTTCTACTGCCGCAGTGGTGTCGAGGTGGCCAGCATCCGTTGCGACGGCGCCATCAGCGGCTGCACCTCGGTCCGCAGCCACATGGACCAGGGCAACATCTACAAGGACGACTTCTGGGATGTGTGGCAGAACCGCTTCCAGGTGATGCGCGACCGCCGCTGGGCTCGCAAGGACCAGTGCAAATCCTGCAAGGTGTGGCGCTACTGCGAGGGCAGCGGCCTCCACCTCTACGACGACGACGGCCGTCTGCTCACCTGCCACTATCAAAGGACATTAAAACATTAAACCATGTTACAGCAGATTAATATTGTTGAGATATTCAGCACCTTCTTGGTGATGTTCGCCATCATCGACATCACGGGCTCCATCCCCATCTTCGTCTCCATGCGTGAGCAGGGCAAGGCCATCAAACCCCTGCAGGCCACCGCGGTGGCGCTGCTGCTCTTTGTGGCCTTCTACTTCGTGGGCGACGGACTGCTGCGCCTCTTCAGCATCGACTCGGCCTCCTTCGCCGTGGCCGGCGCCCTGGTGCTCTTCATCCTGGCATTGGAGATGGTGCTGGGCCGCGAGATTATCAAGAACGACGGCCCTTCGAGCGGTGCCAGCGTGGTGCCCGTGGCTTTCCCCCTCATCGCCGGCCCCGGCGCCATCACGGCCCTCATCTCGCTCCGCGCCGAGTATGCCACCGTCAATATCCTCATCGGCCTGCTGCTCAACATCGTGCTCGACTATTTCGTCATCCGCTTCCTGGACAAGATTGCCAACCGCCTGGGTGCCGATATCGTCTACGTGCTGCGCAAGTTCTTCGGCGTCATCCTGCTGGCTATGAGCGTCAAACTCTTCGCCGGCGGCATCGCTGGCGTCTTCACCGGTGTGGTGGCGCAATAAATTCTTTGCCATATAAAAAACAAATCGTATCTTTGCATCCGCAAATGTGGATAGATTTGTAATGATTGCAACCACTTGAAAAAATGCTAAAGCGTTAATTCATGGCGACTTCAGTACAACTCTTTTCACTGTTAAAACCAAGTATTAACAGTTAAAAGTAATGTAAAATGAGCTATTTCTTCACAAGTGAAAGTGTAAGCGAGGGCCATCCCGACAAAGTGGCCGACCAGATTTCCGACGCGTTGCTGGACGAGTTCCTGCGTCACGACCCCGAGAGCCATGTGGCTTGCGAGACGTTGGTGACCACCGGCCTGGCCGTGGTGAGCGGCGAGGTGACGTGCAACGACTATGTCGACGTGCAGACCACCGTGCGCGATGTCATCCGCGAGATTGGCTACACCAAGGGCGAGTACAAATTCGAGGCCGAGAGCTGCGGCGTGCTCAGCGCCATCCACGAGCAGAGCCAGGACATCAACATGGGCGTCAGCCGCAAGGCCAAGAAGGACCAGGGCGCCGGTGACCAGGGCATGATGTTCGGCTACGCCTGCCGCGAGACCGACGAGCTGATGCCGTTGCCCATCACGCTGGCGCACATCATCCTGCAGGAGCTGAGCCGCATCCGCTGCGAAGGCAAGCAGATGAAGTACCTGCGTCCCGACGCCAAGAGCCAGGTGACGGTGCAGTACAGCGACGAGGGCCGTCCCGAGCGCATCGACACCATTGTCGTCTCCACCCAACACAACCCCGACGTGGAGCAGGAGCAGATTCGCAAGGATGTGGAGAAGGTGCTCCTCCCGCGCGTTATCAAGCGCCTGCCCAAGGAGACTCAGCGTCTCTTCAACATTCAACATTCAACATTCAACTTTAAGTTGTTTGTCAATCCCACCGGCAAGTTCGTCATCGGCGGCCCCCACGGCGACACGGGCCTGACAGGCCGCAAGATTATCGTCGACACCTATGGCGGCCGCGGTGCCCATGGCGGAGGTGCCTTTAGCGGCAAGGACTCGTCGAAGGTGGACCGTTCGGCGGCCTACGCCACGCGCCATATCGCCAAGAACCTGGTGGCTGCCGGTGTCTGCGACGAGGTGCTGGTGCAGGTGGCCTATGCCATCGGCATCGCCGAGCCCGTGGGCCTCTATGTCAATACCTATGGCACTGCCCATGTGAAGATGCACGACGGCGAGATTGCCGAGAAGGTGAAGAAACTCTTCGACCTGCGCCCCTACGCCATCGTGGAGCGCTTCGGCCTGAAGAACCCCATTTTCCGTCCCACCGCCGCCTACGGCCACATGGGCCGCGACCCCTACGAAGCCGAGGTCACCGTCTACAAGAACGGCAAACCCCAGCAAAAGACCGTCCAGTTCTTCGGCTGGGAAAAACTCGACATGGTGGCCCCCATCAAAAAAGCATTTCGCATATAATAATTTATTTCAAGGAGCCAAAGGAGAACTCGAAGTTCTCCTTTGGCCATTTTAATTAATGGATAGGGACTATGATTGGAACTGCGGTGTCAGATGCTGCTATAAGTTGGGTGATTGGGGTCATATTGAAAAAGGTGACGAATGTACAGTTTGAAAAGCAAATAAAAAAGGCTTTTCGGAAAAGTGTGAAAAAGTCCTTGCACCGTAGGTGTGTCAGTAAAAAGGAGTTGGAAGAGTATGCCAAGGGTTTTGAATCCTACATTTTGGGTACACGACTAGTGTATGAAGGTATGGATGAAGCCCGGAAAGCACAGCTGACCAGTTTTTTTGAAATATTGGCGCATGACTACCATGCGGCCTTCAATTATGTGTCAGCAATCAAAGATGATAAAAGGTATGAGACGGTCGAACAAATCGACAATAGAACAAAAGAGATTGAGTTGCATACGGAGCAAATCAAGGAGATGTCAGGAGAAATGATGGCGCTCTTGAATCAGATTAGAAACGGTGCGGGAGTTGTTGGTGGAATTGTGTCGGGCGAAGTGAAGAATCTTGTTTCACAATTGCGAGTGAATAGCGCATTCGCCGTTTTGCAGGAAATAGAACGATTGTGCAAGAATGAGATAGACAAAGATGTAAAGCTTAAGGCTGAGATATGTGGTTTAAAAGGTAAGTGTAAGATATTCGAGGGCGGAAAATATGCATATAAAATGTTTCATGATGCATATTTGCTGGATAATGCTAATTATGACAACTACGATGGTGAGGTTAAATACAGGCTTCGTAATAATGACGAGGAGGGTGCTCTGTCGTTATGCCATCAATTGCCAGAGTCCAGTGAAATCCGCGTGGTGGTAGAAGTGGCAGTTTCTGCTGATGCCAAGGCGGTGTACTCTCTATTGCCAACAGAAATGCGGGGCAATATTGGCTTAAGGTATGAATTGGCATCAATATTAGAGAGGAAATCTATTGATACATCTTTTCTTTATGATGGGCCAGTACCTGATGTACCAGAGGATTTGTGCTATGATAATCTGAAGACGTGGTTTTATATTCTTAATTGGTATAGGAGTAAATTTGTTTTCATTCCCCTGTCGAGAGAGGCTCCGCAAATACAACAAATGCCATTTCGTGAAGCTTATCTTTTTGCAGACAAGTTCTATCAATTGTTGTCGCGAACGGATATCGCTGATGTGCATTATGTGGTAAAAGCACTGGCAGATTACTGGGGATTTGTTGCTACAGATAACAAGTCGTTTCGCGATACGTTTCTCCATACAGAGAGAAACAAGGAACAGAAAATCCAATATGCGGTGATGGGGAGTTCAATGTTGATGATGTCGGGGCTGGTGAACGAGGCGTTTGATTTAATGAAAATCACAGAACAGGATGTTGATGGCCAGTTGCTGCAGATGCTTTTTGCAATGACAAGGGCCGGAAAGCAACCAGAGCGTTTGACATACATATTCAATCTATGTCGTGAAAAGAATATTGTAGTCGACACAATGTGTGCCGGCGCTATAGCGGTTGCTATCTGTGGGAAGTCTGCGATGGTGATAAAGGAGAACCTGTCAACTCTAGTGTACGAAAACAAGACTAATCTGTTGGTATTGCAATTGCTGTGTGAGCAGACATTGGTAGGAAAAGTGGACACAAGTGGATTGAAAGAGCAGCTGGATAGGTTTGATGCGGAAATGCTGCCTTATGTTGCCCTGCTTCTGCACGAGAACGGCGATGAGGAGGATGCCTATGCAATATTGAATGAGAAGGTGGATGAGGAGACGTATGACCTGAGGCTTAGGGTTTTTTTGGAGATATTGTCCACAAAGACAGAATACCAGCCGAGATTGTTTAGGTTGTTGAACAGGAACAGAAAGGCGGGGCACCCGATTGAGGTTGCTCTGCTGATGAAGGAATTCGATTTGTCGATGCAGATACCTGATTACCAAAATGCGCTGGAGGTAATAACCATTTTGAGGGAAAGACAGCCTGAAAGCGAACGGGTATTTGTGAACTATCTTGAAGTGTTGTCTTATGTTGCACCAGATCGTCTGGGTCAGTTTGAGAGTCAGGTATTGAATCTCAAACTGACGAGCGTCAGAAATATACGCATCGTGTATGATGCATTCGTAAAGAATGGATATGCCCAGACGGCTCTTGTTTTTCTTTATGACAATGCCATCTGTGGGCCGGATGACGTTCGCTTCCTGTATCATGCAGAGTCTCTACACGGGCCAATCTGTTCTATGGTAAATCAGGAGTACGGAGTCGTAGAGGATGGCTCGTATGTGCTTTGTGGTGAGAAAGACCAACGGCGGAAGATGGTCAAGGCTGTTGCCGGCACGCCGCTGGGCGATGCATTAATCGGAAAAACAAAAGGAGAACTGGCAGAATGGAATAATTGCGGGGAGAAAACTATATATGAGATTGTTCTGATTCAGAACAAGTATGCCAAATTGGCATACGATATTATGAAAGAGGCAACGGAGACAGGGGGCAACAGATACCTCCATCCGTTTAGGTTGGATATGACCCGGCCTTTGGAGAGTCTGCAGGAGTGTATTTTACAGCTCGATCCACAAGCCAAAGACTACGCCTCCAACAGGAGGAACCGTATCGCTGAATACCAAGACGGGAAGGGGTTGTTGGTTAGTCTGATAGAACATGAACATTTGATAGAGGGTTATTATGGTCTTCTGTTTTCCGATTTCAAAGTTCACACGCAATCTTTGAAGGCGTACATGGCAGCAGGGCTGCAGATGGTGGGCGAGGAGACCGGACTGGTCCTGGATATCACTTCTTTGTTGCTTTTGTTCGAGTTTGCTGTCAAGAACAATTACACATATTCACGCAAATTCATTGTTTCTGGTGCGTTGTATGAGTATATCAAATACGAGTCTAAAGGGACAGTGGTTAATGTGAACATGGATTATCTAAAGGCGATAAATCCTTCTGTCATAACGCGATACGATGCGGATTTGTGCACTGACAGAGTGCGGCGCCTCTCGGAGTTGGTTCGCTGGATGGATAGTCATTGTGTTGTGAAAAACTCGGTCGAGACTTTGGCTGTCGGTGGCACGGAGAAGCGTCTTGGTGCACGTTTGTTTTGCGCCTCGGGCTGTTTGATGCTGGAAGCTGGCCATTGTTTCGTGTCGGAAGAAAACTTCGAACATACGAATGTACCGTATATTTCAACAGAAATAGCCGTCTATGCTATCGAGGGAGCCGAGGTGGCACGATGCTTTTCGCGTTTCCTTTCTGAGTGCTGTGTGATAGGTGTGGATTATGCAACAGAGGACGTCGTGAATGAATACAGACAGATGGAGAATGGCGAAGAAAACAAATTCTATAATATTTGTCTCTCGATGGAACGCAACCCGTACCTGATTTCGGTGGCTATAAATGCAAGCTTGGCTATTGTGCGTGGCTCAAAGAATAAAAAGCAAGCCCAGTCTTCGGTGACAAATATGATTTCGATGTGCTTCAAAGGAATGGCACCGCAGTTTTTCAAGTCCGGATACTTGGAACTTTTGGGCAAACTGAACCGGGTGGGATACGAATATGATGTCGTGAGGTGTTGTATGAAGGATGCCAGAAAGATTGTGTCTCCAATAATATTGATATAGATTCTCTGTCGTTTTGCCAGGCTGGGTGTAAAAAGAAATGTAGTGCAATGAAGGTCGGGTGGAATTGTACAGGATATAAATATGTCCTGCTTCAAGACTATTTCCCCGGGTTCTCTTTGGTGGTGTGAGGAGGGCAGCGGGCGAGTGGCTTGATTTTATCCATCCGCCACAGAGGCATCCGAAATGTTAAAATGCAAGGATGGTGCAAGGATGGTGCATGGTTGATGCATCGTTGGTGCAAGGATGACCCCTGCCAGAGCGGAGGTCGGAGGGCGGATGTTTGAGTGATGAATAATGGATGAAGAATGGTGAATATTAGTCAACTACGAATTGCCTACTGTCAACTGCCAACTGCCAACTATTCATTCTCAATTCTCAATTCCCAATTTTCGATTCCAACCCTCTCTGTGTACATTTGGATTTTGCAAATAAGATTTATTAAAAAGATTTAAATGCCGGGTCGGTGACACTCTCAGCCAAAAGCTAAGCGCGGTTCCGGTCCCCGGTTGCCGGTTTTGTGTCTGCGGAAAAAATATTTTGCCAGGTCGCTGATTCTTTGTAATTTTGCCGCCGAATTTAATATCAATACAACGATGACCAAGCTGAGTGTCAATATCAACAAGGTGGCGACTATCCGCAATGCGCGGGGTGGTAACACGCCTGATGTGCTAAAATTTGCCGTGGACTGCGAGCGCTTCGGTGCGCAGGGTATCACGGTGCATCCGCGGCCCGACGAGCGGCATATCCGCTACGCCGACGCGCTGGCTATCAAGCCGCTGATAAATGTGGAATACAATATCGAGGGCAACCCCAAAGGGGTGTCCAAGAGTCGACCCTACGGTTTCATCGACCTGGTGAAGGAGATCCAGCCCGCGCAGGTGACGCTGGTGCCCGACGCCGAGGGAGTGCTGACGAGCAACGCCGGCTGGGACACGGTCAAGAATCAGGACTACCTCTGCGATGTGGTCAAGGAGTTCAAGGCCAGCGGCATCCGCGTGAGCATCTTCATCGACGCCAACCCGAAGATGATCGAGATGGCGGCGCGGACGGGCACGGACCGTGTGGAGCTGTACACGGAAAGTTATGCAAGCCGCTATGCAGCCGGCCGCGACGAGGCCATCGCCCCCTTCGTGGAGGCCGCCAAGGTGGCGCGCGACTGCGGCCTGGGTCTCAACGCCGGCCACGACCTCTCGCTGGAGAACCTGGCCTTCTTCCACCAGCAGATACCTTGGTGCGACGAGGTCAGCATCGGCCACGCCCTCATCTCCGACGCCCTCTACCTCGGCATCGAGGAGACGATACATCGTTATCTTGACTGCCTGAAATAGAGATGGACAGGAGCTCGCAGATTATCAGAACCAGTTGGGTCGGCATTGTGACCAACGTTCTGCTGGCGGCCTTCAAGGCGGCGGTGGGCTTGCTGGCCAACAGTGTGGCCATCGTGATGGACGCCGTGAACAACCTCAGCGACGCCCTGTCGAGCATCATCACCATCGTGGGCACCAAGCTCTCGCTGCGTCCGGCAGACCGCAAGCATCCCTTCGGCCACGGCCGCATAGAGTATTTCAGCGCCATCATCATCGCCGTCATCGTGCTGTCGGCGGGCGTGACGTCGCTCATCGAGTCGGTGAAGAAACTCTTCAATCCCACAGAGCCCTCGTACACCACCGCCACGCTGGTGGTCATCATCGTGGCCATCGTGGTTAAACTGCTGCTGGGACGCTATGTGAAGCACAAGGGCGAACAGCTGAAGAGCGACGCCCTGGTGGCCTCGGGCTCCGACGCCCTGTTCGACGCCATCATCACCGCGGCAACGCTCGTCTCGGCGGGCATCATGCTGCTGTGGCAGGTGTCGCTCGACGGCATACTGGGCGCCCTCATCTCGCTGGTCATCATCAAGGCCGGCGTCGAGATGCTGGCCTCGCCCATCAACCAGCTGCTGGGCACCAGCATCCCGAAGGAGCTGACCAACGAAATCAAGAAAGAGGTGATGGCCTTCGACGAGGTGCAGGGCGTCTACGACCTGATACTGCACAACTACGGGCCGAGCGTCATCATCGGCTCGCTCCATGTCAGCGTCCGCGACACCCTGACGGCCTACGACATCCACGGCCTGGGCCGCCGCATCGCTACCGAGATGTTCGCCCGCCACGGCATCATCATGACCGTGGGCTTCTACAGCGTGGCCACCGGCGACAACCGACGGGCGGAACTGCAGGCGGCCGTCATGCAGGTGGTGGCGAACCACAAGGACATCATCCAAGCGCACGCCTTCTACTATTCGGAACAGGACCGCATGCTTTCGGTCGACATCGTGCCCGCCGACAATGTGGACGAGGACGCCCTCGTGGCCCGGGTGGCCGCCGAGATACAACCCCTGGTGCCCGACATGCAGGTGAGCATCGTGGTGGACCATAATTATAGTGAGTGAAAACCTAAACCTATGAAACGGATAATGATAATCATGCTGCTGGCCGTCGGGCTGACGGTGGCGGCACAGGAGAACCAAGTCAACCTCGGCCTGATACCCACGCCGCAGGAGGTGACCCTCTCACCGGAGGGCAAGTCGTGTGTGCTGGCCAAGGCCAAGGTGAAGGAACAGCGCGTTAAATGGGGACGAGGACCGCAGGAGCCTCATTTCGACGGCAACTGGAGCCAGGCTTACCGCTTGACCATCGAGCCTCGCAAGATCACCATCGAGTACGAGGGTGCCAAGGGCTTGGAGTTTGCCCGTCTGACCCTCGGTCAGCTGCGTCAGCTGCACGACACCATGCCCTGCTGCACCATCCTCGACTGGCCGGCATATAGATACCGCGGCTGGATGGACGACCAAAGCCGCGGGCCCGTGCCGCACGCTGCCTACCGCCAGAAACAATGGCAGACGCTGCATGCCCTGAAGTACAACTTCTGCAACTACTACACCGAACACACCCTCTACCAGGAGGAGTTCCCCGACCTGGCGCCCGCTTACCTCGCTGACTGTAAGCCGCACCCCGATGAGGTCATCAACCTCCAGCTTTTCGCCCATGCTGAGAAAACGCTACGCATCCCGTTCTATCAGCACCTGATGGACAGTAAGGCCAACTTCGACCCCAGCAATGAGGATACCTACGAATTCCTGCGCAAGCGCATCAAGGCCGCTTACAATCGCATCCCCAACTCGCCCTTCTTTATCATCAACTGCGACGAGACCGAGCAGCTCGGCACTGGCCGCGCCAAGAAACTGGTGGACGAGAAAGGCGCCGATCAGGTCTATGTGGATTTCATCAACCGTTGCTACGAGATGGTGAAGTCCGAGGGAACCAACGCAATCAGGCTGGCCATGTGGGGCGACATCGTGGCCAAGAACCCCGAGATGATGCGCCAGCTGCCCAAGGACATGACCTACATCATGTGGGCCTACGAGCCTATCGACAGCTTCACGCACCTGATACGGCCTTTCAAGGAGCAGGGCAACCCCTTCTGGGTGGCCGCCTCGACGGGCCACAGCGCCACTATGACCTCCACGCCGCAGCGCTACATCAAGAACATCGCCAATCTCTATCGTGACGGCTACCGCGACGGCGCCGAGGGTGCCATGCTCACCTGCTGGGACGACAACGGCGAGGCCCTCTTCGACAACAGCTGGCACGCCCAGTACTGGGCCGCCGAGATGGCTTGGAATCCGCTGAAGACCGACGACCCCGAGGAGTTGCGCCTGCGCGAGGAGCAGTTCAACCGGAACTTCGAGCGTCTGTTCTATGGGCTTCGTCCGGTGGGCGAGGACTTGTCCTCGCCGCTCACCGACCAGCTCTACGCCGTCGGCGCCCTCATGTACAACCCCGCTGTCGGCGACTGGTACACCTCCGCCGCCCTCATGGAACCTCTGCTCAACTTTAACCCTGACAATACCAATGATGCTGCGGTTTATTCACGTGTGGCTAATGTGATGAAAGCATTGGATACCATAAAGGTTACATATAAAAATCCGCATGCAGCATATGCTTTGGATAGAATAAGGGCTACGGTGAAAAAGGCCATGTTAAGGCTTTTTATATACAAGTTGCTGAAAGGGGATATGCAGGAAGGAGTGGATTTAGAAGGCACCATTAAAGATAATGCTGACTTGTATTTACAAGACCTTAGTGTTCTTAAGATGTTCTATCTGAATCTTTGGGATCAAGAGAACGGCGACTACGAACGCTATGTTGTAATGAATAGATACGACGCGCTCGCACGCGAGGTACTGGACCTCGACCGGCATGTATTTATGAGAGTGGGGAGTGGGGGAGTGGATAGCACTCGGGTCCAGGTGCTACCCACTATCCACTACCCACTACCCACGGTCTCTCTCCGCACCCTCTACAACGACCGCCCCATCTACTACACCCTCGACGGCTCAGAGCCCGACTCCACCTCCACCCGCTACAGCGGCCCCTTCCCCCTGGAGCGCTCCGCCACCATCCGCGCCATCAGCTACAATGAATACGGCGAGGGCGTCGTCAGCGAACAGTACCTGCTGAGCCACCTCGGCATGGGCGCCAGGATAACCCTCAACACGCAGTACAGCACATACAAGGCCATCTACAGCGGCGGCGGCCCCGAAGCCCTCGTCGACGGCCAGCTGGGCAGCAGCGCCACCTACGCCGACGGACACTGGCAGGGCTACTGGGGCGACAGCATCGACGCCGTCATCCAGCTGCCGACAGCCAACCGCCAACTGCCGACTGAAATCTCCATGCGCTTCATGCAGAACACCTTCGACTGGATCCTGGCCCCGACCGAAATCAAGGTCTATGCCTCGGTCGACGGCAAGGTCTGGCAGCTCGTGGCCGACAAGCACTTCGTCATGGACCCCCGCGAGACCGGCATGCGCCTCAAGAATTATACCGTCCCCATACGCCATCCACTATCCACTACCCACTATTCACATATTAGAGTCGTCGTCCCCAATCCCGGTCCGCTACCCTCGTGGCACCCCGCTCCGGGTCAGCCATCCTATATATTCACCGACGAAATCATAGTCCGATAGACCCGGGGGCGAGCACAACTCGCCCCCTTCTCGTATAGTATTTTACTTTCCATCGCCCACCGAGGTCCGTGCGAAGGGCATCCCAACGCCTACCGCGGTAGGTGTTGGTAAGGAGTTGGTAAGTCGATGGTAAGTCGATGGTAAGTCGATGGTAGGTTGGGGACCTCATACTGAGGCTGTTGCGGAGGCGTTTTTTTGCCTCGCAACAGGTGGTTCCGTGCCTTCGAAAGCTGTGTTTTTGTGCTTACAGAGTTGATATTCAGTGCAATATTTGGATATGGCGCCTTTTTTGGCGGCCGTTCCGCATCGGGGGAGGCGTTTTTTGTGAGATTTTGGGGTGTCGCGGGCTGTTTTGCGGAGCCGGCACGGGGAGTGCGTGAAAAAAAGTTTTGTTTTTTCGGTGTTGTCAATCAATGCATTGAGGTCTTTTTGGAATTTTTTTTGAAAAAATATTTTGCCGGAATGGAAAATGGTTGTATCTTTGCATCCGCTTTCGACGAAAAACGGGGCTTGTTGAGAAGGGCCCTGCGGAGGGAAGCGAAAGGACATTGAAACGGATGAGAAGAAAGAGATAGCGTGT
>JAZNHG010000015.1:0-70851 GCA_045576855.1 Bacteroidales bacterium | reverse complement strand
GCAGCCAGCGGCGTTGGTGGTCACATAGGTGGCCGTGTCGGTACTACTGGTATAGATGGTACCGTGCCACTGGTAGCTGTCGCAGGCGGTCTGCGTCTCTATCGCGGCATTGCTGTAGTTCACCGTCAAGTGCAGCGTCGTAGTGCTGTCGCAACCGGCGGCGTTGGTACTGAGGTGCGTTGCCGTCTGGGTCGAGGCGAGGAAGGTCGAGTCGTACCAAGTGAAGGCGTCGCAGGCCACAGCCACGGTATCGCCCGTAGTGCTGTGGTTCACCGTCAGGTGCAGCGTCACCGTGCTGTCGCAACCGGCGGCGTTGGTGGTCACATAGGTGGCCGTGTCGGTGCTAGCGGTGTAGACTATACCGTGCCAAGTGAAGGCATCGCAAGCAGTAGCCACGGTGTCGGCCGCTGTGCTGTGGTTCACCGTCAAGTGCAGAGTTGTGGTGCTGTCGCAGCCAGCGGCGTTGGTAGTCACATAGGTGGCCGTGTCAGCGCTGTTGGTATAGACTGTACCGTGCCACTCGTAGCTGTCGCATACGGTCTGCGTCTCGATGGCGGCATTGCTGTAGTTCACCGTCAGGTGCAGCGTCACGGTACTGTCGCAACCATCAACCGTAGTCAGCGTACGCATCGGAGTGGTGGTAGAAGTGATGTAGGTGACGCTATCCTGCCAAATGAAGCTGTCGCACGCCACCTGGGTGTCGACAATGTGGTAGACGGAATTCACCTGGAGGCTGAGCGTGACGATGGAGTCGCACCCCATGACAGTGTGCAACGAGTCGACATAGGTGCCCTGCGTGGTCAGTTCGCGCGAGCCGAAGGTGTAGCTTCCACCCTCGCATATAGCCTCGCTGAGCGAGGTGGATGCAGCGAAGTTCTCCTGAATCTTGTTCAGGGCAAAACTCTTCTCGAAAGAGAGACCCGTGATGTCGGTGGTACGCACACGGACGGAGTACTGGCTACGGCCATCGCAACTGTAGCGGCCATCGGTAACCAGACGACCGTCAACAATGGAGAACAGTGCGTTGTCGGCATCGCCGTCTCCATCCACCAGTTCGTAGTCGAACGGCAGGGTGATGTCGTTGTCGATGGTGGTGAAGCGGCCCACGACGGTAGCCACCGCAGCGTTCTCGCGGAAGTCGGATGCAGTCAACAGGATATCCGTCGGGGCAGTGTTGTTGTCGATGACCGTGTCGGGAGTGGACTTCAGCGGCTCGCGGTTGCCCACATGGTCCACCGCCACCGAGGCGAAACGGTAGAGGATGCCGTCGACCAAGGGGAAGCGCAGGGTGCTGTCAGCAGGAGCGGAGGCATAGTACTCATAGTTGCCCTCGTTCTGCGAGACATAGAGTTCGACATGGTCGACTCCCGAACCACCCTGTTCGTCGGCCGCAGTAAAGGAGAAGAGGCACATACCAGAGTCGGACGTGACAGCCTGCAACGTCGATGAAGGAGCTTCGGCATCGAAGGTGTTCTTCCATCGGTTGGTGGCGATGGGGGCATTGTCGTCGAAGACGATGGTGGCGTCCACAGCCACTGTGTCGCCCGTGTGGCGTCCCGCACTGGGAGAAATCAGGAAGCTGACGTAGCCCTCGCCACTGCCAAGAGAATCGTTGACGGGCAGGAAGCCCATCTGCGAGCTGGCGGGTTCGAAGCCCGTAGCCGGGTCGATGCTCTGGAATATCCAGAAGAGTTGATTGTTCACCATGTCGATACCGGCGGTGACATCCACCCAGACCCCCAACGTAGCACTCATGTCGAGGCGCTTGGAGTAGGTAGTAGCGCCTGCCGGCACAGAGAAGACATGCTCGCCAAAGCCGAAGTCGGACAGGCGGAAGCTGACTATACTCTGTTCCTCGGGCACAGGATAGGTGATAGATACGCGTGTAGCGGGGGCCGTAGCGAAGTCGGGGTCGTTCTCGAAGCCAATGGTGTAGTTCATCTTCTCGGAGGCGGCCACGTAGCGCAACTGCTCGTCGTAGCCCTCGGGACCCTTGATTTCGTTCGGGTCTTGCGAGCATTCCATCCCCTTCAGGTAGAGTTCCTGCTTGCCATAGGCCACGCGGCCTTCGGCATCGACCACACGGCAGCTCAGCACGTAGCGGCCCGAACCGGTAACAATGTGCCGACGGTGGGTCCAGCTGTAGCTGTAGGGGGGTGTGCCACCCACAGCCGTGGCGTAGCTTTCTGCCGCGGGGATGTCGCACACACCGGTGTAGCAGACGCTTCCTATGTGCACGCGTAGAGTATTACAGGTATCAATTTTATTCACGACGACATAGTCTTCGTAGGCGACCCTGTGGGTGTCGGCCACCGAAAGCATGCACACGCGGTAACCACCCGCGACCAATCCGGTGACGGTCCGAGTGGTGCCCACCAACAGGCCGTCGACATTGGTCCACCGGTAGAGGTAGGCGTTGCTGTCGACACCTTCCGGCAGGCGTACCGACACCACACCGTCGTTGCCGACAAGGCAACCTTCAGCACTCTCGGCAACAGCCGCAATCTCGGAGTGGGTGTAGGTAGTGGGGACCGGGTAGTGAGCAGTAGGTAGCGGTTCCTCGCGCGAGACGGTGAACGTCAGATTGTCGACCGTGCTGATATAGATGTTGACATAACCCGACGTGCCGGGACGCAATACTCCAGCTGGCTCGCCATCCACTTGCAGCGGCACACGGACCGATGTCTCGCCGAGGGACAAGTCACCTGGTGTCAGCGCAACGGGTGTAGAGGCCACGCTGTTCACGACGACAACGGGATTCACAATGTCGGTATTGCCAGTATTGCCATATTCAAGCATGGCCACCACGGTGCGGTTGGGTCGCGGCGACTGCGGGAAGATGACGTTGGTGTAGAGATTCTCGGGAGAGCCGTCCACAATGCGGAAGGCATCGTGCAACGTCGAGGTCTCAGCACCCGGCTTTACGACAGAAACGTCGTACATGCCTACAGACTCGCCTGTCAAATCGAAGGTGGCAAAAGCCTTGTAGTAGCTGTCGTACTTGAGAGACTCGGGTTGGATGGTCGTCCCCTGGGCATTGGAGAGTGTCACCTGCATATCGGCACTGAACCGCGAGCCGGTGAGCATCACCGTCACACGGCCGGTGTTACCACCCTGATTGGGAGCGACGTCACGTAGTTCGAAAGGCAGGATGTCGGCCTGGATGACGACATTCTGGTTTGCAGCCGTAGGCGTAGAGCCCTGCAGGTTGATGCCATAGTAGCCATCCTCGGTGGCGGGGATGTAGAGTTCGGGATTGTGGACATACTGTCCGTCGGAGGCGATGTCGTAGCTCGACGCATTGCTGATGTTGTTATGCGATGCATAGAGCATGTTCACCGCCCCACTGGCCGTATCGTCCGACCGGAGGTAGACGCGGACGGTCTGGTCGACGTTGGTATCAACGACCAGTTTATAGTCGTTCACCACATTGTTATAAAGCACATCGGCCAACGGCGTATTGAAAGGCAGCTGGCGAATGGTGAGCGTGAAGGGATAGGTAGAGCAGGCGGTATTGTTGTTGTCGTCCACCTCGTTGAACATGTTGCCCACGTCGGTCTTGACAATCACATAGTAATCACCCTCGGACAATCCGGCGATACGGGAGGCAAGTTGCTGCACGACTTCGCCACCGGGGATGATATTTACATCGTCGTTGCTCACACCGCCCAACAGACGGTCGTCGGCATCGAATTCGGTATTGGTAGAAAGATAGACCAGACTACGCAGGCCATTACCTGAGAGAGTGTTGGAACCGATATTCTTCACACTCCAGGATACCGACAAAGTGTCGCCCGACTGAACGTCGCCACCGACAAGGATATTATCCACGACAAGGTCGCCGGGTTGCGGCAGGGTGACGCTGCACTCTACCGAGGAGGTGTTGTTATCGGTATTGCTCTCATAGAAACTGCCCGCATTGTTGGTGCGGACGATGAGGTACACCGTCCCGTTCTGCGGCAGCGGCACGCGGAAGGTAGCCGTGTCGGTATAGGAAGCACCGGCCGCCAGCGACATGTTGTGCTTGGTGGACGTGCCCACTTCGACATCAGAAGCCTCGAAGGAACTGTTTGCGGAGAGGAAGACCTTGTCGGTCCAAGTGGCAGCGGTGATCGGCTGTTCGCTGATGTTGGTGACGGTGTAGGCGATGCGGGCGGGCTGTCCGCTGTAAACAACGTCGTCGAGCACCTGGGCGTCGGTCACCGCCAGGTCTGCAGTAGGAACGCTGTTGACCGTCACCGACTGGACAAGAATATTGTTGGAGGTGTTGATGTCGGGATTGTTGCCGTCGGGGTCAGCAAGCGCTATCAGATAAGCCGGCGAAGTGTAACCGTACGGCATCTTGAAAGCGACATTGACCGTATAGCTGCTGTCGCCCTCCAACATCTCGCGGCGCACCACATTGCCCAACTGCAGATCGGTGCTCTGCAGCACATCGTCCTGCGACAGGAAGACTTTGGTGTACCAATAATTGGCCAACGAAGGTACTTGTGAGAGGTTCGACACCGTCACATTGGCAGTATAGGAGCCATTCCAGTCGAGCACATCCACACCGCCGATGGCAGTAACAGCCATGTCGAGCGGATAGACGTTGACCTGGAGCTGCGAACTGCGGGTAGTGTTGTTGTTTTCATAGGTGTACTCATAGACGACATCCGTGGCGTCCACCACAGCATAGATGTAGTAGTTGCCAGCCGTGATGGTCGTAGGCACACGCAACGATGTACTATAACTGGCCTGTCCACCCACAGCGACAGTCATCGGACGACTGTCATCGCCCATCAAGGTGGACGTGCTCTTGCTAAAGACATTGTAGTGCGAGATATAGAATTGCGTGGTCACCGTCCGGCTAGCGAGGTCGCCGGAGCCTTGGTTGGACACGCTGTAGTCCAGTGTGAACACCTCACCGATATTCAGCGCTGTGGGAATCTCCAGGTCGGTCACCGTCAAGTCGGGATAGGGCGACAACATCACGTCGCACTGTGCGGAGACGGCATGGTTGGAGGCAGTGTTGAAGCCTTCGCAAACGCTCGCGCCGGCATTGACAACCTGATGCACATGGAATTGTCCCTGCACCCCGTTGGGGAGAGACACCTCGAACGATTCAACAACAGATTCTCCAGGCTGCAGCGATACATGACGGACAAAACGTCCGATGCTGTCGGCAGCATTGTATCCGACGGCATTGCCCAGATAGAAGCGATCTGTCACCACGGCGTTCACCGCAGCCTGTCCGCTGTTGGAGAGCGTCCACGAGACCGTTGCCGTCGTGCCACTCCAGAGCGTGTCGGGCACGGAGATGCTGCTGACGGTGAGGTCGGGGCTCAGGACAGACACCGTAAGGCCAACGCTGTTGTTCTCGTCGGTTTCGTACATGACATTGTTCATATCGGCCTTGGCGTACAACGTAAGCTCGTCGGAGGCACTGCAGGGGAGCATCAAAGAATCGGTGTACTCGACATATTCACCGGCGGCGAGGTTCAGCGTCACGTCGTGCGACACCAAAGTCTGATTAGAGAAGACGAGTCCGTTGCGCACCCTGCGGTTGGAGACATCGCCCTGCCCCGCATTGATTACGCGCCAGACCAAGGAGACCGGTTGATTGGCCACCACCGTTTGGGGAGCATTCATCCACACCACCTGCAAGTCGGGCGAAGCAATCAGGAGAGGCTCCTCCGCACCACCCACATTATTGTCCTCGTAGGTGTATTCAAAGACCTCATCGTCGACATCAGCCACCACGAAGAGGTAGCGGATACCGTTGATGCTGTCGGGCAGCGTGATATTCATTTTCTCGGTGTATTCCTCGTTGATGCCGAGGTTGCGGCTGTAGTTGTAGCGGCTGCCGACGCGGCGTGCCGACGCACGGTCGAAGGTGCTCTGCTCCGTCAGGTAAGCCACATCGCGCCAATGGGTGGACTCCACAGCGCGGGCACCCACGTTCTGCACTCTATAGGCAACCTCATACGTAGCACCCGCCGACAGCGGCGACGGAGCCGTGCTGTCGAGAGCAACGGCGACGACCTGCAGGTCGGCCGGCGGCGACATGATGATATTCATCGTCTGATCACTAGCCACCTCGTTGTCGGCCTCGTAGATGTTTTCGTAGACGGCATCCTGGATGTCCGTGACGACAAACACGTGGTAGACACCGCCCAGCTGGAGCGGCAGCACACCGTCGACCGAGCCGGTATAGGATCCACCCACAGCCAACGTACCGTCGTGCCTGTAGGTCCCCATCAGGATGGCTGTGCTGTAGTCGAGCACCGTATCGGACGTGATGTAGACAGCATCGGTCCATCCCGTCATTGCCGCGGCATCGCCCTCGTTCGTCACCTGCCACTGGATGGCGATGCTCTCGCCGGAATAGGCATTCAGCGGATGAGTCACAACCGTCACATGCAAGTTGGGTGTCGGCGGCGGCAAAATGGTCTTCTGGATATAGAAGAAATTGTCTGTCTCGACCGTTTCCTGCATCTGACTATGGATGAAATTGCCCGGATAGCTTGTGCCCTGCGAGCGCAGGTAGGGATATGGCGAACCCGTGGCGCTGGGCGTGTACGGCAGAGCCATCACAGTGTCGCCCGTCGGACTGTAGTCGATATTGTTGGCCGAATACTGGTCGGCGAAGACGAAGATGTAGTAACCACCGACGTAGTCCTGCGGCAGCTGCACCTCGACGCTGTTGGTATAACTCTCCCCGGGACCAAGAGTCCTCAAGTTGGGCACCGTCGCCAGCAACTGTTCGTCGACATTATACAGGAAACCGCCACCGACACCATTGTGGCCAGTCAGCCAAATGTAGTCGTTCCATGCGGCACCCGGGGGTGTGCTTCCCGCGCCGTCGTTCACCACCGTCCATTCTATCGTGACCGTCTGGCCGGCGGCCATCCGCTCCGGCAGCGTGAAGCCGCTGACATGCAGGTCGGGCAAACTCGCCTCCTGCAACGTCATCACATCGCTCGTGCGGCTGATGCACTCGTTCCATGCCACCACCTTCCAGTTAAACGTCTGCCCGTGGTTCAGGGTATAGTCCGGAATGGAGAAGTCACTGAGGCCGGCCACGGTGAGTCCGCGACGCGTAGGCGTCGTCGGAACGCTCTCGTCGGAACGCCAGAAGTAGAAGTCGTACGACGTAGCCATGGGCATCGAAGTCCATGCGAAGTCGAGCGTGTTGCTATAAGCCACATAGTTGTTTTCAGGCAACATAGACGTAAACTCGTCCAATGGAGCGAGGAGCGACTCGTCGCATTGCGTGGTGAAGGTCATCGGTATGGAATAGAGGCTCACACCGCCGCTGTCGCACATCGCACGCACATAGACCATATAGGTGCGATTCAGCTGCAGGCCATCCAGCACCACCACTGTATCCATCGCTTCGAAAACAGAATCCATACCGCTTTCCTCCTGCAGGAGCTTGAGGCTCCATCTGGTCTCCTCCCCCATAGGCATCCAACTCAGCGTAGCAGAAGAACTGGTCACATTGCTTGCAGCAAGGCCGACAACAGCGGGGCACGAGGTGCCCGCATCGGATTCGTAGGCGCCCAGATCCAACGCACCGCCCATCACACGCGGATTGCCCCCCAGGTCGGTGGCAGGCAAATAGTAGAGCTGCAGGCTGTCGCCATAATTGAGTGCCGACGAGGTGATATGCAGCGAGTAGTCGCCGTGCTGGGGATCGACAAAGCGGACATAGAACTTGCTCCTATCGGTGCCGTCGTTCGAGGACTCGAGGTTGATAATCCTGAGACTGTCAGCGATACCTCCCTCGATGGCATTAAGACCGTATTTGCTGCTACCTCCCATGTTGCCAACATAGTAGCCTTTCTTGTTGCCCCACACGATGCTATTGTCCAATCGGCCACTGCTGTTGTTGCAATAGTAGCCGCCGCTGGAGTAGTTCTGCGAGGTGTTGGCTACGATGGTAGTACCTACGATGTAGCCGGAGCTGTTGTAGACACCGCCGCCGTAGGATTGGGCGGTGTTGCCAATCACAAGGCAGTTGCTTACGAGACTGGTAGCACTCACATAAACGCCACCGCCATTGTATGTCGCATTGTTGTCGCTAATCTTGCAGTTCACCAGCCGTGTCGAGAAACTACGGTACTGCCGACCTGCAACAGTCTGGGTAGTGTAGGAACCAGATAGGTAGACGCCGCCACCATTTTGGGCTCTGTTCGAGATGATGCTGCAGTTTACCAACCGGGAGCCATACCTGAGGTAGGCGCCACCACCATAGGCCGAGCTACTGTTGTTCAACACATTACCATTGCGCAGGGTGAAGCCGTTCCACTCTACATACTGATTGGAATTGCTGATATTATTTTCCTGATACAGCACACGTCGGGTGTTACCACCATCCAGGATGGAGGGGTGGCCTTCGAAGTCGCGCTGGGCAAGGTCGTAGTCCTCGGGTTCGTCACCCGCAAATCCGCCATACACGCTGACCGCGGGAACCACCAAGAAAGCACCATTCCTCACATCCGGACTGCCGTAGTAGATACCTTCTGCAACCCACACGCTTGCTATTCCCCTGCTGGCAGCCACCTGCTGCGCCAGGTTGATGTCGTCCATGGCGTTGCTCCAGGATGTACCGTCACCAGTACCGGCAGCTTGAGGTTTCACATATACCACATTGCCATACTGCGGCAACCCGATGCCATCGTAAGAGGACTCGTAGCAGCCCATATCCACACGGTCATGTTGCACACGGTCGTTTCCGTCAAGGTCGGTTGTCGACGTGCGGTAGCCATTTTCGCCACGGTTGATACATAACGATCCCTGCTGCAGATGCCAGTCGCCTCCGCTATAGGATTGTCCAGCACCCTCTGTCGGCATCGCGAACCACGGACCATAGGCACCCTCATTCATGCTGCCAAGCGGATAATTGCCATTCGACGACGTACCCGTCATCCCCTCGATCGCGCTCGCCCGCACCCCGCCGACATCCACCTGGTCCGGACCGTCCGCATTGCGGTTGCCCCAGAAGATACTATTGCGGATGTTATTGTTGTAGGTGGAATTCAGGTGAGCACCCGCTTCGTTCTTGGTGGTGGTATTGGCATAGTTGTTGACCACCGTCATTTGGGTCATGGTGCAGTTGTGCTCGATATACATTCCACCACCGGCACTACGGGCGCCGTTGTTGTGGACAAGGACGTTCTCCATCTGAGTGTTGACAGCATAGATACCACCGCCGTAGGAAGTAGCGCTGTCGCCAGCCACAACGGTGTTGGTGATGACTGCTTGGACGCTCTCGCCATAGGCATAGATACCGCCACCATTTTGCGCAACGCAGTTGGTGACCTTGAAATTGTTGATGATGGCGCCGCCACGCATCATGATGCCACCGCCGGAGCCCGTGCTCTTACCGCCCCGCACGGTGAAACCGTCCCACAGAGCCGTGGAGCGAGAGAATTCAGCATACTGGTTGAGCACAGTGGCGGCATTTTGGCCGTCGAGGACGCTGGCATGCGACTCGAAGTCGCGCTGACTAAGATTATAGTCGTCGGATTCGTTGCCGACGAAGCCACCGTAGACGTTCACGCCCTCGCGGATGGTGAAGCCTCCAGTGTAGGTGCCTTTGGCGACCCACACTTCTACGGGATTACGATACATATTATAGTTTGCCTCGGCTGTAGCGAGAACCCAATTCAGGTCGCTGGAAGCCATAGTCCACGACGAACCGTCACCAGCCCCCTGGGTGGTCACATAGTAGCGAGCCTGTCGCTTAGGCAGGGTGGTGAAGACCGACGTGCGCCAACTCGATGAATCGCCGGAGCTGCACATGGCCCGCGTCCGTACCTCATAGACCGTGTTTTGGCGCAAATGGCCTAACACCTGGCTTTGCACCACAGGCAAGGGTATGTACTCGTCGGCATCGACGGCTTTATACTGCAATTCGACGGTCTGTCCCGCAGCGGTCTGGCAGACGAGATGAGCCGACGAATCGGTGACATCATCGACCAGAAGCAATGGACGCGGGCAACCAGTGTTGCCACAATACTTGTTGAAGGAGACCACGTTGCGGTAGTCGCTCATGGAATATGAGCTACCCTTGGATATCTGTATCTTGGAAGCGTCGGTGTAAGAATACAGCGTTTTGTTACCCCGCGCCTGCGCAGAATAGAATTGGATGCTAGAGGTGTAGGTGCCTGTAGAGTCGATGACCGTAAGCACCAGGTTGTCGGTACCGTTATAGTCAAACGGCAACTGCAGCGGCACTGTCAGCCACCCGTCGGCCTGCATGGTCAGATTCAGAGTTCCGTCATAGACCACCGTCATCTGAGATTCCAGAATCACATCGGCACTGCTCCCATAGGCATTCTGAGAAGTGTGGCCCATGCAGACCCGTACCTTGCGGTTGTCGTCGCGTCCGCTCTGTTGCTGGAAGCGGATAGTGTCGATGACGCCACCGTCGCCCAGTTCATCTGCAAGGAAGAGTTGCTGAGAGAAGCTGTAGTTGTAATAATTGTTCAGCGGCAGATAGGAGAGACTACCGGAGTGGGCGGCACTATCGCCCACCACGACCTGAGAGGCGCCATCGACACATTCTGTGACGAAGCTCTTGGTGGCAGACCAGACGCTTGATGAAGCGTCGTCGCAGAGGGCCTGCATCCGATAGTGGTAGAGGGATTGAGGGCTGAGCCCCTCCAACATATAACTATTATCTTCCAGCTGGTCGATGAGGATCCACTCGTTGCTGCTGTCGGCACGATACTGCAGACGCACAGCGATAGCGCCACGCGGGCGTGTCCAGCTGACAACTGCAGCGTCGCTACTGACCTGGGCCGACAAATTGGAAGGATAGACGCATATCTGGGTACCGTCGTTCTCGAAGCATCCTATATCAATATGGTCGCCATAGCGTCGCGCATTGCCAGCGACATCTTTATCCCACAAGGTCGCAATAGCATCGCTACCAGCATCGACACAGGGTGATTCCGGCAGCAAACGATAGTCGCCGTCGTCGGGCGAGGCAAAGAGCGGGTACAGCAACGACGGGTCGCCGCCATCATTGTCCGATGTCAGATCCAGATTACCAGTGCCCACATAGCCGCCCTGAACGGCGCTGTAGCGCATGGAGTCGACGTCGGACTGCGGAGCTGTCGGGTCGCCCAGCAGACGGTTGCCCCACACAATGGTGCCCACAACGGTGTTGTTGTTATTGTAGGAGCTCTGCTGGCTCAATCCAGCCACGGTGCCATTGCCGGTGACGGTGTTTCGCACCACATCGCAGCCCACGACGGTGGAGCGATAGATAGACATGGCGGCGCCACTGTTGACGATGTTGTCAGCCACGAGGCAACTTTCGAACCACGAGTAGCGGGCGACGACGGCAGCCATATAGCCCGAATCACGGACAAAGCGACCACCGAAGACAGTATCGCCTTCTGCATAGATACCGGAACCGGAGTTGGAATAGCGCACACGGCAGTCGGACGCCTCAACGTTGACAAGGCGGCTATACTGGGCATAGATGCCGCCGCCCTCGTAGTCAGAGGTGCAGCGACGCACGACGGTATTCTCCACCACGGCACCGCTAGCGGTATAGATACCACCACCGGACTGAGCTTGGCAGTCCTCGATGTTGAAGTGGTTGATGCGCAAGCCACGGCGCATGTAGACGCCGCCGCCGTAGGTGTTTCTGCTATTGAGGACGTTGCCCTGACGCAGAGTGAAGCCATCCCAGAGGGTGGGGATGCCGAAGTCGTAATCCGGCTGGGTGAGCACACGCTGAGCGCTACCGCCGTCAAGGACGGTGGCATTCTGCACGAAGTCGCGCTGGCCGAGGTCGAAGGTATCCGACTCGTTGCCGGCGAATCCGCCATAGACATTGACACCCTCGCGGACCACGAAACCGCCGCTATAGACTCCTTGTGCGACCCATACCTCCACCGGCTGGCGATAGAGGGCGCGCGAAGCCTCGGCGGCATCCAGCGCCCAGGCGAGACTACCAGCAGCATCGGCCCACGAGGTGCCGTTGCCGACGCCTTGAGCGGTCACGTAGTAGCGATTCTGCCGACGGGGTGCAGTGGTGAAACTCACGGTGCGCCACAGCGAGGTGTCGCCCTCGCCACACACGGCACGGGCACGCACCGTGTAGCGGGTATTCTGGTGCAAACCAGCCAGCGTCTGCTGCTCCTGCAGGGGCAAGGGGAGATAGTCGAAACCGTCATCGGCCTTGTACTGCAGTTCCACGCCCTCGACCGCTTGGCAAGTAACCATGACGGAGGAGTCGGTCACGTCTGAAGCCGAAAGCAGGGGACGGGCACAACCCTCGTTGCCACAAACCATGCTGAAGAGCATCACATTGCGGCTGCCGCTGGTGCTGAAGTAAGTATTATTGTCGATGGTAAAGGGATTGTAGCCATTGGTATAGAGCGTACGGGTATAATTGGAGGATTCCACATAGTAGGACGGCGCATTATAATAGTAATACGACGGGGAGCTGTCGACCACAGAGAGCACCAGGTTGCCGACGCCGTCGTAATCGAAGCCACGCTGCAGCGGTATCGTCAACCAACCGTCGGCCCCGACGAAGTTCACCAGCGTGTCGTAGACCAACTGCTGGCCATCGAGCAGTATCACATCGTTGCCGGAGCTGTAGCTGATGCGGTCGGTGATACCCATATAGATTTTGAGATGGCGGGTGGCGTCGAATCCCGAGGCAAGCTGGAATCGCAGGGTGTCGATGATGCCACCGGCACCCATTTCATCCTGCATGAAGAGTTGCTGAGAGAAGGAATAGTAGGAGTAGCGTGTATAATTGGGTGTGCTACTACTTGTGCTGGCATGTGCGGAAGTGTCGCCTACAGCCACCACACTTCTACCACCGGCGCATTCGGTCATGAATTGGCAAGTGGCCGAATAGCCGCTGACCGAGCCGTCGACACAGCGACTCCGCATGCGGAGCTGATAGGCGGTCTGGGGTTGCAGGTTTTGCAGCATGATGCTGCTCGTCGTAATATTATCCAATACAGTCCACTCGTTGTCGGTGGCGGCACGGTATTCGAGTTGCACCGAAGCGGCATCCTGCGATACAGCCCAATCGACAAAGGCAGCCGTGGCGGCGGCCCGGACGGTCACCGAGTAGGGGGGAACACAGAAGGTCTCGCCGTGATACTCGTAACATCCCATATCCACCTGCTGACCATAGATGCGGTCGGCGCCAGAGAGGTCGGCGGCGCTGCGGGACGCGCTGTCCAGACCGGCATCCACGCAAGCCGACTCGCCCATCAGACGGAAGTCGCCAGCCTCGGGTGACACAAAGGCAGGATAGCTGTAAGCACCATCGGCACCGGCATTGGCGGACGAGAGTGTGATGTTGCCCTCGCCCTCATAGCCTCCCTGGACAGCGCTGTAGGTGACGGCGGAGCCGGCGAGCTGCACGTTGCTGCCGCCGTAGGAACGGTTGCCCCACACGATGCAGTTGGTCAGCGAACCGCCGTTGACAGCCACCGGGCTGACATTCTGTCGGACGGTGTTCATCACCACATCGCAGTTCACCAGGGTGTACGACCCACCGCTAACGATGACGGAATAGTCGGTATGGTTGTCGTAGACGAGGCAATTCTCAAGCACCGCCGGTCCGTTGGTAAGTATGGAGGAGCTAGCAGTGTCGTGCATAATGCGGCAACCCACGAGGGTGTCTTCGTAGGCATAGACAATGCCGTTATAGGTTGCGTTATCATTGTTCCACTGCGAAGGGTATCCGCAATGGACGATGTCGCAATCAACGAAGCGGTTGCCATTGGAGTAGATGGCAGCACCGGTACGGGCAGTACAACTGTCGATAACCGTGTTACTGACGGTGGAACCTCTAGAAGTAAAGTACATTCCGGCACCGCTGCTGTAGTAGTTGTTGCCACCATAGCAATCCACAATGCGGCAATTGCCGATCTGTACCTGATAGTTCACGTGTACACCAGCACCCACGTTGCTGCTACCGCCACGCAGGGTGAATCCGTCAAAGATAGGTACCGTTTCGCTCCAACCGTTATCGAAGTGGGACAGTTTGACGACGCGGCGCTGATGACGCGCGTCAAGAGTGGTAGTGTTCTGCTCAAAGTCTCGCTGGCCAAGGTCGAAGGTGTCAGGCTCGTTGCCAGCGAAGCCACCATAGATGTCCACGGGATATTGTATATAGTAGGCGTTTTCGGCGGTGGTGTCGCCGTAGTAGGTGCCGCGGGCCACGCGGATATCGGGGTAGTAGCCATAGGTCTGGTAGGTGACTTGGGCTGCTTCGAGGGCGGGCAAGAGATCGGCGAAGGCGTCGTCCCACGTGCGGCCATCGGCGGCACCGTCAGCATCGGCCTTGACGTAGACGTGACGGTAGCGTATGGGGGCGCTAGTGACGACGAGGTGCACCCACTGCGAGGTATCGCCCTGACCACAAATATTACGCAGACGCAGGCGATAGGTGGCTCCGTTGCGCAGACCGGTGACGTGATAGAGGGTGGTGCTGCTGTCGACACCAACGAGGGTGGTGTAGGTGGTGCCGTCGTCGTCGCTGATGGCAAGCTGTGGAGTACCATGCAGACGGCTCAGCGCGAGGCTAATCGTGTCGCCGCCAACGGAGGCCACGCTCATATGCGGCCGCGGACAACTGCTGAGGTCGCAGCCGCCGTTGATGTAGACGTCGGGCCGGGTGGTGGTATAGTAGCGTCCGTAGAAGTTGGTGGGACCGTAGCCGTAGTAATTGCACACGCTTCCTATACCGGTCTCGCTGACGCTGAAATAGCGGTAGTAGCTGCTCTGCGACGAGGTGGAATCCTGCACATAGAGGACGAGGTCGCTCGTGCCGTCGTACTCGAAGGAGTGCTGGAGGGGGATGCGGCACCAGTCGTATCCACTGAAGGTGTACTCACCATCGAAGACCTCCTGCACAGGCAGGCTGTCGACAGAAGGCATCGAGGCGGCAGTCAGTGCATTGAGGCGGGTGGCGGCAATGCCGAGGCGGAGATGGCGAGTCATGGTGCTGCCGCTGGTGTAGCGGAAGCCGAGGGTGTCGATGGTGCGCGGTTCGCCGCCCAGTTCAGCGGCTCGCAGAAGGATGTAGCTGCCACTGTAGGGGTAGCGCAGATTGAAGGGAATATCGGAACGGGTGTCGTTGTAGCTGTCAGGGGCGCCCAAGAATACGGGGACTATGGGGTTGCGGCACCCGCTAGTGAAGCGAAGGGTATCGCTATAGTCAGTGGGGGCACCGTTGCACATCGCGCGCACACGAACCATATATTCAGTGTACTCTGCCAGTCCGGTGAGGGTGTAGCCGCCGGCGGGGGGGATGCTGACGGAGGTCCACTGCTGACTGCCCACGGGGCAATAACTGACCTCGTAGCTGTCGACGAGAGCGCCGGACCAGTTGAGCTGCACACTGGTGGATTCAACCCCACTGACTGCAAAGCCGGTGGGGACGTTGCAAATAAAATATCCTGTATTTTCGTAGCAGCCCATATCCGGTGCATCGCCATAGACGCGCACCTGCTCCTCCAAGTCGATAGTCGACATGTCGGCAAGGGGTGTACCCGCGTCGATGGCCGCCGAACCGGGGTTGAGGCGATAGTCGCCATGATCGGGGTAGACAAAGTTGAGGTAGTGCTGCTGGGGGTCGCTGCCGGCATTGAGGGTATCTACACCTATATTGCCCGTGCCGCTGACCGCACCATTGAGGGCGCTGTAGCTGACGCCGTCGAAGGTGTTGACCAAGCCGGTTGTCATGTAACGGAGAGTACCGGTCATGTTGTCCTGCAGGGTATTCTGGGCCACAATGCTGTTCGTCAGCACAGCGCCGGAGGCGAGCGAGACAACGTGGGTGTTGCCATAGTCGTACAACATATTGCCCACCACGTCGCAGTGGCGCATGGCGGCACCTTCGCCCAGTTCGACGACGGCGGTCGCCGTGGTGTTGTGCATAATGAGGCTGTTGTCAATGCGGGCATTCTCCATGTAGATGACGCTGCTGTAGCTCATACCGTTCTGCAGGACGCAGTTCTCGACAGCGGTAATCACCTGGTCCGGGTCGCCAACAACACTCAGCATGCCATATACAGTCTGGTCGTTGCTGCTACAGTTCATGATGAAGCAGTTGCGGAGCACGGTGTGTGCCTTGAGGCTGACAGGTGCCGTGCTGGTCACCGTGCGACCATTGTCAAAATGCAAGCCGTCGAAGACGGTCTGTGTGGCGGCGGTGAAGGGTTCAGTTTGCGTCAGGCAAGGGCCGTTCCAACCACCGTCTACGACGGTATGGTGGTTTCGCCACTGGCGTTGGTTGAGGTCCGTCTCGTTGCCCACGAAGCCGCCATAGACATGCTGCGAGGGGTAGACATGCAGGTTCTCGGAATAGTAGCCTTCAGCCACCCAGATATCGGGGTGGTTACCATAGAGGAGACCCTGCTCATAGGCGCAGCGCTGTGCCTCGCCTATAGTGAAGAAGGCGGTATTCCACGACCGCCCGTCGGTGGTGTCGTTCTTGCCTATTTTGACGTATATCCTTGGGATGATACCCCGGGCGGGAGCGAACTGCACACGGCGGAAGACAGAGGTGTCAGCCCCGTCGCACACGCCAGCCACGAAAGCCGTATAACGTGTGCCGGAGACGAGGTTCGATATCACCAGGAAGGTGTCGGTCGTCGAAAGCCGCGTGCTGCTGGCGGTGTCATTGGCGAACGTGCCGTATTCAACCAGGTAGCTGTCGGCGCCGGTGCTGCCCCAACTCAGAAGTACGCTGGAGGAGTCGAGGGCCTGGGCGGTCACCGCCGGAGCCACGCAGGAGGGACAGAAGTAGTCTATGCTGTCGAAATACTCGTCGCCGAGAACCAAATTGTCGAAGTTGGTGCTCAGAACCGTATCGCCATTGGCATCAACGACCGTTATACCCAGTGCGCCATACCAAATATTGTTGTTGGCAGGCACAACCTTCAGGTAGAGCTTCTGTGCGCTGTGGCTGATGGTCTGCTCATAACGGCTGTAGTCGAGCGGCGCGGCGGGGAAACACAGCGTGTCCAAAGCCACACCCGACTCGTGACACACCAGCACCATCCATCCCGAATAGGCGGAGTTGTTCTGGTCGGTGAGCGTCACCGTGTAGGAGCATCCCGCCACTGTGTCGGCGGTGACACCGCTGCACATCGCATAGCGGCTGGCGCCGTCGTCGCCGCAGAGAGCCCGTACATAGAAATCATAAGCCGTGTTGGGTTGCAGACCGTCGGCGGTGAATGTATTGGAACTCAGCGTCACAGGGTTCATCGCTGCGGAAGACATGCCGTGGGGCACACAGAGGGCCTGCCACTGCACTCCCTCGCGCGGAGCCCACGTCACGCCCATACTGCCCGAGGCAACACTGGCCACCCGCAGGCCCATCGGCCTGTAGCAGGAGGGGCAACTGCTGACAAAGCTGCCCAGACCGACCGTGTCGCCCATATCGCCGTAAGGCATAGTGCCGACCTCGAACGAGAAGAGCTCACCGTCGTCGATATCGGTAAACACGAACGAACACTCGCTGTCGTACATGCCGCGGCGCCACACCAGACTCACCTCGGCGGCCGCCAGAGGGAGCGTCTGCACCGACTCGTAGCCGCTGCCGAACGTGTAGGTCCCGACAAGGGTGCCGTACTGATAAACCTCGAGCGTGGCGTTGTTCCAGCCGTCGCCGAACGAATCATGCATCGTGAGCGTCACCGGACACGACGCAGCCTGGCTCTGCGCCCGCATGGGCACTGCTGCCAGCATCATGATTATCGTCAAAAAGAGTACACTGAAGAGATACTTCTGTTTCATGGTTATTATTTTTTGTTATACTTTCCTATTCATTGGCGGACATTCGTGCACGTGCCGAGTCGGAATATGAATACAGGCAGGCACGAACTGCGGGGTTCTTCCGCCCCTCAATCCTGTCCATACAACTCAGTTTCAACACAATAAACCCACAACCACACACAATGTCCACATGCAAATATACGCAGAAAAAAGGAAAATACAAAATTTTTTCAACAAATTGTTGATAAGTCGGCGCACAGATGTCAACCTCCACACACAGACGACAATACAGCACACAGAATACAACAAGGACTGCCGACGATGGGTCGGCAGTCCATGCAACGGAGCGGAAAGGAGGGGATTCGAACCCCTGAAGCGCTGTTAACGCTTACTCGCTTTCCAGGCGGGCCTCTTCAACCACTCGAGCACCTTTCCGTTTTGGGGTTGAAAGCGGGTGCAAAAGTACTACTTTTTTTCGATATGACAAAAAAAATGTAACTTTGCATTTTGTACCAAAAGAATATAAACCTCAAAAAGTATTAATAATGAAAAAGTTAATGACGTTTGCTATGGCAGCAACAATGCTAATGGCTGTCGGTTGCAAAGGCAAGAAAGCAGCCGAACCGAAATCGGAAATTCAACAAAAAGTGGACGAGTATGCCGTCTTTGAACTGAAGTCGGACCTCATCCAGAACCTCTCGGCCAACGAGAAGGAACTGGTCAAAATCTTCATCGAAATCGGCCAGGTGATGGACGACATCTACTGGGACGAGTACTTCGGCTATGCCAACCGCGCCAGTCTGGACACGCTGAGCGACCCGGCCATGCAGGCTTTTGCCCGCATACAGTACGGTGCCTGGGACCGTCTGGACAGCGAGCGCCCCTTCCTGCCCGGCTACGGCGAGCGCCCCGCGGGCTGCAACTTCTACCCCACCGACATGACCAAGGAGGAGTATGACGCGCTGGAAGACCCGCTGAAAGAGAGCCAGTACAGCGTCATCCGCCGCGATGCCGAAGGCAAACTGTACGTACTGCCCTACCACGAGGCTTACAAAGAAGAGCTGGCCAAGGTGGACGCCCTGCTCGAGAAGGCCATCGCCCTGGCCGACAACGCCGGGTTGAAGAAATACCTGGAGGCCCGCCGCGAGGCTTTCCGCACCGACGACTACTACGAGAGCGACATGGTGTGGATGGACATGAAGGACAGCAAGCTGGACTTCGTCGTGGGACCCATCGAGAACTACGACGACGGCATCAACGGCCTGAAGTGCAGCCACGAAGCCTTCGTGCTGGTCAAGGACGAGCAGTGGAGCAACGACCTCAGCAAATTCGCCGCCATGCTGCCCGAGATGCAGAAGCTGCTGCCCTGTGACGAGAAGTACAAGAAAGAGGTGCCCGGCACCGACTGCGACATCAATGTCTACGACGTGGTCTACTACGCCGGCGACTGCAATGCGGGCTCGAAGACCATCGCCATCAACCTGCCCAACGACGAGCGCGTGCAGCTGGCCAAGGGCAGCCGCCGCCTGCAGCTGAAGAACGCCATGCGCGCCAAGTACGACAACATCATGGTGCCCATCGCCCAGCTCATCCTCTGCCCCGAACAGGTGGACAGCGTGACCTTCAACGCCTTCTTCGGCAACACCTGCTACCACGAGGTGGCCCACGGTCTGGGCATCAAGAACACGGTCACCGGCCGCGGCCCCTGCCGCCAGGCCCTCGGCGCCGAGTACAGCGCCTGGGAGGAGGCCAAGGCCGATGTGTGCGGCCTGTTCCTCACCGAGCAGCTCATCGAGCGCGGCGAGATAACCAACACCACCGTGGCCCAGAACTACATCACCTTCATCGCCGGCCTGCTGCGCTCGGTACGCTTCGGCGCCACCGAGGCCCACGGCCGCGCCAACATCATGTGCTACAACTACTTCCTGGAGCACGGCGCCTTCAGCCGCAACGCCGACGGCAAGTACGTCATCGACGTCGAGAAGGCCCGCGAGGCTGCCCGCGGCTGGGCTGCCATCATCATCGCTATGGAAGGCGAGGGCGACATGGCCGCCGCCAAAGCATACAGCGAGAAGAACGGCAAGATCAGCGCCGAGCTGCAGCAGGACCTCGACCAGATTCGTGACGCCAACATCCCGCGCGACATCGTCTACCGCCAGGGTGCCGACGTGCTCGGTCTCTGAGCAGCACACTGCACCGACCGTCCCCCGACGGGACACACAGCGGCAGCCGCGGGCCCAGGCCCGCGGCTGCCGTTATTGCTATGCCACACCCGCCCTCGCGGCCCCGGCCGCACAGCGCCGCCCCCTACCCCGCCTGACGCACGGCAATCGCAGCCCGGCCGAGGACCGACTCTATACCACTACATACCAGGCGCTTGCGAAACACAGGAAGACAATTCCAGCACTTTTAACAAAGTTTAACACACAGGGTACGAAAACACGTTGAGAGGCCATTTTCGGCAGAAAACGCGAAACCGTTAATTTAACATAAAAAAGTACCGTTTTCGGCCACCAGAAAACAGTCAAAAAGCACAACACACTGTGTATCAACACGGAGACAAACAAGGGGTGCGGAGGGGTCGAAGAGGGGTCATCCTTGCACCAACGATGCGTCATCCTACCACCATCCTACCACCATCCTTGCATTTTAACATTTCGGAGGCAAGAATCGGCGGTGCATGATGCACCCCTGAAAGGTCCCTGAGCGGAGGTCGACCGGGCTACTGCGGGCGGGCAGACAGCGGAGGGCATATAAAATTACGCGAAATATTATTTGCATGATTAATAAAAAGTTTCTATCTTTGCATTCGGAACAGCCTTGTGTGCAGATGCGCATGAGCATTGATTCACAAAGGGTTGCGGCTCCACCCCTGCGATAGGGGCGTCCGAAAGCCAGAAAAATCCCCTGCTGGCAGAACCCCGAGGGACTCCATGCCCGGCATGGAGGAGGGGGAGAATTGCACCACGATGAACGACGAACACTGGTATGCCCTGAAGGTGTACTACAACAAAGTGCAGCCGCTGATAGCCGACTGCCGCGAGCGGGGCCTCGGATTCTTCGCCCCGACCGATGTCATAGGCAGCCTGCTCTTCATGCAATGCCGCGAGGAGGAGCTGCTGCGCTTCGTCGAGGAGCACAGGCAGCGGGTGTGGGTCTACCGCAACATGGACAGCCGCACCCCGGCCGTCATACCCGACCGCGAGATGGAGGTGTTCCGCTTCGTGGTCAGCGCCGGTCGCGAGGGGCTGACCCTGCTGGGCGACGACCGGCCGGAATACCACGAGGGCGACCGCGTGGTGGTCACCGGCGGCCCCTTCAAGGGCGCCGAAGGCCACATCAAACGCATCAAGCGCGACCGCCGCCTGGTGGTCGCCATACGCGGCGTAGTGGCCGTGGCCACCACATACATACACCCCAGCATGTTGAAAAAAGCAGAATGAAAACCGGACTATTCCATCTGCAATACGAGATAGAGCCGCACTATACCGAAGACGGCAGCGACCGCGGAGCCAAACTGAGCACCAGCGAGGTTGACGACCCCGAGGTGCGCCGCTTCCTGGACAACACCTCGCACATGGGCTACAAGGACATGGTGAAGTACCTGCAGGGGAAACAGAAGCAGTATGGCGGCGCCATACTCATCACTCCCTTCACCACGCGTACGCCCGAGGCACTGCGCTACCGGCTGGAGGGACAGCAACCCCGCCTGCTCTTTCTGGCACGCCCGCTGCACACGGTGGAGCGGCTGGACGAGTTGCTCTGCGAGGCCAGCCGGGCCATGTCCGACGGAAGCTATCTGTGCTGCCACTCGATGACGGCCACCCTGAAGCGCACGCTGACGCGCGAACGCTACCCCTGGGGCGTGCGCCACCTGGTGATGGCCTGGGAATATGTGTGGCACCGCGTCTGCCCCAAGCTGAAGCTGACCCACCGCCTCTACTTCGCCGCCACCGGCGGCAAGGACCGCACCATGAGCCGTGTGGAAATCATCGGCCGCCTGTACCGCGCGGGATTCGAGGTGGTCGACGAGCAATTCCGCGAGGGCGAGTTCTTCATCACCGGACGCAAGGCCAAACCACCGGTCGACGACACACCGCCCACCGGGTCGCCCATCATACACCTGCGGCGCATCGGCAAGGGTGGCAAGGAAATCGTGGTGCACAAATTCCGCACCATGTACGCCTACTCCGAGTACGTGCAGCCCTATATCTACCACTACCAGAGCCTGGAGCGCGGCGGCAAATTCAAGGACGACTACCGCGTCAACTTCTGGGGCCGCCTCATGCGGAGGCTGTGGATCGACGAGCTCCCGATGGTGTGGAACATGCTGCGCGGCGAACTGAAGCTGGTAGGCGTGCGGCCGCTGAGCCGCCACTACTTCAGCCTCTACAGCCCCGAGCTGCAAGCGCTGCGCATACAGGCCAAGCCCGGCCTGCTGCCGCCCTTCTACTACGAGCAGAAGACCCCCGAGACGCTGGAGGAGGTGCAGGCGAGCGAACGCCGCTACCTGGAAGCCTACCTGCAGCAGCCCCTCAAGACCGACTGGCGCTACTTCTGGGGTATCGTGGGCAATATCCTCTTCCACCGCAAGCGGTCGAAGTAGAGACTTCGAGACTTCGAGACTTCGAGACTTTAAGACTTCAAGACTTCGGGGCTTCGAGACTTCAAGACTTCGGGTCTTCGAGACTTCAAAGCATTGACAAATTGATAATTCATGGATAGGTCATTAGAGAATTTGTATGTTTGGCAGGAGTCCCGTATGGTCGTTAACGAAATCTACAAAATGTTGTACACCAATAAAGACTGGGGATTTCGTGATCAAATACAGCGCGCTGCCGTCAGCATAATGAACAACATAGCCGAAGGATTTGATTCGGGAAGCGATGCAAGATTTGCCAATTTTCTAAATATTGCCAAAGGAAGTTGCTCGGAAGTTCGCAGCATGCTTTATCTCTGTGAAGATTTAGGTTATTGCGATTTTGAGACACGGCAAAAACTCCAAGACTCCGTAAAAAGGATAACGTCAGGTATTGTAAAACTAATGGGAACTCTTCAAAATGGAAACAATAAATAACCCGACAACTCGAAGTCTCGAAGACTCGATGTCCACCACCCCCGAGGTCTCGAGGTCTCGAAGTCTCGAAGACTCGAAGTCCACCGATCCCGAGGTCTTGAAGTCTCGAAGTCTTGATGACTCGAATTCCACCGATCCCGAGGTCTTGAAGTCTCGAAGTCTTGATGACTCGAAGTCCACCGATTGGACCACCGTCATCAAGCCCAAGGAGAAGCTGCTGCAGGTGGACCTGAAAGAGATATGGGACTACCGCGACCTGTGCATGCTCTTCGTGAAGCGCAACGTCACCACACAGTACAAACAGACCATCCTCGGGCCGCTGTGGTATATCATACAGCCGGTAATGACGGTAATCATGTATATGGTGGTCTTCGGCGGCATCGCCAAGATACCGACCGACGGGCTGCCCGAGCCGCTGTTCTACCTCAGCGGCATCTGCCTGTGGCAATACTTCAACGACTGCCTCACCAAGACCTCGTCGACCTTCACGGCCAATGCCGGCATCTTCGGCAAGGTCTACTTCCCACGTCTGATCGCCCCTCTCTCCACGGTCGTCAGCAACCTGGTGCGCTTCGGCATCCAGCTGGCGCTGTTCCTGGTGGTCTACGCCATCTACCAGATTTTCATCATCCCGGGCCAGATCCACACCAACTGGTATGCCCTGCTGCTGCCGCTGCTGGTGGTGATGCTGGCCGGACTGGCGCTGGGCTTCGGCATCCTCTTCTCGAGCTTCACTACCAAGTACCGCGACATGCAGCTGCTGCTCGACTATTTCGTGCGACTGTGGATGTATGCCACGCCTATCATCTACCCGCTGAGCACCATCACCAACGAGAAGCTGCGCTTCGTGATGAGCCTCAACCCACTGACGGGTATCGTCGAGGCTTTCAAGTATGGCTTCCTCGGGGCCGGCGAATTCAGCTGGGGCATGCTGGCCTACAGCTTCGCCTTCATGGTGGTGCTGCTGGCCGTGGGCATCGTGGTCTTCAACCGCGTGCAGCGCACCTTCATGGACACCGTGTGATGTACTAACCGACTCACCGGAGTGACCTGAATATTCTCAATCAGACAGCAAAAGATTGCGAAAGGACAGTACAATGACGATACTTTCTGAAGAAAAACGCAAAGCCCAGATGGACGATATGCGCTCCTTCGACGAGCCGATGCCTGCCGTCGGCATCTTCTGGTACGACCCTGAAGACCACACACTCTTCGGAGTACGGAAGAAAGAGATAACCCCACGCGAGGTGGAAGAGGCTGCCGAAGAAGGGAAGCCGTTCATCAACTACCCGCACCTGCATCGTCAAGTATGGGCCAAGGAGTATTTTCGTGCCCAGGCCAAACACTTAGATACCAAGTTTAAAGGAGACTACACACAGATACCGCGTGGCCGTGTGGCATGGACAATAGACAAGTTCATCGTCCTTGTAGGCCATTGGGCCGAACCCATCCAGGATGAGCTGAGCGAACTGATTGAAAAAGAGTTCGCCCTGCCCTACTTCGAGTTCGTCTATGATGAACATTGGGATCTCGGACACGGGTGGTCAGGCGATATGCCCACAAGCCGATAGTACCTCCGGCAAAACCATCCAATTAAGGCAAAACGAGCGTGACAAGATGACCGAGATGCAACTGGCATACAGCCTGCTGAAGGCCGCCCTGGACGGTAGCAAGCCCTATCTGGGCATTGAACCGCCCGATGTTGACCACTGGTGGAGCCTCTTCCGCCTGCTGCAACGCAACCAAGTGGCTGCATTATGCTATAGCGCTGCATCGGAAGCAGGAGCCCCTCGTCGGGTATTGATGCCCTGGTTGGCCGAACACGAGAAAGCCACCGGCTGGCATCGCTACCAACTGCAGGTGCAGCAAGAGATCGTCGACACCATGCAACGCCACGGCATCGACACTCTTGTGCTGAAGGGATGCCACGTAGCGCAATACTACCCACGGCCGGAGGAGCGCGAGTTCGGCGACCTGGACCTCTACTTCTACGACCGGCACGACGAGGCAGACCGTGTGGCCCGCGAGGAGCTGAAGGTGGAGGTCGGCAACGACGCGCATCACCACAGCAAGTACAACTACCGCGGCGTCACCGTTGAGAGCCACTACGACTTCGTCAACACCCATTACCCGCCCAGCAACCGCCGCTACGAGGCGCTACTGAAAGAGGCGGCCCCGTCGCCCACCTTCGAGGTGCTCTTCCTGCTGCGCCACATGGCGTGCCACTTCGCCTCCAGCCGCATCACGCTGCGCGACCTGGTGGACTGGACGCTCACCTGCCGCGCATTGCAGGGGCAGGTGGACTGGGAGCGGGTGCAACGTGCCACTGACGACTACGGCATGTCCGCTTTCGTCAGTGCGCTGAACGGAATAGCCGAAAGACAGCTGGGCTACCGTCCTCCCCTCCGCTCCACAGGAGGCCCCGACAACGTGGGGAACATCCGGCAGCTGGAGCGCGACATCGTCTACGGCAGCCCCGAGACTGCCGACAAGCACGCCGACGGGCTGGCCCGCCTGCCATGGAAGCTGCGCCGCTGGAAAGCACAGGCATGGAAGCGCCGAATGGTCTTCAGCGACAGCGAGCCCACCCTGCTCCTCGCCTCGCTCACCTCGCACGCCGAGAAACCCCAAAGCATCCTTCACAAAATGTAAACCGAATATGAAAAAAGCCCTCATCACCGGCATTACGGGTCAGGATGGAAGCTTCCTGGCAGAATTCCTCATCGAGAAAGGATATGAAGTGCATGGCGTGCTGCGCCGCAGCTCCAGTTTCAACACCGGACGCATAGAGCACCTGTACCTGGACGAATGGGTGCGCGACATGCACCAGAAACGCATGGTGGAACTGCATTGGGGCGACATGACGGACAGCAGTTCGCTGATACGCATCATCAGCGAGGTACGTCCCGACGAGATATACAATCTGGCGGCCCAAAGCCATGTGAAGGTGAGCTTCGATGTGCCGGAGTTCACAGCCGACACCGACGCCAACGGTGTGCTGCGCCTGCTGGAGGCCGTGCGCATCACGGGCCTCACCCAGACATGCCACATCTACCAGGCTTCGACCAGCGAACTGTACGGCAAGGTGCAGGAGGTGCCGCAAAGCGAGACCACGCCCTTCTACCCCCGCAGCCCCTACGGAGTTGCCAAGCTTTACGGATACTGGATGATGAAGAACTACCGCGAAAGCTACGGCATGTACTGCTGCAACGGCATCCTCTTCAACCACGAGAGCGAACGACGCGGCGAGACCTTCGTCACGCGCAAGATCACGCTGGCCGCCGCCCGCATCGCCCAAGGATTCCAGGACAAACTCTACCTCGGCAACCTCAACGCCTTGCGCGACTGGGGCTATGCCAAGGACTATGTGGAGTGCATGTGGCTCATCCTCCAGCAGGAGCAGCCCGACGACTACGTGGTGGCCACGGGGCAGTACCACTCGGTACGCGAATTCTGCACGCTGGCCTTCAAGGAGGCGGGCATCGAACTGCGGTGGGAAGGCTCGGGCGTGGACGAGAAAGGCATCGACACGAAGACCGGCAAGGTGCTCGTGGAGGTGGACCCCAAGTACTTCCGCCCCGCCGAAGTAGACCAGTTGCTGGGCGACCCCAGCAAAGCCAAGCGCCTCCTCGGCTGGAACCCGCAAAAGACAAGCTTCGAAGATCTGGTAAAGCTTATGGTGCAGCACGACATGAAGAAGGTCCGGCGCCTGCACCACACAGATTAAGGCGCACAGAAACCACAGAAATCACAGAAAAACCATCAACCCAATGACACCGAATGAAATAACATACGAAATTAGGGGTGCGATATACGATGTGTATAAAGAACTTGGGCCTGGACTATTGGAAAGCGTATACGAGGAGGCATTGTGTTTCGAACTGGAACAACGCGGATTATCTATTGAACGACAAAAACAGGTACCTGTCATATATAAGGGCTGCAGACTAAAAACAGATTTACGACTCGATATTCTTGTTGAGGACAAAGTTATCGTCGAGTTGAAATCTGTAGAGGAAATGAAAAAAGTGTTCGCCAAACAACTTTTGACATACCTTCGTTTAATGGACAAAAGAATTGGGATTCTGGTGAATTTCAACACAGACAACATCTTGACAGCCATCACCCGAATAGCCAATTGAATATTGCTCAACAAAATGATGCGTCAGCAATATTTCTGTGATTTCCGTGATTTCTGTGTGACAATTTAAAATAATCTCCGTGAGAAACACCAGCAAGAAATGAACAAAGACAGCAAGATATACGTGGCAGGGCACCGCGGGATGGTGGGGAGCGCCATCGTCCGGGAACTGCAACGGCAGGGGTACAACAATCTGGTACTACGAACTCACAAAGAGCTTGACCTAACTCGTCAGACAGATGTCGAGACATTCTTCGCGACCGAGAAGCCAGAGTATGTGTTCCTCGCCGCCGCCAAGGTGGGTGGCATCGCCGCCAACAACGCCGCTCCGGCCGACTTCATGTACATGAACATGACGTTGGAGATGAACGTTATCCATGCCGCCTGGAAGAACAGCGTGAAAAAGCTGGAGTTCCTCGGCAGCAGCTGCATTTACCCCCGTCTGGCACCACAGCCAATGAAGGAGGACTGCCTGCTGACCTCGGCCCTCGAACCCACCAACGAAGCCTACGCGCTGGCCAAGATCAGCGGCCTGAAATACTGCGAATACCTTAATCGCCAGTACGGCACCGACTACATCTCCGTCATGCCCACCAACCTCTACGGCCCCAACGACAACTACCATCCCGAGCACAGCCATGTGCTGCCGGCCATGATACGCCGTTTCCACGAGGCCAAAGAGCAGGGGCTGTCGGAGGTCGTCTGCTGGGGCGACGGCAGCGCGCTGAGGGAATTCCTATATGTCGACGACCTGGCGGAGCTCTGCGTCTTCCTGATGAACCACTACTCCGGTAACGAGACCGTCAACGCCGGCACGGGCAAAGAAGTCACTATCCGCGAGCTAGCCGAGACGGTAGCTGAGATAGTAGGCTATACCGGGACAATCAAATGGGATACCTCCCGTCCCAACGGCACCCCTCGCAAACTCCTCGACGTCAGCAAAGCCACCCGCCTTGGGTGGACCTACAAAACAGAACTGAAAGACGGCATCCGTATGGCCTACGAAGACTACCTCTCGAGAGGCATCTAACCGAATTGCTCAATCAGAACTAAAAGAGCTAAAAGAAATTCTTTTAAAACCCTTTTAAATCTGATTGAGACATAACACTTCTGATTATTCTTTTCATTCTGATTGAGACATAATATTTCTAATCGTTCTTTTTGTTCTGATTGAGACATAAATCTGATTGAGATAGACACATGGCAACAGCAATAGAATTTAATAATATCAGCAAACTCTACCGTCTGGGGTTGGTCGGCACAGGCACATTGGCGCACGACATCAAGCGCTGGTGGACCATCAATGTGCAGCACAAAGAAGACCCCTACCTCACCATCGGCGAAACCAACGACCGCAGCACCAAAGGCGACAGCGAATACGTCTGGGCGCTGAAGGACATCGACTTCAAGGTGGAGCAGGGCGATGTGGTAGGCATCATCGGCAAGAACGGTGCCGGTAAGAGCACCCTGCTGAAGATCCTCTCCAAGGTCACCGCCCCCACCACCGGCACCATCCGTGCCCGCGGACGTATCGGCTCGCTGCTCGAGGTCGGCACCGGCTTCCACCCCGAGATGACCGGCCGCGAGAACATCTACATGAACGGTGCCATCCTGGGCATGACGAAACATGAAATCAGCAAGAAGCTGGACGAAATCATCGACTTCAGCGGCTGCGAGCGTTATATTGACACCCCTGTGAAGCGTTACTCCAGCGGCATGATGGTGCGCCTCGGCTTCGCCGTCGCCGCCCACCTCGACCCCGAAATTCTCGTCGTCGACGAAGTCCTCGCCGTCGGCGACGCCGAATTCCAGAAGAAAGCCATCGGCAAGATGCAAGACGTCAGCAAAGGCGAAGGCCGCACGGTGCTGTTTGTGAGCCACAATATGGGCAGCATCCGGCAACTCTGCCAAAACGCCATCGTGTTGGAAAAAGGGAGAATCATACACCAATCGGAGGTACACTCTGCCGTGGACTTCTATTTTGGCCGAAACACTGAAGACAAACGTAGCGCACAGGTAATTGTTTCAGATGAACAACACGACAAGAACCACAGCTTAGATGTAAAATTTCTGTCTTTCACCTTTGAAAAAGAAGATCCAACCTTTGCCTCGGATGAAGACATCAATATTGAAATCAAAGTTACAGCATCTCGTTCCAAAGAATGCAGAATCAATTGCACCATCTTCAACGTTGAGGGGACTCCCGTGGGAAGCAACACCTCCATGGACACCTTTCAGATTGAAGCCGGAGAAACAAAAACGCTCCTCTACACCATCCAAAATACCCGTTTGGCCATGGGAACATATACCATATCATTCTCAATTGGCAACGGCGATGCCACAAAGGGCGAGACCAACTACGATGTCGTACAGCAAATCATCGGATTTGAAATAGACAAGATATCCCAAAGTGGTGACAGTTATTATGCCAAATGGGATCGTGGCTGGGGAAACATCTTTTTCAACACCAAAACCATTGAGAAATGAACTACTCCTTCAAGGATTATCGGAAACGAGACAGAATACTTCTTCGCTGTGGTCTTTCTTTTGTCGTCAAGCAAATGAACAAAATCAAGACGGCAAAAAACATGAGAAGAAATGCTTCCCAAAACACCCGTTATCTGGAAATAGGGCCAGGCCTTACTCGCCTGGACGGGTTTGAAACGCTCAACATCATTGACGGGAAAGCTGTTGACTACACAGCCGACATCTCTCAAAAACTGCCATTTCCCGACAACAGTTTCGACCTGATATACGCAAGCCATGTAATCGAACATGTGCCCTGGTTTCTGCAAAAGCAGTTGTTCTCCGAATTCTATCGAATCCTTAAACCTGAAGGAAAAATTGAAATATGGGTACCGAATTTCAAAAAAGTACTTGAAACCGTCACTACATACTATCAAACAGGAGAAAACCTGACAGGCAATGATGGCTGGTACAGATTCAACGAGGAGAAAGACGTAATGATGTGGGCAAATGGACGAATATTCACCTATGGCGACGGAACAGCCAATCCGATGAGCTTTAATTGGCACCGATGCGTCTTCACACAGGAATTTCTAACGAAACTGTACGCTGATGCTGGATTCACCCATATTACACCGATGGACAGGACTGAGGTGCGCGGCATGGACCACGGCTGGATAAACCTTGGAGTTAAAGCAACTAAAGAATGAGATACGTCACCACCTCCGAACTAAGCCGGATGCTCCGCAGCAAACTGTGGAAGATACCCCACGACATAGACCTTGTTGTAGGCATTCCACGCAGCGGACTCATGGTAGCCAATATGGTGGCCCTTTATCTCAACAAAAGACTTTCCGACATCGACTCGTTCGTGGAGGGAAGAATTTTCAATATCGGTTCCACCCGGGCCCACATGGTGACCGATACCCCGATACGCAAAGTGCTGGTGGTGGATGACAGCGTAATGTCTGGCACATCCCTTGAAAACGCTAAACAGAAGCTGCGTCCCGTGTCTAATAAATACGAATTCTGTTACTTCGCTCCCATTGTAACAAGCACCTCCAGCCACATGGTTGACGCATACGCAGAAATTATCGACGATGTACGTATCTTCGAATGGAACCTGTTCCATCACCGCCTGCTGGAAAACGCATGTATCGACCTCGACGGCGTGCTGTGCGTAGACCCTCCCGTCGACGACGACGGCGAAATATACACCAACTATATCCTGAACGCCACCCCTCTGTTTATCCCCACAACCACCATCGGGACCATCGTCACATGCCGATTGGAGAAATACCGGCCACAGACCGAAGCCTGGCTCAAAAAGAACAACATCAAATACCACAATCTGGTCATGTTGGACATGCCTTCGCGCGAAGCTCGCATAAAATGGGGGCGTTATGGAGAATATAAGGCCGACTATTATTCCCAGCACGACGGAGTCCTATTCATTGAGAGTTCCCTGCGCCAAGCAACGACAATAGCACAACTGTCTCATAAAGACGTCATCTGCATAGAGACCAACTCGTTGATTAAATACGAAAAGCAGAGCCTTTCCACCAAGATTAAACGGAAATTCAAACGGCGAATGCCTAAAACCTTCCGTTTAGCCAAACAGACGCTACATTTTCTCAAAAAGATGGCAAAACACTAATGGACAGAGAAAGGACAAAACGGAGCCATTGGCACGACAACCATGATAGGTGCATCTACCTGATAACGGTAGCGGTCAAAGACCGCAGACAGTTACTGGGTACGGTGACGGGAGATGCAACGAAAGCATGGATAAGCCTCAGCCAGGAAGGGAAAGCCGTGTGGCGCGAGTTTGAGTCCCTTCCCAAGCGCTACCCTCAGGTGCGTGTGCTCCAACACCAGATTATGCCCGACCATGTACATCTGGTGCTGTATGTCACAGAACAACTGCCAGAAGGACTTCCCTTGGGCAATATCATCGCCAGCTGGAAGGCAGCGAGCAGCAAAGCCTGCGCAGCCCTGAACAGCCAACCCAAACAAAAGTCCACCACTACAAACACCCCGACGGTCGTCCAGCGCAGCGGCCTTCAGGTCGCTCCTCATAACAACCAACCCATACAGCAATTCCCACAATGAACACCCCCCTTTTCTCGGTCCTAATAGCCAACTACAACAATGGCCGCTACCTGATGGATGCCATTGAGAGTGTCTGTTGCCAGACCTATACCCATTGGGAAATAGTGATTGTTGACGATTCTTCAACAGACAACTCTCTCGATATTTATAAAGAATTGTCAGGTGATTCCCGAATCCGTATTTTTCAAAACGAAGAAAACAGAGGATGCGGATACACAAAAAGGCGATGTGCTGAATTGGCGAATGGCGCGATATGTGGTTTTCTGGATTCTGATGACACCTTGGTTTCCAATGCCATTGAAAAAATGGTTAATGCTCATCTATTGAATGAAAATGCAGCCTTGATATATTCCCGCCATAACATTACGGATGCTAATATGAACTTCATAAAGGTTTCCACACAACAACACCCAATGCCCCTCAACGGGTCCTTTATTAAAGGAGATGGTGGAGTATCACATTTCGCCACATTCAAGAAAAAAAATTACGACCTAACCGCTGGAATCAATCCTGAATACAAAAGAGCCATAGACCACGACTTATATTACAAATTAGAAGAGACAGGGAGTCTGGTTTTTATTGATGAGGTTTTATATAATTATAGAACAAATACAGGAAGCAATATTTCCGTAGGGGGAAATGAAACCCGCGCATTTATGTGGCACCTAATAGCAATGGTGGACGCATGCCGCAGACGGAATCTTGATATTGACGAGACTGTATGTACCGATTTTGAAACATTTACAAACTGGAACAGAGTTGAAGCGAAAGACGAAGGCGCAAGAATGGTTAAGATGACAAAGAGCTATAGGCTAGGACATCTAATTCTTAAACCAGTTATTTCGTTAAAGAAAATGATGGAACACAGAAACCAATAAATATTTGCCCATGAACGAGAGAACCATTGTTTCGCTAACCTCTTATGAACCGCGCTTCCAGAACCTGCCGCCGGTACTTGACTCCATTCTCGCCCAAACTGTCAAACCTGATTTAATCGTGTTAAATCTAGCCCATGAGGCAATTGTTCCCAACGATGTACAAGAATATCTTGACAGGCATAATATAGAAGTATTCCGCGTGGAGGACACTAAGGTATACAAAAAATTAATCCCAACATTAAAACGCTATCCCAACGACATCGTTATTTCCATAGACGACGATTGGTTATATCCCGAAGAAATGATTGCCGATTTCTTAGAGCGACACTCTCAATATCCCAATCACCCTATTAGTGGAAACAAACTTGTCTTTTCTGAGATGATATGCCACTGCGGATGTGCCTCTCTTACAAAAGCGGAATTCTTTGGAGAGTATCTTGATTTGATTGATCAAAAAATAATCCAAAACTGCTCCTGTGACGATATAGTATACACATATTTTGCAAATAAAGCAGGATTCCCTTACATCACTACGAAAAAAGAATATTTCACTAACTTGACTCCCTACAACGAAGGACACGGCTACTCAGAGATGTTTGAAGAAGAGCACCGCGTGGAAAAAAGTTTTTCTTTTCTTGTCCAAGAGCACGGTGAACTCCCTCACTTCACCGATACATACATTTCAGACCCATATATTGCAGAGATATTATATCACATACACAATCTCGACAAGAAAGATTCTATCAACAAAGCCCAAATACAAATCCGAAACTCTGCCAGATATAAGTTGGGGAAAATAATATTAAAACCACTTTCATTTTTGCACCCGGGGAAATAAGCAATAGTATATGAAAGAAACAAAAATCTTAGCATACTACCTCCCCCAGTTCCACCCCATACCGGAAAATGACCTTTGGTGGGGCAAAGGATTTACCGAATGGACCAACGTCGGCAAGGCCACGCCTCTCTTTCAAGGTCACTACCAGCCAAAAGTGCCCGCCGACTTAGGCTACTACGATCTCCGTGTTCCAGAGACACGCATCGAACAAGCCCGTCTGGCAGCACAATATGGCATCCACGGCTTCTGCTACTGGCATTACTGGTTCGGCAACCACAAGCAACTTCTGGAACGCCCTTTCAATGAAGTCGTCTCCTCCGGCGAACCCGATTTCCCCTTCTGCCTCGCCTGGGCCAACGAATCCTGGAAGGGTTTTGACCATGGATTGAAAAACCGCAGAGTTCTCATCGAGCAAACCTACGGCGGAGAAAAAGACTACACAGAGCATTTCTATTCCGTCCTGCCGGCATTCCTCGACAAACGGTATATCAAACGGAACGGATACCCTCTTTTCACTATATACTTCCCCCAAAACATCCCCGACTGCAAAGCATTCGTCGACCTTTGGCAAACCCTTGCCCAAAAGAACGGTCTGCCGGGAATCTTCTTCATCGGACTCTCCCTGCACACCGACGAACAAACCCTTGCCTCCCTGCAAAAGCTAGGCATGAACGCAATATCAACCATCCGACTGGAAGACTTCTACGGCAATCTTAAACACAGGGTATCGCTGGGACAAAAGATACACAATAAACTGACAGGAAACGTCTTGCCTCCAAGAGCACTCGAGTATAAAGACACCATGAAGTTCTTCTACAACTCCCTGGATGCCAACCCCGGCATCTATCCTACCATTATCTCCGGATGGGACCATAGTCCTCGTACCGGACGTGAAGGTCTCATCATGTACAACTACACCCCTGATTTGCTGAAAGAACACGCAACCCAGATACTGAGTCTTGTGCAGAACAGAAATGACGAGGATTCCTTTGTTTTTCTGAAATCTTGGAACGAATGGGCCGAGGGCAACTACATGGAACCCGACCTGAAATACGGGCATCAATTCCTACAGGCCGTGAAAGAAGCAATAGATAGTTTTAGCAAATGACTCCCACCGTCTCCATCGTTCTTCCCTGCTACAACGGCGCAGGCTTCCTGGCGCAATCCATCGACAGTGTCATCGTTCAGACCTTCACCGACTGGGAACTCATCATTGTCAACGACTGCTCCAAGGACAACTCATTGGATATCATGCAGCAGTACACTGAAAAAGACAGTCGTATCCGCATCATCAACAATGAGACCAACCTCAAGCTGCCCGGAGCGCTGAACCGCGGTTTCCGCGAAGCCCGAGGCAAATACCTCACCTGGACCTCCCACGACAACCGCATGGCTCCCACCATGCTCGAGGAGTTCGTGGCCTATCTGGATGCCAACCCCGACAAAGGCCTCGTCACCGCCTGCTATGCCGCCTTCAGCCTCGCGACGGGCGAACAGCTCTACGAAGTACACCACCCCGACCCCCAGGTGCATCTCCCTCTCTACAACTGCGTCTGCTACGCCTTCATGTACCGCCGCGAGGTGCTGGAAACCGTGGGTGACTACGACACAACCCTTTTCCTTGTCGAGGACTACGACTACTGGGTGCGCATCTGGCTCAAGTACCCCATCGGCAAGATATACAAAGTGCTATACTACACCGGCGTCGGCGACGAAACCCTCACCCTCTCCCGCAAAAAGGAGATAGCACAGAAACTGGTGGAGATGCGCCTGCGCTACTTCGACGACTTCGACCGCGCCCTCACACCCCACCCCGACCTGCAGCGGAAACTTTACAACTCCATCGCCGACAACCTGCACAGATGGCAACGGATAAACTTCACCCTTCGTCGCGGCCTCAAATACAACTCCTTCTACTGGCTCTACTACAGCCCCAAAAAGAACCTCAAGAATCTCCTACGCGCAACCAGAAAATATTTCTCCGCAGAAGCTAAATCTCAATCAGTTTTTTTTCTCAATCAGAACTAAAAGAATCATCAGAAAAAAATATCAAACATAACTAAAAGAAATAATAAAAAATAGTTCTCTACAGTATCAAACCATCATCAGAAAAAAAAGAACCATCAGAAAATACTTCATCATGAATCAACAAGCACTGGCTTACAATATCATTGGATGCGCTATGCGAGTTCACCAAGTTCTCGGTCCAGGGCTACTGGAATCCGTCTACCAGAAAGCACTCTTAATAGAGCTCGATAATGCCTGCCTTGATTTCGAAGAAGAAGTGCCGATTAATGTTATGTACGATGGGAACAACTTAGGTATTGGTTTCCGAATTGACATTCTCGTAGAAAACACCATCATACCGGAATTGAAATCCGTATCGCAATTGGAGAAAGTTCACTACAAACAATTACAGACCTATTTAACCCTCGCAAACAAACCATTAGGTTACCTGATCAATTTCAATTCAGACGACTTTAGCATCGGAAAAGGGATACACAAAATCACAAATCTCAATTATCATTCTAATAGTTCTTTTAGTTCTGATTGAGACACCATTCTAATTGTTCTTTTAGTTCTGATTGAGATATAAATCTGATTGAGACATAAACAAGGATATGCCGAGAGTAACCGTGCTGATGCCGACATATAATGTAGCCCCCTGGGTCGAGGAAGCCATCCACAGCGTCCTCCGTCAGACCTACCGCGACTTCGAGCTGCTGGTGGTCGACGACGCCTCGACGGACAACACCCTGGACGTGGTGCGCACCATCGACGCCCCCCGCATCCGCATCGCCTCCTTCCCCAACAATGTGGGCCTCTCCGAGAACCTCAACCGAGGCCTCGACCTCATCGACACCGAGCTGGTGGCCCGTATGGACGGCGACGACATCGCCGAACCCGACTGGTTGGAGACCGGCATACGTGTCCTCGACAGCCATCCCGAAGTGGGAGTCTGCAGCTTCGGATTCCAGTTCTTCGGCACCAAGACCTCGCTGGTACGCTTCCCCGAGCAGCACGAGGACTCCAAAGCCCAGATGCTCTTCGGATGCACGGTCATCGTGCCGGTGTTCCGCCGCGCCGTCATGGTCGACAACCACCTCCGCTACAGCACCGAGGCCTTCCCGGCCGAGGACTACATGATGTGGGCCAACGTCTACCGCGTCACGCAGGTCTACAACGTCCAGCGCACCCTCTTCCACTACCGCACCCATGCCACCCAGATCTCCACCTCGCGACGCGAAGCCCAGATCGTGAAAAGCAACGAGGTGCGCCTCAAGATGCTCCTCTGGCTCAACCCCAACTTCACAGACGAAGAGAAACAGTATTTCCTCGACAACTTCGTTCCTTGCACGATCGATTCCAAAGAAGACATCACCCACCTCAAGGCCTTCGCCCAACTGCTCATCGACCACAACACCCCCGGCAACTACTCCGGCGATGCCCTGCGCCGCAAGTTCAAATCCCATATCGCCTATGGCGCTCTGGACTATGTGGAACACAGATACTTCCTCTCTCAGTACACACCCTTCGCCCTCATCCGTCTCCTCGCCAGCGGCCTCTACCCAACCCTGCCAAAGAAAAACCGCCGCAAACTGATAGTCAAATGCCTGCTGTTCAAAAGAAAATGATATAAATCTCAACCAGAACAAAAAGAACAGAAAAGAATATCTCTAACCGAACCACCCAAATGGCCTGAATTATTCTCAATCAGATTATAAAAGAAATTTCTGATAATTCTTTTTGTTCTGATTGAGACAAGAAGTCTGATTGAGCACAAAAACACAATATGATTGACCTCCGCCGCAAACTCCACAACCTCACTCACCCCATACTGGGGCACATCCTGATGTTGCACCGCGTGGTGGAGCGCCGCAGCGACGACCCTGCGCAGCGCGAGCTGGAGGTCACTCCCGACTTCCTCGAACAAACCATACTAGACTATCGCCAGAATGGGTACACCTTCATCAAAATAGACGAACTTTCATCCCTACTCACTAACCACTATTCACTATCCACTAAAAAAACCATCTGCCTCACCTTCGACGACGGATACCAGGACAACCACGACATCGCCTATCCCTTGCTGAAACGCCTCGAAATCCCTTTCGCCGTCTATATCACCACCGGCTTCATCGACAACCGACTCCCCATGTGGTGGTATCCGGGCGAGCTATTGGGAATCAGCTCCGAATCTCTCAAATGCCTCGATGCCGCCCCCCTCTGCACCATCGGCGCCCACACCGTCAGCCACCCCCGTCTCGACACCCTTTCACTCGACGACCAACAGAAAGAGATTACTCAATCCCGGCAGGAGCTGGAGGCACTCCTCGGCCACCCCGTTCACCATTTCTCCTACCCCCACGGGGCCTATAATACCGACACCCTCACCATCGTCAAACTACAATCCTTCCGCACCGCCCTCTGCGCCTGGGGAGGCACCGTCCGCCGCGGAGCCAACCCCCTGACATTGCCCCGCATCGAACTGAGACAGCCATAATCACACAAAAACAGTCTAAATGACTTTATTATTCTCAATCAGATTGTAAAAGAAAGATTCTGATAGTTCTTTTCATTCTGATTGAGATATTAACCTCTGATTGAAATATAAATATCTGATTAAGATGAGAAAATACGGCAACGGAATCAAAGATAAACTGTCTGTCATCATACTCTCCTATGCTCTCGACGACGACATCTACAACCTCAACAAGCAGGCCATAGAGTCTCTCCTTGCTTCGGAGACATGGGTAGCCGAAAGCCTCCAAATACTTCTCATCGAGAGTAACAAAGAGAATCCCTACCAATACCATTACCCCAACGTGGAGGTTTTGGTACCCAACGAGAAATTTGGATTCCACCGTTTTTTCAATATTGGAATTGAACACACCGATGGCGAATACATCGCATTCTGCAACAACGACATCATCTTCCACAAAGGTTGGTTCAGCGCCATCCGCGAGGTGGCCGACAATCACCAACGATTCCTCTGCTTTTCGCCTATCGACGACAGCGGCGACTACCCCAAGATGACTCCTGAAGCACTGCCACGCGACAAAGAATTCTACAAAGGCTGGGAACACCAAAAGCATTTTGCCCCCTGGTGTTTCGTGTGGAAACGCAAAGTATTCGATATCACGGGGCCGTTCGATGAGTCGTTTGACTTGTATGGTGCTGATTGCGACGAGCAGAACATTATGAGCCTCAACGCCATTTGGAGTGTTGTATGCACAAGGTCTGTGGTGAGGCACCTTGCCGGACAAACGACCATCGTCAAGCAATCGGCGATAGACAACAAATATCGCATCACGGACTTCGAGAAGTATCCGCTGACCGACTTCGAAAGCAAGCATAATTACCAATGGCTCTACGACGACTACCGTTTCTACGAAGCTTACCAAAAGGCAAAGCAGAAATGGGGGCTGGACAATACCACCAAATGGCTGCACAGGAAGTTGTCAAAATATCCATTCCTAAACTTCCGTCTGCTTACACAATTACTCTTCACCAAACGAGCAAATCTGTTTTTTACACGTCTGCGTGGAATAAAACTATAATCTACTATTATATGCCAAGATTATTTTTTCTCGCTTTTGCTGACAGCCGTTATGGCTCACAGAAACGCATCCGCAGGGAGGCTGACTCCATGAATGTGTTCGACGACATCACCGTGGGAGATGAACGAATTTTAGAGACCTGGTTCCGCAAAAAATACAAACACTTGTTGCATGGCCGTGGATATGGTTACTGGATATGGAAACCCTATCTGGTTCGTCGCACTATGGACCGCATGGACGAAGGGGATTTCCTTGTGTATGCCGATGCCGGATGTACACTGAATCCCAAAGGCATCAAACGCCTGCACGAATACTGCGAGATGGCCCAAAAATGTCCTGCAGGAATTGTCGCCTTTGACCAGCACTGGCGAGAAGCAGAATGGACCAAGTCCGACCTTTTTGAGTACCTCGGTGTACTCGGCAATCCCGACTATATGGAACACGGCCAAGTGGCGACAACTTGTTTCATCATCCAGAAGAAGCCCCTCTCCCAACAGTTCATTGACACTTGGTATTATATCCACACCTCACACCACAGTCTCACCACCGATGAACCGTCCCGTCTACCCAACGACCCTAATTTTCAAGAACACCGACACGACCAAAGTGTCTTCAGCCTGCTCTCCGTGAAATACGGAATCGCCACACTCCCCGTGGAAGAAATCTTCACCGAGGGTGACTGGGAAAAACTGAAAGACTACCCCATCTGGGCCACCCGCAAGCGTATGAAGAAACGCACATGGGATAAAGAAATCAAATATCGAATCAAAAAAATGCTTTTTCTCACCAAATGAATTCGAACTACGCATACATCACTATCTCCACCGGCAAGAGCTACCTACTGGGAATCATGGCCATGTATCTCAGCCTGAAACAGACTGGCACCAAGATTCCCCTCTACGCCATGCTACCCCGCGACCTCGTCAAGGAAGAGGAAAAGCTTTGCGAACAACTGAAGGAGAACGGAATCAACATCATCGAATACAACAATTCCATCTCCATTCCACAGCAACTCATAGACAACAACGAGAACCACGGCGACCGTCGTTTCAGTCACACCTTCGACAAGCTTCTGGTTTTCGAGCAGACACAATTCGACAAGATTGTTTATCTCGATGCCGATATCTATATTCTGCACAACCTTGACCATCTGTTCCAACTACCACACATGAGCGCCATGATTGCCGGCAAGAGCTATCCCGGCAACGAAGACTGGGTAGACCTCACCTCAGGCATTATGACCATTGTACCCGAACAAGGACTTTCAGCCAAATTTGAAAAACTGATTCCAGACGTTATCAGAACCAAAGGTATCTGTGGCGACCAAGACATTCTCCAAGCCTACTATTCCGACTGGCCCCAGCACCCCGAACTCGATATGGGTGAGAAATACGGCGTTATTGCATACTATGCAAAATATTACGAGAAACACCTCGGCTATAAATACACAAACAATGTGGCAGACCCCCACTCGGTAGCCGTGATACACTATGCCGGCGAGAAGAAACCCTGGATGCAGCAGTGGTCACCACTCTCGGTACCCAAACAAGAACTGCAACTGATGATGCTGAGAATGATGCATAAACGCAATACCGACGCTGTCCTGCTGGAATACAAACATCTGATACGCAAAGCCCGCAAACTACTCTACGCCTGATGAGCCTACGCACCCTCTACTGCCGTTACCGCAACCCGCTGACTTCTACCGACGGGCGCATCCGCTACTACAACTGGTGGAACAAACAGCCTGCCGACGAGATATGGTTTTCCTCCTATCTACAAAAAAGAGGTTTCCTCGAGCGCTACCCTAAAGCCCGCTTTGTCTTTTTCTCCTCACTGGGAAGCATCAACCTGCTGCGGATGGATGCTTTTTTGCGATTGGTGCAAGCACCAAGCCACCCGACAAAGTGCATCTATTTCAACGGCGAGAACAACCACTACCCCGGATTTGCGCCCTACCTGCACAACCTCCTCGACCACCACAGCATCGACCTCAGCCTGGGCTTCGACAATACCGACGATCCTCGCTACATGCGATTTCCCCTATGGATACTGGAAATGTTTCCTCCGGAGTCTACCGAGGAAGACATACGCCGCATCTGCGACCGGCTGAGCCACCAGCAACTTGAAACCTCGCGCAACCGCTTCTGCGCCCTCGTCAGTGGCAACCGCGGGCCCGACGACCCCGGCGCCATCCTCCGCACCGCCATGGTACAGCAGCTCAACGCCATCGGCACCGTCGACTGTGCGGGAAAACTGCTGCACAACACCGACGAGCTGAAGACAAAGTTCAACGACAACAAAGCCGAATTCCTAAAGCAATACCGATTCTACATCTGCCCGGAGAATGCTTCGGTCGAGGGCTACGTCACCGAGAAACTCTTCCACTGCATAGGCTCCGGATGCATACCCATCTACTGGGGCGCCGGCGGCAACCCCGAATCCGACATCCTCAACCACGACGCCATCCTCTTCTGGAACCCCGACGGCGACAACAGCGCCCTCCTGCAGAAGATAGCAGACCTGCAACGCAATCCGCAGCAATACAAAGAGTTCTTCGAACAACCCCGCCTGAAGGACGGCGCATGGCAAGTGGTGGCAGGCTACTTCGCCGAGCTGGAGAAGCGCCTCCACAACCTTCTCAGATAGGCAAGCGCAAGCGCTTGCAACAGGACAAAGCCCACGGTTCTCTCCCTTATAATCAGACAACATTCAAGAGCAAGCGCTTGCTACGGGACAAAGTTCCCCCACCATTATGGCTGACAACCAGCAGATATTCCGAAGTCATACACACGACTACAAGTCGCCCTGCATCTATATGCTGACGGTGACCGTGGAAGGGCGACGCCCCCTGTTGGGAAAGGTGTGTGGTGACGTACAAACAGCCCACATAGAGCTAACGCCATTGGGAGAGGATGTGCGCCACGAACTCTATGCCCTTTGTGACCGCTACCCACAGCTGCGGCTGCTGCAATACCAGGTGATGCCGGATCATGTACATGTCATCCTGCAAGCCACCACCCGGCTGCCGAAGCCGCTGGGGAGCCTCTTCTCGTCGTGGAAGATAGCCTGCGGGCGGGCCTATGGACGGCTAACAGAGGCAACGACAGCAACGGAGGGCGCAAGCGCCCTTACACGGGACAAAGCCGAGGGGCAGCTTTCCGGCACAGGCTCCCTTGCAAGGGACAAAGCCGAGGGGAATACGGCGGGCGCAGCCCCTCTTGCCGGGGATTTGTCGGGTGCGGCGGCGCTTGCGCCGCAGGGAAAGCCCTTCCGCCGCCTCTTCGCCGAGGGCTACAACGACCGCATCCTCCAAGGCAAAGGCCAGCTGCAACGCATGATAGACTACATCCGAGACAACCCACGCCGCCTGCTCCTCAAGCGCACCAACAATCCCTACTTCACCATCCACCGCAATATCACCGTGGCCGGCCATACCTTCGACGCCATCGGCAACCTTGCCCTGCTGCAATCGCCCTTGATGGCCGTACACTGCCGCCGTCACTGGTCGCCCACAGAACTGCAAGCCTACACCACCCGCTGCTCCGAAGCCTCACAAAAAGACACAGTCCTCATCGGCGCCTTCATATCGGAAGCCGAAAAAGCCATAGCCCTAAAAGCCAGCGAAAACCACCGCCCCCTGATCCACCTCATGGAGAACGGATTCCCCGACCTCTACAAACCTGTAGGCCAAGCCTTCTATGCCTGCGCCGAAGGCCGTCTGCTGCAACTGGCCCCATGGAAACACCACGCCACCCATACCGTTGTCAGCCGAGAACAATGCAACGCACTGAATACCATAGCCGAAACCATCGCCGCTACCCAATGAAGCTCTCCATTATCATACCCGCCTACAACGCCGAAGCCTACCTGCCGCAATGCCTCGACAGCATCCTCGCGCAGGAACACCAGGGCTGCGAGGTCATCGTCGTCGACGACGGCAGCACCGACGGCACGGCGGCCTTGCTGGAACGCTACCCCGACGTGAGGGTCATCCATCAGGAGAACAGAGGCATGGCCACCGCACGCAACCGCGGGCTGGAAGCAGCCCGCGGCGAATACATCCTCTTCGTGGACAGCGACGACCTCCTCACCGAAGGCGCCCTGACATCCCTCTCCGCCGAACTCACCGGCGAGGACATCATAGCCTTCAACGCCAGAAAGCTACATGAGGACAGCGGTGAATACACATACAATCCCACGATAACCAGCCCCGAGCACTGCGACGGCTGGAGCTACTACAATCGCCACCGCCTGAAGCCCACAGACATCCATTTCGTATGCATCTGGCAACGATCCTACCGGCGCCAGTTCCTCGATGACAACAACTTGCGCTTTGCCGACGGCCTGCGCCGTGCCGAGGACGATCTCTTCACCACCCAGGCCATGCTGCATGCCAAGAGCGTCAAGACCATAGCCGACTGCCTCTACACCTATCGCGTGCGCCAGGGCAGCATCACCCGCACCGCCGACCCCGCTCTCGAGGCCGACAGCCGTCGGGCGCACCACATGCTGGAAATGCTCTTCCTGCCGATGGAGGACATCGACAAACGAGTCATCTACCAGGTGCTGGCCTCCAACTATATCACTCGCCTCGCCAAAGGCGACACACTCACCCCAGACGAGTGGCGCTGCTTCCGGCAGGAATGCGTCACGCCCCGCCACCGCCGGCTTTACCGCCTGGCCAGCCTACACCCAGCCCTGCTGCAACTATACAACAAACTATGCTCTTCACTTCGATAGAATTCTTCCTCTTCCTGCCGCTCACCTTCGCCCTCTACTGGCTGCTAGGCAAACAGCCCCGCTGGCAGAACCTGCTGGTGGTGGGTGCCAGCTACCTCTTCTACGGCTGGTGGGACTGGCGGTTCCTACTCCTCATCGCCTTCACCACCCTCTGCTCTTACGCCAGCGGCCTGCTGATAGAACAGCAGCGATGGCGCAAAGCGGCCCTGTGGGGCAATATCGGACTGAACCTGGGCATCCTGGGGCTCTTCAAATACTACGACTTCTTCGCCGCCGAGCTGGCCCGCTTGCTGGGCTGCAGCGGCGACAGCGTGATGCTGCATCTCATCCTGCCCGTGGGCATCTCGTTCTACACCTTCCAGGCGCTGAGCTACAGCATAGACATCTACCGCGGCAAGATGGAGCCCACGCGCGACGTGGTGGCCTTCTTCGCCTACGTCAGCTTCTTCCCCCAGCTGGTGGCGGGTCCCATCGAGAGGGCCACCAACCTGCTGCCGCAATTCCTGAAGGAGCGGAAGTTCGACTACACGATGTCCGTCGACGGCGTTCGCCAGATGCTGTGGGGATTCTTCAAGAAGGTGGTCGTGGCCGACAACTGCGCCGTCTTTGTAGACGGGGTGTGGGCCGACATCGGCGGGAGCGGCAGCCTGGACCTGGTGCTGGCGGCAGCGCTCTTCTCCATCCAAATCTACTGCGACTTCTCGGGCTACAGCGACATAGCCATCGGCTGTGCCAAGCTGTTCGGCATCCGGTTGATGCGCAACTTCAACGTGCCCTACTTCAGCCGCGACATAGCCGAGTTCTGGCGCCGCTGGCACATCAGCCTCACCACTTGGTTCCGCGACTATGTCTACATTCCCCTGGGCGGCAGCCGCGTGGCGCGGTGGAAGGTGGTGCGCAACACCTTTGTCATCTTCCTCGTCAGCGGCCTGTGGCACGGCGCCAACTGGACCTTCCTGGCCTGGGGGGCTTTCCACGCCTGCCTCTTCCTGCCTCTCATCCTGCTGGGCAAGAACCGCAAATACACCGACACCATCGCCGAAGGGCGCTGGCTGCCCAACCTCAAGGAGCTGGGACAGATGACGCTGACCTTCACGCTGGCGGCCTTGGGCTGGGTGCTCTTCCGCAGCCAGAGTATCGGCGAGGCCATCGACTTCTACGCCGGCATGGTCGGCGGCGGCCTGGCGGGATTCAATCCGCCGATGCGGGCAATTGCCTTTGTGGCCGTCATGCTGGTGGCGGAATGGCTGCAGCGCGGACGCGAACACGGGCTCGACATGAGAGGTGTAAGATACGGCGTGGTACGCTACTGCTGCTACCTGACGGTGCTGGCGGTGATATTCGTGTACGGCGTGTTCAACGAGACATTCATCTACTTCCAGTTCTAAAGCTCAATCAAAACTACCAGAAACCATGCGACGCTTTCTAACAAAACTGGCAATCACCGTAGCGGCACTCCTGGTGTTGGCCTACGGACTGGACTGGCTGCTCACCCGCAACCTCAGGCACTCCGACGCCCGCATGTTCCACACCTACAACGCCATACTCAACGACAGCCTGCAGTGCAATACCCTCGTCATGGGCTCGTCGCGCGGGCAGGTACAATACTCGCCGCGCATCATAGACAGCCTCACCGGCCTCAACAGCTACAATATCAGCGTCGACGGCCGCTGCATAGACGCCGAGGTGACCATGTACCACTTCTACCGGCGCCACTGCCCCAAGCCCCGACTCATCATACAGAACATCGACGGCGGCACCCTGATGATGAGCAACGGATACGAGCGCGAGCAATACCTGCCCTACCTGCGGAGCGACAAGGCATTATATAATGAGATTGCCGACAGAGAGGGTTTCACCTGGGCCGATCGCTATCTGCCGCTGGCACGCTATGCCGGCTACCACGAGACCATCAAGGAAGGGCTGGGATGGCCCGCCAAGATGGCCCGGCCGGGGAACATAGACCGCGGCTATATAGCTACGGACAAAGACTGGGACGGAAGCGCCTTCAGCAATATCGACACCCTGGGATTCACCGTCAACGACGAGGCCGCGGAGATATTCGACCGCTACCTGCGCCAGTGCAGGCAAGAGGGTATCCAGGTGGTGATGGTCTACGCCCCGTTCTATATCGGAGCCACCGCGAAGATGGGCAGCGCCGCCGACTCGATGTTCGCCTTCTATCAGCGTTTCGCCGACCGCTACGGCTACCCGATACTCAACTACACCTACGACAGCGTCAGCCACGACACACTCAATTTCTACAACGCCAGCCACCTGAACCGCCGCGGGGCAGAACAGTTCTCGCCGAAGCTGTCCCGCGACCTCAAAGAATTATTATCCCAATCAGATTGTAAAAGATTTTAAAAGAATACATGACCCTAATAACGCAATCTGAACTAAATGAATATCTCTAACCGAATCACCAGAATGACCTTACCTAATCTCAATCAGAACTAAAAGAACTAAAAGAACTAAAAGAATGTCTCTGACCGAATCACCAGAAACATTGCTTGATTAAAGAAAGATCCTGATAGTTCTTTTAGTTCTGATTGAGACAAAAATCTTTTATTATCTTTTAAAATCTGATTGAGGAAAACCTATTGAAAGAAAGGCCCTACGGGCCATGACAGGACCACGGCCGGCGACAGATGCCCTCTATTGAAAGAAAGGCCCTACGGGCCACCACGCTCCACCTGCAACCCTCTCGCAGCAGAAACAACCACCCACACGCGACGGCCTGCTCCGCCAGGAGCACCCTCTCAATAGCATAACACAGAAACCCACATATTCATCCATGCTCCGTCAGGAGCTTTCTCCCCCTTGACAACCACACGATGAAAAAGATACTGATTGTATTCGGCACACGGCCGGAGGCCATCAAGATGGCACCCCTGGTGAAAGAACTCGGCAGCCGACCTGAAGAATTCGACACAAAGGTCTGCGTCACCGGTCAGCACCGCGAGATGCTGGACCAGGTGCTGCGGGTGTTCGACATACAGCCCGACTACGACCTGGATATCATGCAGCCCGACCAGGACCTCTACGACATCTCCGCCCGCATTCTGCTCGGCATGCGCGACGTGCTGCGGCAGGTGCGGCCCGACATGGTGCTGGTGCACGGCGACACCTCCACCTCCACCTTTGCGGCCCTGGCGGCCTTCTACCAGCAGATTGCCGTCGGGCATGTGGAGGCCGGGTTGCGCACGGGCAACATCTACAGTCCGTGGCCCGAGGAGATGAACCGCCAGCTGAACTCGCGCCTCTGCACGCTGCACTTCGCCCCCACCGAGCGGGCGCGGCAGAATCTGCTGCGCGAAGGGGTGGCCGCGGAGCATATCGCCGTGACGGGCAACACGGTCATCGACGCACTGCACTGGGTGGCCGCCAGCGGCAAGGCCGCCGCCCCGCGCTTCGGCCGCGACGAACGGCGCCGCATGGTGCTCATCACCGGCCACCGCCGCGAGAACTTCGGCGACGGCATGCGACATATCTGTCAGGCCATCAATCGGTTGTCCGACCGCTTTCCGGAGGTGGACTTCGTGTATCCCATCCACCTCAACCCCAACATACGGCGCGCCGTACACGAGGTATTGGACAGCCGGCAGCGCAACATATACCTGCTGGAGCCGCTGAGCTATCTGGAGTTTGTGGCCATGATGCAGCAGTGCACCCTGGTGCTCACCGACAGCGGCGGCCTGCAGGAGGAGGCGCCGGCCTTCGGCAAGCCCGTGCTGGTGATGCGCGACACCACCGAACGCCCCGAGGCCATAGAGGCCGGCACCGCCCGCCTGGTGGGCACCGACAGCACCACCATCGAGACCGCCGTGGCCGACCTGCTGACACACGCCGACCACTACCAGGCCATGTCGAAGGCACAAAACCCCTTCGGCGACGGACACGCTGCCCGCCGCATCGCCGAACGCCTGCTGTACTAGCCCACTCATCCTACCACCATCTTACCACCATCCTACCACCATCCTACCACCATCCTACCATTTTAACATTTCGGACGCCTCGACGGCACCACCGAAAAACAGCCACGGCACACCCCTCGCCTTGCGGCATCCCATGCAGACACCAGCGTACACCTACCGGACACTGACGTCACTTCAGCGGACGATTTGCGCCCATTTGCCAAAAAGCCCTTATATTGGTGACCATAATCACCAAAAACGACACACTATGGCAAAAGGAAAACACGGAATCCTGGACGGATTCAACGGCAAACTGGGCACCGTCATCGGCTACCAGTGGAAAGGCATCGAGTGCATGCGCTCGGCCAACAGCTACCCCCGCGACCCCAAGACCGCGGCGCAGCTGGAGCAACGCCAGCTCTTCCGCACCCTGGCGCGGCTGGGCACGGAGATGCTGCAGGTGGCCCGCATCGGCTTTCGCGGCCCCGCCGGCGAGCGCCGCACCACGGAATATAACTGCTTCATTGGCAGCAACAAGCAGTGCGTCGGCCTGCGCGACGGCGAGGTGCACGTCGACTACCCCGCCCTGCAGGTGGCAGACGGCGGCCTGGCCGGCGTCGACTTCGGCCAGCCGCAGCTGGACGACCAGCTGCTCCTCAGCGTCGGCTACCGCCCCGAACCGGGCAGCGACGGCGCCGACTACGTACTGCTCTACGCCCACGTCCCCGCCCTGCACCGGGGACAGCTCTCGCTGCCCGCCTGGCGCCGCCAGCACAGGGCCGACCTTCAGCTGCCCGACGGCTGGCGCGGACTCGACGTGCACCTCTACGGCTTCTGCTGGGATTCCGACCGACAGGCGTCGCCCTCCACCTATCTAGGACTGATACAACTGCCCATCGCGTGAACAGCAACCACAGCATACACCTGCCAGGGCTCAACGGACTGCGGGCCATCGCCGCCCTCTCCGTCATGTGGAGCCACACATTCCAGGACACCTTCGGACGGTGGGGCACCCGCGGGCTGCAGCTGCCGGTGGTGGCCGACGGGGTCACTATGTTCTTCGTCATCAGCGGATTCCTCATCACCTACCTCCTGCTCAACGAGCAGGAGCGGAGCCACACCGTCAGCATCCCCAAATTCTACATGCGGCGCATACTGCGCATATGGCCCATATACTACGCCTACATGGCCGTCGCGCTGACCGTCACCGCCACATGGAACGACCCCAACCTGGGCTACTACCTCTTCTTCGGCGCCAACATACCGTTCATCCTCACGGCCGGCATCTGGCCCATCGTCCACTACTGGAGCATCGGAGTGGAGGAGCAGTTCTACCTCTTCTGGCCGTGGCTGGTCAAAGGCGCCCGCGGAACGACGCGCCGGCTGCTCGCCTCCGCCATCGCGCTGTGTGCCGTATGGCTCGCGTGCAAATGGGGCATCTACCTCGCCTGGGGCACCACCGTCGCCTACCGCTTCTTCGCCGTCACACGGTTCGACTGCATGATGCTCGGCGCCATCGGCGCCATACTCTACTTCACACGGAGCGCATGGTTCAACCGCCTGCTGGGCAACCGAACACTTGGGGTTATCTGTCTGCTGGCGCTATGCTTCTCCCAGCCGTGGGCCGGCCTCATTCCTGCGCCAGTGAGAACGCAAGCCATCGCCCTGCTGGCATTGGTCTGCATCATGAGCCAGTTGCACCGCCCCATCATCAATCTGGAAAACAAAGTGTGCGACTTCGTTGGCAAGATATCCTACGGCATCTATGTCATCCATCCGCTGCTGATATACCTGCTGTCGGGCCTCTACCGCAGCCTGGAAATCGACCTGCCCGACGGCATCGCCACCGCCGTCATATACACCGTCGTCACCCTGGCCACCCTGCTGCTGGCATGGCTGTCCTACCGCTTCTTCGAGAGCCCCTTCCTGCGGCTGAAAGACCGCTTCGCCGTCGTGCGCAGCCAAAACTCCATGAAACAATGACCCGCTTCACCATCGTCATGCCGCTCTACAACAAGGCGCCCTACGTCCGCAAGGCCGTGGCGAGCGTCGTGGGGCAGACCTGTCGGGACTGGGAACTCATCGTGGTCGATGATGGCAGCACCGATGGCGGTGGCGACATTGTGGCCGCCATTGCCGACCCGCGCATCCGGCTGGTGCGGCAGGCGAACGCCGGCGTCAGCGCCGCCCGCAACCAGGGAGTAGCCATGTCCGGCGCAAGCGCCGGCCCGCAGGACGAAAGCCACGCCCCCGCCGCTCCCGCCCCGGCAACCAAAGAGCCAAACGAGAAAACCGCTTTGTCCCGTGAGGCGCTCGCGCCGCCCTGTGCAGCACAAGCATCCCCGCCCCGCGGCCCCGCGGCTTTGTCCCGTGAGGCGGCGCTTGCGCCGCCCTACCTCTGCTTCCTCGACGCCGACGACTGGTGGGAGCCCACCTTCCTCGCGGAAATGGCCGCCCTCATAGAACGTTACCCTGACGCAGGCATCTACGGCTCGGCCTATTGGATAGTCAAAAACGGCCACCGACGGCTGGCACCCATCGGAGTAGATAAGGGCTTCACAGAAGGCGAAATCAACTACTGCCAGGTCTACGCCCGGACGCTTTGCATGCCGCTGACTTCCATCACGGTCTGCATACCCCGCCGGGTCTTCGACGAGGCTGGGGGATTCCCCTTGGGCATCACCCTCGGCGAAGACTTCCTGCTATGGCTGCGCATAGCCCTAACACACAAGACCGTACTGCTGAACAAACCCCTGGCCAACTACAACCAGGACGTGGACATCGCCCACCGCGGCACCCACCGCCTGCACCCACCCGAACGGCACATGCTGTGGCAACTCGGAGAATACGAGCCATTGGAAAAAAGCAACCCCGACTACAAGCAACTCATCGACAACCTGCGCTGCTACAGCCTGATGAACTACCTGCTGGACCGCCGCTACCGCAGCGCCGCCCGCACCGAGCTGGCCAAGGTAGACTGGCTCCGCCAACCCGCCCAGACGCGCCGCATGTACCGCTGGCCCGTCTGGCTGCTGCGTCTGAGGCACTTCATCCTCAGAACAGGCTCACGTATCAAACAACGACTCATCAGATGAAAGTCCTTATCGACCCCGAAGATGACATCCAATACATGAGTTTCTACATCAAGGGACTCATCGACCGCTTTGGCCATTCGAGCGTGGTTTTCCATCGGAAAGCCTTTGAAGAGCTGCCCAACGCAGACCGCGCCACCCGCACCATGAGGTTCATCGTGCAGGACGGCGGCGGCGAAAAGCGCTATGTCATAGACACCAACGACAGCTACCGGATAAACGAAAGGCTGTACGACTGGTGCGACGTCTACGGCAGCGTCAATGCCAATCGGGCCAAGACGCCGGAGTCGCAGCAGGGCAAGCTTGTATCCCTCTGCTCCTCGTTTGCCATCCGCTACACCTCCCCCTGGCAGGCTTGGATATGTGCTGTCGCGGGTGTGGTCGGCACCCAACGGTCCAAACGCAAGTACCTGGGGTGCTGGAAAAGGATGCTGCAACGACCGCCACTGGCGAAATACAGCCCGCAACAGGCGCACGACAACTATATCTTCCACCTCTCCACCCTGTGGCAAAGCGACGAATGGAACCGCAACGACGCGGGAGTCAACCTGCGACGGGCCTGTTTCATCCGCGCCTGCCACGGTCTGGGGACTGGCGTCCGATTCGAGGGAGGGCTTGTAGCCTCGCCGAAGAACCCCTCCGCAGCCCTGTTTGCCGACTGCCTTTCGCAGCGCATGCCCAGCCTTGCATGCCTCCAGAAGACCAAAGAGTCCACACTGGTATTCAACACCCCGGCCTATTGGGACTGCCACGGCTGGAAGCTCGGCGAATACATGGCCCTCGGCAAAGCCATACTGTCCACCCAGTTATCGAACGACCTGCCGGCGCCACTGGTTCACGGCAAACACATACACATCACCGGCACAGACCGGGAAGAGATGGCAGACGCCATTGAATACATGCTTTCCCATCCTGATTATAGGCGCACATTGGAAACCAATATCCATGAATACTGGTTGCTCTACGGCACGCCCGAAGCCTCACTGAAACTATTAGGAATATGATACCCAAAACGATACACTATTGCTGGTTTGGCCGGGGCGAGATGCCGCAACTGGCCAAAGACTGCATCGCCTCGTGGCACCGGCACATGCCCGACTGGAACTACAAGCTCTGGAACGAGGACATTTTCGACGTCGACAGCGTTCCCTACACCAAAGAAGCCTATGCCGCCAGAAAATACGCTTTCGTGACCGACTATGTGCGCCTCTATGCTCTCAGCACCGAGGGTGGCGTGTACATGGACACCGACGTGGAGATACTGAAACCCCTCGACGACCTGCTGCACCTCGGCGCCTTCACCGGCTACGAGGGCAGCAAGCACAAGCCGCCCGTCACCGGCCTGATGGCCAGCGAAGCCGGTGGCGAATGGGTTGAAGAGCAACTATATGCCTACGACGGTCTGCACTTCCGTCGTGAGGACGGTTCGCTGGACACCACCACCAACACCCAGCGCATCACCGCCATCATGAAAGCCCACGGTTTTGTCTGCGACGGCAAACGAAGCCAATACAAAGACCTGACCGTATTCCCCTCGGAATACTTCTGTCCGAAGCAGACCACGGGTGAGTACCTACGGACAGAGAACACCTACTGCGACCACCACTTCATGGGCTCTTGGAATGAGAAATCCCGCAAGGGTTGGAAAGGGCTCGTGCTGCAGCTAGTCGGACAAAAGAACATGACTCGCCTTATAAAACTAAAGCGCCACCTCGAAGGCATCAATCACTAATCGCTCGTCACCAATCATACAATCATGATACCATATCTTCCCAAGAAAATATCCACCACTGCCATCTACCTCTACCTGGGGTCGCTGGCTGCCGTCAGTTTGTTGTTTATCCGCCATGCCATGTCGTGGGAGTTCATCCTGATGGGCATCATGTGGGTGGTGGGATTCTTCATGCTGAGCTCCTACTGCGGACGCAAGTGGCAAGACATCCCCGAGAAAGCGCTGATGCGCAACCTTTTCCTCACCGCACTGGGTTTACGGTGGGCCTGGGCCATTTTCGCATACATCTATTACACCCAGAAGACAGGCATGCCGTTCGAGTTCTCGGCGGGCGACTCTGTCTGGTACTACGAAGAGTCGATGGGCTACCATCCTGCACCCATCAGCATCATGTGGCACTACCTGTTCGTCGTCTCTGAAAGTATCTCCGACTCTGGCTATGTATTCTACCTCGCTGTGCTATCGAAGATTACAGGCTACAGCATCCTGCTGCCGCGATTGGTGAACAGCATCTTCAGTGCCGCCACAGCGCTGCTAATCTATCTGCTGTCCAAGCGCTGCATCAACGAGAAAACCGCCCGCATGGCCGCCATCTTCTGCTGCTTCATGCCCAACTTGATTTTCTACTGCGGACTACACTTGAAAGAGTCCTTCATGATATTCCTGTTGGTGGCATTCCTGGAGCGAGCCGACTATCTGCTGCGCAGCAAGAAATATAACGTACTCACTATCGCTGTCCCTCTTGTGTTGGCCGTCAGCCTTTTCTCATTCCGTACGGTGCTGGGTGGTGCAGCAGTATTCTCGTTCGTCACAGCGCTGGTGTTCACCAACACGTCCATCGTAGGTCGCGGCAAACGTATCATGCTCATCGCCTGGGGTGTGCTGGCCGTGGTCACGCTGACCGGAGGCACCATCAGCACCGAGGTGCAAGCCACATGGGACGACCGCGAATCCAATCAGGAAGCCAAGCGATACTCACAGACCGTGCGCGGCAACCAGTGGGCCAAGTATGCCACCGGTTCGGTGATGGCACCCATCATGTTCGTGATGCCGTTCCCGACGATGGTCGACGTGGACGAGCAGTACACCCAGCAGATGATCAGCGGTGGCAACTACGTGCGCAACTTCTTCGGAGGCTTCGTGCTGCTGGCTGTCTTCAGCGCCATCTTCGTCACAAAAAACTGGCGCAACCTCAGCTTGATTGGCTCGTTTGTAATCACCTATCTCGGCATCCTCTCGGCAAGCGGATTCGCCAACTCTGAACGATTCCTGCTGCCAGCCCTGCCGGGGTTGCTCATCATGGCAGCCTTCGGCATCTCACAACTCAATGCCAAGAACTATAGGTACGTAAAGCTTTGGTACTATGTCGTGCCGGTGATGGTCATTGCCTGGGCATTCTTCAAACTCGGCTCCCGCGGACTGTTCTAAAGCTTATTTCTCAATCAGAACAAAAAGAACAATTAGAGGATGGCTATATCCAATATTCTATTGATATGCAATTATAAGCCCGATGTCGGAGGAATCTCTGGACAGGTGGAGATTCTGCAACGCAAACTGCAGAAGGAAGGCCACACCGCCGACATATTCTCCACGAAAGGGTCTTTCTTCTGGCGGCTGGGGCTACTACGTCGCCTACATAGAGTAGCGAAAAATTACGACGTGCTGCACATCCATTGCTGTTCCAGCTGGGGATTTCTGCCGGCAGTGGTTGGCATAGCCGTAGGCCGCAGACTGAAGAAGCGCATCGTGCTGACCTACCACGGAGGTGGTGGAGAGCGTTTCTTCGACCAGCACTCACGACTGGTGCGACATTACCTGATGCGTACCGACCAGAACATCGTCCTCTCGGGATTCCTGGCGCAGGTATTCGACCAGCACCAGATACCCTACACTGTCATCCCCAATATCATAGAGTTGGATGGAACACACTATCGCGAACGCACATCGGTGAAACCCAACTTTATCTGTGTACGCGCACACGAGCCGCTCTACAATATACCCTGCATCCTGCGGGCCTTCCAACGGGTACAGGAACAACTACCGGAAGCAACACTTACGCTGGTCGGCCACGGCTCGCAGCACGAGGCATTAGAGCAAGTGGTCAACGATATGGGGCTGCACAATGTCACCTTCACCGGCCGAGTGGACAACAGCGAGATATACCGCCAACTGGACCGTGCCGACATCATGCTCTCCGCCCCAAAGGTAGACAACATGCCGGTGTCGCTGCTCGAGGCCATGAATGCCGGCCTGCTGGTCATCTCGTCGCGCGTGGGCGGCGTACCATACATGATCGAGAACGGAAAGACCGGACTGCTCTTCGACAGCGATAATGCCAACCAACTGGCCGAGCAAATGCTGTGGACCGTGGCGCACCCGGACGAATGCCTCGCCATCGTCCGTAGGGCCCGACAGGAGGTGGACCGCTACCAGTGGACCAACGTCAAAGACAAACTATACATCGCCTATGGCATTCCTTCATGAACACATCATACTGCCGCTGAGCGACCTGCTGAAAGGCGAAAGCGTGCACAAATACCTGCGACTGCTGCGTGAGGCCGAAGGCTGGAACGACGAGCAGATGCATGACTTCCAACAAGAACGTCTCACAATGCTGCTGCAATACGCAGCCGAAAAGGTACCCTTCTACCGAGACTGGTTCCACTCGCATGGCATCAACCCACGCAGCGCCACCCTTGATCAACTGCCCATCGTGGACAAAGCCCTCATGCGCCGCGAAGGCATCGGTCGCTTTGCCGCCGAGGGGTTTCCCGAACGCGAACGCCTCATCTCACGCTCCAGCGGTTCCACCGGCGAGCCCTTCACCTTCTATGAGACACGGCTCTCCTACTCGGTCAACATGGCCTCCAAACTGCGCACCTGGTACCAAGCCGGCTACAGGCTTGGTTCACGTTACATGAAGATTACCAATGGCAAGCGTAACAATCGGATGAAAGCACTACAGGACAGAATCAACAATTGTATCTACCTCCCGTTCTACTCCATCACCGATGAGACTCTGACTGACATTCTAAACCAGATTGAACACACCAAGCCCTGCCAAATCCGCTCCTACCCTGCCCCGCTCCACCTACTGGCACAATACCGCAACAGCCATAGCGGATTCTACCACCGGCCACAACACATCTTCACTACCGGGTCCACCCTTACCTCCTCTTACCGCGAGGAGATTGAAAGAGCCTTCGGTTGTGACATCATCGACTCATATAGTTGCGAAGGCACACCCAACACCTACGAGACTCCGGCCCACGATGGTTACCACGTGTGTAGCTACTACGGCATCATTGAAGTGCTGAACGACGCTGGACAACCCATCAATGACGGCATCGGGCGTGTGGTCAGCACCGACCTATGGAACCTTGCTCACCCGTTCATTCGCTATGACACGCAGGACCTTGTAGAGGTTCAGAACGGTCACATTCAGCGCATACTGGGACGGCAATGCGAATGTCTGTTGACCGTGAGCGGACAGACCATTACCATCCACAACCTCACAACCTTCTTTGCCAGCCAGGTCACCTCGGTGACAGCTTACCGTATGATTAAGCGGAAGGATGGATATGTGGAATTCATGATTACCGTGAATGAAGAATACTCCGAGTCCGACAAAGAAAAGATAATCAACTATTGGCATAATCTACTACAAACAAACGTCATCGTCACTATTGTCGACGACATTCCCATGATGCACAACAACAAACGCCTCACTATCATCAATGAAACTACTGACTAACGCTGTAGATATCGACCGCACGCAATGGCAGGCACTGGTCGACCGGTCACCGGTGGCAAGCATCTTCCAGACGCCGGAGATGTACGACTTCTACCACAGCCTACAGCTCTACAAAACAATCCTATGTGCCGTAGAGGAACGCGGAGTACTCAAAGGTCTGGCTCTATGCCTGATACTATCGGAAGGCACTGGTCTCAAAGGGCGGCTGACAGCACGCGCCATCATCAACGGAGGACCGCTGTTGGACGCCGATATCAGCATCGAAGCACTCCAAGCCTTGCTCAAGGCCACCATCAGCACTCTCCGTCGGCAATGTATCTACATCGAGACGCGCAACCTGAACGACTACTTCCGGTGGCGCAACACATTCGAAACATGCGGATTACAATACTTACCACACTACAACTTCCACATTGACACCAGTGACCCTGCGCAGGTCGAAAAACGCATAGACAAGAGTCGGCGCCGACGCATACGTCGCGCCACCGAGGCCGGGGCCGTCATCAGCAATGACAACACCCACCTGCCAGCCTTCTACAACATATTGGCTGACCTGTACCACAAGAAGATACACAAACCGCTGCCACCCTATAGCCTTTTCGAACACCTGACCACACTACCCTTTGCCCGCTATTTCTTTGTCCTCAATCCACAAGGCGAAGTCATTGGCGGACAACTCATACTCATGCTTGGCCAACGTGTGGGCTACGCCTGGTACTGCTGCGGATTGGACCGCGAACAGCACGACCTATATCCCTCCATCATGGCCAACTACGCCGCCATCCGCTATGCGGCCGACAACAGATTCGACCGCTACGACATGATGGGTGCCGGTAGTCCCAAAGAAGACTACGGCGTGCGCGACTTCAAGGCCCAGTTCGGCGGCACACTCGTCGAGCACGGACGCTTCCTGCACGTCAACGACAAAGTCATCTACCACCTGGGTAAACAAGCACTTCATCTACTCAAAAAGATAAAAGGATGAGCCTACAATTCAGCATAATAGAACCCACGCCAGCACTATGGCAGGAGATGGAGGGCGCTGCGGACAGCAACTGCTTCTTCACCGCTGCCTGGGATGCCTACTTGACTCAGATGCACATCCGCCGGATTATCATGCAGATCGACCGCGACAAACATTGCCTCGGCTGGTTTGTCGGCAGCCGTTCCTTCGTGGGTCTGCGCGTCATTTCTGCCCCATCGATGGGGACAGGCACCTACGTACAAGGTCTCTGTCTGAAAGAGCAACTCCCGAAAACAGAGCGAATAGAGATATACAAGCAGTTGGCACAATGGCTTCTACGAACAAGAAAGGCAGATTACATCCAGATATGCGACTGGCAGATGCGCACCGATAGCCAAGAGTGGATTGACGATTGGCGCGACACACAGCTCGACGATGCCGGAATCCACTACAACCCCCGCCATACTTTCTACCTGGACCTGCAACCGACAGAAGAGGAACTCTGGGCCAATCTGCATTACAAATCGTGCAAATACCCCATCAACAAGGCTCGCAAAGAGGGCCTGGAAGTGCGCCGTGTGGAACGCAAGGAGGAGATAGAAGCCTTTGTAGACCAGCACTATGACCACATCCGAGACGTGCTGCACCGCAAGCACAGCCGCGGCCTGCCCTGCCAACGGCGCAAGAATATTTCGGCCCTCTGCCACAGTCTGTTTCCCAATATCCTGATGCTGCAAGTGGTGGGAAAGGACGATAACGGGCAAGAGGTGTCCATGTCCTCCGGCATCTACGTGCCCGGACGCACTGCCAGCACCTACTTCACCGCCGCCAGCTACCAGCGCTACATGTCGCACTGCCCCAACGAGTTGATGGTATGGGAAGCCATGCGGGAACTGCACACCCAGGGTGCCGGCGACCTTATACTCGGCGGCGTGGCCCACTACAAAAAGAAGTTCAACCCCACCTACGCCTTCGTCCCCGTGATGATATTCTCGCGCTACCGGATACTCCTCGACTTCCGGCGCCGCAGCAAAGCACTCTACGCACGGCTGATGCACCTATTGGGAAGATAACACTCTGATAACATGAACATACTGATTGACATCGGACACCCGGGACACGTGCATCTGCTGCACCCGCTGGCCGAGGAGTTGAAAGCTCGTGGTCACCGGCTCTTCTACTCTGTGCGCGACATACCGGTGGCCAAACGGCTGATGGAGCACTACGGCATGACACCTTGGCTCAACCTGGGAGGCAAACGCGACAGCCTGGTCGGCAAAGCCCTCACCGTGCTGCGACAGGACTGCCGCATACTGCAATTCGTACAGAAGCACCATATCGACCTGGGACTCAGCAGTGGTCTGGTACTCAGCCAAGTGTCGCAACTGACCAAGATGCGCTCCTTCGTCTTCGACGACGACGACGATGCGGTGGAACCGCTATCCGTCAAGTACGAACATCCGCTGAGCGATGTGGTCTTCACGCCCGACTGCATCCGCCGCAAGACCCCACACGCCGTCTACTACCGCGGCACCCACGAGCTGGCCTACCTGCATCCCAACCGCTTCTCGCCCGACCCATCGGTGCTGCACCACGCGGGTCTGGCGGAGGGCGAACGATTCTTCATCATGCGTTTCGTCGCCCTCAAAGGTCATCATGACGTTGGGCAACAAGGACTTACACTGGAGCAAAAGCACACACTTGTAGAGATGCTGAAGAGCCACGGGCGCGTCATCATCACCTCGGAGCGTGCCGTGGAACCCGAGTTCGAGCCATACCGTCTGCCCGTGCCGCCGGAGGAGATACACTCGCTGATGGCCTACAGCTCGATGTTCGTCGGCGACAGCCAGACCATGACCTCGGAGGCCGCAGTGCTCGGAGTGCCCGCCCTGAAGTGCAACACCTTCGCCGGACGCCTGTCTGTGCCCAACATGCTGGAAGACAGATATGGACTATGCCATGCCTACCTGCCCGAACGGTTCAAGGACATGCTGGCGCAGATACAGAGTCTTCTGGATATGCCACCAGAATCACTACGTGCCGAATGGCAGGCCAAACGGCAACACATGCTGCACGAGATGATTGACCCGACAGAATTCTTCATCACACATATCGAGCAATGTTGCTATTAAAAGAAAGGCCCTACGGGCCATCTACACTCAAATGACATCAACCCTCTATTGAAAGAAAGGCCCTACGGGCCATTGCTCCGTCAGGAGCTACTTTTCAATAGAAAACGCTTTAAGCCACACAAACCCACTGCTCCGCTAGGAGCTACCTTTCAATAGAAACAATTGAAAAAAAGGCCCTACGGGCCACTGCTCCGCTAGGAGCTCCCTCTCGATAGAAAACACCACAACCACATCCCTAATGCTCCGTAAGGAGCTCAGCCTCAGATATGAAACCCCATCTTGAACTGAAACGGCAACCACTGCCGCACTACCAAAACCACGGCCTGTGGCAGACCATCCGACGCTCGGCACGGCAGCACGGCTACCGGTCGGCACTATGGTTCGGCATCGTGCGTTGGAAGGACCATGTGCTGAACCAATGGGCCAAACGGTGCCCGTGGAACAGACTTAGAATCAGGATGCAACGGTGGCGCGGCGTGCGCATTGGCAGCCATGTGCATATCGGGCCCGACTGCATCCTCGACTATGCCTACCCGTGCTTCGTGTGTATCGAAGACGGGGCCTCGCTGGCCGGTGCCGACTATGTGCTGGCGCACAGCACGCCAATGGAATGTCATGCCCGGAATGTGGAATCATTTGTAGCTCCGACCGTTATAGGACGCAATGCATGGGTGGGCGTGAATGTGACCATACTGCCGGGAGTACACATTGGCGAAGGTGCCATCGTGGCCGCCGGCGCCGTGGTGACACACGATGTGCCGGACCACACACTGGTGGCCGGTGTGCCAGCCAAACCAATCAAAACATTGAAACATTGATGGTTCAAAAGAAAGCTCCTAACGGAGCATCATTATCGAAAATAACAAAATCCCCTATTGAGAGAAAGGCCCTACGGGCCAGTGCTCTGCTAGGAGCACCCTTTCAATAGAAAAAGCCACAACCCATACAAACCTATTGCTCCGTCAGGAGCTCCCTTTCAATAGAAACAATAGAAAGAAAGGCCCTACAGGCCATCTATACGCAAATGATATCAACCCTCTATTGAGAGAAAGGCCCTACGGGCCATCGCTCCGCTAGGAGCTCCCTTTCAATAGAAAACACCACAACCCACACAAACCTATTGCTCCGCTAGGAGCTCCCTTTCATAACATTATGGCCAATACCTATTCCCAAATTTACATTCATCTGATTTTCGCTGTCAAATATCGCGATGCTGTCATCGACAAGTCCTGGCGACAGGAATTGTACCAATACATCATCGGTGTGATCAACAATCGCGGACACAAAGTCTACGCCATAGGAGGCATATATGATCATATCCACATACTGGTCAGCCTGTCGCCCAAACAATCAATTTCCGAACTGGTAAACGAAGTAAAAAGGGCTTCGACACTATGGATTAAAGAGAAAGGCTTCGTAAAATGTAGATTTGCTTGGCAGGAAGGATACGGGGCCTTCTCATACGGACAATCACAAGTCAGCAACGTCTGCAAGTATATAGAACAGCAAGAGGAACATCATGGAAAACACACATTCCGTGACGAATATCTAGCGTTCCTGCAATTGTTCGGCATTGAGTACAACGAGCGGTATATACTGCAGGAACCAGAAGAGAGGCAAGAAATCGAATAGATTCTGAAAGGAAGGCCCTACGGGCCATTGCATATTCTAACAAAGCGCATTGTATTCTATTGAAAGATAGGCCCTACGGGCCATTGCATTTTAAAACAGAGGACACTATTTCTATTGAGAGAAAGGCCCTACGGGCCATTGCTCCGTCAGGAGCTCTCTTTCAATAGAAAACGCACATCCACAAATAACATTATTGCTCCGTCAGGAGCTCCCTTTCAATAGAAACAATTGAAAGAAAGGCCCTACGGGCCATTGCTCCGCTAGGAGCTCTCTTTCAATAGAAAACGCACATCCACAAATAACATTATTGCTCCGTCAGGAGCTCCCTTTCAATAGAAACAATTGAAAGAAAGGCCCTACGGGCCATCTATACCCAAATGATATCAACCCTCTATTGAAAGAAAGGCCCTACGGGCCAATGCTCCGCTAGGCACTCTTTATTTATAAACCATATTCACGGATAAGACACATGGATTTCACAATTGAAAAATACGAGGCGCTGCTGGGGGCGCTGAAGCTGCATAAAGACCATAGAATCAGGCATGATGTAGACTTGCGACCCGAATATTCGCTGCGAGTGGCACAACTGGAGGCCAAGCGGGGTGCAAAGGCGACGTACTATTTTCGTTCCATGCACTTTACGTCGCATGCCGACACCATCCGGGCCATCGCTGCCCTGGGGCACGAAATTGGCTACCATTACGAGTGCCTGACCACCTGCAACGGCGACATGGCAGCGGCATACGAGGACTTCTGCAAAAACCTGGAAAAACTGAGAAAGATTGCCGATGTGAAAGCAGCATGCGCTCACGGCAGTCCACGCTCGCCCTGGAACAGCCAAGACATTTGGAATCAATATGATTACCACGTCTTAGGCATCGAGCACGAGTCGATGATTGACACCGATTTCTCCACCACCCTCTACCTCACCGACACCGGCCGCCGATGGGACGGCTACCGCGTGGCGATAAGGGACAAGGTACCACAGTATCAGGAAGACTGGAACAAAGCAGGGTTGGCATTCCACACAACGGACGACATCATACATGCTCTCAACAACATACAGCACCCCATACACCAGAAAGCACTCCTCGTCAACACCCACCCGCAGCGCTGGATGCCGATGGGCACACAATGGGCAGCGGAAGCGGTGGGGCAGTGGTGGAAGAACCAGGCCAAACGCCTCATCGTCGTTTTTTCGCAGCATCCGAAATGTTAAAATGGTAGGATGGTGGTAGGATGGTGGTAGGATGATGGTAGGATGGTGGTAGGATGATACCCCGCAGGGGCCGGGACTACAGGGGCTTGGTTCCGGGGAGCCGCAATGGCCCGAACAGCGCACACAAGACACACGCCTACAGTAAGTTAAACCGACAGGATACAGTCTTGCATATGCAACCCACCCCTGCCCTAAGTGGGCAATGGCGACTACGGTCGGGGTACACTTTCCGACCGAGGAAAATAGCCGCCAAATTATTTAACATTATTTAACTACAATTACCCCCCCACTTGCACAATAAACACATGCCATCGCGCGTTTACACGTGTTAATTATTAATATTTAAAGGGATGAAGTCATTCTCAAACATAGTGATAGCTCTTGTGGCAGCCCTGCTGGCCACCTCGTGTGTGACCACACGCCGCGTGGACTACTTGCAGGACATGACGCATGGCAGCCAGATAGAGATAGAGAACCGGTTCGAGGCCGTGATTGCCCCCTACGACCAGCTGAACATTACGGTGATGTCGTCCGACCTCAACAACCAGCACCTGGCCGAGCCGTTCAACATGAAACCCAACCAAATGGTGAACGGCCAGCAGAACATATACGGCTATCTGGTGGATGTGAACGGCGACATAGAGCTGCCCACGCTGGGCAAGGTGCATGTGGCCGGGCTGACGCGCCTGCGCCTGCAGGACACGCTCACCGCCATGCTGCAACAAGGGGGCTACATCCCCGACCCGTATGTGAATGTGCGCTTCTCCAACTTCAAAATCTTCTTCCTGGGCAACGGCACGGGCCGCGTAATCAACATCACCAATGAGCGGTGCACCTTCCTGGAAGCGCTGGCCATGATGGGCGGCCTGGACAACTACACCCGTCGCGACCGTATAGCGGTGATGCGCGAAATCAACGGCCGCATGGTGACGCGCTACCTCGACCCGCGCTCGAGCGACGTCTTCAACGACCCCTTCTTCATGCTGCAGCAGAACGATTTCATCATCGTGCCCAACTACAATGCCAGCACCCTGCGGACAGAGTTCTCCTACTGGTCCGGACTGGTGACGACGGCCATGTCGCTGGCATCGCTGCTCACCTCCATCGCCCTCTACCGCTCCATTCAATAAACCTCAGCACACAGACCAATGGCAGAAGAAAAGAAAAACGACGAAATGGCATTCCTGGACGGCAACAACCGCGGTCCCAAGGTACACGTGAAGGATGTGCTCTTCATCCTGCTGCGCAATCTGCATTGGCTGCTGATATGCGGAGTGCTGGGCGCCGGCATCGCCGGCTACAGGGTACGCCACCAGGACCGTGTCTACGAAAGCAACGCACGCATACTCATCAAAGGCTCGTCGACCTCCGGCTCCGCGGAGAACAGCGTGCGCGAAGCCTCGGTGCGCAGCATGTTCAGCACCCGCGCCCTATACAATAGCAACATCAACAACGAGATGATGATCTTCACCTCGAAGACCTCGATGCTCGAGGTGGCGCAGAATCTGAAGCTCAACATCTTCTACAACAGCAAGACCCGCATCATCGGGCGCACGAAAGACCTCTACGGCGAGGCTCCCATCAAGGTGGACTTCATCGACGTGGGCGACGAAGACTATGCCTCGATAGACATCACCCCCCTGGACACAGCCTACTATCAGTACAGCTTCGGCGAAGACACACCGGCCAAGAAGGCTCACTACAACGACACCGTGGCCATGCCTTTTGGCCGCATTGTCGTGGCCACCACGTGGTACTACAACAGCTCGAGCAACAACACCCCCATCACCGTCACCCACCACAGCATGACCGGCATCGCCGAGCGCTACCGCGCTGCACTGCAGGTCAGCCGCAACGATGACTTCAACACCATCATCAACATCTCGCTCCACGACCCGTCGCCCATCCGTGCGGCCGACGTCATCAACGAGGCCATACGCGTATATAACGACGACTTTGTCAAGGACAAACAGCGCATCATAGCCTACACCTACGACTACATCAACTCGCGCCTGCAGCTGCTGCAGTCGGACCTGGGCGTGCAGGAGAACGCCTTGGCCGGATTCAAACGCGAGCATCAACTGCTGGACCTCTCCTCCTTCGGCCAATCCTACCTCACCACCAGCATCGAGACCTCGGAGGAAATCCAGCGCCTGCGCAAGCAACTCAACATGGCCCGCTACCTCATCCAGGCCAATGAGACCACCGACGACCCCCACCTCATTGCGGACAACAACGTCTTCGACAATGAGAATATCATGCGCGTCATCATGCAGTACAACAAGCTGGTACTCGAGCTGCAGGACATCGAAGGGGCCCAGAACAACCCCACCGTGCGCGCCAAACAGAACGAGCTGAACAATCTGCGCAACCAGATGAACCGCCTGCTGGACTCCTATGTGGGCATGCTCCAGGAACGCATAGCCGAAGCACAAATCGTGGAATCAGCCGCCACCAGCAAGATGAGCAAGGTACCGCAGCAGCAGCTGTATATCGAAAATCTGGAACGACTGCAGAAAATCAAGGAAGAACTCTACCTCCACCTGCTGAGCCGACGCGAGGAGCTGATGATAAGCCAGCCCTCCATCGAGCCCAACGGCAAGATACTGGACCCCGCCCGCATCAACCGCACCCCCATCGCGCCCAACGAGCGCCGGTCGACACTCTACGGTCTCGTCATCGGACTGCTCATTCCCGTAGCCATCTTCTTCCTGCGTCGCCTCTTCGACACCAAGGTGAAGTTCTACAACGACGTCCTCAACGGCACCAGCGCACCGTTCCTCTGCGAGATACCCGCCCGCCAGAAGAACGACAACCGCGAACTTGTGGTTGAGAATGGCGACCACGATGCACTGACAGAGTCCTTCCGACTGTTGCGTACCAAGGTCGACTTTATCGGCACCAACTCAGAGAATGGCGAGGGACGCGTCATCATGGTCACCTCGCTGCAACCCGGCATGGGCAAGACCTTCATCTCCACCAACCTCAGCGCCAGCATGGCCATCGCCGGCAAGCGGGTTGTGGTCATCGACCTCGACCTGCGCCGTGGCATCATGACACGCAGCTTCTACTCCCGCAAGCACCGCGGTCTAAGCAGCTATCTGGCCGGCCGTACCGACGATTGGCAGAACCTCATCAAGCACGACATCATCAGCAACGGCATCGACAGCATCTTCACCGGCCACATCCCACCCAACCCCACCGAGCTGTTGGGCAACGGCCGACTGGACAAGCTGGTGGCTGAACTCAAGAAGAACTACGACTACATCATCTTCGACACCGCCCCCACAGGCTTGGTCGTCGACACCGATATCATCAAGCATCTGGTCGACACCACCGTCTTCGTGGTGCGTGCCGGTCGATTCGACAAGCGACACCTTTCCAGCATCGACGAACTCTATACCTCACACAGCTTCCCCAACATGGCAATAGTGCTCAACGACGTACACTACAAGAAGCTCATGGCCATCGAGCGTAAATACGGCTATGGCTACGGGTATGGCTACGGGTACGGCTATGGTTACGGATACGGCTATGGTTATGGTTACGGCTATGGAGAAGACGAAAGGAAAGAGGACGAAAACAATCCGTCAACGAGAACTGAAGAGAATTAATACAACTGAAACTTATAAAGGAGCATCCTGAACCATGAACAAAACCCCTGAACACACACATTACCAACAGCGCAACAGGTTGAAATGGATTAAAGGACTAATCCTGCTATTACCATTGCTGTTTGCCTCTCACGACCTGTCTGCGCAGAACTTTCTACGGCGAGGTTTTGCCTTCGGCGCCGACCGCGATACATTATTATATATTATCGCATCGCCATTCGACAACTGGTACCTCACCGTCGGCGGTGGCATTCAGACCTTCCGTGGCAACGAACTCATCGCTTCGGCCCGCAACAACAAACTGAACTACAATCTCAAAGCCGAGATAGGCAAATGGATTATCCCCGATCTTGCCGTCACACTCCGAGTCTCCTATTTCGATGTCGACGGCCAGACCAAGTATGGTTTGCAGCCCTTTGTCGACTTCACCCAGGACGACTCCAACGCCAATGGATACTATTCCTTCCATGCCCACTCGCTCTCTTTCATCGGCTATGTCGTCCTCGACTGGACCAACTTCTTCCGAGGCTATGAGATAGGGCGCCGCTCACGGCTGCATATCTACACACCCATCGGACTGGGCTTCTCTATGCTCCACGGCAACCAACGCAACCCGCGCGGAAACGACCCCATAGGTGCCTTCCGCAAGAACTGGGAGCTTTCCTACAGCGCCGGTATTGGCGCCGAATACATCGTCACGCCACAACTGGCATTCAGCATGAACGCCGAGATATTCGGCTCCGAAAGCACCTGGGACTGGACCCCATATAACAACAGCTACTCCCGCTACGACATCATGCCCACCCTGACCTTCGGCGTGCGCTTCAACCTGCTCAAGGACATCACCAAGTACAATCCGAAGACCCGCGTCTCCAACCGTGAGAAGGTGTACCACGAGTTCCTCGCCTTCGGTTCGCGCAATACCGTCAAGGTCCTGACCGGCCGTATCGAAAGACTGAACGAGGCCATCGACTCCATCGAGAACCAGGCCGACATAGACTCTGCGCTGATTAGCGACCTCAAGGACTCGCTCGACCGCCTGCAGAACCAGCTCGACACCATGCCCGAATACAACGGCTATGGCAGAGGCTATCCCGCTCCTGTCAACGTCATGGACGAACTCATCCAGAACGACCTTGCCTTGACGGTGGTCTACTTCGACTTGGATAAATACAACCTCGACCGCAATGCACGCTATCGCCTGCGCAAGTTCGCCCAGTCGATGGAGCGTGTACCGGACACTATCGAATACTACATCATTGGAGCCGCCGACTCGCTGACCGGTTCCAAGCGCCACAACGACTGGCTCTCCGAGAAGCGCTGCCAGGCAGCCTTCAACGCGCTGGTCAACGACTATGGCGCCGACCGCAACCGACTCATCACGGTTCCCGTGGGCGGTATCACAGCCTACGAACCCAAGGAGGAGAACCGTATGGCCATGATAGTGTTCCGCACCAAAGAATCGGAAGAGATTATCGCCAAGTGGACGCGCTACCACCAGTAAGTCCACAGCCCTACGGCAAAGAAACAGCAGCCCCCTGCAAGCACACTTGCAGGGGGCTGTCTCGTTTCTACAGCTTCCATCGCAACTGCACCATCCAGGTCTGCCGTACCGGACCCTCGGTGCGTGCGTCGCCACTGCCGATGGACTCGGCACCTGGATGCCAGAGTATAGCATACTTTGCCGCCAGCGTCAGCTGCCCCAAAGTGTAGCGCACCAACACATAGCCCCGCAGGCCACGTCCCGTCAGCGCAGGAATGCTCCACGCATACTGCAGGTGATTCTCATTATAATAGATACGCGCGTAATAGCCATCCACGTCGAACCACGCCGCCGCAGCCGTAGCCTGCAGCGCCCGACGCGTATAGCGCGCCGACACCCCTGCCAGCCATCCCTCCTGGGGCTCGCCCTGTTCGCTCCCGAAGTGGCACCAGACGCCGCGGGCCGCCACCCGCCACGGTCCCCATTCGGTCCGCACCTCGCCCTGTAGCTGCCGCCGCATGGTCTGCTCTCCCAGGTAGAGCGTCGAGTCTATATTGGGTATATTCCTCTCCTTCAATCGGGTAGCATAGCGCACCGTAGCCGCCAGCCAGTGCCCCCACTCGCGACTCAGCTGTAGGCGCATCCACTCGCCCACCGATGGACTGTAGTCGGCATATCGCAGCGCCGTCAGCCGGTGCACGTCGACACTGCCCTGCCATCTCAGACCCAGCGGTAGCCTGCCCTCGCCGTCCAGCGTCAGTCCCCGCTCGCCGGCGCCATTGCCCAGCGTGTAGGGCTGCGCCAGCCGGTTCTGCCACGCGTCATGGTAGCAGCGCCCCGTGAGGCCCATGCGCAATCCATCGCCCACATGCAGCGCCACCCCGCCGATGACGGCCGGCGCCCCGTTGTCGCCCACAGCAGCCTCGCCGAAGAGGGTCACACGCCGCCACCGCCACACAACATCCACGCCTGCATTCAGTTGCCGCTGGCCGCGGAAGTAGTTCTGGTTGTAGACATAATCCCTCACCACGGGCAGACTGTCCAGCCAGAGGCCCGCCAGCGTGACGCCCACCCGCAGGTTGGCATGCCGCCAGTCGAGGTGTGTGCCCGCCACCGTGGTGCCATCCACATGCGACCCGAAGGCCGAAAGGCTCACACTCCGCGCCAACCGCACACGTGCCGCCAGTCCCTCCTGGTAGCCTTCCTCGTAGAATGTGGCCGACGGACGCACCCCATTGCCGAAGCGTATCGGGGTGGCACCCAGCATATTGAACGGCCGCAGACCCGTCCACACGGTCAGTCCCTGGCCAAACTGCAGATTGTAGCGCCCCACTATCAGCCGTTCCAACCGCCCCAGATGCCTCACCATCAGGTGGTAGCCCACATAGTTGCCCGTACCCCACGCCTCGCCCGGGTCCTTGTCGGCCGCCAACCGCAACTCCACCTTGCCGTAGAGGGTGTAGCGATAGACGGCCAACGCACGCAGATTGTCGCCTGCATAATGCCCCGAGGCATAGCCGTCGGCGCGCTCCACTGTGCCGCCCAAGGCGGTAGTGAAAGTATGCTCTCCGTCGGCCAGCCGCCAACGGCGTGGCGGCGTATAGGGGGCTGCCACAGCCACCTCGGTCAGCAGCGCCACCGTAGCGCTGTCGAAGCCCGGCACAAACTGCAGTTCCTTCAGACTCAACAGCTGGCCATACAGCAGAATATAGTTGCGCAACGCCTGCCGCTGGAAGGGGCTGAGGAAGAAGAGACGCTCCAGCGCCAGCGTGTCGTTGAGGTTCACGGGGTGTTGCCGCAGCCGTAGCCACTCGTCGCTCAACTCACCGGCGGCGGCCTCGTCGCCCGTCTCCTCGACCCACTGCTCCAGCGTAGCCTCGGTCTGGGCCCGGAGCGCGAGCGGCACAAGCAGCAGAAACACTATTAACCAACGTCTTACCACCATAGCGAAAGAGAAATCTGAGGGGTGAGTCCGAGCGCCGGATGCCACTCGGCAGCCAAGTCGGCAGCCATACAACGCCAGCGACAGCCCACGCCGAAAGCGGGTACCAGCGGACGCGTGGACACCCCGGCCCGCAGTGCAATATGCGGCACCGGCATGTATTCCATGCCGGCCCGCAGGCGCCAGCGCTCCTCGCTCTCCAGCTCCACCAGCGTCAGCACGTCGCGCCTCGTCCTATAGGTCGCCTGCACGTGCAGCCGCCAGGGGCGCGCGCTGTCCCAGGGGCGCAAGCCACCCCAGCAGGCCGCGGCCGCGCGGCCGCGAACCAGGCGCACCAATGCCGACGGCGCCAGCCAGTGCACCGGCTCGTAATGGGCATCGGCGGCACCGGCATAGAGCCAGCGAGCCGCCACACCCACCTGCCACCCCTCGGCCACCCGCAACCCATAGGCCACTGCCAGCTGCTGCTCGCTGTAGTCGGCCGAGCCGAAATACGCATAGCCCAGGGCCGCCGCGCCCAGACGTCCCACGCGCTGCTGCACCCAGAGCTGGCGCGTGGCAAGCTCGGCCATCAGGTACCCCTGCCGGTAGGTAAGCGTAGCCATGCAGGAGTCGGGCTGCCACAAAACAACACCGCCCAGAGCGCCACTGCGGGCGTCCCGGACGGTGTTGTCATTCCACTGCGCCTTGGCTACCGGCATCATAGCCAGCGCCAAAGCCAGCATAAGGACCTTCCTACTCTGCATCCTCGAGGGCCTGCATCACAGCATCTATGTCAGAACGCATGCTCGAGATATCGCCGTTGAAGGTGATGTGCGGGAAATAGGTGGTGAGGTCGATACTGGCGCGGTCGGCGGCAGACATGTTGGCAATAGCCTCTAAGCCACTTGCGGTCAGGTAGATGGCCTCCACATTGCTCACCGTGCCCTGCACTCGCGACAGCGGATTGGAGCCAAAGGCGGTGATATTGACGGTACCGCTATAGCCCAGATAGAACGACGTGTCGCTCACAGCCACAGCAAACAGGTTGCCCAGCTGGTCGCCGATAGCAAGCCCACGCGTAATCAGCATGTTCACATTGCTCTCATTCAGATACTCGAAGAAGCTGAAGTCGGTCACCGGGCAGGAAATGGCATACTGGCCCGGCACGGTGTCGCGCAGGTTGATGCCGCAGAGCGGGAAGGTGATATCGGCCACATCGTTGGAAACCAGCGACTGGGTGGCGCCCACCATGACGGTGCCGGCGTCGAGCAGTGCGGTGTCGATATTGATATTGCACAGGGCCGACGTGAAGTTGAGGGTCTGGCCGTCGGCGTAAGCCTGGTCGCCGGCGGTAGCATTGGAGGTGGTGAGGTTGATGTGGCCCACGAGGTCCATTTCTACGAGATCATCGCAAGCGGTGAAACAGCAAGCACCAGCCACCAAAGCGGCTAAAACCAATACATTTTTTTTCATTGTTTTCAGGATTTATAATGTATAAAATAATAAAATTCAGCGCCATAGCAGTGGCACAGACCACCATATGGTAATGCAAATATACAAAAAAAGGCGCACTAATATATTAAATTTTGTTAAATATATAATAAATAGCACCAACCTGAAAAAACAATAGCGTGCCGCTGCCATGCGGGGCCGCCCGCCCGTACCGCAATCCATTAATCCACAGAACCCCCGCCCGCCGCAGGCGGAATAATCTACAAGATCCACAAGATCTCGCGAGCGCAGCGAGCAGGCCACCCCCGACCCGGCACCCCGACAATCTACAAGATCCACAAGATCTCGCGAGCGCAGCGAGCA
>JAZNHG010000014.1:0-43132 GCA_045576855.1 Bacteroidales bacterium | reverse complement strand
GAGCGGAGAGTGGAGAGTGGACCTCCCGCCCCTTGGTACGCAGGCGGCCCCCCTGCGGGATGAGATTGGAGAACGTGCCGTTTTGGTACGCAGGCGGGGCGCCTGGGGCGTGGGAGCGGAGAGTGGGGGGCGGGCCTCCCCCCCCCCACTCCCCATCCCGCAGGCGGCCCGCCTGCGTACCAAAACTGCCCGTTCTCCAATCTCATCCCGCAGGCGGCCCGCCTGCGTACCAAGGGGCGGGAGGTCCGCTCGCCACTCTCCGCTCTCATCCCGCAGGCGGGCCGCCTGCGTACCAAAACGGCACGTTCTCCAATCTCATCCCGCAGGCGGGCCGCCTGCGTACCAAGGGGCGGGAGGTCCACTCTCCACTCTCCGCTCTCCACTCTCCGCTCTCCACTCACCACTCTCCTATTTTGTCAACGGCAGTAATGTCTTTAACTACTCTAACTACTTTTAACTACACTAACTACTTTATTAACTCCGTATAATTATTTTGCCATGTCGGAAAAGATGTGTATCTTTGCAGCAAATCTAAACTAGCCCTGAAATGGTCCAATTCACTCACCTGCATGTGCATTCGCACTATTCGATGCTCGACGGCATGTCGAAGATACCAGACCTGGTAGCCAAGGCCAAGCGCGACGGTATGTATGCCCTGGCACTGACCGACCACGGCAATATGTTCGGCATTAAGGATTTCCTCGACACGGTGGCCAAGGAGAACGGAAAGCTGAAAGAGAAGATCGCCGCTCTGGAAAGCCAGATTAAGGAGGTGGAGGAGCTGTACACGCAGACAGAGGTGCCGGAGGGGACGCCAAAGCTCAGCGAACTGCAGGAGGAGGCGGAGCGCCTGCGCGGCCAATACTTCAAGCCTATCGTGGGCATCGAGGCATATTGTGCCCACCGTTCGCTACGCGACAAGGATAAGAACCTGAAGGAGATAAATCCCGAGACGGGCCGCGAGCGTATCGTCGACAGCAGTGGCTACCACCTGATTCTGCTAGCCAAGAACCTCCGGGGCTACCATTCGCTTTGCAAACTGGCTTCCATCGCATACACCGAAGGCTTCTACAACCGCCCCCGTATCGACCACGAGGTGCTGAAGCAGTACCACGAGGGTCTCATCTGCTGCTCGGCCTGCATCGGCGGTGAGGTGCCGCAGCTTATCATGAAGGGCGATCTGGAGGGGGCCGAACGTGCGGTGGTGTGGTTCAAGGAGCTGTTCGGCGAGGATTACTATATTGAGCTGATGCGTCACAAGACCGACAAGCCCAACGCCAACTACAACACCTATGAACTGCAGCAGCGGATCAATCCCGTGCTCATCGGTTTGGCCCGCAAGCATGGAATCAAGATTGTGGCCACCAACGACGCCCACTTCGTCGAGGAGGAACACGGCGAGGCCCACGACCACCTCATCTGTCTGGCCACGCAGAAGGACTACGACGACCCGAACCGCATGCACTACACCAAGCAGGAGTGGCTGAAAAGCCCGGAGGAGATGGCGGCCGTCTTTGCCGACCTGCCCGAGGCATTGGAGAACACTATGGAGGTGGCCGCCAAGGTGGAGACCTACAGCATCGACAGCGACCCGCTGATGCCTGTCTTCCCCATCCCCGAGAGCTTCGGCACGGAGGAAGAGTGGGCTACGAGGTTCGCCGACGAGGAACTCTTCGATGAGTTTACGCGGAACGAGAAGGGCGAGGTGGTGCTGAGCGAGGAGGCGGCGCAGAAGAAGGTGAAGCGTCTGGGTGGCTACGGGCGCCTGCGGCGCATCAAGTTCGAGGCCGACTACCTGGAACACCTCGTATGGCAGGGCGCCCGCAAGAGGTATTTGAGCGGAGAGTGGAGAGCGGAGAGTGGAGAGCCGTCGGATGCCGATATCAAGGCGGCGCTGAGCGAGGAGGTGAGGGAGCGAATAGTGTTCGAGCTGCACACCATCAAGACGATGGGATTCCCGGGCTACTTCCTCATAGTGAGCGACTATATCCGCGCTGCGCGCGAGGAGCTGGGTGTCAGCGTCGGCCCCGGCCGTGGCTCCGCCGCCGGCTCTGTGGTCGCCTACTGTCTCTGGATTACCGACCTCGACCCGCTGCGCTACGACTTGCTGTTCGAACGCTTCCTGAATCCGGACCGTATCTCGCTGCCCGATATCGATGTCGACTTCGACGACGCCGGCCGTGGCAAGGTCCTCGACTGGGTGACCCACAAGTACGGCAAGGAGCGTGTGGCCCACATCATCACCTACGGCACTATGGCTACCAAGAGTTCCATCTCCGATGTCGGCCGTGTCGAGAAGATACCGCTGGATACCGTCAACGCACTCAAGAAACTCATCCCCGACCGCGGCTTCCCCGACAACGTCAAGGACGAGAAGGGCAAGTCCCCCAAGGTGAACCTCAAGAACTGCTACAAGTACATCCCCGAGCTCAAGCACATCATGGAGGGCAACGACGAGAAGCTGAAGCAGATGCTGACCTATGCCGAGGAACTCGAGGACACCAACCGCCAGATTGGCATCCATGCCTGCGGCGTCATCATCGGCTCACAGGACATCACCAATGTCGCCCCCGTCTGCGTCATTAACGACAAGGAGAGTGGCGAGGATGTCCTCGTCACCCAGTACGACGGCCATGTCGTCGAGAACGTCGGCCTCATCAAGATGGACTTCCTCGGTCTCAAAAACCTCACCATCATCAAGAATTGCATCCGCATGGTGAAGAAGGTGCGCGGGGAGGATGTCGATGTGGACCACCTGCCGCTGGACGACGAGCTGACCTACAAGCTGTTCTGCGAGGGCAATACAGTGGGCGTCTTCCAGTTTGAAAGTGCGGGTATGCAGAAGTACCTGCGCGAGCTGCAGCCGCACGTCATCGACGACCTCATCGCCATGAATGCCCTCTACCGTCCGGGCCCTATGGACAATATTCCCGAGTTCATCGACCGCAAGCAGGGCCGGAAGCCGATTACCTACGACATACCGGTGATGGAGAAGTACCTGAAGGATACCTACGGCATCACCGTCTATCAGGAGCAGGTCATGCTGCTGAGCCGTCTGCTGGCTGGATTCACGCGAGGGCAGAGTGATACGCTGCGCAAGGCTATGGGCAAGAAGCAGATAGAGAAGATGAACGAGCTGGAAGTTCTCTTCTACCAAGGTGGTGAGAAGAACGGACACCCGCGCGAGATTCTCTCCAAGATATGGGAGGAATGGAAGAAGTTCGCCTCCTATGCTTTCAACAAGTCGCATGCGGCTTGCTATTCGTGGGTTGCCTACCAGACCGCCTATCTCAAAGCGCACTTCCCAGCCGAGTATATGGCCGCCGTCATGACCTCGGCCCAGACTGACATTGCACGTGTCAAGGAACTCATGGACGACTGCCGCAAGCAGGGCGTCGAGGTAGCCGCACCCAGCGTGAACCATTCCGAGATGGACTTCAGCGTTGATGCACAGGGGCGCATCCGCTTTGGCCTGCAGGCTATCAGCGGTATGGGCGAGGCAGCCAGCTCCGTCATTATCGCAGAGCGCGAGAAGAATGGCCCCTACGCCGACATCTTCGACTTCCTCAAGCGCGTCGACATGCACTCTGTCAACAAAAAGAACATGGAGGTACTCGTCAAGGCCGGCGCCTTCGACGGCGTCGGCACCATGCACCGCGCGCAGTACTTCTACAAGGAGAACGCCCTCGAGACGACACCCACCTACCTCGACCTGCTCGTACGCTGGGCTATCCGCCGCCAGGATAACGCCAATACCGCCCAGATGAGTATCTTCGACATGAGTAGCGAACTCTCCGAGGAGGAACATCCACCCATACCCAACGCCGAGCCCTGGAACAGCATCGAGCAGTGCAAGTACGAGAAGGAGGTCATCAGCACCTACCTCTCGGGCCATCCCCTCGACGACTACCGCTACGAGATGCGCTACTTCACCACGACCCGCACCGCCGACCTGGCTGCCATCGAGCAGCTCGGCGGTCGCGAAGTGCGCTTTGCTGGTCTCGTCTCCGATGTCCGTATCGGCACCAATCGCCAGGGCGAGCCTTACGGCAGCATGGTCATCAACGACTACTCCGGCAGCTATGAGCTCCGTCTCCGCGGCGACGAATTCAGCGACTTTCGCGGCTTCTTCGAAAACGATACCTTTGTCTATATCAAGGGTAGCGTCGTCGTGCGGCCCTACACCGACAAGAGCGGCATCAACAAGGTCTACTCCCGCATCCGCATTGGCACCATGATGAACCTCAGCAGTGTGATGGACCGTTTCACCTCGAAGTTGGGCTTCAAGGTGAACCTGAGCGACATCGACGCCCAGTTTTGCGAGACGCTGGAGAAGCTGGCCAAGAAACACAAAGGCAAGGTGCCGCTGCAGGCCACGGTGTGTGACACCACCCACAATATGACGCTCAATCTGATAGCCGAGAACCTGCGTATTTCGCCGCGCGAGTTTATCCCCGAATTGGAGAAGGTGAAAGGTATCATCGAAATCCATCCTAATGTAAAATCCTAGTCCGCTATGATGCCTCAGTTGACAACACCCGTACCTGTACCCAAGCCTCCCTTTCGAGTCGACTTCTCGACGGGCATAGTCTGTTTGGGCTCTTGCTTCGCCGACGAAGTAGGTGGCCGGTTGCAGATGGCAGACTTCCATGTGGAGGTGAACCCCTATGGCCCGCTCTATAATCCAGCCTCGGTGGCATCGGCGCTGCGACGTCTGGTGGAAGACCGTGAGGTCGACGAGAGCGACTTGGTGCTGCATGAGGGACTATGGCATTCGTGGCATCACCACGGGCGTTTCTCACGTTCCTCGGCCGAGGAATGCCTCGCCGTCTGCAACGAGCGCATACACCAAGCCCATCGCGCCCTCGGCGAGGCGTCGTTGCTGATGATTACCTTCGGCAGTGCATGGATATTCGAGCGGGAAGGGCAGGTGGTGGCCAACTGCCACAAGTTGCCTTCGGCGGAGTTTGTGCGTCGCCGGATGTCGGTGGAAGAGGTTGTCGCCCTGTGGAAACCGCTGCTGGAGACACTGCAGGTCTATTATCCGACGCTCAATATCCTGTTCACCGTGTCGCCTATACGTCACATGGCCGATGGCGCTCACGGCAATCAACTCAGCAAGAGTACCCTGCTGCTGGCCATAGACCAACTCATTACCCACAGCCCTAAACTCAAAACGCTTAGCTACTTCCCGGCCTACGAGATAGTGCTCGACGAATTGCGCGACTATCGTTTCTACGACGCAGATATGGCGCACCCCTCGTCGCTTGCAGTCGACGTGGTCTGGGAGCGCTTCCAGCGCGCCACAATGGTCGCGGCCGTACAGCAGCAGGCTCATTTCAACGCCAAGCAACACCGTAGGGAACAGCATATTCCGTTGCACCCGACGGCCGACAACGCAACTTGATTTTGCCGATATGGATTATATTCGTATCTTTGCAGCCCGGAAACTATAACATACATCTAGATAATCTATGAAAAAAAATATAGCTTTGGTCATGGGTGGTTACAGTGGCGAACACGATATCAGCATCGCCAGCGGTAACCAAGTGTACGGTCAATTGGACCACACGAAATACAACGTCTACAAAATTGTCGTCAATCGCCAGGGGTGGTACTGGGATTTTAACGGAGAAAAATGCCCGGTGAACAAAGACGATTTCACTGTCTCGTGTACGGGAAGGAAGATTCACTTCGACCTGGCATTCATCATCATACATGGCAACCCCGGCGAGAACGGCGTCCTGCAGGGCTACTTCGACATGCTGGGCATCCGCTACACCACCTGTGGCTTCTACACCTCTGCCCTCACCTTCCAGAAGGGCTACTGCAACCCCGTGGTGAAAAGCATCGGCGTGGTCAAGGTGGCCGAATCGGAACTACTATACGAAGAACCCGACCAGCAGCAATTGGACGCCATGTTGAGCCGACTGGGACTGCCCGTCTTCGTGAAGCCTGCCGCCGGCGGCAGCAGTGTGGCCACCACCAAGGTCAAGTCGGCCGACGCGCTTCTGCCCGCCATCCGCGAGGCGTTCTCCGAGGACCACGCGGTGCTCGTAGAGGAGTTTATCAAAGGCCGCGAGTTCGACTGCGGCGTATTCCGCAAGGCCGATGGCGAGCTGCTGGTATTCCCCATCACCGAGATTATCCCCAAAGGGGGGCACGAATTCTTCGACTACGCAGCCAAGTATGACGGTTTCAGCAACGAGGTGACCCCCGCCGAGTGCCCGGAGAGCATCTCGCGCCATATCCAGGAGGTCTCCAGCATACTCTATGCGCGTCTGGGTTGCAAGGGTATCGTGCGCTTCGACTACATCTACAACACCGACAAGCAGGAGCTCTACTTCCTCGAAGCCAACACCATCCCCGGACAAAGCGCCGAAAGCATCGTCCCCAAACAGGCCCGTGCTATGGGCATCACACCGGCCGAGCTCTACGAGATGAGTATCCAGGCGGCGTTGCAGTGAGCAGTGTTCAGTGAGCAGTGTTCAGTGAGCAGTGTTCAGTGAGTAGTGTTCAGTGAGTAGTGTTCAGTGAGCAGTGTTCAGTTAGTAGTGTTCAGTTAGTAGTGTTCAGTGAGCAGTGTTCAGGTGCGGCAGCCCGCTCTCCACTCTTCACTCTTCACTCTCCACTCTCCACTCTCCACTCTCCACTCTCCACTCCAAAGGGGGTCATCCATGCACCATCCATGCATCAACCATGCACCATCCTTGCATTTTAACATTTCGGATGCCACTTTTGTGTACGGGTGAATGGGGGATGGCATCGGTATGCCGACGGGATGAGCCGGTGCTATTGCAGCAGATGGCGGCGGTACGTCTTCGCTGCCAGCCAGGCTGCAGCCACAAAGCATAATAGCATGAGTGTTGTCCCGACGGCCACTTGCCACTGCGGCAGGCCGAAAGGCAGGCGCAGCATGGCCGCCGCCGGGGCTGTGAAGGGCACCAGGGTGAGCCATGTGGCCAATGCTGCCGACGGGGCCCGCAGCAGTATTGCTCCCATCAGCAGTGTCAGTAATAGTGGCGAAACGGTCAGCAGCGTCCATTGCAGGGCGTCGGCGTCGCTTTCCAGACGGGCGGCCAGCGCAGCCAGTAGGGCTCCGTAGAGCAGATATCCGAGCAGGAAATAGAGCAGAAACAATCCTGCCACCAGCGGGAGCCGTATGGCTGTCAACCCCTGCACGGTCTCGTCGACCAGCTGCACCGGTGAGGTGTATTGTGCTGTGGCGGCTTGGCCTTTGGTGGCCAGACTGCGTTGCTGCTGGGCGGCTCTCGCTTCGGCGAAGAGTTGTGGCGATGTGGCTTCGATGCCGCGAAAGCATACCGTCGTCAGTGCTATCCAGAGCGCCAGTTGTGTGGTCGCCACCAGCGCCACGCCACCCACCTTGCCCACCAGCAGGTGTACCGGTCGGACGGTGGTGCCCATCACCTCGGACATCCTGTTCTGCCGCTCTTCCTGCACGCTGCGCATCACCTCGGCGCCAAACAGCACCAGCGTCAGCACCATCAGTGTCGCCAGGGCCAGCCCCACGATATTCTTCACTTGCGCAAAGCTCTCGTGTCCGGTAGCGGAATCCTGGGTATGCATCTTGATGTGGGTATTCTCCACCGAATGGTAGACCGATGGCTCCAGCTGGTAGACGTCCTCCAGTATGGCGTTTCGCAGCAGGGTCTGCATCTGGCCGTCGATGAGGCTTTGCAGGGCCGTGGAGGGGCTGTCGTTGCGGTAATAGAGGAATGCGTCGCGGGGTATGGTGGTTTCGCGTAGCGGGACGAAGAGGATAAGGTCGTGCCGACGGGCCTGCTGCTTGGCGTAGTCGAGGCTGGGCATGGGCTTGAAGGCCACCTCGGCCGTCGACCGCAAGCCGTCGACAAAGAGGCCGCTCTGGTCCACTACCAGCACGGTGGCGCGCTCGGTGCTGCGGTGGGCCGCCACTACGGGCAGCGCATAGAGCAGTGCCAATACCAGCGGGACCAGCAGTGTGAGCACCCAGAACGAGGGTCGAGTCAGGCGACGGCGGTATTCGCGTCCCAGTATGAGCATCAGGTTCTTCATAGCTGAATGGTTTTGTCGCAGAGCTCGGCGGCAGCTTGCAGGTTGTGGGTGGAGAGCAGTATGGCGGCCCCGCGGTCGCGCAGGGCGGCTATCTCGGTGTGCAGCATGGCGCTGGCGGCGCTGTCGAAGCCCGAGAAGGGCTCGTCGAGGATGACCAAGTCGGGCCGGTGCACCACGGTCACCACGAACTGCAGCCGCTGTTGCATGCCTTTGCTCAGCTTGCCTGCCTGCCGGTGCCACCATTCGCCCATACCCAGCCGCTCCATCCATTGGCGCAGCTCCTGTTCGGCCTCCTGCCGGCCCATCCCTTTCAGCCGGGCCAGATAGAGGGCCTGCTCGCCCACCCGCATGTGGCGGTACAGGCCGCGCTCCTCGGGCATATAGCCTATGCGGCACAGGTCGTCTTGCGTCAGCGGGTGCCCGTCGAAGAGTACGCGCCCCGCATCGGGCTGTATCAGACGGGTGATGATGCGCAGCAGCGTGGTCTTGCCGGCACCGTTGGCACCCAGCAGGCCCACCACCTCGCCCGCTGCCACGTCGAAACTGACGTCGTGGAGCACACTGTGGCCGCCGAAGGCTTTGCTGATATGGTCAATCTGTAATATCATGGTCTCAGTTTCAGAAGGATGGTCTCCAGTGCCAGCGCCGCCAACGCCAGCAGCAGGCAGAGTCGCCACAGCGGGCGTCCACCGTCGCGGTCGCGCAGCTCGTCGGTGAGTGGCTTGGTGCTGTTGCGCACCAGCGTGTATCCCACCAGCTGGCTGGCGGCCTCGGCTATCGTCTTGTGGTCCAGGAATTCCATGCGCGACTCGCGCCTTGGGTAGTTGAAGGCCAGGTGTTCGTCGGCCAGGGTATAGATGCCGTCGTGTGGCAGCTCGCCGTGTGGCAGCAGATGCCATGTGCCCATCGTGCGGCGCAGGTCGGGCAGCAGGCTGATGTCGGCCCCGTCGCTGAGGGTGGGGGGCTGGCGGTCGGCGGCGTAGTCGTCCTGTAGAGCGATGGGACTATAGTCGCCCAAGGTGTGGGCCACGGGCGGTAGCGTACGGCTGTAGAGGGCCATGTTGTAGAGCGTGGGCACAAAAAGCGCCTGGTTGACCAGGTCGGTATGGCTTTCGTCGAGCGGGGTGGTGAAAAGGTAGAGGCGTCCCGCGCCGGTGGGCGTGACGCACAGCAGTTCGCCGCCGTCGGCCAAGCCCACAATGGTCTGGTGGACTGCCACGGCGGGCTCCAGGCTGTAGTGGCCTTGCACGCTGGGCATCTCCATCTCGTCGGTGCGGCTGTTGAACACGCTGCGGTAGAGCGAGTGGCTGTAGTCTATGGTGTTGGCCTTCACCTGTCGCCGCACCCATTGCTTCAGCTGCGGGGCTTGTAGCGCGGCCAACAGGCTGTTCAGCGCGGTGCCCGACTGCTCCGACGGGATGGCCACCAGGCTGCCGCCCTCGGCCACCCACTGGCTCAGCTGCTGCACCTCGCCGCTGCTGAGTGTGCGGGGCTCGTTGAGCACCACCAGGTCGTATTGCGCCAGGTCGTGCTGCAGCTGCGGGGCACGCTGCAACACGATGGACCCGTCGTTGGCGAAGAGCCGTTCCAGGTAGGGGTTGGCCCCTTGGCCGTCCAGTTCCAGCACCCGCGTGAGGTCGTCGACGCGGAAGGCAAAGTGGTAGTTGTCGTCGAAGCTGATGGGATAGTCCTCTATAGCCACGCGGCCATCCACCCAGCCCGCGCTGTCTATGGTGAAGCGGAGGGTGGCCGTGGCGCTGCCGTCGGCGGGCAGGTCGGTGGTGGTCAGGGCTCGTTCGCGGCCGCCAATATAGAGTTTCACCGGCACTTTCTCTATGTCGTGGCTCCCGCTGTTGCGCAGTGCCACCGAGATGTCCACGGTGCCGCCGATGTGGTAGGCCGGTGCGTCGAGCCACAGGCTGTCGATATAGATATTGTCTGCCACGGTGGCGCTGAAGGGCACGAGGGTGACCTGCATGGTGCTGTCTGCCGGCAGTGCGTCCAGGTCGGCGGTGGACTGCTGGAAGTCGCTGATGATGTAGGCGTGGCGGTTGTGGGTGCCGCTCTGGGCCAGGAAGTCGTGCAGGCGTGTGGCCACGGTGCTCATGAGCGGGGCGGCGGGCGAGGGCTCCAGCGCGTCGGCTGCCTCCAGCAGTTCGTCGCGGTTCAGCCATCGCATTTCGCTGCCACGCATATCGTTGGTTATCAGCTGAAACTTGTCGCCCACGCCGTAGGCGTCGGCCACTTCGTGCACCTTGCGCCGCGCGGCGTCTATCATGCTGCCCTCCGCAGTGGCGTTGGCCATGCTGAAGGAGTTGTCCACATAGATGCTCACAGCCGAGGTGCCGGAGCGCAGCTGTGCCTGCCGGTTGGGGACGACAGGCTGGGCGAAGGCGAGCACCACGAATGCCACCGCCAGTATGCGCGCCGCCAGCACCAGCCATTGGCGCAGGTTGCGGTGGCGCCGCTGCTCGGTGTGCAGCTCGCTCAGGCGCTGCACGTTGCTGAAGTGCACCTTGCGATAGCGGCGGAAGCTGAAGAGGTGCACCGCCACGGGGACGAGCACGGCCAGCAGGGCCCACAGGAATGCGGGTTGGCTAAAGAGCATGCGCACCTCCTTCCTTGTGCGCCTTCCGGTAGTGGCGGCAGAGGTCGGTGAGGCCGCACTGGCTGCATTTCGGCTTGCGGGCCTGGCATACGTAGCGGCCATGCAGTATGAGCCAGTGGTGGGCCTTGGAGAGCAGTCCCGTGGGTATGTGCTTCACCAGCTCGCGCTCGGTCTGGAGGGGCGTCTTGCTGTCCACCGTGAGGCCGATGCGGTTGGCTACGCGGAACACGTGTGTGTCCACCGGCATGGCGGGGCGGTCGAAGTAGACGGCCTCCACCACATTGGCCGTCTTGCGGCCCACGCCGGGCAGGCGTTGCAGTTGCTCCATGTCGTCGGGCACCTGGCCGCCGAATTCGTCCACCAGCATGCGCGACAGCCCTGCCAGGTGGCGGCTCTTGTTGTGCGGATAGGATACCGAGCCGATGAGTGCGAAAAGCTCCTCTTCGCTGGCTTGGGCCATCGCTTGGGCGTCGGGATAGGCGGCGAAGAGGGCGGGGGTGACCATGTTCACCCGCCGGTCGGTGCACTGGGCCGACAGCACCACCGCCACCAAGAGCTGGAAGGGGGTGCCATAGTGCAGCTCCGTCTCGGCCACGGGCATGGCCTCCTGGAAATAGGCGAGGGTGCGTCGGTACAGTTCTTGCTTTCTCATGGCTCCAGTTCGAATGAGGTGAGCACGGGATAGTGGTCCGAGAGGTCGCTCTTCAGTCGGCGGTAGCTGAGGGTGGTCAGCCCCTCGCTGCGGAACACCATGTCGATGCGGAAGCGTGGGAATCCGCCGTTGTATGTGATGCTCATGCCGCGTCCCTGCTCGCAGTAGGCGTCGGTCAGCTCGCGCGAAAGCTGCCGGTAGAGCCACGAGCCCGGTATGTCGTTCAGGTCGCCGGCCAGCACCAGCGGCAGCGAGCTGGCGGTCACCACCGGCCGCAGGCTTTCGTTCCACTCTTTTTCGTGGCTCAGTATGGTCTCTTTCACCTTGCCCAGGGTGCGGCGGCTCGAGCTCTGCACCTCGCCGTGCCGCATGCGTTCTATCTCCTCGCGGTCGGCGGCGTCGAATCGGTAGCTGTCCATGTGGACGCAGCACACGCGGAAGCGGCGTCCGTCCAGGTGCATCTCCACCAGCAGCTTCTCGCTGTCCATCCGGTTCACATAGGTGATGGGCAGGCGGCTGAAGACCACCGTGCCGTAGGGCACCCCGCCGCGCGAGGTGTGGGCGCCGTAGTAGTGGTTGTAGCCCATCAGCGTCAGGCTGTCCGTGACGGCCAGCTTCTTGGGCGCTGCATATTCCTGCAGGCACAGCACGTCGGGGCGGTGCTCGTCCACCAGCGACAGGAAGAGCGAGGCTATGCTGTCCGACTGCTCCGGCCGGTTCTGCCGGCCCTGGAACTGGTGCACGTTGTAGGTCATCACGGTGATGCGCGCGGGATGCTCCTCGGCCGGCGGCACCTTCGACGTGCCCGTCAGCTGCAGGAAGGTGACCAGCGTGCCCCACCGCAGGGCTATCACGGCGGCGCTGAGCAGCCATGTCCACCGGTGCATGAGCAGCCAGAGCACTATCATCAGCACATTGGCCGCCAGCAGGGGCAGATAGCCGAACGCCAGCGCGCTCGGCACCACGCTCTGCGAGGGCGACAGGGCGTCACCCAGGGTGGTGGCTGCCAGTCCCAACGCAAGTATCACGTTGATGATGAGTAGTATGGAGCGTATTACCTTCATCTTGTTTCGACCGCAAATGTACGAAAAAATCCTGACATGCATAAATAAAATGCACGCCCGCGCGCTTTCTGTCCTGTGCGCCGTCGGTCTTGGCTGGCAGTTAACATTATTTAACTTGCACATTCCAACTGCACGCTGAGAGGGGATGAGGTGGCAGGTGGCAGGTGGCAGTTGACAGTTGGCAGTTGATAGTGGGCAGTGGACGGTTGATGGTGTGTAGTTGTTTGATATTCATTATTTATCATTCATCATTCATCATTACGCTGTCCTCCGGCCCAACAAGGGTCATCCTACCACCAACCTACCATCAACGTACCACCATCCTACCACCATCCTACCACCATCCTACCTATTTAACATTTCGGATGGCTGGTTGATGCTCCGATCGTGGCTCCCTTTTTCCTCCCTCGGCCCCCTTTTCGACCCCAGTGTCGGCGGCTGCAAGAGTTAAATAAAGTTAAATATCCCCTCCCCGTGATATTTTTTGCCACCCGACTGCACTGAATAGGGTGTGTCCCAACCCGCTGGGCAGCAAGGAAATGTAAGTTTGTAAGGGTTTAATAAACAGCAGGCCGGACGCGAATGCTTCGCGTCCGGCCTCGTTTTCTGGTGCGTCCGCTATTGCCGCGGCAGGAACTGCACCTCGGCCGGCTCGATGAGGCCCAGCGAGATGGCCTTGGCCACGCGGGCGGCACTCTTGTTGACGATGCCGAGGCGCCGCGAGAGGTCCTTCTGCCGCTCCTGGATGCTCTTGTCGCTCTCGTCCAAACGGTTGGAAATCTCGGCGGCGGTGCAGCCCGCGGCCTCGAGCAGCAGCAGCTGGTGCTCGGTGGCGCTCAGCCCGAACGAGGGGTCGTGCCCTTCGACCAGGCTGAAGTAGCGCTCCGCCGCCTCCTTGAGGGTCAGCATCACGGGATAGTTGAAATAGCAGCTCTCGCCGCGCTCGAGGCAGGCTATGGCGCGCAGTATATTCTCGATGGAGAAGCCCCCGGCGGCATTCTTGCTGACGAAGGCGCTGGCTCCCAGGCTCAGGGCCTCCATGACCACGCGGCCTATATCGTGCAGCCGCTGCAGGCGCTGGCCGTCGCTGTAGGCGGGATCCTCCTTCAGCGGATTGTCGAAGCGGCCGGAGAAGATGATGATTCGCACCTCGGGATAGCGCTCGTGGAGCCGTCGCGTGATGGTGAGGCCCCCGGTGGGCTCGCCCTGGAACTCCATGTCGACGAGCATATAGTCCGGCGGCTCGGCCCCCTCGAGGGCTGCCATCAGGGCGGGCCCGTCGGCGAAGGTCTCCACCATCTCCACGCGTCGCATGACGCTCCCGTCCACGTCACCGCTTTCCACGCTGACGTCGCGGCTGTTCATCTCCATTTTCACTATCTTGCGGATGAGCGGCTCGTCGTCCACCATCATCACTCGTATATTCTTCATATTTATATCATTGTTTCATTCAAACATTCATCATTCAATGATTCATCATTCATCATTCAACATTCAACATTCCTCACACTTCCCTCCGCCAGTCGCACATGCATGGTGGTGCCCTGCTGTTCGGCGCTCTCCACCCAGAGTTTGCATCCGCGGCGGGTCAGGTCGTCGTGCTTCTTGATGATGTAGCGGCACAGGATGAGGCCGAAGCCGTGGTCGCCCTCGATGGTGCGGTCGGCGCGGAAGAGGCTCTCCTGCTGCTCCGGCGTCATGCCGCTGCCGCTGTCGGTCACGCTGATATCCACGAAATGCTCCCCGTTCTCCGCTCGCCACTCGCTGCTCTCCACCCGCACCTCGCCCTCGGTGGTATGCTGCAGGGCGTTGTTGACCAGGTTGCGCAGCAGGATGACGGTCAGCAGGCGGTCGGCCCAGAGGGTCTGGCTGCTGGCCACGAAGCGCAGCTCCACGCCCGCATGGGGGCGTACCACCTGGGTCCGCACCTCGTCGAAGACCTCCTGCAGAGGGAAGCGCGAGGCGTTGAACACCAGTCCGCTGGGGATTGAGAGGCGGGTCCAGTTCTTGATATTGTCGAAGGTGCGCAGCAGCTGTTCCAGCACCTCGGAGCGCACTTCGGGCGTCAGGTTGGGGCTACGCAGGTAGCCTATGAAGGGCGATATGTCGTGGCGCATCACGCTGAGGCAGGTCTCCACGTTGGCTATGCGCTCCACGTCGCGCCGCTTGGCCGCCTCGAGCTGGCGTTTCTCGCGCCGTAGTCGCAGCGCGTTGCGCCAGAGCAGCAGCGTGAGGACCAGCAGCAGCAGGGTCAGCAGGCCGAAGCCCATCGCCGTGCGGCTCATCCAGCGGCTGCGCCGTGTGGCGTTGGCCAGGGTCTGCTGCAGGGCGAAATCCTCGCGTTCGCTCTGCTTGATATGGTCTTGCAGCTCGGCGTGGTGCTCGTACCAGAGGCGCGCCTGGTCGGGACTTGTGGCCATACGGCTGCGCAGCAGCACATCGAAGTAGCCGAGCTCCATCTTGGGTGCGGAGAAGGGTTGCCAGTTGCCCCGCAGCGAACGCCATTCGGACAGCACCTCGTGGGCGAAGGCTGTGTCGCCGACGAGCAGCGCATAGCGTGCCGTCGAGGTGGTGCCGCCCAGCATCTGGTAGGGGTCTCCATAGTCGAAGAACACCCGCCGGGCATGGTCGTAGAGGGCCAGCACGCTGTCGGGCGGTGCGCTGCCAGGCTGGCTGCGCAGGGCCAGGGCTGTCATCTGTAGCGTATTGGCATAGTGGAAGATGCAGAACGTCTGCGGCCCTAGGTCTAGTATGTCGTAGTTGCGCTCGCAGTAGTCGAGGGCTGTGGTACTTTCGCCGGCACTCTGCCAGCCGTAGGCCAGGGCATAGTTGAGCGCCATGTCCTGGGCATAGTCCACCTTCAGCGCCGCGCGCCGCGACTCCACCTCGTGGAGCAGGGTGCGCACATCGGCTTCCTTGCCGTCGCGGTAGTGGAAATTGAGCACCAGCGAGGTGATGTAGTATTCGCTCTGTGCGTAGTTGTAGAGCAGATGGCCCCGGTTGCGGTCCAGCACGCCGCTGCGGTCTATGTCGTAGAGCAGCCGGTAGCAGTCGGCCGGTCGGCAGTCGCGTTGTAGCAGACGGGCCCGCAACAGGTTGTGTATCACCCGCTCGATGTCGCCGTTGCGCATCCCCTCCCGTTGCAGACGGATGGTCTTGTCCACGCGGTCCAGCGCCAGGTTGGCGTTCTGCCGGTCGCTCTTCTGGTAGTAGGCGAAGGCCATATTGTTCAGCGCCCGCAGCTGACCGTCGACGTATTCGGGCAGCGAGTCGTCGATGTACTGTAGCGCCCGCTGCGAGAGGGCGATGCAACTGTCGGGCTGGCGGTAGCGATACATGAAGGCTTCCTTGTTCAGCCCGTCGACGACGGCGCGCTGCAACGGGTCGACTCCAGCGCTCTTTTGGCAGGCCGAAAGCAGTAAAACTGCGATAAATAGCGAGTGATATACCTTACTTTTCACGCTGCAAAGATACGAATATTTTCAAAATTAGCAGCTAAAAATCACCAGTTTAAAGAAAATAATGCAAAAATATTTGGCTAGTTTGGAAAATGTTCGTACTTTTGCACCCCGAAAATGACAGGGTCGTTTGGCCGAGGGGCTAGGCACAGGTCTGCAAAACCTGCTACTCCGGTTCAAATCCGGAAGCGACCTCCAGGTGACAAGGATTCCACGCGAGTCCTTGTTTTTTTGTCTGCCCCCCATGTAGAAGTTTGAAATCTGGATTTAGAAATCTCTAATCAAAGCTCTTTTTCGGGCCGTGGTTGAAAAAAAAATTTTGTCATGTCTAAAAAAAGTAGTAATTTTACGGCCAGAAAAATATGAAAGAAAAACGTTGGATAATAAGACAAGACTATGATTTAGAGACTGTTGAAAAACTTGCTGCATCGCTTGGCGTTGACCGAATCATCGCCACTCTGCTCGTAGAGCGGGGTGTCACCACCTTCGAAGAGGCGCGTCGTTTCTTCCGTCCGGGCCTTGACCAGATTCATGACCCCTGCCTTATGAAAGGCATGCCGGAAGCGATAGCACGAATCAATCGCGCCATTGCGCAACAGGAACGCATCATGGTTTACGGCGACTACGACGTCGACGGCACATCGGCAGTCGCGTTGGTCTATTCCTACCTGAAGGAACTGGACCGTAATATTGATTTCTATATACCCGATCGCGAGCGCGAGGGCTACGGTATCTCGCGTCAAGGCGTGGACTATGCCCGCGAGACAGGGGTGAAACTGGTGATTGCCCTCGACTGCGGCATCAAGGCCACGGAGCAGGTGGACTATGCGGCGAAGTTTGGCATCGACTTCATCATCGGTGACCACCATCTGCCCGGCGACGAGGTGCCCCGCGCAGTGGCTGTGCTCGACCCCAAACAGGTCGACTGCCCCTATCCCTACAAGGAGCTCAGCGGCTGCGGGATAGGTTTCAAAATAGTGGAAGCCCACATGGAGCAGCGCTTGGGAGTGCGCCTGTGTGACCTGCCCGAGCAGTTGGATGCCCAGCGTCGCGAGCGCCAGGAGGAATTGAAGCTAAAGCTGTTGCAGTACCTTGACCTGGTTGCCGTCAGTATCGCCAGCGACATTGTGCCTATCATGGGAGAGAACCGTGTGCTGGCCTTCTTCGGTTTGCGGGTGCTCAATACCAAGCCCCGTCCCGGCATCGAGGCTATTCTCCGCTACGGTCATGTAGACAGACGCAAGCCCGAACCTGCCGACCAAGAGGCTGCCGACAAGCAGAAAAGCGGCTATTTCGAAAAGGAGCTCACCATCAGCGACCTTGTCTTCCTCGTCGGTCCCCGTATCAATGCCGCCGGACGTATCCGCTCCGCCTTCGACAGTGTGCGTCTCATGCTCACCGAAGACCCCAATATCGCCCGCCAGCTGGCAGAAGATATCAACTCCTATAATCTGGAGCGTAAGGATTTGGATACCAGTGCTACCGAGGAGGCTAAACGCCGCATCGACAACGACCCCTTCTATCGTGGTCGCCGCTCGCTCGTGCTCTACGACCCTAGTTGGCACCGTGGTGTGGTGGGTATCGTGGCCAGCCGTATTGTCGAAGCCTATAATAAGCCCACTATCGTCTTCACCGAGGGCAGTGACGGACTCATCACAGGCTCGGCACGTTCGCTCAAAGAGTTCGATGTGCATGAAGCACTAGAGCAGTGTGCAGACCTGCTGGAGCACTTCGGCGGACACAAGAGCGCTGCCGGCGTCAGCCTGCGCAAAGAGAACATGCGGGCCTTCCTCGACCGCTTCGAGAGGTTGGTGTGCGAAAGTTTGGGTCCGCAGGATATTGTGCCCGAGGTGGAGGCCGACTGCGAACTGGGATTCTCTCAAATCACTCCCAAGTTCCTGCGCATCCTCAAGCAGTTTGCACCCTTCGGTCCGGAGAACAACGTGCCCGTCTTTGTCAGTCGTGAGCTGGTCGACACGGGTAATGCCCGCATCGTGGGTACCAACCACTTGAAGTTTAATGCCATCCCCATAGCGGAGCGCACAGCCCCCTATCCAGCCATCGCATTCCAGTTGGGCGAAGCACTTGGACGTATGCGGCAAGGCCGCCTCTTCGACCTCTGCTACCAGCTGGAGGAGAACTACTGGCGCGGACGCACAGAGATACAGCTCAACGTCAAGGACATCAAGTTTGTGGACTAGCATGATTGAGACATCTGGAGAGCCAAATAGTCAACGAGACGAAGAGTCAAAGAGTTTCCGTTCTCGTAGACTACGTTGGGTAGTGCTCTTTTTGCTGTTGCTCCTGTCTGCGGGAGGTGCACAGGCGGAGGGTAATACCTATCCTGCGCGTTGCAGGGCAACCACGCAACTCAATGTGCGTAGCGGACCCAAGGTGTCGTATTCAAAGTTGGGCCTGTTGCAACGCAACGAATATATCACAGTGCTGTACATTACCGGGTCGAGCGGAGACCCGTGGGGTGCGATAGAATACGGTAGCCGTCGGGGATATGTGTCGATGCGCTATGTTTCCTATGTGTCGGCGCTTCCCGCGCAGCCCGCAACGCAGCCGACCAAGGCAAGCTCCTCCGGTGGCGGGGTTGCAAAGTTCTTCGCCGGAGTGTGGAAATGCATCAAATGGGTGCTGACAGTCATTGCAGTGGTGCTGGTATTGGCATTGTGGCAGCAGATATTGGAGTTGGCAGTTTATGCGGGATTTTTTGCCGGCGCGGGTGCCATTCTCTTTGCCATCTTTGGTGGCAGTGCGGGTACTGGAGCCATTGTAGGACTGGTGGTGGCCGCACTGATGGGGTTGAGGCTCTTGGTCAACCAGTTGGAGTTGGACGTGGATGGCAGTACCATTCTGCGAGGTGTCTTCATCATAGCGTATTACGTTATTTCGTTCCCGTTCTATTGGCTCAACCAACTGGAACATTTCTTGATAGAGCCGTGGCGCTACCTGTTTCGTACAGACTGGGTTCGGGATGAGCATAAGCCCACACTACGCACAGTCTTAGAGGTGCTTTCGGTTATTATGTATATAGCCATCACGCCACTTCGGCTATTCAATGCTGTGGTATATAATATATTGATACATTGTGTAACGGGAATCTACGACCTATTCTTCGAAGTGTTGTCGCCGTCCGATACGGCTGAGGGGGCTGGCCATTTCGGCCGCTGGTTGCTGCTCTTCCCCTGGCGTCTGCTGAAGTACCCTGTCTGGCACGGACTGCTTACGGTGATAGAGAGTGTGCTATGGACGGTAGTGGATATATTCATCCCGGCCCGTACACTCTATCACGGTACAGATTTGACTGCTTGCCAGTCTATTACCGGTGACCCTCACCGCAACAGCTACCGCCGCAATACCTCCGTTTGGTCTACGGGTACTTTTCTGGCCAGTTCATCGCCCAATTGCAGTTGGGCTGGACGCGGCGTCTACTTTGCCATCAATCGCAGTCTAGCAATGGGCTACAGCCGCGGTGCTGCTTCGCTCGACAATGCTCCGGTGATGATAACCTGCCGTGTCTCGATGGGTCGTGTGGTCAACTACACACTTGCTCCCAGCCGCGTCTACCAACAAGCGGGTGGAGGTGGCAATCATGATGAATTGAATAAGTTCGGCGATCGCCACGGCTACACTACAGGCCAATGGTACAACAACCGTCACCATTGGGAATACTGTCTCTTCGACTGGCAGAACCGCTATAATCATCCGTGGCGTATCCGGCCGGTCTATATTCTCAACATGTACACTGGACGTGCACAGCACATCAGTGGCGGCGTGCAGCATTGGCTTTTCGACCGTGCTGTACTTGAGGATTTGGGACTCAAGTAGAGAGTCAAAAAGTCTCCACTTACGTAGAATTGTAAAGGCAATACTGTAGGCTGGTAAATTTGCCTTGACTACTAGCGAGCGATAGCTACTTGCCTATTTGGCTCCTAAAAGAAAGTACGAAGTCCCGAAGACTTGTAGACTACAACCACTAGTCAGCGTCTGAACTTGTCAAGATTCGCCTTCCAGTCCCCTTCGAAGGTCGACACTGTGGTGCCGAAATTCTCTTGCAGTGATGTGGGTATTCCCTTGTGGTAGAGTGTCTGCAGGAAATTCTTCACCCCCTCTTTCCGATAGCTGTCCTCCATGTGGCAGAAAATGGAATGGCCGCCAGCATAGACTTCGAACACCAGCGGGAACGTTGCATCTGACAAATGGCAGTCTTGGCGCAATCTGGCAATCTCGCTGGTGCTGAAGGTTGGCCGGCGGCTTGCTATGCCGGTGTATTCGGCTATGCCTTCCGTGCACCATGCGGGCAGATTGATGCTTTGGCTATAGTCCAACGACGCGGCAAAGCAATAGTGAGTCATTTCATGCCATTGTACTTCGCGGTGGTAATTGTCGTTGCGGAACACAGAACTCCCCTTGAGTGCTATTCCTTTCAGATATAGACCCGCCGGTGAAATGGTATAGATGGTGATGCCATCTACGTTATCGAAGTTCCGTTTCAGTCCGAATCGTCCCATCAGTTTGTTGAAGTCTTTCTGCCCTTGTGTCAGGTATATGGCCACTTTGCGACCGTTCATATCCTCAGGGTAATAGTACTTTCCAACGACAGACTCCATACGGGGGATTGCTTCGTGTGCGAGATGCAGCGTAAGCTGAGCCTTTTGTGACAATGATTCGGGATGGTAGACGATGAAGTAATCATCTTCCAGTTTCTCCATACCAGCCTCTGGTTTTTGGCCCAGGTCGTCACTATTGTCCCAGGGTGTGGGTATCGGTGTCGGGTCGAAAGTGGAGAAAATGTCGCCTAGCCCTTCTCCTAGCGAGTTTATCCAGTTGATAGTCTCTTGTGGAACATCGGCATACTGGAGCGGCTTTTGGTCTTTGCCCTTGTCGTAGACTTTGACCAATGCGAATGCCATAGCTATGAATGCGAGCAGTGTGCCCGCCAAGGGTAGAAAACGTTTCATATCAGTTTAAGAATAGAATGTCCGTGATGGCCTCTTTGGTGGTGCTACCGAGGTCGCCGATTCTGAAACCGTCGCCCGTGGTTTCGCAGAAGAAGTACATGTATCCGTCGTGAGTCAGCATCGACTCTTCGGCCAATTCCACCATGCTGGCATCCACCTTGGTGCGGAAAGCCACAGCCACAGCGGCATGGTTAATGGTTGTCAGGTAAGCCGTCTTATGTCCAGCTTCGCGGAAGAGAATGGCTGCCAGGGCCGCTTTGCAGTCGCAATCGCCACGGCCATCGTACATCGTCTCGTCGGGATATCTGGCATAGTCGCGAGGACAGCCAATTTCTTCACACTTCTCGTCGTACTCGTATTCAATATTGGGTCGTTGGACGAAATCAAGGATGAACTGCATGCGTTCCATCTCGTTGAGACCTGCGCGACGGGCTTCCACCTCAATATAGCTGAGCACTTGATGCACCTTGCGATTGTCACGGCAAGACTCCATCAGTTGCTCGATATTATGTTTGAAATCCATATTGGGATAAAGCCGGAAGGGGTTGGCTGCACGGAGCGTGGCTATGCGCTCGGGGTTGAATTGGAGGGTGAGTTCACCAGTGAGAGTATGAAAGGGTGAGTCTAGTTGCCAATGGTAGGTGCGGCTGTCGCTTTCGTTCGGAGGCAATATATTGTCATTATCGCCATTGCCATCGTCGCTACCATTATCGTCGGTCCAGTCGGGCAGCCGTTGTTCTTCTTCCTCGGTATCGGCAAGTTCCCACGGCTCTCTCGTTATGTATTTTCGGTTTACCCAGGCGCCAATCAGGATGGCTGCCTGTAGTGGGATAAAGTCGCTGCCATAGATGAAAATAGATACCACTAGAGCGGCCGAGGCAAGCAGGATGATCCAGTTGTTAAGCCCTCCGACGCCGGTGTTGCGGTTGATTAGCATAAGGAAGTCATCGAACGAGCGTCCCTCAAGCTGAGCCTCCAGCTTGACTTGCCGCAGGATTGCCCATACTGCAAAGTAGACAAGCAAAAGAGCCGCAGTGAACCCTATTTGTTGTCCGAGAGCCGGGAATGTTGTATGGCCGATACCTGTCAAATAGGCTACCAGATAGATGAATACGAAAGCCACCGCGGCTGGTAGTGCTGTATCTTTCCAGGTGGTTCGGTCGCGCATCGCGTCCTCGCTTGGCGGAGCGGCCTGTCTTTCTCTGTAGAGTAGTAGAAAGCCACCGGCACGTGCTGTTGTGGTGTATTGCCCGTGTTTCGCCCGGCCTATACGTCCAGTCTCTACCACTTTGCCCACAAGGGTGTCCGTGGCAGCAGTGCTGTCACCGTCCTCGCTGGCCAGTGGCGGGCAGGAGAAAACGTATGAGTGCTTTCGCAGCCATAGCTCATACCAGCGGCCAGAACCGTTGATGCTGCGTTGTCCATGCAGGTCCGTGATGTAGCCGAGGCGTAATCCCGATGCTCCATAGATATTGCCAGCTAGGTCAACCCAACCTTCCTTGTGCACTGCTACTGTAAGGTCAGTTGCCGAGGGATTATCGCGTAGGTTTATGAGTGCAAGCCCTTGTTCTACATTGGAATTGCCTTGATAGCGGTTGGCAGCTGGCTGTCGGTTATCATGGAAAAGGTAACTATCGGCACCCACGCTAAATACGGCATCGCCAAAGCGGTGTATGCGGCCGTCGTCGCCTACATAGTGAGTTAAGGCTCTCTTTCTGAATAGACCGATAATCTCGTAGATCGCAAACAAGATGAGCAGGACGGCCAGCAGTAAAACTATCTTGATGAATACCATATTGCTATCCTCCTATGATTTGTTTGTCTAGTAACTCCATTTCGTCGCGCGCAATGCGAAGCGGTTGACCGGCAAGGGTGTATGCTAGGTCGCGCTGGCGATAGTATGCGTAGTATAACGCTAGCTTGTCGGCCAGCGTCAGTGGTGGCAGTGGCTCCAACGTGCTGTTGCACACTTGTTGTGACTGCAGGGTGACCCGTTGCCATGTTGTGAGCATTGCATAGTCGGTGGTGGCTGCATCTGCGATGGTGTTGCAGAAGCCAAGCTGCTGTGGAACATATGAGATGCGTAGCACTGGCATACCGCCTGATGCTACAGAGAAGAGCATGCCGTTGACGCCAGCCATTTTGATGAAAGGCTCCAGGTCGACATCCTTCCCGAGCTGCTCAAGCATGAGTCCCATATTTTCTGCGGTGGTTATATGCAGCTGTGGTGCAAAATGGTTTGACCAAGCTTCGACCAGAGCGGCAGCATGTGCATTAGGGTCGTCGCCTTTGGACATGTCTGCTGCATCGAGGACCTCAGGTTGACGGAACGAGGTTTTGAGCATGGCGAGCAATTCTTGTTGTTCCAATTGCGAGAGGCGTAGCTGTGTGTCGTCGAGCCGGATGCTGGCTTCGGTCTTGGTGGTGTCGGTCAGCAGAGGGCTGCCGCCAAAGTTGCCGCCGAGCAGTGGTTGGTTGAATCGGGTGGTGGGCAGTGGGCTGCTGCTGGTTTCCGATTGGGGTGCCTGCAACTGTTGGCACAGGGCTACCAATAGTTGCTGCTGGGTGTCGCACTCGGATACCAGTGTATCGTAGAAGGCTCCCTGTTCTTCCATCAGCACCTGCGACAGCCGACGGTTGGCAGCCAATAATGTAGCGGCCAGCAGTCGACGGCGTAGTCGCTTCAGTCGCTTGAAGTGTCGGCGCAGGCGGATTATGAGGTTCACCACCAAGGGCAGCAGCATCAGTACCGGTATCCAAAGCCACTCCATTGTGGCGATGTCGCCCAGGTTGACTATGTTGGGAGAAATTACGCGTAATACAGGTATGACAGTGAAGACCAGCAGTATGCCCAACAGGAAGCAGCGTACGGTCAGGCTGAGCACTACGGGTTCGCGCCGCAGGTTCTTTTTAATCTTGTCCATTATCGCCGACGGATTGTTACTCTCCTCATCGGCGAGGCAGCGGTCATAGTCGTTGCGCAGATACTCGGGTATTGGCACCACTTCGGCCAGCGTCAGTGCAACCTCGGAGCGTTTGCGGAGCAGATACTCCCTGGCTGTGGCGAAGACGGCCTCCAGCTGTTCGATGGTGGCGAATCGGGCGGCGGGGTCGAGCAGCACCTTGCGGTAGAGGCTGAGCAGCACACTGCGGTGGTGGCTTGCGGACTGCTCCCGGTTGTGGCGCATGAGGGTGGACATGCGCGTCAGCAGGATGTAGTGCAGGCTCTGCATGTAGCGCGTCAGTCGCGCCGGCATGTATTTGAGGTACCTGTGGTAGTAGCGTGGGAAGAGTTCGACGCGGAACATGTCCCACACCGGGTGCGGGTCTGCCTCGCCCTCAACCTTCTCAAGGTCTATCTCCACGGCGGCAGCACCTTCGCGAAGCCGTGCGGACACAGCCGTGGCGTCCAGGGCATCGCCGTCCAGCGTTTCGCGCACGATGGTGTTGGCGTACGCGCTGTCGCTGCTGTCGCTGTTTTTGAATTCCGCTATCAGCATCTGCAGCAGTCGGCCCAGCTCGGCTTGGCGGTGGGTGCTGCTATCGTAGTAAATTGATGCTGCGCCGAGCGAGAAGATGCCGCTGTCGTGTCCCGTGCGGTCGAAGGGGCGCTCGCTGTGATTGTCGCCATAATACAGGTTCACCAGTAACTGGTGGAGCAGGTCGGCACGGCCTTCGTCGTCGAGACGGGGATAGTAGCGATTGCCACTCCATTGCACATCTTGGTAGGCTACCACATGGTTATAGTGCCGTGGCCCCAATTGTTGGCATAGCGTGTTCAACGCCTCGAGCAGCATGGATGTGCGGGTGCGCAGCTCGCGGTCGTCGGTCTGGTTGATGGTGCTGGGGATATAGAGCAGGCCGGTGACTTCCACTCCGCGGTTGGCATGGTCGGAGATGATGCGGGGCATGCTGTCGCGCAGCAGTCCGGCCAGCGGGGCGAAGAGCCTCTGCGAGAGTCCTTCGTCGGCAGCGCCCAGGACGACGACCTGGAAGGTGCCTATGTCGTAGCCCGCCTCAACAAAGCCGTTGTAGCATTCGCGCCCGTCGGATACCACCCGCTCCATCAGCTGCCGGTATCCCTCCATGTCGTCGAGGTCGGCATCCTCGAGCTGGAGGTAATGCCAGTGCGATTTCACCAGCTTGCTGGCACTGCCGAGCAGGATGCGCAACCTCTCGCCGACGGCCTCGGCCCGGCCCAGGTCTATTATCCAGATGGGACGCATGTCAGCCTTGGTACTTGTTGGATAGGAATTTGGCTACCGTGTCGAGTCGTTCACTTGCCACGCGCAGTATGTCGCCGATGGTCTCTCGCTCTTTCTTGCCCGCGGCCTGCCACTGGGTGTTGAGGTCGTTCTTCAGGGCGGCCAGTGCTTCCTGATAGCGCTGGCGCAGCAGGTCGGACTCGAGGTAGTTGAGGTCTTTCACCAGTTCGCCTGCCAGCGAGGCATAGCGTCCCACGTTGAACTGCTGCGAGAAGCCTGCCAGCAGTTCGGTCATGCGATGCTCGGGGTGGTCCACGACGACGGTGTGGTAGAAAGAGTTTACGCCGTCGGTGACCCGCAGCTCCAGCTGTTCGCCGTTCACCAGTCCGAGGGCGGCCGAGGTGGCAAACTTGGCTATCGAACCATCGAAGATGACGGGGGTGTCGGCGTAGTGGTCGGCGTTGTAGGTCTCGGTCCCGTGACGCATGAGGTGTGTGAAGACGGTGCGCAGCTGGTTGAGGAGAAGGTATTTGGTGAATACAATCAGCTCGGGCTTGATTTCTCGCGGCAGCACGAGCCGCTCGGCATCGCCGCCGGCGGCGGCAAATGCCTGGTGGAAGTGGTAGAAGACCTTGTTCATGCAGGCGTCATATTCGTTTTTTACGCTCTGGTAGAGGTCGTAGTAGTCGAAAGAGAGACCTAGTTTGGAGACGATTTTGTACATCACCGACGGGTCGTCGCTGTCGTATGGTTTGGTAATGCCGGCCGACGAGGCTTCGAGGAAGACGTCGTTCACCACGCCTTTCGGACCGACACAGAAAGCACGGTCTACGAGGCGTCCGGCGCGCATGGCTCTCATGTAGGGGAAGAAGAGGGCGGGCTGCGTCTTCTTCTGTATGGCGTGCCGTGCCTCGTTGTTGAGTTCGGCGAAGAATTTGGCCAGTGTCTTTTCGTACCATTGTGTGGCGACGGTATTGTTCTGGTGGAGCTGTGAGTGAAGGGTGCCGGCAGTGTAGTCGAGCAGGTCTTCGACGACGCGTCGGAAGTCGCTCTTGCTGGTATTGGTGAAGAGGTGGCTCTGATTGTCGACGATGTATTTTTCCTGTATCATCTGGTCGCCGTAGAGGCTGATCATTTGGCTGAAGATGCCAGCGAGCGAGACGGAGGGGTCGCCGTTGCGCAGGGGGGTGTAACCTTCGCCGGGGATGAATTCGGTGGTGTGTGCCACGACGAGCCCGTACCATTGCGAGAAGAGGTTGCCGTCTTCGCGCCAGCCGTAGCCGTCCACGTATTCGGTGATGTCGGGCACATAGACCGACGTCACGTCCAGCTTGGCGTTGAAGAAACTCTTGGCCAGCGAGGTGTAGGCATGGGCGGCACCGTTGTCGCCGTTGAGCAGTGAGCTGGCTTCGGCGGTCAGGCGGCGCAGGTGGTTGATGATGCGGTCTATGATGCCGCGGTCGCCGTAGGCCAGGTCGCGCATCATCTCGAATGCCTCCTCGGCCAGCATCACGCTTACGCTGGCCTGCACCCAGTCTTTCAGACGATTGAAGAATACGCTGACGTCGTTGGCATTCCCGCCGGTGATCCTCTCTTTCAGCGACACCTGTACGGCCCGCTGATAGAGGTCGTCCAGTTCGCCCTCGATGCTGTCGCGGTTCTCCACCAGCGCCCGCTGGCTCGGATGCAGCCCCTCGAGGATGGCTGTGTTCAGGTCGGTGGTGTAGGCCATGTACAGGTCGTTGCAGTAGGCGTCCAGCTCCTGGAGTATGTCTTTTGTGTATTGCAGGCCGTGGTTGCGGCAGCTGTCTTCGGTCCAGGTCCAGAGGGCTTGTTCGATGGCTTTGCGGGTGCGGTTCTTGTCTTCGGAGTGGCGACGTATGGCGGTCTCGATGGAGGCTATCACGCTGCGGGCTTCCTCGATGGATACGTTGGTGGGCAGCTTGCTGGCAATCTTGTTGTCGCTGTCGCGTATCAGGTTGTCGGGCATGTCTTCTTCTGTCATCTCCGTCACCATTTCGGTGATGGTGCGGAAGTAGGACTCTGTTTTGCCGGTGCCGGTCTTGAAGAGGGTGTTTTTGATGACGCTGTTGAAGAGGGCGAGCATCAACTTGCGGCGCTCGTCGGCCGACTCGACGGGGTTGCCGAGGATGCCATAGCGCAGCATCTCGTAGCGGCCGCGCAGGGTGACGTAGTTCTCAAACTGCTGGTCGGGCTTGCGCAGGGCCATGTAACCCATCGGTATCAGGAAGCAGCCTGCTTCGGTGGTTACCTCGCCATCCTCGTAGTTGTCCAGGAATGATTTAAATCCGCTGGCTCCCTGGCCGCTGTGTATGTAGTACATGAGCTCGGCGGTGTTGGAGTACATCTTCTCCAGGCTGCCCATGTTGCTGTTGCGCTCGGTGTGGTAGTCGATGGGGATGCAGAATTCGAAGGGGCGGTAGGCCATCTCTTCGTCGAACAGTGTGTAGTCGTCGAGCATCGCCATGCGGTGGAAGTAGAGGTTCTTCGTGCCCTCTTTGGCCCATTTCTGGAATGCCTCCAGCTCTTTGAACACGGCGTATGCATTGCGCGGATACTTCTCGTTGTCGGGGTTGAGGTTCATGTATATACGCGGCATGTAGAGGACCAGGCCCACCTTGGGGTTGCCCTTGTCCACCTGCGTGCGGTGCGTCATGTTGACCAGGTAGAGCACGTCCTGCACCGTGCCGCTGCCGGTGCCGCCGTTGCAGCTGGCCACCACCCAGTAGTGTATGACGTTCTTCTGGCTGTCTATCTCTTCTTGGTTGAGTTCGTTGATGCAGGTCTGCAGCTTGTTCACAAAGTCACTCTCTTTGCGTCCGAAGGCGATGCGCGATTTCAAGCGCAAGGCGCCGGCGCCGAAGGAGAGGTCGCGGTTGTCCATGCTCTCGGCCACCATCTGCGGACATGCTTCCAGTATGCGGCGGTTGATGCGCAGCTCGGGGTGCAGCTTGGCTTCGTTGTAGGCGATATAGGGGTTGATGTCGCCCAGGTTGAGCAGGTCTACGTCGCTGATGAAGTCCATCTTGCCACCCTCGTAGACGTTGCGGTAGCGGGCGTTGGCGGCTTTCACGTCGCGGCTGTCCGTGTCGATGAAGAGGAAGCGGTAGTTCTCGTTCATCACCTGCAGGCGAGATTTCATCTCTGTCCCTTTGGTGCGCTCGTATATTTTGTACTTGATGAGTGAGACGGTTTCCACGCCGGAGCCGCCCAAGCCGATAAAGATGTGTTTCTCTGCCATAGGGTTTATGGGTTTAAGGTTTATGGTTTAAGGTTTAAGGTTTAAAGTTTTAATTCTCAATTCTCGATTTTCAATTCTCGATTTTCAATTCTCAATTCTCTCACGAAATCCAGCGCACGCGGTAGTCGCCCACCGTGATATGCGTATATCGCGGTATCACCGGATGCTGATGGGCACCGTACTTGACGCCTATCTTGAACTGCGAGCCCTTGGTGAGGCTGACAATGTAGTCCGGGTGCTTCAGCGGACGGAAGAAGGGCGAATGGCGCTTCACCTCTATCTGTATCGCCCATCCCGCGTCGGCCACCGGCAGGAACGAGGCCCCCTTGCCGATGTCCACCTTGTCCAGTCGGTCCGCACGCTTCTTCTCCGTCACCGGCATGCCGCCGCTTGTCACCTCGAATTTGCCCGCTATGCGGTAGAAGTCCGATGCGTTGCGCCCGAAGGCACGCACCACCAGCACGATGTACAATACAATCAGTGCCAGTATCGTGCAGCAGAGCCAGAAGGGCAGGGGATAGCAGAACACCGTGCGTCCCGCCTGTGCCCTTGCCTCCAGCTGCGGTGGCGCGAAGCCCAGTTTGGCCAGCTCGGCCTCGTAGGGCACATCGAACGAGGCCAGCGCCGTCAGCTCGGCCTGCACCTTGCGCATGCGGGGCTTCAGCATCGTGGTGCCCGGCAGCCGGTATTGGCCGGCCGTCAGCGTGGCTGCCACGTCGGCGGTGCTGCGCGGCAGGCTGCTCCGGAAGACAAAGCCCCCCGCAGCGGTGGACACGCTGTCCACCCGCAGCCGGTCGTACACGGCGTTGGGGCGCCAGCTCAGACCCAGTTTCAGCCGCCCGTCGATGTCCAACGTTGGCTCTACGGTCAGCTCCGCAGGCTCTATGTGGTGTGCCACCACGGCATACAGCTTGTCCAGCAGGATGGCATTCTTGCGCTGCGTGAACCAGGCCGACAGCGCATTGCCGTTGGCTATCGGCACATGGCTGAAGCTCATCTGCTTGGGAAACACGTTGCGCACACGCTCCAGGTCGCGCGCGTCGCCCGGCAGCTGCAGGGCGAAGACGAAGACGTCGTTGCCCGCCTGCTCCGTCGCCAGACGGCGCGCCACCCCGTCCCAGTCCTCGTGCCCCCGGCGCGCCGCCGACGGGTCGTGCACGAAATCGGTGATGATGAAGACAAACTTCAGCGTGCTGCGGTCCAGCTGCTTCATGTCTGTAGCCAGATAGTGCAGCATATTGTCCAGGTCCGTATAGCGGAAATACTTCTCGCGCTCATAGTTCGTCGTCGGCTTGTCGTAGATATGGCCCGCATAGTCTATCAGGTTGTTCACCGTCGCCGCGCTCACCGTACCCGCACTGCCCACCTCGTTCGTGGCCTCGCCGCCGAATTTGATGATGGACACGTGGTCGCCCTCCTGCAGCGAACGGAAGAATTCGCCCAGTGCCGGCACCACCGTCTCGCGGTACTTGCTCATCGTACCCGACACGTCGATGGCGAAAATATAGTCGGCACGCTGGCCGTCCAGCTCCGCGCCGAACTTCTCCATCAGCTGCGGGTAGTCGGCCCGCAGGGCATCCATCCCTTGCTGCTGGGCCGACAACAGTAGGGTGCTGGCAAGCAGCAAGGCTAATATCAGGGTCTTTTTCATGGGCAGATGATACTTGCAAAAAATTTCTGCAAATATACAAATAATATTTCAATCCTGCAATAATTATCAAAAAAATATATCCACTGCGCTGATTATCGCCACCTTATCGCCAGTCGTGCCGCGGGCTGCCGCGCCCGTTGCCGCCCCTGCAGCCGTCGCCGCGCCGCATTTCTCCGCCCTCCGCCCACACGCTCCGCCTGCCGATTAACATTTTTTAATCATTTTGATTTGCAGAATCCAAACCCACACTGAGGGGATGGAAGTTGAAAATTGGGAATTGAAAATTGAAAATTGAGAGTTGGCAGTTGACAGTTGGTAGTTGGCAGTTCGTAGTCAGTTGATATTCATCATTTATCATTCATTATTCATCACTCCAACCTCCGCCCTCCGTCCTCCGCCCTAATTAGGGTCATCCTACCACCATCCTACCATCAACCTACCACCATCCTACCACCATCCTACCTATTTAACATTTCGGACCCTTAGTTGGCCGATAGATGATTGCCGCTTGCATTCGCCCCGATGTGCCTCCGAGATACGCTGCCGACACAATAAAATGGTCGACGCTGCGTTATGCCTGTCAAGAAGTCTTTTTTCCGAACATAAACAGCTATCTATGGCAGACGACAAAAAAATCATATTCTCTATGGTGGGCGTGGGTAAGTTGATTCCGCCCAGCCGCCAGATTCTGAAAGATATATACCTCAGCTTCTTCTATGGAGCCAAAATCGGCATTATCGGCCTCAACGGCAGCGGTAAGAGCAGTCTGATGAAAATCATCGCCGGGGTGGACAAGGACTACCAGGGCGAGGTGGTCTTCTCGCCGGGCTACTCGGTGGGCTACCTGGAGCAGGAGCCCAAGCTGGACGACACCAAGACTGTCAAGGAGGTGGTGCAGGAGGCCGTGCAGGAGACCGTGGACCTGCTGCACGAGTACGACGAGGTGAACAACGCCTTCGCCGACCCGGAGGCCGACTACGACAAACTGATTGAGCGTCAGGGTGAGCTGACCGAGCTGCTCGAGGCACACGACGCGTGGAACCTCGACCAGCGCTTGGAGCGCGCCATGGACGCCCTGCGCTGTCCCGACGAGGACCAGCTGGTGGCCAACCTCAGCGGTGGCGAGCGCCGTCGCGTGGCCCTCTGCCGCCTGCTGCTGCAGGAGCCGGACATCCTGCTGCTCGACGAGCCCACCAACCACCTCGATGCCGAGAGCATCGACTGGCTGGAGCAGCACCTGCAGCAGTACAAGGGCACCGTCATCGCCGTCACCCACGACCGCTACTTCCTCGACCATGTGGCCGGATGGATTCTCGAGCTGGACCGTGGCGAGGGCATCCCCTGGAAGGGCAACTACAGCTCGTGGCTCGAGCAGAAGACCGCACGTCTGGCTATGGAGGAGAAGCAGGAGAGCAAGCGCCGCAAGACCCTGCAGCGCGAGTTGGAGTGGGTGCGCATGGCCCCCAAGGCCCGCCACGCCAAGGGCAAGGCCCGTCTGGCAGCCTACGACCGTCTGCTGAACGAGGACGTGAAGGAGAAGGAGCAGAACCTCGAGATATTTATCCCCAACGGTCCCCGACTGGGCAACAAGGTGCTCGAGGTGAACGGCGTGAGCAAGGCTTATGGCGACAAACTGCTTTATGAAAACCTCACCTTCTCGCTGCCGCCGGCCGGCATTGTGGGCATCATAGGCCCCAACGGATGCGGCAAGACCACCCTCTTCCGCCTCATCATGGGCCTCGAGCAGCCCGACACCGGCACCTTCGAGGTCGGCGAGACGGTCAAGATAGGCTACATAGACCAGCAGCATGCCGAGATAGACCCCGAGAAGACCGTCTACGAGATGATCAGTGGCGGCAACGAGAACCTGCAGGTGGGCGGCCGACTGGTCAACAGCCGCGCCTATATCAGCCGCTTCAACTTCACCGGCACCGACCAGCAGAAGAAGGTCGGCGTCCTCAGTGGCGGCGAACGCAACCGTCTGCACCTGGCCCTGACGCTGAAGAGCGAGGCCAACGTGTTGCTGCTCGACGAGCCCACCAACGACATCGATGTCAACACCATGCGTGCCCTCGAGGAGGGCTTGGAGAACTTCGCCGGCTGCGCAGTGGTCATCAGTCACGACCGCTGGTTCCTCGACCGCATCTGTACCCACATCTTGGCCTTCGAGGGCGACTCGCAGGTCTACTTCTTCGAGGGCGGCTACACCGAGTACGAGGAGAACCGCAAGAAGCGACTTGGCGACGACATGCCACACCGCATCCGTTACAAGAAACTGAAAGCTTAACCCTTTAAATAAAACAGTTATGAAAGCAACAAAGATTATGATGATTGTGGCAGCTGCCGCGGTGATGTTCGCCTCATGCACGAAGGACGACCCCGTGGCCGGCGACAACGAACTGGTGTACGACGGCATCGTCTACAAGATGGAGGCCGTCTTTGGCCCCATGAATGGTAGAATGGGCCTGATGGACATCCACTCGGTGGAGAAGAGCTCCAACGGCACATACCTGATCAGTACTCCCGAGGAGATGTTCCACATCTACCGTGACCTGGTCGGACAGGAAATCGATCTCACCAAGGTCTACAACGAATTGCCCGCCTACCATTTCGTCCTTGTCGGAGCCGTCAATTGGGAGACCAGCGGCGACGAAACCTCTGTCGGCGGTACCATCGAGGGTACGGAGTACAATAATACCCCTGCCGTCAAGAGTGGCATAATGAAAATCAGCATCGAAGGCTCCAATATGGTGTTTACCCTCAATGCCGAAAGCAAGAACGGCCACAAAATGGACCTGCGTATCGTCACTCCTGCCAATGGTTGGACTAATTAAATTAATAACCAATAAATCCATATTACAATGAAAGCAATGAAAATGATGATGTTCGTGGCTGCGGCTGCGATGATGTTTGCCTCGTGCAACAAAGATGAGGTCGACCTCGAAGACAACCAGCTCCGCTACGACGGCACGGTGTACAACATGACGAGCAGCGCTGCAAGCGATGCCGAAGGCACCTATGTGTCGTTCGGTTCGGTGGGCAAGGAAGTGCTCTTCCAGCTTTCGGGCACTCTCGACCAGGCGGCCCTTAACCGCACCTATGACCTCACCGTGGCTGCCGAGGATGTGCACTACAACATCGACTTCTCCAGCGAGGCGATGGCGCTCAACTTCTCGTTCGACATGCACCATGGCCAATTCTTCGGCGGCATGGAAGGCGTGCCGGAGGGCGAATCCATCTTCTCCGAAGGCACCTGCACCATCACCTACGACAACAGCGAATTCGAGGTTGCCCTCGATGGTACGCTGAAGAATGGCAAAGAGTTGGCCTTCAAGGTCAATGTACCCAAGAATCAAGTGCAGATCAACTAAATGAAACGCTTCTGCATCCTGTCTCTCGCCCTCGTGTTGCTGTCGCTCTGCGGCTGTCGGCACGAGGGCGACGAGCTGAAGGTCATCTCGTTCAACATACGCTACAACGGCTGGGGCGACATCGACGGCGAGAACCGCTGGGCTAACCGGCGCGACGCCGTGGTGCGCATGATTCGCGAAGAGCGGCCTGCGGCCCTGGGTCTGCAGGAGGCGCTGTTGGACCAGCTGCAGTACCTCGACAGTTGCCTGCCGCAGTACCGCCGCGTGGGCGTGGGTCGCGACGACGGCATGGAGGCGGGCGAGTTCATGGCCGTCTACTACGACACCGCACGGCTGGAGCTGACCGGCAGTGACACCTGGTGGCTCAGCGACAGCGCCGAGGTGCCGTCCTACGGATGGGACGCCGCCTGCCGCCGCACCGTGACCCGAGCGGCCTTCCGCGACCGCAGGAGCGGACGGTGCTTCGACTATTTCAACACCCACCTCGACCATGTGGGACAGACGGCCCGCGCCGAGTCGGCCCGTATGGTGGCCGCACTCGTCGACGGCCACTGCTTCGACAAGCCGGCAATTGTGGGTGGCGACATGAACACCACCATCGACGATACCATCTTCCGCAGCCTCTACGCCGTAGGCCTGCAGGACGCCCGCACCCTGACCGACAGCACCAGCCACGCCATCACCTACAACGCCTTCGGCCAGAACGACGGCGCGGTGATAGACCACTTCTTCGTCCGCGACATCAAGGTCCTCCGCTTCCGCACCCTCAATGGCGACTTCGGCGCCCCCTATATCTCCGACCACTACCCGATAGAAATCCTTTTCCGCCTGCCGGAATAGTCGCCTACATACCTCTTAGGTTTTACTCCCCTTTTACTCAAACTTTACTAAAATACTACCTTTATCAAAGGTTGCTCCCATACGGTCGCTTCCTCGGAATAAGGTTCCGCTATGATTCCATTAAGGAAGCATAAGGGTAGGTCAACAAGATAAATTTGGCTGTGTCGCGAAATTGTCGTACTTTTGCAATTGAAAAAGATTACGTGATGAATACCAATATTCATAACTCGCTTTTTCCCTCACGGATTGCACAAGTAATCGCCGGGAGGCTTTCCTCTTTGTTTTTCTCTGTTCTCCGCTTGGCTGCACTCCGTTTGCCACCCTGCGGGACGCTATCGAAAGCCACTGGCTTTCTTCATGTGCCTGCATCTGCCGCAATGCTGCGGCGGGGTGTTTTTTTCAACAACCTGTAAGATTTGACCCCCTTCGTGCGTCTATTATAGTAGAACAACTCGAAATGTATAACAACATAAAACAAACATCATGAAGAAAAAACTGATTGAATCCTTTATCGGAAGCGTCGTTATCCTTACGGCTGTGGTAGCAATAAACAATTGGCTTGGACACTATGACGTGACACTTAGGCTTGTCCTGCTTGACATTCTTTTGGTTCTGTTTGGTGCTGGCCTGATGACCCTAATAGAGTATTGTCTGCTCAAAAAGAAAAACAACAACAACTAACACACATAAAAATGAAGCTGCAGTATGGCCTCAGTTTCTAAAACACCTCCAACAATGCAACACAACATCATCAAAACCCTCGCCGCCCTCGCCTTGGGCGTGATGCTGCTGACGGGTTGTAGCACGAATCACAAGGCTGTGGTCGAGGAGGCGTATATATTTGTCCCGACGCTCAACATGGGCGGCGGGATGACGCCGACCGAAACAGAGGTGTCGCGGATGCCCGACTCGCTTTTCGACGGACGTCCGCACATCATCGCCGACAGCAGTTTATATGCCTTGAGCGCAAGACAAATTGCACTGTTGCAAACCTTTAACAACCCCAATGCAGTACAAATCATCAAACTGATTGAGAGCATTGACGATGTGTTGCGCCAGTCGGGAGACACCATCACCACCCGTGAGGCGTTGATGTCCTACTACCACAACTTTGACCTGCTGGACCAAATGACCGGTACGCTTACTCCCAGCGAGCAGGAACAGCTGCAGAAACTACTTGAATAACATTTTGAAACGTTAAATATGCAACTCCACATCATCTAATCCCACAGATAGACAATTAACCTCAAGTATCATCAATAAAACTTCAAGATTATGGAAATAGCAATGCAAATTGACCAAATCTCCATCGCGCGGGCGGCCAATCAAAATTGAAAACGACTATTGCAATGCTGCAATAGGGCTAAATGATTTTGAAAAGGGGTGTCGTTGGTTGCGAAAGTGGGTTTTGAAATTGAAAGAGGGTTTTGCGGGGGTGCAAAAGGGTGTTTTGAAATTGAAACAAGGTTTCGCAGGTTGCGAAAGTGCCTTTCGGATTGAAAACAGGGTTTTGCAGGATTACAACGGGGTGTTTTGAAACGAAAACATAGTTTTGCAGGGCTGCAATGCGGCCTCTCGGAATGAAATATTAATAACGTTATACTACATAGATATGGAAGCAATCAAATTTGACGAAAAATCATTGTCGCGGTACCCCGTGGCATTTTATTTCAGTGCAGTGAATGCATTTGAGGAGCGCATCCGCGCGGCGGAGTGCGTGTAAGAGAAGCCACAGGCCGCCGAGACAGAGCAGCCGAAAGCATAAGTATCTGGCGACAATAACGAGCGAGGCTCCACCACTCGGTGGAGCCTCGCTGTATGTAGAATGTAACCAGCGTAGCCGAGCACGCGGGGCTTACTCTTCCTCGTTGGCGGCTTCCTCGTAGGCTTTGAGGAGGGCCTGCTGGACGTCGGCGGGGACGAGCTCGTAGCTGCTGAAGGTCATGGTGAAGGTACCGCGGCCGCTGGTGAGCGAGCTCAGGGCGGTGCAGTAGCGGTTCATCTCGGCCAACGGGGCCTTGGCTTTCAGCGTGGTGTACTTGCCTTCGGCATCCATGCCCATGACGATGGCGCGGCGGCCCTGCAGGTCGGTCATGACGCCACCCTGTGCCTCGGTGGGCACGGTGACGGCGATGTCGTAGATAGGCTCCTTGATCTTAGGGGCAGCCTGCTTGAAGGCCTCGCGGAAGGCGGTGCGGCCGGCAATCTTGAAGGCCGTTTCGTTCGAGTCCACGGGGTGCATCTTACCGTCGTAGATGTTGACGACGATGTCGCGGGCGTAGCTTCCGGTCAGAGGACCCTGCTCCATCTTCTCCATGATACCCTTGAGGATGGCGGGCATGAAGCGGGCGTCGATTGAGCCACCCACGATGCAGTTGTTGAAGACCAGCTTGCCGCCCCACTCCAGCGGATACTCCTGGGTGTCGCGGATGGGGTACTTGGTTTGGTTGGGCATGCCGTCGTAGTAGGGCTCGATGAGCATGTGCACCTCGCCGAACTGGCCGCTACCACCCGACTGTTTCTTGTGGCGGTACATGGCCTCGGCGCTCTTGGTGATGGTCTCGCGGTAAGGGATGTTGGGGGCGGTGAAGTTGACGGCCAGCTTGTACTGGTTCTCGAAGTACCACTTGATGGTGTTCAGGTGCAGCTCGCCCTGGCATCCGAGGATGACCTGGCGCAGCTCGCGGCTGTTCTCAAGGGTGAGCGACTTGTCGTAGGTGACGAGGTCCTTCAGGGCGGCGCCGACCTTCTCGTCGTCGTTGCTGTTGGCAGCCTTGACGGCGACGGTGTAGATAGGAGTCGGGAACTCAATCTCGCAGACAGCGTCGTCGGTGTTCTTCGGGGTGGTGAGGGTATGGTTGATCTTGACGTCTTTCAGCTTGATGGTGCAGACGATGTCGCCGGCGCATGCCTTCTCGACGCGCTGGCGGTTGCTGCCGCTGCACACGAGGATCTGGCTGACGCGCTCCTTGCTCTGGTTGCAGGCGTTGACCACATCCTGAGCCTCGGCCAGCTCGCCGTCGAAGATACGGAGATAGCTGATCTCACCGAGGTTCTTGTCCTTGGCGCTCTTGAAGCAGAAAGCCACGGTGGGGTTGGCACCGTTGCTCTTCAGCTCCTTGCCGCCCTTGGTCTTCTTGCAGTCGGCCACCTCGCAGGGAGCGGGGACGTTCTGGCAGATGAACTCCAGCAGACGGTTGACGCCGAAGTTCTCCTTGGCGCTGGTGCAGAGGATGGGGAAGAGGTCGCGCTTGTCGATAGCAAGCTTCAGGGCCTGGGTGAGTTCCTCGGGGGTCAGGTCACCGTTCTCGAAGTATTTCTCCATGAGGGCGTCGTCGGCAGCGGCGGCTTCCTCAACGAGGGCCATGCGCATCTCCTCGGCCTTGTCGGCATACTGCGAGGGGATGTCAGCCTCGGTCATCTTGCCGTCGGTGAAGGTGTACATCTTGTTGGCCACGATGTCGACCACCTGGTTGAAGCCCAGACCGGCGTTGGTCGGGAACTGCAGCACGGTGCACTTGCCACCGAAGAAGTCCTTGAGCTGGTTGACGGTGTCGTCGAAGTTGGCCTTCTCGGCGTCGAGGTGGTTGACGACGAAGATCATCGGGGTGTCGAGCTTGGCAGCATAGCGGTTGGCGATTTCGGTGCCGACCTCGACGCCACTCTGGGCGTTGACCACGACGACGGCGGCCTCGACCACGTTCAGCGCGCTCACGAGCTCGCCCTGGTAGTCGGCGAAGCCAGGCACATCGAGGATGTTCACCTTCTTGCCACCGAATTCGGTGTACATGAGGGTGTTCTCCACGGAGTAGCCGCGGTCGTGCTCAATGTCGCGATAGTCGCTGATGGTGTTCTTGCTGTCCACGCTGCCACGACGGTTGATAAGGCCGCCGCAGAAAGCCATAGCCTCGGCCATGCTGGTCTTGCCGCTCTTGGCGCCGCCCACGAGGGCGATGTTACGAATGTCCTGAGTCTGGTAAATTTTCATTGTTACTGCTATTATTTATTATTTGTTCTTTCTTTCTGGTTATTAGTATGTTGCAAACCGTCGACGGACCCGTCGACGGTGGGTAACGAGACGGCAAAGATACAAAAATATTTTGATATACCGGTGTTTTTTTTATCTATTCTACTGGTTTCTGATTTTATTACCCAGGATAAAACCGAAAATACCAGTCAACAGGATTCCGAGTGTGGTCTGCAACACATTGAGCATGTCGACCAAAGGCGATACGCCAGCCAGCACATCGGAGTCGACGCCGGCCATGTTCTTCAGGCTCACGCCAAGGGCGTCGATGTAGGCCAGTGGCGAAACTTCTTCGCTGAACAGGAAGGCGAAAAAGAAGACCGTGACGATGTAGGTCAGTATCATCTTCAGCATGCTTTCGCCATAGCCGAAGAACAGGTCGGACAGCATGTTCGTGAAGATACGCCAGCAGTTGCCTGCCTTGGTCCAGAAGGGGACTTTCGGATTGCCTATATCGGCCATCATGCGGCGCCGCTCGGCACGACGTCCCTGCACATAGGCCCAGTTGGCGTCGGCGATATACCCTTTGCCTGCCCACAGTCCGTTGAGGGTCTTGTAGATGTCCTCGGCCTCGTTCCAGCGGTTTTTGACAGCCTCGTCGGCACTCCAGTCCGACACCTGGCGGCTGTCGTTCGTGCGTTCGCCGGTACCATAGCTGTGCCAGTCAACGAGGAATTTGGTAAACTGCCGCTTGCTCTGTTGTACGATACGTCCACCCACCAGGTTCTCGCGCCGTATGTTGGCGGCATCGCCGAAGTAGGTGTTGTTCAAGCTTGAGTTACTGATACGTGCATGCTTGAAGATAATCACGCCCTCCATAAAGCAGCGGTAGAAGTCGCAATAGTCGACTACGGCATCTTCGAGGGTGCCCTGGTTGATACGCGCATAGCGGAAGTCGCTCCATGCGATGTGTGCAAAGCGGAAGCGGCAATTGTTGAGCTCCGCCTTGCGGAAGGAGACGCTCTGCAGCGTGGGCTCCCCGGCGGGCCCCGAATGGTCGAAGTCGCAACTGTCCATCCTGGCTTCGTCGAAGCGGCAATGGCGCAGGTGTGCATTCTTGAAGTTGACGTTGGTAAGCGAGCATCCCGAGAAGTCGACTCCCACGAGCTCCATGCCCCCCAGGTCGATATCTGCGATGGCAGCTTTGGAGGCTATCAGTTGTTCCAGTTCTTGTTGTGTCATACCTTTTGTTTTGGGTTAAAAGAAGGCCGTCCGAGTACGGGCGGCCTTCCGTTGGTAAAGAGGAATCTAACCGATAGATTAAATGATACCCTGAGCCATCATGGCGTGAGCAACACGCATGAAACCGGCGATGTTGGCGCCCTTCACGTAGTTGATCGTGCCGTCGGCCTGCTTGCCATATTTGACGCACTGGTCGTAGATGTCGCTCATGATCTTCTTCAGTTTCTCGTCGACTTCCTGAGCGGTCCAGTTGATGTGACCGGCGTTCTGGCAGATCTCGAGACCGCTGGTGGCAACACCACCGGCGTTGACAGCCTTACCGGGGCCGAAGGGCACGCCGGCAGCCTGGATGGCGGCGATGGCGCCGGGCTGGCAGCCCATGTTCGAAACCTCAGCCACATACTTCACGCCATTGGCGAGGAGCATCTTGGCATCTTCTTCGGCGAGCTCGTTCTGGAAGGCGCAGGGCATAGCGATGTCGCACTTCACGGTCCAAGCCTTCTTGCCGGCGGTGAACTTGGCCTTGCCGGGGAACTTGTCGGCCATATCCTGGACGCGGTTGCGGTTGCTGGCGCGCATCTCAAGCATGTAGTCGATCATCTCTTTGTTGATACCGTCGGGCAGCTCGCAGACACCGTCGGGACCGCTGATGGCGACCACCTTGGCACCGAACTCGCAAGCCTTCTGGGCAGCACCCCAAGCCACATTGCCGAAGCCGGAGAGGGCGATCTTCTTGCCCTGCAGGGTGTCACCCTTCTCCTCGACCATGTGCTTCACATAGTAGACAGCGCCGAAACCAGTGGCCTCGGGACGCATCAGGCTACCACCCCAGCCGTAGCTCTTGCCGGTCAGAGCGCCGGTCGAGTGCTCGCGGGCGAGTTTCTTGTACATACCGTACATGTAGCCGATTTCGCGGCCGCCGACACCCACGTCGCCGGCAGGGCTGTCCTGGTCGGGACCGATGTTGCGCCAGAGCTCGTACACGAAGGCCTGGCAGAAGCGCATGATTTCAGCGTCGCTCTTTCCGGTCGGGTCGAAGTCGGCACCACCCTTACCACCGCCGAGAGGCAGGTTGGTGAGGCTGTTCTTGAAGATCTGCTCGAAGCCGAGGAACTTCAGCATGCTCTCGTTCACCTTCGGGTGGAAACGGAGACCGCCCTTGTAGGCACCGAGGGCGGCGTTGAACTGCACGCGGTAGCCGAGGTTGACCTGGGTCTGACCCTTGTCGTCGACCCACACCACGCGGAATTTGAAGATGCGGTCGGGCTCCACAATGCGCTCGACAATCTTGGCAGCCTCAAATTCGGGATGCTTGTTGTATTCTTCCTCGATGGTCTCCAGAACCTCGCGGACAGCCTGCAGGTACTCGTTTTCGCCCGGATGTTTGGCCTCCAGGTTGGCCATAATTTCGTTTACTTTCATGATATAGAATACTTTAAATGAATAATTTTTATTAATTCAGTTCGGCAAATATACGACTTTTTTTAATATGCAAAAAATTATTTTTATTTTATGTGCGCTGATGGTGCAAAAGCGGCGAGCCGGGTTGGCGGGAATGCCTGGCGGGTGGCGCTCAGGCTTTTTCCAGCAGGTCGAGCGAGTAGTGCAGGCCGACGTTCTGGCGGCGGGCGCGGGCCATCTTGATGATGAGGTAGGAGCAGGCGATGAGGTTGCGCAGTTCGCACAGGGGCTCGATGAGCACGGAGCGGTTGTAGAGCTCCTCGGTCTCGCGGAAGATGAGGTTCAGGCGGTCGAAGGCGCGCTGCAGTCTCAGGTCGCTGCGCACGATGCCCACGTAGTTCCACATGATTTCCTGCAGCTCTTTTTTGGTCTGTGTGATGAGCACCATCTCCTCGTTCAGCACCATGCCCTCGGCGTTCCAGTCGGGTATTCTGTCTCTGACCGAATGGTCCAAATTAGTCCTATTTCGGTTTTCCTCGGTTTTTTCGGTCAGCGATTTCACTTCGGCTATGGCGGCCTGGGCGGCGTTGTGGGCGTAGACTACGGCTTCGAGCAGCGAGTTGCTGGCCAGGCGGTTGCCGCCGTGGAGGCCGGTGCAGCTGCATTCGCCGGCGGCGTAGAGGTGGTGGATGGAGGAGAGGCCGTTGCGGTCCACCTTGATGCCGCCGCATTGGTAGTGGGCGGCGGGGCGTATGGGTATCATGTCGCGGGTGATGTCGATGCCGATGGAGAGGCATTTGGCGTAGATGGTGGGGAAGCCCTCGATGAGGTGCTTCTTGCCGATGCTGCGGGCATCGAGGTAGAGGTAGTCCTTGCCGCTGATTTTCATCTCGTTGTCGATGGCCCGTGCCACTATGTCGCGCGGGGCCAGCGAGAGGCGCGGGTCGTATTTCTGCATGAATTCCTTGCCGTCGCGGTCCTTGAGCACGGCGCCGGCGCCGCGCATGGCTTCGGTGATGAGGAAGGCGGGCTTTTCGGCGGGGTTGTAGAGGCTGGTGGGATGGAACTGCATGAATTCCAGGTCGCTCAGCACGCCGCGGGCGCGATGTACCATTGCCACGCCGTCGCCTGTGGAGATGACGGGGGTGGTGGTGGTGCTGTAGACGTTGCCCATGCCACCGGTGGCCAGCAGGGTGACGCGGGCCAGATAGGTGTCTATGCGGTTGGTGTCGCAGTCGAGGGCGTAGACGCCGTAGCATTCTATGTCGGGCGTGTGCTTGGTGACCCGCTGGCCCAGGTGGTGCTGGGTGATGATGTCGATGGCGAACTGGCGCTCTTTGAGCTCTATGTTGGGATGGCGCTTGACGGCTTCGAGCAGTCCGCGCTCGATTTCCTCGCCGGTATTGTCCTTGTGGTGCAGGATGCGGAACTCGGAGTGGCCGCCTTCGCGGTGCAGGTCGAATCGGGCGGGCGCCCCTTCGGGGCTGCCCTGGTCCGCCACGCGGTCGAATTCGACGCCGTACTGCACCAGTTCGCGTATGCGCTCCGGGGCCTCGCGGATGGTCATCTCCACCACTTCGCGGTCGCAGATGCCGTCGCCGGCCACCAGGGTGTCGTGTATGTGCTTGTCGAAGGAGTCGCTGTCGTACATCACCGCGGCGATGCCTCCCTGGGCGTAGCGGGTCGAGCCCTCGTTGGCGGCTCCTTTGGTCAGGATGCACACGCGGCCGTATTCGGCCACTTTCAGGGCGAAACTCAGCCCGGCTATGCCCGAGCCAATGACTAGAAAATCAACTTCATGCCTCATATTAGCTGTGGTTTTATCCGATGCAAATGTACGCCTTTTTTTTGACATGCGGACGTTAAATATGCGCACCGGTGGCGAAAACTGCCGGTGCGGGGCCGGAATGTGGAGAGCGGAGAGTGGAGAGTGGAGAGTGGAGAGCGGAGAGTGGAGAGCGGAGAGCGGAGAGTGGAGAGCGGAGAGCGGAGAGTGGAGAGTGGAGAGTGGAGAGTGGAGAGCGGAGAGTGGAGAGCGGGCTGCCGTCTTTTGGTACGCAGGCGGCCCGCCTGCGGGATGAGAGTGGGGAGTGGAGAGTGGGGAGTGGAGAGCGGAGAGTGGAGAGTGGAGAGTGGAGAGTGGAGAGTGGAGAGCGGGCTGCCGCCTTTTGGTACGCAGGCGGCGCGCCTGCGGGATGAGAGCGGAGAGCGGACTCCCCCTTCCCGGTACTGCCCACTGCCAACCGTGCAGGCGGAACGCCTCCGCTCCCACAGCCCACTGCCAACCATGCAGGCGGAACGCCTGCGCTCCCACTGAACACTACTCACAGCACACTGCACACTGTCCCCAGCCAGGCTTCCGAAATGTTAAAATGGTAGGATGGTG
>JAZNHG010000013.1:0-17058 GCA_045576855.1 Bacteroidales bacterium | reverse complement strand
GGGGGGAGTGATGGGGGAGTGAGGGGGGAGTGAGGGGGACGAATGTGTCGTCTTGTGCGGTTGGCAGTCAATTGGTGCTCCCTCAGGACTCGTCGGGTACACGCTCCAGGGGTACTCCAGGCTCATTTCCAGCCACTTCCTACAGGTTATTTGCTTGTATCTGTATAATGATAACGTAACCGCCTCCTATTTATTGCCTACCGGCGAAAGATTATTTTATGAGGGGGAAAAGAGAATGGTAAGAGAGCGGTAAGAGGGGATAGTGTAAATACCGCAGGCAGAGCCGTCTGCGGGGGCTGGTTTGGTTGGTCTGGGGTGGGTTTTGTGGTGGTTTTGTTATTGAAAGAAAGGCCCTACGGGCCAGGTCCCGGCGGTGTGTGTACGGTGCATGTTATTGAAAGGGAGGCCCTACGGGCCAGATTGCGGCTCGGCATATCGGGTGCTTGCTATTGAGAGAAAGGCCCTACGGGCCAGGTTGCGGCGCTGCATACACGCTGCTTGCTATTGAGAGGAAGGCCCTACGGGCCAGGTCCCGACGGCCGCAGGGGATGCTCCGCTAGGAGCTCCCTCTCAATAGCGATGCCCAGAAACACCCACCTGATGCTCCGTCAGGAGCTTTCTCTCAATAGCCACCCCCGCACCTGCGCCGCTAGAACCTGGCCCGTAGGGCCTTCCTCTCAATAGCCATCCCCGCACCTGCGCCGCCGCAACCTGGCCCGTAGGGCCTTCCTTTCGATGGCTTTTTTGTGTGCTGTACAATATTATTGCGCGCGATGCGTTATAATGGCAGTATGAAAACGATTTTGATAGTGCTTATCATCGCGGTGGCCGTCGTGGCTCTGATGATGGCGGGCCTGGGGGTGAAGATGCTTTTCCGCAAGGAGAAAGAGTTTCGCCGCCCCTGCGCCAATGCCGACCCCCGGACTGGCCGCTGTGCGCATTGCACGTGCGATTTAAAGAAGAAACAATGAACGAACAGTCGATAGAGAAGTTTTTTTCGCTGGAGGAGGTGGACTATCAGCGCTTCTGGGGGCAGAACGACCGGCTGCTGGATTTCGTGCGGGTGCTCTTTCCGAAGCTGAAGCTCATTGCCCGGGGCGATATGCTGAAGGCCGTGGGTGCCGACGAGGACATTGCATGGTTCGACGGCAAACTGCAGGCCATGATGACCTACTACAACAAATTCGGCCGCCTCACGGAGAATGCCATCATGGGCATCATGGAGAATGGCGGCGGCAGTCCCGACGCCGAGGTGAGCGACGAGGTGCTGGTGCACGGGCGCAACGGCCTGCTCATCAAGGCGCGCACGCCCAACCAGCAGCGGCTGGTGCGCTCGGTCTACGAGCACGACATGGTCTTCGCCATCGGGCCTGCGGGCACGGGCAAGACCTATACGGCCGTGGCTATGGCCGTGCGGGCGCTGAAGAACAAGGAGGTGCGCCGCATCATACTGACGCGCCCCGCCGTGGAGGCCGGCGAGAACCTGGGCTTCCTGCCCGGCGACCTGCGCGACAAGCTGGACCCCTACCTGCAGCCCCTCTACGACGCCCTGCGCGACATGATTCCGCAGCAGAAACTGCTCTCCTACTGGGAGGACAACACCATCGAGATAGCCCCGCTGGCCTTCATGCGTGGTCGCACGCTGGACAACGCCTTTGTGATACTCGACGAGGCGCAGAACGCCACCAGCGCCCAACTCAAGATGTTCCTCACCCGCATGGGCCGCAATGCCAAGTTCGTCATCACCGGCGACCTGACCCAGGTCGACCTGCCGCGCCACCAGCAGAGCGGCCTGCTGCAGGCCACCCAGCTGCTGCGCGATGTGAAGGGTATAGATGTCATCGAGCTGGACCAGAGCGATGTCATCCGCCACCGCCTGGTCACGGACATCATCCGCGCCTATGACGGGAATTTGGTTTAGAGTTTAGGGTTTAAGGTTTAAGGTTTAAGGGTGATGATTACCTATCCAAACTGCAAGATAAACCTCGGCCTGCACATCGTCGGCCGCCGTGCCGACGGCTACCACGATCTGGAGACCCTCTTCCTGCCGGTGTCCGACCTCTGCGACGAGCTGGAGGTCACCGAGCTGTCCCCCGCCGCTTTGTCGGGTGGCGCGGCGCTTGCGCCGCGCATGACCCAGGACGGCCTGCCGCTGGACAACGCCCCCGACGACAACCTCTGTGTGCGGGCATGGCGTCTCCTGCACGAGGAGTATGGCATCCCCGCCGTGGCCATCCGTCTGCGCAAGGGCATCCCCTTCGGTGCCGGACTGGGGGGCGGGTCGTCGGACGCCGCCTTCACCCTGCGTATGCTGAGCGAGATGTTCTCCCTCGGCCTCACCGACGCCGACCTCGAGCTCCGCGCCGCCCGTCTGGGGGCCGACTGCGCCTTCTTCGTCCGGAACCGTCCGGCCTATGCCACCGGCATCGGCGACCGCCTGTCGCCCATCGGCCTCGACCTCGGCGCCTACCGCATCGCCATCGAGATTCCGGCGGACGAGCATGTTTCGACCAAGGAAGCCTATGCCGGAATCGACCGGTCGCGCTTCGGCCAGCCTCGGCCCGACCTGCGCGAGGCCGTCCGCCGTCCCGTCGCCGAGTGGCGCGACCTTATCGTCAACGACTTCGAGGCTTCGGTCTTCCCCGCCCACCCCGCCATCGCCGCCCTCAAGGAGGAGATGTACCGCCGCGGCGCCCTCTATGCCAGTATGACCGGCAGCGGCGCCGCCGTCTTCGGCCTCTTCGAGAAATAAATTTTGCCATGTAAAATATAATATGTACTTTTGCAAAATCAAAATCAACAACAATTAAAACAACAACAATATGGTAGATTACAAGAAAATAGGCTTGGTGAACACCCGCGAGATGTTCAAGAAAGCCGTCAATGGCGGTTACGCCATCCCCGCCTTCAACTTCAACAATATGGAGCAGATGCAGGCCATCATCCAGGCTGCTGTCGAGACCAAGAGCCCCGTCATCCTGCAGGTGAGCAAGGGCGCACGCGACTATGCCAACCCCACCCTGCTGCGCTACATGGCCGAGGGTGCCGTCGAGTACGCCAAGGAGCTCGGTTGTCCCAATCCGCAGATAGTGCTGCACCTGGACCACGGCGACAGCTTCGAGACCTGCAAGAGCTGCATCGACATGGGCTTCAGCTCGGTGATGTACGACGGCAGTGCTCTGCCCTATGAGGAAAATATCAAGATTTCGCGTCAGGTGGTGGAGTATGCCCACAAGTACGACGTCACGGTGGAGTGTGAGCTCGGCGTGCTGGCCGGCGTAGAGGACGAGGTGGCCTCCGAGGTGAGCCACTATACCAAGCCCGAAGAGGTCATCGACTTCGCCACCCGCACCGGCTGCGACTCGCTGGCCATCAGCATCGGCACCAGCCACGGCGCCTACAAGTTCAAGCCCGAACAGTGCACCGTCGACCCCAAGACGGGCCGTCTGCTGCCCCCGCCGCTGGCCTTCGACGTGCTCGAGGCTATCGAGAAGAAGCTGCCCGGATTCCCCATCGTGCTCCACGGCTCCAGCTCGGTGCCGCAGGACGAGGTGGACACCATCAACGCCAACGGTGGCGCCCTGAAGGCTGCTGTGGGTATTCCCGAGGAGCAGCTGCGCAAGGCTGCCAAGAGCGCCGTCTGCAAGATTAACATCGACAGCGACAGCCGTCTGGCCATGACCGCCGCCATCCGCAAGCACCTGGCTGAGCATCCCGACCACTTCGACCCGCGTCAGTATCTGAAACCTGCCCGCGAGAGCATGAAGAAGATGTACATCCACAAGATTGTCAACGTGCTTGGCTCGAACGACAAGCTTTAATCCACATTGGATACACCCATCGGAGGGCCTTCGAAAGTCGGAGCGCCCTCCTTTTTTGTACGACGGGATACAATTTTATGGTAGGAAAGTGCGTTAATAAGGATAAAAAATAACCGGATATGATACGCGAAGAGACAGTATTTGGACCCATATTCAGCCGGCGGCTCGGCAGTTCGCTTGGCATCAACCTCCTGCCCGAACGGGGCAAGATATGCAACTTCGACTGCATTTACTGCGAGTGCGGCTGGAACCGCGACGGGCGCAACGACACCGTGCTGCCCACAGCCGAGAAGGTGCGCACCGACCTGGAGCGGATGCTGGTCAAGTTGGTGAAGGAGGGTACGCCGGTGGACAGCATCACCTTCAGCGGTGACGGCGAGCCCACGCTGAACCCCGAGTTCCCGCAGATCATCGACGACACGCTGCGTCTGCGCGACCAGCACTACCCGCAGGCCAAGGTGAGCGTGTTGAGCAACGCCACGCGGGTGCACCTGCCGCAGGTCTTTGAGGCGCTGCGCCGGGTAGACAACCCCATCATGAAGATAGACGCCCCCACCAACGAGCTGATTGAGAAGATAAACATGCCGGCACCGGGCTACGACGTGGCCCGCGTGGTCGAGGCCCTGAAACGCTTCGAGGGTGACTTCGTGCTGCAGACCTGCATGCTGCGGGGCAACGGATTTGACTCGTCGCGCCCCGAGGTGGTGGAGGGGTTGATGGACATCGTGCGGCTGCTGCGTCCCCGCGAGTGGATGGTCTACACCATCGACCGCGCCACGCCGATGCAGGGCCTGGAGAAGTTCAGCCCCGCAGAGATGAAAGCCCTCGTCAGACCGATCATCGACGAGGGCATCACCAAGGTGCAGATCAAAGGCGCCGTGGAGGACAACTAGCAGAAGAACAACACTATGTCGAGGAGTTCGCCGAGGGTGTAGAGGACTACCAACCCTGTCACCGGACGGCCGGCGGCACGGAAGAGGCGGATGTTGACTGTCAGGTCGACGGCGGCCATGACCAGCAGGAGGAAGGCCAGCGGGAGGATGAGAGTCCAGACCGTGTGGCCGTGCAGGATGTAGGCGGTGATGGCCAGCCACATCAGGGCGAAGCACAACGTCCAGGCACCGGCGGTGATCCAGCGGAGTCCGTCGGGGTCGGGAATGGATGGTACCAGTGGCTTTCGGAGTGCTTTTCTTGGCTTTCCCTCACCTTCCAGACGCGGGTAGACATTCATCATCAGCGCAAATAAGATATTGACCACGATCACCACGGCGGCGAGGCCGAGGCGTGTGGCCAGCGAGTTGCCGGGCAGTCGCATCAGTGCGAGGAAGCAGAGGCCGACGACGATGGCGGCGCCGATGACGAAGGTGGTGTAGAGCGAGCGGTGACGCTCGTGGGCTGGCTTGTTCATTGTTTCAGTATAAAGTCGACGATGGCCTGCATGGCTTCGGGGGCGAAGGTCTCCTCGATGAGGAGGTATTCGTCGGTGCCGCCGGTGGTGCAGTGCTGGAATAGGTGGTTGAGGTCCGGCAGCTCGCGGCAGTCGGCCTGCGGACAGAGGGCCTTGACGCGCTGCAGGTTGGGCTTGCAGACTACCTGGCGGTCCTTGGTGCCGTTCAGGGCCAGTACCGGCACCTTCACCGTGGGTAGATACTCCGCTGGGTCGAGGGTGAGGAAAGCTTGCATCCAGCGGCTTTCGAGCTGCTGCTTCATGGCGGTGGCGCTGCCACGGCCAAGGCCGATGCTGTCGACCTCGGCCTTGGTGAGGCCGGCGGTGTGGCGGTCGATGACGGCCTTGTAGTCCTTCTGCTTGCTGCCGACGGGCAGGCTGAACATTTCGCGCATGCAGGCCAGGCGTACGGCGAGCAGACGCTCGCTGAGGCCGGCGGCGCGGTAGATGGCTTCATTCTGCTGCAGCATCACGTCAAGTCCCGTGCAGCCCTGTCCGGCCAGCATCACCACGTACTTTACATCCTTGTTGCGTGCCGCCACCATTGACGCGATGGCGCCGCCTTCGCTGTGGCCACCGATGCCGAGGCGGGTTGGGTCGACGTGCGGGTTGCCCTTCAGGGCGCGGAGCATGGCCTCGGCGTCCTCGGCGAAGAGACGCGTGTCGGCACTGTCGAGAGGACCGGTGCTTGCACCCACGCCGCGGTCGTCGTAGCGCAGCACGGCGATGCCATGCCTGGCCAGGTAGTCAGCTAGCACAAGGAAGGGACGATGCTGGAAGAGTTCTTCGTCGCGGTTTTGCTGGCCGCTGCCGCTGACGAGCACCAGGGTGGGGTAGGGCCGACGGCTGATGCCGTCGGCACGGGGGCTAGGGTTGTCGGCGCGGGGGTAGGTGAGGGTGCCCTCCAGATGGACGGGGTTGCCCTGGCTGTCGGTGTAGTCGGTGCTGACGGTCTGCTCCTCGAAGACGTAGGGTGGCTGCGGCGTCTGCGGACGTTTCAGGCTGAAGAGGGTGTCGGTGGGATAGAAAGTGATGTCCTCCTTGAGGAGGCCCTGCTTCCAGTAGCCCACGAGGGTGCTGTCGCGGCGCACGAGGACGGCCTTGAAGCCGATGCTCTTGCAGTGGATGCTGAGGGTGTCGCCGCTCAGACTCCACTGGCTGGCGGGGATGGGGTCGGCGCTCTGCAGGGGGCTGTAGAGATTGACGGCGGTATCGGTGAGGTGGAGGCTGAGTACGAGGCCCGTCTTCTGACTCAGCGCGTCGTACCACTGTGCCTGGGCCGACAGGCCCAGACACATCAGTATCAGGATGGTTAACTTCTTCATCTGTTTAGGGAAACGTTTGGCTTTCTTGAGTGCCTCGGCGATAATCCATTCTATTTGCCCGTTGGTACTGCGGAACTCGTCCGCGGCCCACCGTTCGATGGCGTCGTAGACTTCCGAGTCGATTCGCAGTGCAAAGTTCTTCTTCATCGGGCAAACATCACTTTTTCGCTGTTGAACATCTTGGTGAGACCCCAAACGGCAATGCCGGTATAGACCATGTTGGAGCAGACGGTGACAATGACGGGCATCCATTGTATCTCGTGGGCGAAGACGGCCACCATCACCTCAATGCTGTTGTAGAAGGGGATGAGGTAAACCAGCAGGTTCTCTGAGGCGCCGTTCTGGAACATCGGCAGCAGGCCGGCCAGCATGACCACCAGCATGAAGGGCGTCACCATTGTGCCGGCATTCTTTACATCCTTGGCCAAAGCCGAGAGGATGCTGACGGCCGAGGCCATGATGAGTACCGAGGCGAAGATGACCAGTAGCAGCGCTACGTAGTCGGCCGTGGTGTAGTGGAAGCCCAGGCTGGAGTAGTCCACCCCCTCGCCGCTGACCATCTTGGGTAGCGACAGGGCGATGCCGATGAAGCTGGAGATGCCGCTCAGTAGGGCTATGCCGCTGAGGGAGATAATCTTGCCCAGGGCCAGCTCGTTGCGCCGCATGGGGGTGACGAGCAGGGTGGCTATGGTGCCGCGCTCCTTCTCGCCGGCGATGCTGCTGGGCGCGATGGCCATGACGCCGCTGAAGAGCATCATGATAATCAGCATGGGCAGCATCTTGCTCCAAATCATGGCGCCGATACTCTCGTCGCTGGCCTGGTCGAAGCGCTGCTCCTCGCTCTGCGGCACGTTGATGGTGAAGGGCCGTCCGTAGTTGGACAGCAGGGAGTTGAGGGTGTAGTAGACGCGCGACGAGGCGTTGTTGGTGGAGTTGTAATAGATTTCCACGTTGGGTACTGGCAGGCCGGGTTCGGGTGCCTCCAGTTGGTCGAATCCCTCGGGGAAGCGTAGCAGCACGGCGTTGATGTCTTTCTCCTCCAGTTGAGCGATGTCGTCGTCACCGAAAGGCTGCTCCAAAATCACCATACTACTGTCGATGGTGTTCAGCATGGGGGCCATGCTCTGTGGCATATTCTCCACTGTGAGGGTGACTGTCTCGTCCTGTCCCTCGGTGACCATCTGCTGTATGCCTACCCCCATCAGGCTATATATCACATAGATGAGCAGGCCCGGCATAATGACCGTGGTGAACAGCAACTGGCGGTCGCCGAAGAATCGGGCAAACTCTTTGCTGATGATAGTCCAAGTGTTGCTTTTTTTCATTCTTCACCTCCTTTCACTTCTTTGTACAATTCGAAGAAACGGTCCTCGATAGGCATGCCGTCGCACACCTCGGCAAGGGCTCCACAAGCCACAAGCCGGCCGTCGATGATGACGCCCACACGGTCGCAAAGCCGCTCCACCAGGCTGAAGATGTGGGTCGAGAGGATGATGGTCTTGCCCGCGGCACGCAACTCCTGCAGGTAGTCGGTCACGGTGCGGGCCGTCAGCACGTCGAGTCCGTTGGTGGGCTCGTCGAAGATGATGACCTCGGGGTCGTGTACCAGCGAGATGACCAGCGAGAGCTTCTGCTTCATGCCGGTGGAGAGGTTGGCCACCTTGACCTCGGCGAAGCGGTCGATGCCGAAGCGGCTGAACATGGCGGCCTTGCGCTGGGCGCAGGTGCTCTCGTCGACGCCGTGCAGGCGGCCGAAGAAGTCGAACAGATAGTTGGGTGTGAAGAAGTCCTCCAGCTTGAGTTCGGAGGTGAGAAACCCTATTTTGGAGCGCACTTCGGCGGGGCTGTTCATCACGGAGCATCCGTCGAGCCAGGCGTCGCCGCTGTCGGGGCGTATTAGTGTGGACAGCATGCGCAGGGTGGTGGTCTTGCCGGCACCGTTGGGACCGAGCAGGCCGAATATCTCGCCGCGGTAGGCTTCGAAGGTCAGGTTGTCCACCGCCACCTTGCGGCGCGTGTCGGCATGCTCTATCTTCTGCTGCTTGCGGCTCAATGTGAAGGTCTTGCATAGACCTTCCACTTTCAGTATCTCTTCCATCTCAATTCTCATTTTTAATAGATACTGCCGGTGTTGATGACGGGGCTGGCGCCTTCGTCGCCGCAGAGCACCACCATCAGGTTGCTCACCATAGCGGCCTTGCGCTCCTCGTCCATCTCCACCACATGTCCGGCGGAGAGTTTCTTCAGCGCCATGTCCACCATCGAGACGGCGCCCTCCACTATCTTTTCGCGGGCGGCTATGATGGCTTCGGCCTGCTGGCGCTTGAGCATCACGCTGGCTATCTCCTGGGCATAGGCCAGATAGTTGATGCGGGCCTCGACCACTTCGATGCCGGCAATCTCCAGGTGTTTGCTGATTTCCTGCTCCAGGCGGCGGTTGATTTCGTCGCCGCCGTTGCGCAGCGTCACCTCGTTCGGGTCCTCCAGGTTGTCGTAGGCGTAGAGGCTGGCCAGCTTGCGCAGCGCCGAGTCGCTCTGCACGGCGACGAAGTTGTGGTACGATTCGGCCTCGATGTCGAAGCAGGCACGGTAGGTGTCGGCCACACGCCACACCAGCACCAGACCAATCATGATGGGGTTGCCGTTGCGGTCGTTCACCTTGATGGGCTCCACGTCCATGTTGTCGGCGCGCAGGCTCATCTTTTTGCGCAGGTAGAAGGGGTTGGTCCAGAAGAATCCGTTGTCGCGCACAGTGCCTACATAGCGGCCGAAAAAGGTGAGCACACGTGCGTGGTTGGGCTGGATGACCATCATCTTGAAGCCGGCGATGTGCAGACCCCACACCACCCACAGCACACCAATCAGGATGCCCTGGCCCAGGGTGGTGGTCTCGCCCCAATGGACGCAGAGCCATACCGTCAGCGCCAGCAGTGCTAAATTGACCAGCAGTTGCACAAAACCGTTGTTCCATACGGTCATCTTCTTTACTCTTTCTTTTGTCTCCATGTTGTTTATTTTTAGTGGTTTATTATGCTTTATTGTGATATTGTTTTGATATCATTCCGACTGCAAAGATACACACCTTTCCGAAAAGTGGAGCAAAAAAGGTGAAGATTTAAGATTATTTAACAAATTTTGATGAAACCAACGATAAAACACCCCTGCTGAAAAGTAGCACTAAAAGTGTTAAAATGCAAGGATTGTGCAAGGATGGTGCAAGGATGATGCATCGTTGGTGCAAGGATGATACCCCTGGGGGGCCGTGTCGAGGGGATGCAGACCGGGGGTGGAGGCGACATGGTCAGCCGATACGCGTCCAGTCGATGGGAGTCTGACCCTGTTGGACCAGAATCTCGTTCGCGCGGCTGAAGTGGCGGCACCCGAAGAATCCGCGGTAGGCCGACAGCGGCGAGGGGTGGGGTGCGGTGAGCACGTGGTGCCGCTGCGGGTCGATGAGCTTGCGCTTGGCTATGGCATAGCTGCCCCAGAGCAGGAACACCAGGCCGCGGCGGCGCTCGGCGAGGGCCTGGATGGCGGCGTCGGTGAACTGCTCCCAGCCGTGGTGCTGGTGGCTTCCCGCCTGGTGGGCGCGTACGGTGAGGGTGGCGTTGAGCAGCAGCACCCCCTGGTCGGCCCAGCCCGTGAGGTCGCCGCCGGTGGTGGGTACAGCCGTGCCCAGGTCGTCGTTAATCTCTTTTATGATATTGACCAGCGAGGGCGGCACCTGCACCCCCTGCGGCACCGAGAAGCAGAGACCCATAGCCTGCCCCGGCTCATGATAGGGGTCCTGCCCCAGGATGACCACCCGCACGCGGTCGAAGGGCGTATGGTCGAAGGCGGCGAATATCTTGCTGCCCGGCGGGTAGCAGGTGTACTGCTGCCGTTCGGCCACGAGGAAGTTCTTGAGCTCGGCGAAATAGGGTGCCTCAAACTGCGGCTTCAGCACCTCATACCAACTGGAATCTATCTTTACCATATTAGATTGCGTTATTGCGTTATTGTGTTAGTGCGTTATTGCGATATTGTGTTTTTGTGATATTGTGTTATTGCGTTAGTATTTGACGCGTCAGCACTAACACATTAACGCATTCCCACATTCACGCATTCAAAAACGAGTTGTATTTCCGTTCTTTGCCGATGAGGCTCTCGATGCCGTGGCCGGGGAGCACGCGGTAGTCGTCCGGCAGGGTCAGGATGCGCGTCTTCAGCTTCTCGATGAGGGTGGGGTAGTCGCCGCCCGGCAGGTCGGTGCGGCCGATGCTGTAGTGGAAGAGGGCGTCGCCCGTGAACACCGCCTTCTCGTCCGGCACCACGAAGCAGAGGCTCCCCGGACAGTGCCCCGGCACGTAACGGCATTCCACCTCGATGGCGCCCACGTGCAGCACCTCGCCGTCGTTGAGCTCCACCACCTCCAGGTCGCCCATATTGTCCACCGCGAAGCCCATCATCGAGCCCCAGGCTTCAGCTTGGCGCAGCAGTTTGCGCCCCTCGGCGTGCATGGCGACGGGCAGGTGCCAATGCTCACAGCACTGCCGCAGCCCTGCGATATGGTCCACGTGGGCATGGGTCAAAAGAATTTTGGTCACCGTGAGTTGTTCCTGTTCGATATACTGCGTCAGCTGTGCATCTTCGAACGAAGCTTCGCAGGCAGGGTCCACGATGGCGCACTGCTTGGTGGCTGTATCAATAATGAGGTAGCAGTTTACCTCGAAGTGATTGAATGTGAATTGCTTTATCATAGTTGTTTGGTAAATCAACGGAGTACTTCGATGACACCTTGGCGGCGCACGAGGCCGTAAGGACTACGTGCCAGGAAGCGGTAATAGTATGTGCCGTCGGGACAGCGAGGGCTGTTGGGGTCCCAGAACTGCTCGTGGCGTTTGATGTCGCGGGCATGGAATACGAGCTTTCCCCAGCGGTCGTATATCCATAGCTCATTGACAGAATACAGCCCTATCTCGACCAGGTTCACCACCTCCCAGCGGTCGTTGACACCGTCGCCGTTGGGGGTGACCAGATTGGGAAAATCAAGCCATGCGGTGACTATCTCGATTGCATGTTTCACAGTGTCGATACAGGTGTGAACCAGCGTGTCGTGTTGCTGGGTAAGGTAGGCCACGAGTTGCACTTCCACTTCGCCGGGCGTGGTGTAACCCGACCAGTGATAGACAGGCTCGTGGGCGTTCAAGCTGTCGTACTCGGTGCTTTCAGTCCCTCTGGGTATAAGCCACATCCACTGGCAGCTATCGGGCTGCGATTGGTTGATTAGCTGCACTTCCGGCGATATGTCGGCAGGATGTGCCGGGGTCCAGATGAACTCGGCGGTCGGGGAGGGGAACACCACCACGGGCCATTGTATCGTGTCGTTGCAGCCTCCGGGGCTGGTGGCGATGAGCGTCAGGGAGTCGGTGTGGATAAGAAACGATGTGTCGTTGAACGAGAACTCCTCGTTCCGCATATATCCCTGCTCGCCAAACAGGGACCACTGCCAAGCGGTGCTCCGCTCCGTCGAGTCGACGACATACAACGTCTGGTTGCTGCAGATGACGATGGGGAGGGTGTCGGACCAGTGCTGCTGGTCGATGCTATGCAGGACATGGAGGGTGAAGGTGCTGTCGCGCAGGGCGAGTGTTACATGTACCAACGAGTCGCAGCCGTCGACTGAGGTCAGCAGGGTGTCGAACGTCGTGGGACCGCCGTAGTCGATGCCGCCCCATTCGAAAGGGCTTCCGGGACAAATCACCACGGTGTCGTTCACCTCATAGGTCAGCGCTTCGACGGCCACGAGCGTCACCGTGCTGTCGGCGCCATGGCTGTCGGTGAGCGTAAAGGTGACGCTGTCGGGTCGGGTGAAGGTGTAGCCCTGCCAATCGACGGGCCAGTCACCGGGGCATACGCGGTGCTCTATGCGGATGTCTTGGTTGGGCCACATATGCAGGTGGAGGGTTAGGGCGGTGTCGCAGCCGTTGGCGGAGGGCAGGATGAGCGTGGTATCGCCACCGGCGGTGAAGGTGATACCATGCCAAGTGTAAGGTAGCTGGTTCTCCACCACAGTGTCGTGCTCCCATCGTTGCGGTCGCGCTAACGCCCATCGCGAGATGGTGTGGCTACATCCAGGGTTGAAGCGGTCGGTCAGCTCGCAAAAGTAGTGTGTTGAATCGGTGGCCACGGTGATGCTTTGCTCGGTACTGTAGGTGGATGTCTCGCCGTCGCGCCACCAGCGGTAGTTGAAGCCGTAGGGCATGGTGAAGGTGACGCTGTCTTCGGTCGTGCAGCTGTCGATATGGGCGTCGCGTTTGAGGCATTCGAAGTTGTAGTAGGCGTAGCACCAGCGGTTGTTGACGGCACCGTCGCAGGTGGTGACACGCAGGTGTAGCCGCTGCCCGTGGTAGGGGCTGAGGTCGAAGGCCATGCCGGTGAAGTTGCGCCGCTTGTACATGCTGTTCATCTCGTCCCAGCCTGCGGTGTCCCAAGCATCGATGTAGAACTGGTGGCAGGGTGACGAAGTATCGTCTAGCAGCTCGATGCGGAACCAGGCGGGGTGCAACGTGTCGCTGCGGTAGGCTTCCTCTGGACCTTGGAACGTGCCGAAGGCCATCGCAACGGTGTACTTCATCACCAGCAAGTCGCTCACGTTTGTGTCGACGGTGAGGGTGTAGAGCACCGAAGCTGACTCCCAGTCGCCCAATCGGTTGCCGAGACGCAGGGTGACGTTGTCGCCCGGCGGTATGGTTCGTGGGAACACCATCATGCCGCCGCCGTCGGAGCTGGGGTTGGTGTTGACGGTGTGCGACCCAGCAAATACGCCTGATACTCCAGAGGCTGTGGTGGTATAGGTGCCCATGTGGAGATACGGCTCGACAGGAGTCCCATAGAAGGGAACAGCCATTGACGAGTACGACGAGTATGAATACGAGTTGTAATCGGTGACGTCGAGGCATGGCCCTTCGCGGTAACGGGGGATATACATTTGGCTATGTGGCTGTATCGTCATGCAACCAGAATAAGGACATTGGGCAATGAGCTCGGACATGAAGCTGTTATAATGGTCGCGGGCGAAGGTGAAGCTGTTGCCGTTGACACTGTAGTCCGTGTTCCAGTTGATTGTGAGCGTGACCATCGGATCGCCTGCCGATTCCCACTCCAGACGCACCGAGTCCTCTCTGTTCTCGGCCACCCTCAGCCCCCAGGCCGCGCAGGGTGTCGAGGTGAGGTGTATGTTGTCGAGCCAGAAGGTGCCGTCAGAACTGAAAATGTCGTGTCCGTAAAAGGCAATCCGAGCCCCTGTGGGCACCGAGGAGAGGTCGACGGCATGGAAATGCCACTCTTGGCTCCATTCATGCACCGTGTCGAGCACATGGAATGTCGAGCTGTCGGTCGCATCGGTCAGGTAGCCGACTTCGAAAAAGTCGGTGTTGTTGTGGAAATTGTACCAGAAAGTCAGCCAGACGCTGTCGGCGCCGTAGTTAATGCCCTCGTCGGGCATGATGGTGAAGCAGGTGGTGCCGTTGTTGTAGAGCGACTTGCTGCCGGTATGCGCCACACCCTCGATGATACCCACATAGTGGAAGTCGAGGTTGGGCAGTGCCCCCCAGCCCAAGGGACGTGCGTTGGGAGTTGCGTCCTCGAAGTCGTAGCAAATACTAACTTGTCCCCATACTGGCAGCCAAGTCAGCATGAGGACAAGCATTGCTATCAACCGATGACGCATTGTGAAAAGACGTTAGTCGTTGAGCCAGGCGTCGAACTGCTCCCGTTTGAGGGCGGGTATGTCAAGTTTCAGCTTCTTGCGCATGCCGCCGAGGTCGTTGAAGAGCTTGTTGGGATTGGCGGCTTTCAACTGCTCGTAGGTCTTGACGCCGGCCTTCTGCAGCACGGGCACCCAGGCCTCGTCGACGCCGTGGGCGGTGAGGTCGGCACCTTCGTCGTCGGTCGACTTCTCGTGCACCTCGGGCTTCATCTGCGGGAAGAGGAGCACGTCCTGGATGCTTTGGGCGCCGGTCATCATCATCACCAGGCGGTCGATGCCGATGCCCATGCCGGAGGTCGGCGGCATGCCATACTCCAGCGCGCGCACGAAGTCCATGTCGATGAACATCGCCTCGTCGTCGCCCTTCTCGCTCAGGCGCAGCTGCTCTTGGAAGCGGCCCAGCTGGTCGATGGGGTCGTTCAGTTCGCTGTAGGCGTTGGCCAGCTCCTTGCCGCAGACGAAGAGCTCGAAGCGCTCGGTGAGCTCGGGGTTGTCGCGGTGGCGCTTGCAGAGGGGCGACATCTCGATGGGGTAGTCGGTGACGAAGGTGGGCTGGATGAGCTTGCCCTCGCACTTCTCGCCGAAGATGGCGTCGATGAGCTTGCCCTTGCCCATAGTGGAGTCGGTCTCCACGCCGAGGCGTTTGCAGGCTTCGCGCAGCTCCTCCTCGCTCATCGGGGCCACGTCGACGCCGGTCTCTTCCTTAATCAGCTCGCACATCGGGGCGCGGCGGAAGGGCGGACGGAAGTCGATTTCGTTGCCCCACACGTTGACCTTCGTGTCGCCGTGCAGCGCCACTGCGATGCGCTCCAGCATATTCTCGGTGAAGGTCATCATCCAGTTGTAGTCCTTGTAGGGCACGTAGATTTCCATAGCCGTGAACTCGGGGTTGTGGGTGCGGTCCATGCCCTCGTTGCGGAAGTTGCGGCTGAATTCGTACACGCCCGGGAATCCACCCACGATGAGACGCTTGAGGTACAGCTCGTTGGCGATACGCAGGTAGAGGTCGATGTCCAGCGCGTTGTGGTGCGTCACGAAGGGGCGCGCGGCGGCACCGCCGGGGATGCTCTGCAGTACGGGGGTGTCCACCTCGAGGTAGCCCTGCTCATTGAAGTAGTTGCGCATGGTGTTCACTATCTGGGCACGCTGCACGAAGGTCTCGCGCACCTGTGGGTTGACAATGAGGTCCACATAGCGCTGGCGGTAACGCAGCTCAGGGTCGCTGAAGGCATCGTACACCACGCCGTCCTTCTCCTTGACGATGGGCAGGGGGCGCAGACTCTTGCTGAGCACCGTGAGGTTCTTTACGTGGATGGAGGTCTCACCCATCTGGGTAACAAACACATAGCCCGTCACACCGATGATATCGCCAATGTCCAGCAGACGCTTGAAGACGGTGTTGTAGAGGGTCTTGTCCTCGCCGGGACAAATCTCGTCACGCTTGATATACAGCTGTATGCGTCCGTAGCTGTCCTGCAGCTCCACAAACGAGGCGGCACCCATGATGCGGCGGCTCATGATGCGGCCGGCGATGCTCACGTTCTGGTACAGGCTGTTGTCCGTCGGATACTGCTCCAGTATCTCCGCGCTTTTGCAGTTCACCTCGTAGAGGGCGGCGGGATAGGGGTTGATGCCAAGCTTCTTCAATTCGGCCAGCGAATTGCGGCGTATCTGTTCTTGCTCAGTTAGTTCTGCCATATTATATATATCGTTTTTATATCTAAAAATAAAATGCAAAAATACACATTTTTCCTGAATTACAGTCAATATGCCGTATCTTTTTCTGCATTCTGCTCATTCAGTGAGTCTTACTGTGTCGCTTGTTGCGTGTGTCCACCGTCCTGTTTGCTCCCTGGTCGAGGTCGGTCATCCGCCATTGGGGCGGTAGACCCATGACTGCCACCGCGGTCTGGTTTCCCATGGCCCGTACCCTTGATAGCGGCCAAATCCAGTGCGGTCGGCCCTCGGGCGCAATTTGCTGGGGTGCGTTGGTGTCGCAACCATCATCGAAAGGACCAAAAACGGCCGGCAGACCTTCGGTAGGGGAGTATCTGCATGACGGACTTGGGCGCAGATGGTGGTACACAATCCACGTATAATCAGCGGATAGAAAAATATTTTCAAGAAAAATTTGGTGGGACGGAAAAATGTTTGTATCTTTGCACTCGATTTCGGAAGCCCGAAAGGGGGCTAAGAAATAAGAGAGTGCGGGGTAGAGCAGTGGTAGCTCGTCGGGCTCATAACCCGGAGGTCGTCGGTTCGAATCCTTCCCCCGCTACCTAAAAAAGGGACAATCTTTATCAGGTTGTCCCTTGTTCTTTTGCCGTTGGTCGGCGGGCTGCCAGCGGTTGCTCGTGTGGACAAGTGCTGTCCGTTCCGTTGTTTTCTTTCGTTTTCGCTTCGGCCTGGGGATATTTTGCCCCGAAATCTGGACAATCCTACTGCTGTGTCCTCCGCAGACGGCTCCGGGTCGGCATGGGGTCAGGAAGGTAGCAACCCCTATTTTAACTTTTATTAACACCTATTCTTCGACTACTCAACTCCTACAAAACTAGGAGATTAGTAGGCGTTGAGTAGGGGTAGAGTAGGAGATGAGTAGGAGATGGTACTGCTTTGACCTCATTTTGTGTGGGTTGCAACTCGGTGTTTTGCGGTTATGTTAAATAGAAAGTGGGCTCGGTTGGATGTCGGTGGGGGTGTCGTCGGGGGTGCAAT
>JAZNHG010000012.1:0-36550 GCA_045576855.1 Bacteroidales bacterium | reverse complement strand
TGCGGGATGAGAACAGACAACGCGCTCCCTGGTACGCAGGCGGCCCGCCTGCGGGATGAGAGCGAAGAACGGGCTACCGCTTCCGGATACTGCACACTGCCAACTACCAACCATGCAGGCGGGACGCCTGCGCTCCCACTGAACACTGCACACTGTCAACTACCAACCATGCAGGCGGGACGCCTGCGCTCCCACTGAACACTGAACACTGAACACTGCACACTGCTCCCGACCTGGCTTCCGAAATGTTAAAATGGTAGGATGGTGGTAGGATGGTGGTAGGTTGATGGTACGTTGGTGGTAGGATGATCCCCTTCGGGTAAGTGTTCGGTGTGTAGTGTTCAGTGTTCAGTGTCCTGCGGGGAAATGGCTTCCGCGCGCATCCTACAAACTTAATACTGAACACTTAATAATGAACACTGCCCACTGAACACCGTACACGGCTCACTGAACACCACACACTGTACACTGCTAACTGAACACTACACACTGTACACTGAATAAAGCCCTCTCAGCGTGCAGTTGGATTTTGCAAGCAAAAATATGTTAAATGTTTCATAAAAGAGCACAATTCCCAATTTTCAATTCCCAATTTTCAATTCTCAATTTTCAATTCTCAATTCTCCGCCCCCCCTATTTCGCATAGTGCGGGTGGTATGTGGCGATGGTGGCGCGCAAGGCTTCGCGGCTCAGGTGGGTATATATCTCTGTGGTGGCCACCGAAGCATGCCCCAGCATCTCCTGCACAGCCCTGAGGTCGGCCCCGCCGTCCACCAGCTCGGTGGCGAAACTGTGGCGCAGCGAGTGGGGGCTCACGCGCTTGGCGATGCCGGCTTCGCGCACCGCCCGCTGCACCACCAGGAAGACCATCTGCCGCGTGAGCCGGTGTCCGCGCCGGTTCAGGAATACGTAGGGCTCCTCGCCGGCCTGCGTCTGCACGTGCGAGCGCACAGTATGGATATAGGTCGAAAGCAGCTCCAGCGCCCGCGGGTTGATGGGTACCCAACGCTCCTTGTCGCCCTTGCCCACTATGCGCAGGCATTGCTCATCGGCGTAGATGTCGGACAGCCGCAGGTTCACCAGTTCCGACACCCGCAATCCGCAGCCGTAGAGCACCTCCACAGCCAGATAGTTGCGCGTACCCTCGTCGGTGCTTAAATCGAAGGTGGACTGCATGCGGCTTATCTCCTCGTCGCTAAGCACATCGGGCAGGTGCTTGCCGCGGGCGGGGAGGTCCAGCAACAGGGCCGGATTGTCCTTCATGGCATCCTCGATTACCAGACTCTTGAAGAACATGCGCCAGCCGGCAATCATACGCCGCTGGCTGACCGCCGAGATGTCGGCCTCGGACAGCTCCTTCAGCAACTGCTGCAGATGGGCCCGCTCGACACATTCCGGCGCCACGTCCAGACTCACCATATACCGGGCCAGATGGTCATAATCGGTCAGATAGGCAGCAATACTATTGGCCGCCATGCCCTTCTCCAACCGCAGAAAAGCATGGAAATCGCGCTTACGTTGTTGCCATTTTTTCGTCGTATCCATATCGTTGCCAGGTGTCTGCATGCTGCACCTCACACCCTGTTCCGAATGCAAAATTACAGAAAATCCTGAAAACATTTGTTCAAATAAAAAACATTTCATACTTTTGTAGGCAGAAAATATACATAAAAACCAACATAAAACATTAAAAAACAAATCAATATGGTAAAAGTAGCCATCAACGGCTTCGGCCGAATCGGAAGAATGAGTTTCCGCGCCATGCTCGCCCATCCCGAGCTGGAAATTGTAGCCATCAATGACCTCACCGACGCCAACACCCTGGCCTATCTCTTCAAATACGACTCCGTCCACGACAACTTCGACGGAGAAGTGCACGCCGAAGGCGACTGCCTCGTGGTGAACGGCAAGAAGGTGAAAATCTACGCCGAGCGCGACCCGCAGAACCTCCCCTGGAAGGACCTCGGAGTGGACATCGTCGTCGAGAGCACCGGCCTCTTCAAGAAACGCGAGCAGATGATGAAGCACATCAACGCCGGCGCCAAGAAGGTCATCCTCACCGTTCCCGCCAGCAAGGCCGAGGACGTCGATGCCACCGTCGTCATGGGTGTCAACGACAATGTGCTGACCAAGGACATGCAGCTCGTCAGCAACGCCAGCTGCACCACCAACTGCCTCGCCCCCGTCGCCAAGGTCCTCAACGACAAATTCGGCATCAAGCGCGGCCTCATGAACACCGTCCACAGCTACACCAACGACCAGAAGATTCTCGACCAGCCGCACAGCGACCTCCGCCGCGCCCGTGCCGCCGCCGTCAGCATCATCCCCACCTCCAGCGGCGCCGCCAAGGCCGTGGGTCTGGTGATTCCCGAACTGAAGGGCAAACTGGACGGCTTCGCCATGCGCGTCCCCACTCCCGACGGTTCTGTTGTTGACCTCACCGCCGAGCTGAACCGCAACGTCACCAAGGAGGAAATCAACGCCGCCGTCAAGGAAGCCGCCGAAGGCCCCATGAAAGGCATCCTCCAGTATGTCGACGAACCCATCGTCAGCATCGACATCATCGACAACACCCACAGCAGCATCTTCGACAGCCTCCTCACCCAGGTCATGGATGGCAACTTCGTCAAGATTGTCAGCTGGTACGACAACGAGAAGGGCTACAGCACCCGCGTGGGTGACCTCGCCGCTAAACTGGCCAAACTTCTCTAACGTCCAGATATGCTGTTAGAAAATAAAACTGCAATCGTGACCGGTGCCACTCGTGGCATCGGTCACGCTATTGCTATACGGTTCGCCAAGGAGGGCTGCGACGTGGCCTTCTGCGGCCGCTCGCATGGCGAGAAGATGACTGCCGTGGAGCAGGAGCTCTCTGCCCTCGGCGTGAAAGCCAAAGGCTATGCCTGCGACGTGGCAGACATGGAACAGGCACAGGCTTTCGTCAAAGAAGTGCTGGCCGACTTTGGACAAGTGGACATACTTGTCAACAACGCAGGCATCACCGACGACAGCGCCGTCAAGCGCATGACCGAGCAACAGATGGACCGCGTAATGCACACCAACCTCGGCTCTGTATTCTGCATGACCAAAGCCGTGCAGCCCGCCATGTGGCGGCAAGGCCACGGCTCCATCGTCAACATCGGCTCGGTGGTGGGCATCGCGGGCAACTACAACCAGGCCAACTATGCCGCCTCCAAGGCCGCCATCATAGGCTTCAGCAAGAGCTGCGCCAAGGAGTTCGCCGCCCGCAACATACGCGTCAACGTGGTGGCCCCCGGCTTCGTGGAAACCGAGATGACGGCCGACATCCCGAAGGAACTCATGGACACCTGGTGCAGCCGCATCCCCATGAAACGCCCCGGCACAGCCGACGAAGTGGCGCAAGCCTGCCTCTTCTTGGCCAGCGACATGTGCCCTTACATCACGAGCGTAGTCCTCCCCATCTGCGGAGGCATGGAGGACGCATGAAAGTTGAAAGTTGAAAATTGAAAATTGAAAGTTGAGAATCACGTTGCCCATTAACCCCATTAACCCCATCAACCCCTTTAAGCCCATCATTATGGGCTTTGTCCTGTTGCTCGCCGCTTGCGGCGGGCCGCAGCAGCAGGCCCCCACCACCGACACCGTCACCGACGACTACGGCCGCACGGTGGCCGTGCCCGCCCACCCGCAGCGCGTGGTGAGCCTCTCCCCTGCCGTCACGGAAATCATCTACGCCCTCGGCGCACAAGACATCCTCGTCGGTCGCACAGACTTCTGCGTCTACCCGCCCGAAGCCCTCGACATACCGTCCATCGGCGGCATCAGCAACCTCAACATCGAGAGCATCCTCTCACTCAACCCCGACCTCGTCATCAGCGGCTCCATGGTGGGCAAGAAAGTCACCGACCAGATGGACGCCATGGGCACCCCGATGGTGTGCGTCATCGAGAAACCACGGTTCGAAGCCCTCTACGACAACATACACGCCATCGGCCGTCTTGTGAACCGCGAACACCAGGCCGACAGCCTGAACCAAGTGTTGAGTCGCGAGCTATCGGCTTTAAACGATGTCCAACAGCCGACCTCCGACCTCCAACCTCCAACCTGCTACTATGTCGTGGGCTTCGGCGCCACGGGCAATTTCACGGCTGGCGGCAACACCTTCATCAACGATATCATCCGCATGGCCGGCGGACACAACATAGCTGCCGATATCGACGGCTGGAGCTACAGCCTCGAGGCCCTGATGAAAGAAGACCCCGACTACATCATCGTGCGCCGCGAAGACTCGGCCGCATTCTGTGGCATGAAGCCCTACAACACACTCCGTGCCGTGCGGGATGGCCATGTCATCGGCATCGTCAGCGGCACCTTCGACCTTCAAGTCCCCCGCAACATCGACGCCATTCTCTACCTCCGCCAGCGCATGGGCCAAAGCCCCGAACAAAACCACTGACGACAACACTCCCCTCTCCCGCAATTACACCTCCTCTGAGCAAACACACTCTATGTCGCGGGGGCTTTGCGTCTTCTACGGCAAGAGCCGAAAACCGCTAGAACCTTTTCTCACCTCGGGAGAAAACAACTGTTGCCAAGAAAAGAACAGCCGCTGATCCTTCGGCGATCCTTCGGCGATTCTTCGGCGGTGTCCTTCTTTGCCCCGTCATACCCTTTCCTATATACCCACCATATCCTCATCATATCTCCACCGCATTGAAAGGATATACAAAGGATATACAAAGGATATACAAAGCATATAGAAAGCATATAGAAAGCATATACAAAGTATATACAAAACATATAGAAAGCATATACAAAGCATACAGAAAGGCTGCGAACCATAGGCCGTGACCCAGAAAGGGTAACGAACACCTTTATAATAGAACAAAATATAGTGAATAGCACCGCTGAATAAAACAAATGCAGCGAGCAACGACACATGAAATGAAACCACGAGACAACATTTACATATCATTGGAAAAGATAGACGACCGCCTGACTTATTCGCGGCTTCTTCATGGGCTCTTCCTGCCTTGTCTCATCAAGCTCGGCAGCCATAGCACTTTGTGGGTTCTATGAAATAAATACTTTTCCTCTGTTAAAAAATGCCTGCTGGTTTGAAGTAATAACTTTACTTATTCTTTATCGCAACTACTGCAACAGCCATTCCAAAGCGGAAACTATGTGGATGGTTTTACCCTCAATCTCGACATCGCGCGATTGCGAAAACGATATGAGTGTCAATTGGCTGCAAGAAAGCACGTCTGAGGCTTTTACAAGCGACGATGTCTCACGGTCGTATGCACGTTTACTGTCGATCTCGTATGCGACCTGTATCAGTTCAACTGCTTTATTCTGATTGCAGACTACAAAATCGACTTCTTTTGCCCGTGGCGAGGGCTTATGATAATAAACATCGAGGTATTTATGCGCGCACCGTCTCAACAGTTCTATATATACCACATTTTCAAGTCTCCACCCCAGATTCTCGGGAGCAAGCGCGTTTTCTCGATTGCCTTGCAATCCAGTGTCCACAATATAAGTTTTCTGGTTGCGAATTCGCTCCTTGCTTTTGAAAGAGTGTCGCGTCAGCATTTGTAGCAGAAAAGCCTGACTGAGGTAGTCAATATATTTCTTTGCCGTCTTATCAGCAATGCCTAACAGTTCGGCTAAATCATCGTAGTTAACTTCTTGACAAGCGTTATTGATTAGATGGTGTGCTAATTTCCGCAGGGCATCTATATTCCGTATTTTAAAGCGTTTCTGAATATCTTTCCTAAGGATTGCCTCTATCAAACTCTGCACATAGGCACGTTTGTTACGCAGCCCTTGCATCTCAGGGAAACCACCGTCGTGGATATAATCCATAAAAGCCCTCTTGCGCTCAGCGTCTGCTTTGGTAGTAATGCCAAATGTGTCAATATGGTGGTATTGGCAATACTCTGAAAACGAAAACGGATATAGGTGTATTTCATTGTATCGCCCTGTCAGATGGGTTGCCAGTTCCCCGCTGAGTAGTTTGGCATTGCTACCTGTAACGAAAATATGCAGGTCGGTACGCAACAAACGATTAACAAAAAGATACCATTCGTCAACATCCTGGATTTCATCAAGTACAAGATATGGCACATCGGTTCCATATAGTTGATAGACGCAGGAAAGTACAGTATTCAGGTCTTCGACTTTTATGTTGGCCAAGCGGTCATCGTCGAGGTTTACATAGCCATATCTGATGCCACGTTCCAACAATACCTTATGGCAAAGTGTGGATTTTCCGCTTCGGCGTACACCAATAACAACTTGCGCCATTGTGGTATCAAATTCAAAAAGTGACTCTTCCATCCGGGATACCCACTTCTGAGGTCTGTATCCCTTTATTTCCTCCTGCTGTTCAGCCAGCACCTGCAGAATTATTTTTTCGTCCATCATACCCGTAGTAATTTGGCTGCAAAAATACAAAAAAAAACCAGAAATTACGGTAAAATGCCAAAAAAAATATTTTAGATTACGCTAAATTGCATTTTCCAAACACATCGAAATACGATATAATGTATCACTTAATGGTACTTCAAGCCTAATGTTCCAAACCAAGCTTTTTCGCTGTAATGTTTTTATGTATAGGTACTCAAAGCCAGCAAGCAGACAGACTTGAGTTTTGGCATGGCGAAAAACTGGCCCCATGCAATGGAACGTTTTCGCTAAGCCGAATGCAGACAAGCTTGCTTGTATGCTGAGGCGAGAAAACGACTAATGAAATAGAACCAAAAGATAACTCCTACATAACAATATGGAAATCTGATGTTTTAAAATCATATTGTTTAGCACTTCAATTCTTCATTATGCCTTCTATGGAAAAAATATATCAGCCATTGAACCTTCGGTGATCCTTCGGCGACGGGTCGGCACTCTCTTTAAATGAAACTGACCCATTCTTGGAGGGTTCGCACATCAAGTTTACGCCTCCAGGCTGTTTTTGTCGGACAGAAAATGCATTAGACCCATCGTGACAATACCATTTTCATCGTGTCTGATATTTTGGTGGTCCATCGAGAGCAAAATCTTCTTGAAAGAGTCGTTAATGTGTAGCAGGGACCGCTTCTCCTGTATTATCTTTTCACCAATCCATTGCCACGTGCATTCATCAGCTGTTCAATATATTTCGGACGTTCAATGGTCATTGTGTTTCGATTTTGTGGTTATACATCCATTTTTTCGAAATGCAAAAAGTACAACTATTTTTGAAATTGGAAAAATATTTTTATAAAGACCCCGTCAGCCAGATTGCCGTCACCCCACGGCGGAATCTCGTGTATTTTCACTAACGCATTTACACGTTCTGCCTCGATAGAGGCTTTGTGGTATGCCTGCGAGCTCCGCTGAATAAATCATATGTAGCGAGTCAGCACCGCTGAAATTAATCAAATCAAGCGAAAAACACATTCTTAAAGCGCATTCACACATTCCCACGTTCACACATTTATAAAGCACACTAACGCATTAACACATTCACACGTTCACGCATTCCCACTAACGCATTAACACATTCACACATTAGCGCAATTTTTAAAGCATTCACACATTCAAGCTTATTATTCCTTCGGTGATCCTTCGGCAATCCCTCGGCGATGTTGGCTCGCTGTCCCTTCTTTGTGGGTTATACAATCCTTCTTTGTGGGTTCTTTGTGCAAAACTTTTTCTTTGTTGAAAAAAGCCCGGTTTTATGAAATATTATTCTTATCTTTGCAATCGAAAAAAATCTCGTTTATGAAAAAATACATACTAAACCCGAAAAAAGGGAAATACACTCAGCAAGATATTGATTTCCAAAAATTCCTTGAAATACTCAAACAATATCTTGGAAAGTATCCTGATGAAGATTTTTTCAATGCAACAATGTCTTTGACATGTAAAGACTATCGTTTACATTACCTTAAATCCAAATATTATAAAGAACATGGACAAATGGAACAGGCGGTTGCTGAATTACACCGGACACTTGAATCTATTGAACATATAGAACCCATTATGTCTGATGAATTTGACAATCCTAGCCTACTTATAATTGATAACGTCCCCAAAGAAATCATTGAAGAAACAACTGTTTATTTTTCTGCAGGAGAAACATTTGCAATGGCTGGATTATTCGACGATTCTCTAAAATGTTATCAGAAATACCACATAGCAGCAAAAGTAAAATCCCATTATTATCCTAAATTATATTCGTTTAGACCATATAATGAATACTCCCTTTCGGACTTAATTAACAGAGAAATCACATTGGTGCATCCATCTTCCTTTAATGACCCTTTTGACACGCTTGTAATGCATTGGAAAGACCAACTTGAACATCGTTGTGCTGAAAAAACGCATGTAGCACCATATAAGAAATCGTTTGATTATTATCGAATACGTTCTTTTTCTGAAGATAAAGGGAGAAACAAAGCCTATAAAAACATTCTTATGTGGTCTCACTATGCAGACAACCATAGAGGATTTTGTGTTAAATATTCATTTGCTGAAAGTTTTGTGAACAATGAGAACATAGCATTGTTTTTTAGGCCTGTAATCTATAAGAATTCATCAGAGAAGGTCAATGTTGATATTGATAGCATTGATTCAGATTTGGCATATTGTACTAAAAACCATTCGTGGAAATATGAAAACGAAATTAGATTGATTGGATATCTTCCTAATACAAATTCCTTTTATTCCCCAATACCAATGGGTAGGTTTTGCAAAATTGAAGCCATTTATTTTGGTGTCAGAGCATCAAAACAAAACATTGAAACAATAAAGCAGATATTAAAAGATGAAAATGTAAGATATTATAAGATGGCCAGTACACCAACAAACATATACAATATTACAGCACAAGCTTTATAACTTTATTTGCAAAGATACGAGTTTTATCTTATTTTGAGAACTCTATTTTTTACACACATTAAATAAGGGCGCATATAGCACTCTACACTTCCAGTTTGTACTAACTTTTTTTATTTGTCTTTCCTTTACAAATATCAGGGTGATTGACGTAAAGTTCTTCACTTCCTATTACAGGAGGCAGATAGAAATCCTTCAGTGACCATGATGGCTCTTTTTTAACTTCTATTATCCTACCAATTTTCTCATTCCAAATATCGTTACGATATCCGTATGTGGCAATCAGCATGGTTGCAAATCCCATAGTTGCTTCAATTGCATTTCTCAGATTTGCCTCTTTGAAATTATTGATTCTGTCATGCTTTATATGGTTATATGCTTTGTACCAACTTGGTGAATTAGAATTTTCTTTAGTCCCCCATTTCCCAAAAGGTGTTTTTCCTCCTACTTCATTAATATACCGAAACGATAATGTATAATCAAATAGTTTCATCGGAATAATAAGCTGTCTATAATCATTCATGTTTGGCCTATCAACTTTATAGCCATTGCCATTTAAAACGGACTTCATAAGTGAATCAACCTCTGTGCATGAAAGAATAAGGACATTTCTAATGGCATTACCAAACACCCTCATATTACGACTATGTGGACTTACCACCTTAAATATGTCAAATAACTCGTCTAAAATTAATTCCAATTGGCGAACATAGTTGGAATACTCACTGACGTTTTCTAACGGTGGATCCTTATAGTATTCTTTGGGGACATCTTGTAAAGGATTGAAGTCGTATATATTTCTAAATGAAGATATATTCACTGGTCGATAAATATGGTTGAATCTGTCACCGCATTCTATCTCAGATTTTATGAGATGCATTCTTTCGGGAACACCATTATTGAATAGTTGACTTAACCGTTGTTTGATATACTCGCCATCTTTACCAATCTCAATGCAATCTGAAAAATCTTTACTACAAAAACAATAATACGACTTTTTGTTTGGTGATAATACATCTAATCCGGATTGTGATAGTATTATTGGAATGATTTCATGCCAAGGTTGTCCCCATACAGATTGAGATTTGTCTATAGCTATTATATATGTTCCAAAAACCATAAATTTACGTTTTACTTAAGCCTGCCCTAAACCATTAATTCTCGTTTCGTAGTTTCTCGATACCAAAAAAAAGTCATAGCATAGCACAATGGCATTTGTTGTATTATTCTGTGAATATTACTAATTACAAGAAAACGATTTGTCTAATCCTTTTCCCTCAATGAAAATTATAGGTTCATCATCAATGTATCCTTTTTCTCGGATAGACGAATACTCTTCAGCTGTAGCGATGTGTCTTTTTATATTTTCAACAAATTCTTGTTCTGTTATTTTCTTCTTCTCGAACATTCTGTATGCTTTATTTATAGCGTCGGCTTTGCTTAACAACTCAATTTCTTCAAAAGATTCATCCACGGAAAGGTTACATGAGGACAACAGGGTGTACTCTCGCAGTGATTTGTGTCCCTTAGTTACATAAAAAGAAATTGCAACCTGATATATCAAATGAACAAAAAAGCCAATAGAACAACCTAACATATAATATAGTATGCAACTGGCTCCGATTATCTCATCTTTGATGAACGGCAAAGAGTTTATTCCTGCACCAGTTAAGTACATACCTGCTGTTTTCAACAGATTATTTTCATTAAATGTCTTGTATTTTCTAATAAAATACACAGACAGCCATCCTATCATTGCACCAAAAGCTAACGGTGCCCATATTATTATATTATCCATATTTTATTAACGGCATCCCCGCTGTTTTATTGCTCGATAATTGCGATTTCTTCGGGGGTGAGGTTGTAGAGGGAGTAGACTTGCCTGTTCAGTTCTTTCTCAAGATTTGAAATATCGGCAACCGGGTTTGTTTGTTTTTTTTCGATTATTTCTTTAACAATAGTTGCGATATCTTCATTTTCACTTTTCTTAATTGGAATTTTTTCAAGGTAAGTTCCTTTTATCTTTGGAAAGGTTTTTCTCTTATCTTCAAAGCAATAACTCCAGAAATAACGTACAAGATGAGAATTCATTTGGCCAAGTAATTCATATGGATCAAATGTTTTCGTAACTATCATAAATGCGCTATTTAGAACATTGTATCCATTTAAATCAATTCCACATATTGGTGTTGAGCCGACTTGTCGAACAAGTATTTTGGGTTTATACGAATGGACTTCTTCTATCCAACAGCCACCACATTGTGCTTCTTTATTCGCGTAACAATATATATCACTATATGTTACAACGTAAGGAGTGATATCCTTCCCTGTATAACACTTTTTATGGTATTGTGTTAACTCGGAAGGATTCGGATTAACAATAACATCACCTGTATAAATCTTCCTATTACGTAACTGCATGCCAAAATTAACTGACGCATAGATGGATAGTGGTTTGGATTGTCTCTTTATTTTTTCAATTATTAGTCTTGCCTCATCGTTTTTTAAGGGTTGTATAATATGGAAATCAAATGTTAGATAATCGCTTTGTGGATTATTTGAACTAGTAATAGTTGAGAACTGTCCATCAGTAATATTGCCAGTTTTATAGTAAAGAATATTATCTTTATTGATTTTTTTTGTAAAGTTTATTATGCAAGTATTTACACTAGCTTCGAAAACGTTATCTACTATATTGACTATTTCTCGAATAGACGTCTTCTTTAATAGAAAATCTCGAAGTGCTTGATTGTAATTATTTGTAAGGAAATTTGTTGGATTGATGAAATAAAGAGACCCCCCTTCTTTGAGAAGAGTATGTCCGAGTTCTAAAAACAAATGATATAAGTCTATTTTGAAAGAAGCAACAGAATAGTTTTTTTTATAGATATCAACGAGTTCAGGTACTCCTAGATTTTGAACAAGCACATATGGAGGGTTTGCTATTACAATATCAAACCCGCCGTTGTCGAAGATGTCTTTGAACCAGGTGTGCCAGAGGAAGAAGTCTTGGTTGGCGGAGCAATCCATCTTCTCTAACTTGGCGAGGGATGCGGGTGTGCCACCTATGCTCTCACGAATGAGGGTCTTTACCTCTTCGTTGATGGCTTGTCGCATACTGGATTTCTTCTTGTGGTCGGTGACGGAGAAATACTCTCGCAACAGTCGTTGCAGGTTCTGTCGGCTGGTATGGCTATCAATACCCAGCACCAACTGCATCGATTTGGATTGTCCGCCTCTCAACTTACTCGATATGCGACTGAGGTCGAAGCCATTATAACTCTCGATAAGGCTGTTGCCCTGCATAAACTTGTAGTCGAAGTTGGGCAGGGGCTCCGGCTCCTCGGCATCCACCACGATGCTGAGCCAGAAACGGAGGCGGGCGATGTCGATGGCACCTTTCTCTATATCTACGCCGTAGATGTTGTTTTCGATGATTTCTTTCTTTAACTCTACACGGGATGAGGTCTCTTCTATTGCCTCGCGGCAACGCCACAACTCGTTCAAAAGGCCCATAGGGAAAGCACCAGAGCCGATAGCAGGGTCGCAGATTTTCACTTCGCGAAGGGCGGTGTCTATGACGTCTCTATAAGATTCCAATTCTGTTGGGAAATCGTGGGTTTCTATAAATTGTCGAATCTTTTTATCGCAATCAGTGGTGAGCCTGCCGAGCTTGTTGAGGCAACCATCAGAACTATCAGAATTTTCTTTTTGTTCTTTTCTTTCTGATTGAGATTTGTCTATCTGTGTGGCAAGGTAGGCAATGAGCGACTCTTTGCACATATAGCGTACTATCTCCTTGGGGGTGTAGAACGCACCCTTGGCTTTGTTGTCCTCCAGCAGGCTTTCGAAGATTTTGCCCAGCATCTCGGGGTCGACACCCACTTCGGCATCGTCGGGGTCGTTCTCGTCGACGGTGAAGTTGTAAGAGGCCATAAAGGTGAACAAGTCCTCAAAGAGCGAGGCTGGCAAAGTGATATTCTGTTCATCGACGGCATCACGCTCAAATAGTCCTCCATTCAGATAGGGTAATTCTTTCCAGTCTTCCAACAAACCCATATCCCAACCTTTTGCCTTGAACAGCTGCTCACGGTTGGCATTCTCGGTGTTGAAGATACCAAAGAAAAGTGGTTCCAGCACCTGCTCGAGGAAGTCGCCTTGATGCGGACTGAAGAAGAATAGGTCGTGCAGAAAGGCAAGGTTGCCGTTCAGCCAGCCTTTCTTCTGCAGGAAGTGCAGGAAGACAATGCGCCCCATCATCTTCTTCACATAGTCGTGAATGGTGGCTCCTTCAAGCCCTTGCCGCTTCAATTCATTGATGATAATGTCGTAATGGCGATGGTATTCATCGAAGAACTCCTTGCTGAGGGCATCAACGGAGAAGGCCTCCCTGAGGTCGGACAGCTTGAAACGGCCATTCTTCTCCGCCACCTTGCCCAATCGCTCTATCGGTGTCTTGTATTGTCCCTGCTCATCACCCAGAATATAGGAGAAACGCTTGGCTGCGGTATTGCCCTCTTTGAGGTCGCAAATGTAAGACAGTCGCCAATGATTCCCATCGTCAAAGGCTGCTATCGCTCCATCGACATCATATTTCAGATAAGGCTGTATCAGCTTACGCAACCCCACACGCTTGCGGCGCACATCGCCACCGTCGGCTACACGGGTATAGAAGAAACCGAGCAGACGGCCGTCAGTATCTTCCATCTGACCGATGAAATAGCTTTTGTCGTCTTCGGCGTTGGTGTCGAGCAATTCAGGCGTTGTGGCCACATCGTAGCAGCCGAAAAGGCGGTGGACAATCTCGTTGCTATAGGTCGTATAGTCGAACGGTGATTTGAATATCTTGCGGAGGGTTTCGGGGTTCATAGTGTTGCTTATTTGAATGTTTCAGATAGGATGATGTCTGCGGTGGTGAGCGCAACCTGTTTGGTAGTCGTCTCGGAATGCGGCTGGCCATAACGGCCGTCCAACTCTTCGAGTTGCTCCAGAATCTTGATGATGGGAGCCGGCTCTTTCTTTTGTTTCTTCGACATGCGGATAAGGGCGTCGGCCAGCTGGTTGTAAGTCCCGCGTTCTACCAGCTGTTTCAAGCGGTCGACAGTACGACGGCCTTCATCGTCGAGCATGGGACGCACCTCGCGCAGGAAGGCGGCGGCTTTCTTGGCATCGTTGTCTTTGCTGCCAATCTTGGGTTTGTTGTCTTGATGCTCGCGTTGCTGGTCGAGGGTATATTGTTTCAAGGCCGTCTGCACTTGCTCATAGTGTATCTGCTCACTGTCGCCGAAAGGCACCGCCTTCTCAGGAGGTTCAGCATAAAAGATATCAGCTGCCTCAAGGAAGGAAAGTTCGCGGATTGATTCGCCGACAAGATAGAAAGCCTTCTTGAAGTCTGACGATAGATACGTTACTGTTGAATTTTCAATTTTCAATTTTGAATTTTCAATTCTACAGCATCGGCTCTTGGGCGGCAGTTGTTTGATTTTGCGGTAAAGCGTGGGGTTGGTGTCGTGGAGATGCCGCACCTCGCGCAGCAGTTCAAGGCTGCGGTCAGTCTCGTCGCGCACGTCGGCATTGAAGAGTTTGAATTCATGCACCATTTCCTCGTGCGAGTATATTCTGGTGTCCTCACCGAGGGCGGAATGGAAACTCTGCAACTTGATGAGCGAGTTCTTCTTCAGGCTGATGATGGCATCGCCCGGGTCGGAGGGATAGAACATATAGTTATATATGGCGTCGGCGGTGGAGCCGATACGGTTCACACGACCAATGCGCTGCATCAGACGGGTGGCATTCCAAGGACTGTCATAGTTGACGATGACATTGGCGCGGTGCAGGTTGACACCTTCGGCCAGCACATCGGAGGTGATGATGATGTTATAGTCGTTTCGCCATTCTTTCTTGTATTTTGCATCGAAGTTTGCCTGTATGGTCTCACGCAGACGGTTGCGGTTCTTGGCACAGACGGCAAGGATGTCGCTGCGGTGCAGACGTTCTTTCAGTTCCTTCTCCAAATAGTTGACGGTGTCGACACTCTCGCTGAACACCACCAGCTTGCCTTCGAGGTTCTTACTTTTGTCGAAGAGTTCGTCCTGGAGCATGTTGACGAATAGATCCAACTTGGGGTCGGTTTTCACCTTGTCCCACCGTTTGCAGAGTTTGTCCAACACTTCGGCGTCGTATTCCAGCATCGGCAGGAAATCGGGCTTGAAGTCGACAGCACGGAAGGTTATCTCGTTTTGGTCGAATCCCTTGCCGATGGCCAGCTCGATTATCTCGTCCAACTCCATTCCATCGGCCTGCAGTTTCTTTACATTCAGCTCGGGGGCGATGATAACCTTGTCCTCGTTGAACATCTTGATCATGCCGTTGGTGGCGTCGAGTAGCGTATGGAGAGAACGGCGGAAAGCGTCGAAGCTGCTCTCCAGACGCTTGACCATGTGGGTTTGGTAGATGCCGGCCAGCGAGTCGGCCACCTGCTTGGCTTTCTTGCCTGACGGAACTTTATACGATGGGCAATACTCCACAGCACGATAGCGGGCATAGTTGAGGCCGCTGCCGTCGAACATTTCGGGGTTGTCATCCTTCAGATTGGCGGTGGGGGTATCCACCAACTTCTTGTAGGTGTCGACAAAGAGCATCAGCACATCGGGCGACATCTGATAGGTGCGGTCGGTAGGGTCGAGCAACTGCGGGAAATGTATCTCGCCGGCATAACGGGGTTCGTGCTGTATGTTGCTTCGTGTGCGGCGCACCATCACCTTCTCCAGTACCGTGTGACGAAGCTCCTGATTGATAGCATCGATATGACTGGTGAGGTAATCGGCACTCAGTACGCGCCGCTGCGACATAAGGCTTTTGAATTCCTTAATCCACGGGGCAAAGGTGTCGGCGATGTTACCCACACCATCGAGGGTGCAGCGAGCGGTATCCTGGAACAGCAGCAACTGGTTCTTGATGTCCTCGGGCGTGTTGTTGAGCGGGGTGGCCGAGAGCAGGAGAACACGCTTGCCTCCTTTTACATTGCCCTTGTTGAGGCGGGCCGACTTGCAGATACGTTGCAGCAGGTCGTAGTTGTCGTTGCCGTCGTGTCTGAAGTTGTGAGCTTCATCGACGATGATAAGGTCGTAGTATTCCTTCTCATCGTAGCCGTCGCCCTCGATGACCTTATCAAGACTGCCGTTTGTTATAAAGCGGCTGTATTTGTTCTTGATGCCGAAATCCGCAAAAGTGTCTTCCCAGTTGCTTCTAACTGCTGGTGGGAAGATGACGAGGATGCGGGTATTGTCGCCATTGGCGGCGATGAAGCGCTGCGCAATCATAGCAGCCACTACGGTTTTACCCAAGCCCACCACGTCGGCAATGAAGCATCCGCCGTGTTTCATCATGATGTCATAGCCTTGCACCACAGCGTCACGCTGGTAAGTGAGGTTGTCGTAGTTGTCGGGCAGTTGTGGAATGAAATCATCCTCGACCTGGTTGCCGAAGTGGTCGATGAGCATACGCATATATAGCTCGTATGGTGTAGGTTGATGCTCTTGTGGTGCAAGATGGGTCTTCCCGACGATATGGTTCACATCGTCCAAGGTCACCGGAATAGCGTCATTCCAAAGTTGCTGAAACTGCTCTTCGCAATAATGCACATCGTCATAATCTTTCATGGCCACATTCAGCTCGTAGCGAGGCGGCTCGGTAGTGCCGAGGCCTTGGGCGCTGAGGTTGCTGCTACCCATAATAACCCATCCGTCGCTGTGTTCACTGTGGTTTTTGGGCAGGCAGAGGTAGAACTTGGCGTGGAGGTCTTTGGTGGGGTGTATGCGCAGTTGCAGGCGACCTTCCGATATGTCTGTGCAAAACTGACGGATGCCCTCGTCAACCTCGGAAGAATATTCCGACTGATATACGTCGCGAAGGAAATCCTCGCAGTATTGTTCCAGACTCACCTCCTTGTCGCCAAAGAAAAGTTTGCCAGCTGCCTGCGACTGACGGAAAAGGTTGTCGATATTGATGCCGACAAGGATTTTGATTTCCTGCGTAGATTCCAGTTCCCGGCGCAGTTTGAAATATCCCGAAGAACGAAAATAGCCAACCACGGCATGGAAGATGTCGAAGTTGGCCATTGCGGAGGCGATGCCGTGAAACTTGTCCAGCAGCGTTGCGTCGATATTGTTGAAAAACTTGGTGCTCATAAGGCTTGGCGTGTTTGGCGCTTTGCCTTTCCGAGCATCATAAAAAAGTTATCCGTGTAACTCTCTCAATGTACCCGAGGATTTACTGGACTACCTACTACCATACAAGAAAGCACACGGATAAACCGCGTGCGTTCTGCCTTCTTGGTTGGTAGTACATTGAAAAGTGTCCAGTTTTTCGGGTACTCCTAAGAAAAGCAAAAACGCTTTATATTATGTCGTTATATTCTCTTTATTCTATTCTGTTTCTTGCTTTTATTGCTGTTTTTATTATTGGTTTTTTATTTGTTTCGTGCTGCAAAGATACGCAAAACATGGCAAATGACAAAATCTTTTTCTGTTGCAATATTATATGGATATTTCCGTTATTGGGTCATTATGGATAAACTTAGCTATGCATTGGGCCACAATATTGGCCACCAACTGATTGGTATGGGCTTGGGAAAGAGCCTGAACATTGACGATTATGCCGCCGCCATCCGCGACGTGATGGAGGGTCGGCCGGAACAGATGAGCGCCGCCGAGGTGCAGCAGGTGCTGCAGCACTTCTTCACCGAGCTGGAGGAGCGCCAGCAGGCCGAGGCCGCCGAGCGCGCACGCACCGCACGTGCCGACGGCGAAGCCTTCCTGCAACGCAACAAACTGCGTCCCGAAGTGACCACCACCCCCAGCGGCCTGCAGTACGAGGTATTGCAGCAGGGCACGGGCCGTCAGCCCAAGGCCAGCGACACTGTGCGATGCCACTACGAGGGCCGACTCATCGACGGCACGGTCTTCGACTCCAGCTACCGCCGCGGCACACCCGCCGACTTCGGCCTGCGCCAGGTCATCAGCGGTTGGACCGAGGGCGTGCAGCTCATGAAGGAGGGCGCCAAGTACCGCTTCTACATCCCCTACAACCTGGCCTACGGCGAACACGGCGCCGGCGCCGACATACCGCCCTACGCCGCCCTCGTCTTCGACGTGGAGCTTATCAAAGTGTTATGATTTTGAGGAGGTAAGTAGGTTAGTAGTTAAGTAGTTAAGGCAATAGTGCTTGGGGCAGCCGGTACTTGTGCCTTAATTGCTTTCTTTTTGTAGGTAAGTAGGTAAGTAGTTAAGTAGTTAAGGCAATAGTGCTTGGCGCAGCCGGTACTTGTGCCTTAACTGCTTAGGTAAGTAAGCAAGTAGTTAAGGCAATAGTGCTTGGCGCAGTCGGTACTTGTGCCTTAATTGATTTCTTTTTGTAGGTAAGTAGGTAAGTAGTTAAGTAGTTAAGGCAATAGTGCTTGGCGCAGCCGGCACTCTGGCCTTAACTGCCTTCTTTTTAACACATTATATTATTAAAGGGCTAAGAGCAAGATGAGCTTTAGCATTTTTTAACGATTTATTGCTTGCAAAATCCAACTGCACGCTGAGGGGGCTTTATTCAGTGTTCAGTGTGTAGTGTTCAGTTAGCAGTGTACAGTGTGTGGTGTTCAGTGAGCAGTGTACGGTGTTCAGTGGGCAGTGTTCATTATTAAGTATTCAGTATTAAGTTTGTAGGATGCGTGCGGAAGCCATTTTTCCGCAGGACACTGAACACTGAACACTACACACTGAACACCGACCCGAAGGGTATCATCCTACCACCAACGTACCATCAACCTACCACCATCCTACCACCATCCTACCATTTTAACATTTCGGGACCCAGGTTGGCCAGGTCGAAAGCCGGAGGTCGGAGGTCAGAGGTATGAGGTTGGACGTCGGTTGGCGCAACTATCCTCCGCCCTCAAACCTCCGCCCTCCGCCCTCCTCCGGCCTCACAGCCGCTCCAGGAAGGCGCGTAGCAGGGTCATGAATCGCATGTAGTTGCCCAGTCCGCAGCCGTCGCAGGTGTCGGTGGGGCTGTGGTAGCCGCCGTAGGGGCCGCCTAGGGTGTAGAGGAATATGGCGGGGCAATGCTGGCTGAGATACCAGTGGTCGCTGTTGGGCGCATTGTTGCGGCGGCCTATCTTGGACGTGTAGCCGTCGCGGGCGTTGACTGCCTGCAGCAGTTCCACATAGGGGGCCGTGGCGCGGTCGTTGGCGTTGACCACCATCAAGCCCTCGTCGCCGCCACAGAAGAGGTCGATATTCACCAGCAGCTTTACCTTGGCGAAGGAGATGAGCGGATTGTCGGCGAAGTAGTGCGAGCCCACGAGGCCCGACTCCTCGCCGCCAAAGAGAAGGAAGACATAGGTGTAGCGCCCGCGCTGCTGGTTGACCATGCGGGCCAGGTCCATGACGGCGGCCACGCCGCTGGCGTTGTCGTGGGCTCCGGGGAAGAGGGTGTCGCCATGCATGCCGAGGTGCTCATAGTGGGCGGTGAAGACAATCATGGTATCCACCTCGCCGGGGATGTATCCGCACACGTTCTGCGAGCGGTATCCGGCGCGCACTATGGGCGGAGTGGTGCGGGTCTGCGGGAAGCGGAAATACTGGTAGTAGTCGCGGCCGAGGGGTTTCACGCCGCAGGCTGCCATCTCGCGTCTGAGGTAGTCGGCGGCTATCGAGTCGCCCCGATGCTGCATGCCGCGGCCATACATCGCGGGAGCGGTCAGGTCGCGGATGATGCGGCGGGCATAGGTGCTGTCCTGTCCCGCGGCGCCCAACGCCAGCGTGGCGGCCAGGAGGGTGGTCAGAAATATCTTTTTCATTGTCTGTGGAATATTCGAATCGGTCTGTATTTCAACTCATCAGCTGCTGAAAAATCTCGTCGCGCAGGCGTTCTGCCTCGCGCAGCGGCCGACGGCGGGTGAGCCGGAGCAGCCAGTAGTGCAGGCTGTCGGCGGTGCGGCGCAGGAGTGTGGCCACCGGAGCCGTCAGGCGTGCCGCCACGAAGGCCCAGGCCACCGCCACGGCACCCCACCAGCCACCCAGCCGCAGCCCCGTCAGGCTGTCCATCCAGCCACAGCCGGCCACGGCCAGCGCCACAGCGGCGACCAGCACATAGGCCAACGAGCCGAAGAAGCGCACACCCCAATTGAACGAGCTGCGGAACTGCGTGTCGGCCACGCGGCGGCGTATCAGCCTGTGGGTGGGCAGCAGTGGCAGCGGATAGCAGAGCAGAGCGAAGAGGGCCACCAGGCGGAGCGGACGCCAGCCAACCAGCAGCACCACGCCGAGCAGTACGGCGAGCGCCAGGACCAGCGTCGGGACCCACGGCCAGTGCTCGGACAGCACCTGCGGACGCAAGCCCAGCCGCCGGCAGCGGTCGCGCAGCGCAGCGGCGGCATCGGCCAGCCGCAGGAAGGCGGCACGGTCGGCCTCGGCCAGCGCATCCATGCGTTGAGCCACCTGCTGCCGCACCCGGAACCGGTTCCAGGCAGTGTCGGCCATACGCTGCTGCCGCCGCAGCGGGCGGTTCAGCACATGGCAGAGGGTCATGATGTCGTCGTAGCGTTCCTCGTGGCGCACATCATGCATCAGGGGCATCAGCGCAGCGGACAGGGCGTCGCGCATCTGATTGAGGGCCAGAGGCTCGTTGGTGCGGTAGGTGTCCATGTAGGGCCGCACGGCGATGGGTTGCCCGATATTGACCACCAGATTGCTGTAGGGCCGCTCGTAATCGTCGAAGTCGATGCCCGTGGGCACGATGTAGAGCGGCCGCCCGGCGAGGGCCAGCTGCGTCTCGCCGGCTATGCGGAACATTCCTTTGCCCAGGGGCAGCAGGTGGTGCCGGTTGTTGTGGCGCCCCTCGGCCATGAGACACAAGGGCGTACCGTCGAGCAGCACCTCGCGGCAACGGTCGAAAATGGCCTGGTTGCGGTCCAGCGTCTCTATGCCGTCGCGGATACGATAGACGGGCATAATCTTCAGGAAGGTGAGCGCGCGGCGCAGGGCCGGCTTGCGGAAGAGGTCGGCCCGGGCCAGAAAGACGGGCGGCTTGGGGGCGAAGCAGAGCACGGCCAGCGGCTCCATCAGCGCCTGCTGGTGGCACGGAGCTATGATATAGGGCGCGTCCTGCGGCAGATGTTCGCTTCCGCGCACCACAAAACCGTCGTAGTGGCACCGGCACCCGTACTGTACCAGTGGCGAGAGCAGGTTGTAGAGCCAATCGTCGTCCTGTATAGACCTATGTCTTTTATTTTCAATCCGTTTCTCCATTTCGGGCCACATTTATCCGAATGCAAATATACTAAATTATAAATAATTGCGTTATAGGCTTCGAAAAAAAATCAGTAATCTGAAACAGAACAAGACATGACATCATTTGCAGAACCATCGGCATGGGCATGGCTCATACAGTTTTTCATCATCGTGGTGGCATTGCTGGTTGCCAACCTGGTGCGGTGCAATGTGCCGCTCTTCCGTCGCAGCCTGCTGCCGTCGGCCCTGCTGGCCGGACTTCTCATCCTGTGCCTCAAGCCACTGGGATTCTTCTCCACACTGGTCGACAAGCATTCCATGGAAATCATCACCTACCATGCCCTGGGTCTGGGATTTGTGGCTATGGCATTGAAGAACAAGAAAATCAAGAGTGCCACCTCGACCATGAAGGTGGTGGAGACGGGAGCCGTCACGGCCAGCACCTACATCCTGCAAGGACTGGTGGGACTGCTGGTCACGGTACCGCTCTTCCTGTGGTGGAACGGCCACGACTTCTTCTACGCCGCCGGACTGCTGCTGCCGATGGGCTACGGACAGGGGCCGGGACAGGCGCTCAACTTCGGCGTCACCTTCACCTCGTGGGCCGAGGGCCAGGGGCTGGTATTCCACGGCTCCGACTTTGGACTGAGCATCGCCGCCGCGGGTTTCATCGTGGGCAGCCTGGTGGGCGTGATATTCATGAACATACTGCGCCGCCGGGGCCGACTGAAAGCGGCCGACGCCAAGTGGCAAGACGTGTACACACTGGCCGACTATGAGTCCAAGGGCGAGATACCGCACTCGGAGTCAATCGACAAATTCACCGTCCAGCTGTGCCTGGTGCTGCTGGTCTACGGGCTGGTGTTCCTGCTTATGTATGGTGTGCAGCAGCTCGACCTCGGCCAGTTTGGTGTCAACACACTCAAACCTTTGGTGTGGGGATTCAACTTTCTGTGGGGCACGCTGATTGGGGTGCTGGTGCGTTGGATTATCGGTCGGCTGCGCAAGCGCAACCTGATGCAGCGCGAATACATCAACAACCACTACCTGGACCGTATCGCCGGCACCTGCTTCGACGTGATGATTGTGGCCGGCACAGCCGCCATCGACATGGGCAACCTGCAGGGCCTCTGGCTGCCCCTCGTGCTGGTGTGCACGCTGGGCGCCGTGGTCACCTTCCTCTACGTGCTTCGCTGCTGCAAGACCCTCTATCCCGACTACCCGTACGAGGGCTTCTTCTCGATGTTCGGCATGCTCACCGGCACCGCCAGCAACGGCATGATACTGCTGCGCGAGATAGACCCGCGCTTCGAAACGCCCGCCGCCAACAACCTGGTGCTGCAGACCATACCCGCGTTGGCCTTCGGCTTCCCGGTGCTGCTGCTCATGGGTTTCGCCCCGCAGAGCCTCACCAACACACTCATCACGATGGGTATCATGGTGGTGGCACTGCTACTGTTCGTCCTGTTCATATTCAGGAAAAAGAAAGCAAACAAACAGAAATAACCCCTAATATCCATTCGACCCATGAAGTATCTATACACAGCTTTGTTACTGGCCTGCACCTTGTCGCTGTCGGCCCAGGAAAGCCACATCCGCCAAGGCTGGACCTTCGGCGTACTGCCCAGCGTGGCCTACGATGCCGACCTCGGGCTTCAGTACGGTGCACTGACCAATATCTACTACTTCGGCGACGGCAGCACCTATCCCGAATACCTGCATTCGTTCTACGCCGAGGCGGCCTACACCACCAAGCACTTCGGTATCTTCCGCACCTCGTATGACTCGAAGCATCTCATCCCCGGTCACCGGCTGAGCATCGACATCACCTATCTGCCCGACCAGATGTGCGACTTCTACGGCTTCAACGGCTACCAGTCCGACTACAAGCCTGCCTACGCCAGCCAAGACGATGCCGCCTACATCTCGCGAGCCTACTATAAGTATCGGCGCGACCTCTTCCGTTTCAGCGCCGACCTGCAGGGTGCTATAGCCCACAACCTCTATTGGAACGCCGGCATCGGGTTGCTGCACTTCACCGTGGGCTCCGTCGACATCGACCGCCTGAACTCCTACACCAAGGACACCGCCAAGTGGCTGCCCGATACGGTGACGCTGTTCGACCACTATGTGCAGCATGGCTATATCAGCGCCGCCGAGGCACAGGGTGGCTTCCACCCCTACCTGCACGGGGGTATCACCTACGACACGCGCGACCGCCAGCAGAACCCCACCCGGGGTATCCACGCCGACGCCTTCCTCACCTATTATGCCGGACTGGGCACAATGGCCGACTACGGCAATTTGAAGCTCAATCTCGGCTTCCGGCAGTACATCTCGCTCCTCGGCGAGAGTCTGATTGTAGCCTATCGTGTGGGCTCTCAGCTCACCTTGGCGGGCAATTGCCCCTTCTATCTCAACACCTACCTCAACCAGCTCTACATGCAGCGCGTAGTCTACGAAGGGCTGGGCGGCGCCAATTCGGTGCGCGGCATCATGCGCAACCGCATCCTCGCTCCCGGCGTAGCCTTCGCCAATATCGAGCTGCGTACGCGCGTGGCAAGCCTCAAATTGGGGAAAAATATGTTCTACCTCGGCCTTGTGCCTTTCCTCGATGCCGGTATGGTGGTGCAGCCCTACCGCCGTGTAGAGGCCGACCCGCACCTGGGCACCCCCATCACCGACGACGAGACCGAACTGGACAACCCGCTGTACAATCCTCACCTCGGCGGCGGACTGGGCATCAAGGTGGCCATGAACGACAATTTCGTGCTCAGCGTCGACTGGGCCACCGCCTTCAACAAGCAGGACAACCACAAGTTCAGCAATCTCTACATCAAGATGGGGTATATGTTTTAGTGGATATTTAGTGGTTTGCAACAGGGTGCACACAGGAACAACCACAACCCACTACCCACTGCCAACTACCCACTGCCAACTAAAAGCCCGGCAGCTGGAGCCACAGCGTAGGCAGCATCAGCAGGAAGCCGATGGCAATCAAGACCAGAATGTACTTCCACACCCAGCGTAGCCAGGTAGAATAAGGAATGCGCGCCATACCAAGCACACCCACCAGCACGCCGCTGGTAGGTGTAAGCATATTGGTGAACCCGTCGCCGAACTGGAAGGCCAGCACCGTGGTCTGGCGCGACACATCCATCAGATCGGCCACTTGGGTCATAATAGGCATCGTCAGGGCCGCCTTGGCCGAGCCGCTGGGCATCACCACATTGAGCAACGTCTGGAAGAGGTACATGGCGGCCAACGACAGAACCTCACCGCTGCGTGCCAACGACCGTGTGAGCCCGTAGAGCAGTGTATCTATCACATGCCCGTCCTTCAGTATAAAAATAATTCCCGACGCCAGACCGACGACCAGCGCCGCCGAGAGGATATCCTTGCATCCGGCCAGGAAGAGCTTGGCGATATCGTCGGCCGAACGGCGGTCCAGCACTCCCGCCAGTATGCCCATAGCCAGAAAGAGAGCGGAAATCTCGAGCACATACCAGTCGAACGAAAGCACCCCGACCACCAGCGCCACCACGGTGAGCAGCAGCAGCACGAGGATAAGGATATGTCGCACGGTGAGGGTAGACTGGCTGTCGGAGCCGGCACGCTCGCGCCAGTAGTCGTCCAACCTGTAGACCGGACTGCGCTCGGGTTTCTGCTTCACCCGACGGGCATACCACAGCACAAAGGCAATACCGACCACCGTCAGCACCCCCCAGCAGAAGAGACGGTATTCGAGTCCCGAGAAAAGGGGCAACCCCGCTATACCCTGCGCTATGCCGATGGTGAATGGATTGAGCATAGCACCGGCAAAGCCGATATGGGCGGCCACATAGCACATACAGACACCCACGATAGAGTCGTAGCCCATCTGTATGGCCAAGGGTATGAACACCACCACGAAGGCGATAGTCTCCTCGCTCATGCCGAAGACGGCACCGAAAAGGCTGAACATAAGCATCACGAAAGTGATAATGATATTTTCCACTCCCAGACAACGCACCAAGCGAAAACGACTCAGCCGCTGCACACGGCGAAGGAAAGCCATCACGCCGACGTCGATAGCATGGCTCTGATTCAGTATCCAGAACGAGCCACCGACGATGAGTATAAATGCTATAATGTCGGCCTTGTCGACAAAACCATTGAAGAGGGCGGAAAAGATCTGCCATGTCTGCGGTGCACTCTCCACCCGATGATACGAACCATCCACCACCACCTCACGACCATCGACCGTCTGGCGCAGAAACTCGCCTGCGGGTACAAACCATGTAAGCACAGCCGCCAACACCACAAGGGCAAAAACAATGGTGAAGGTATGTGGAATGCGTTTCATCTGCTTTGAATTGAGAATTGAAAATTGAGAATTGAGAATTGAAAGTTGAGAATTGAAAATTGAGAATTTAAACCTTAAATCCTAAACCTAAAACTTTTAACTTTTTACTTTTTACTTTTAACTTTTAACTTCCCCCTTCAACTCCGCCACCTCACGCATAGCGTCGGCGTCGATACGGCAATCGTGCTTGAGCTGCGGCACGGGTCCGTGGGTGACGAAAGCGTCGGGGATAGCCAGAATGCGTACTGCTGCGGCAGCGGCAGGGGAGTGCTCGGCCAGATAGGCCAGCACGGCTTCGCCGAATCCACCGTTGCGCACGCCGTCCTCGACGGTGACGATACGGCGGAATCCACGCGAGGCAATCGCGTCTAGCAGCTCGGTATCCAGCGGCTTCAGGAAGCGCATGTCATAGAGGTCGGCATCTATTTCGTCGGCCACCCGGCGGGCGTCGTTGCCCACGGTGCCGAGGGTGACAAATGCCACCTCGCCCCTACCCTGCCTCAGCTGACGGCCACGACCCACCGGCAGCTCGGCCATAGGCACCTGCCAGTCGGCGTGCTCGCTGGCACCCCGCGGATAGCGTATCACCCAAGCCCCCTGTCCGGGCTGCTGGGCGGTGTACATCATATGGCGCAGGTCGTGCTCGTCGATCGGTGCAGCGATGGTCAGACCCGGCACGGGACGCAGGGCCGCCAGGTCGAAGACGCCGTGGTGCGTGGGACCGTCGTCGCCCACCAGGCCGGCCCGGTCCAGACAGAACACCACATGCAGCCCCTGCAGAGCCACATCGTGTATTATCTGGTCATAGGCACGCTGGGCAAACGAAGAATATATGTTGCAGAACGGCACCATGCCGCCCGCCGCCAAACCAGCGGCAAAGGTGACTGCATGCTGCTCGGCGATGCCCACATCGAAGGTGCGCTCGGGCATACGCTCCATCATCAGATTCAGCGAACAGCCCGTAGCCATAGCCGGCGTGATGCCCACGATGGCTGGATTGCGCTCGGCCAACTCCACTATCGTGTGGCCAAACACCTCCTGGTACTTCAGCGGCTTGCCCTGTGTGCTCTGGCTTATCTGCTCGCCCGTGCGTATGTCGTAGCGGCCAGGCGCATGATAGACCACCGGGTTCTCCTCGGCCTGGCGCAGGCCCTTGCCCTTGGTGGTGACGACATGCAGCAGCTTGGGACCCTCCAGGTCGCGCAAACGCTGCAGCATGTCCACCAGCTGGGGCAGGTCGTGCCCGTCCACCGGGCCGAAATAGCGTATGCCGAGACTCTCGAAGAGGTTGCTTCCGCCCACGGCGAGAGTCTTGGCCGTGCTGGTGAGCCACTGGAAGAGGCCCAGCGAGCGGTCGTGCCGCCGCCCCCCTTCGCTGCCGTCCAGCTTGCGCCACACCTCGGCCTTCAACCTGTTGTAGCGGCGCGAGGCGGTGATACGCGTCAGGTACTGGTCCAGTCCGCCCACGGCCTTGTCGATGCTGATGCCGTTGTCGTTCAGCACCACCAGTATATTGGATTTGGAGAGGCCCACATTGTTCAGCGCCTCGAACGCCTGGCCGCCCGTGAGGGCCCCGTCGCCGATGACGGCTATGTGGTTGCGGTGCAGGTCACCCTGCAGCTTGCTGGCCATAGCCATGCCCAGGGCCGCGCTTACAGACGTGGAGCTGTGGCCGGTGCCGAAGGCGTCGTATTCACTCTCGCTGCGTTTCGGGAAACCGCTGATGCCGCCATAGGTGCGCACGGTGGAGAACCGCTCGCGGCGGCCCGTCAGTATCTTGTGGGCGTAAGCCTGGTGCCCCACGTCCCACACCAGCTTGTCGTCGGGCGTATTGAACACATAGTGCAGGGCCACGGTCAGCTCCACCACCCCGAGGCTCGAGGCCAGATGGCCCGGGTGGGTCGAGAGGGTGTCTATGATATAGTCGCGCAGCTCGTCGGCGATACCCTGCAGGTCGCCCACTGCCACGCGGCGCAAGTCGGATGGATAGTGTATGTCGGTCAGTCTCATCTGGTGTCTCAGAACTTATAGCTGGGTTCGGCCTTGGGCAGCGGCTCGAAGGTCTTGTTCAGTTTCTTGTCGGTCAGTCGGCCCTGGGCGCCGGTGCGCAGCTCCCATTTGCCGTCCACCCAGGCATAGGCCAACTCCAGACCCGAGGGTACATAATACTGGAAAAGGCCCTCCATGCCCACCACCTGCGGCTCCACCTCGTCGAAGATGATCATCTTCTCGCGGTGCGAATGGCTCTTTTCCTCGGTGCGATAGCGGTTCGTCCCCTTCACCTTCACGCGCACACGCTCCACCGTCTCCACCGTCTGCTCGTCGTAGGCCATCTGCACAGCCGCGTCGCCGCGGTATTCCAGCACCATGCGACGCAGGTTGCGCTGGCGGCGGAACACGGGTGCGCCGAATTGCGGCACCCCGGCACGCATCATCACGGGCTCTATCACCCGCAGGTCAGTCAGGTTGTCCACCCCGTTCCACCCCAGCAGGGTATAGTAGGTGCGGTCGCCCGCCGTGGTCTGTATGATGTCTTGGTAGATGGCGCCCAGCCAGTCGTCGGCCGTGAGCAGACTCTCCTCGCGGTTCATCAGTTCGTCGCTCTTGTCGTGCAGCACCTGATGCTCGTAGGCTTCAGTGCGCTCGTTGTAGTACTGCACCGCGCCGAAGCACTCGTACTCGCCGTTGTCGCGCACCACGGCCCAGGTGAACAGCCGCAGGCGCCCGTCGGGCGAGGTGAGCACCGACGCCGTCTGGGGCAGCTCCCAGCGCCAGCGCTCGCTCTGGGGCTCGTCCAGCGCGTCGCGCAGCGCGTCGACGGCCTCCTCCGAGGCCAGATAGCGCTCGTTGTCGGTCGGGGCCGTCGCCACCAGCGTCAACAGTTGCTGCAGCCGCTGCTGATGCGCCGCCATGCGCACCTTGTCCTGTGCCGTAGCCGCCGTGCAACCCGCCGCCAACAGCAGTGCCAAAAGGATACATCTCACTCTATACATGCCCTCTTAAACGACGCCCGGCAGAAATTATTGCACATGTTAATAAAAAAAACACCCCGACGCCACCCCTCCGGAGGGTATCATCCTACCACCATCCTACCATCATCCTACCACCATCCTACCACCATCCTACCATTTTAACATTTCGGATGCATCAAAAAAACGGCGTTCGCGGACGGAAAACAGATGGATTGTTGAAAAAAAAGTTTGGCCATGTTGGGGAAAAGTCATACCTTTGTACGATTGAAAACCTCCGACCGGAGGCAATAACCTATTGATAATTAACAAATACAGAAATACGAACATGGAAATTACAGGCAAATTAATCCAAATTTTACCCGACGTGCAGGGCGAATCGGCCCGCGGACCGTGGATACGCGGCGGTTTTGTCATCGAGACCGGCGACGACTATCCCCGCAAGGTGGCCTTCACCGCCTTCGGCGAAGAGCGCGTGGCTATGGCCAAAAACATCCCGATGGGACAGCTGGTGCAGGTGACCTTCACCCCCGAAAGCCGCGAATTCAACGAGCGCTGGTACACCGACCTGCGCTGCTCGCGCGTGCAGCCCTTCGTGCCCGGCCAGATACCGCCTCCCGCCACTGGCTATGCCTGGGCCGGCAACCAGCCCCCCGCCCAAGCCGCCACGGCCCAGCAGCCTGCCGCTCCGGCCGCCCCGGCGCAGCCCGCTTCTGGATTCGCCTCGGCTCCCACCATGCCCGCCTCGGGCGAGGACGACCTGCCCTTCTGAGCCTCACTTCACCGACGGGAATGGACAAACAGGAAGTAAGACGGATGATGCGCGAGCGCAAACGCGCCGTGCCCGCCGACGAAAAACTGCGTCGCAGCGACATCATCATGCACCGGCTGGAGCTCACACACGACTTCGCCGCGGCACAGGTGGTGCTGCTCTATTGGTCTATGGCCGACGAAGTGCAGACACACAGTTTCGTCGAGCGCTGGTACCGCCGGAAGACACTGCTGCTGCCCTGCGTACAGGGCGACGACCTAGTCCTGCGGCAGTACACGGGCCCCGAATGCATGGTCAGCGGCGAGCAGTTCGGCATCGGTGAACCTGCGGGCGACGAGTGGACCGACCTGGAGGCTGTGCAACTCATAACCGTGCCGGGCGTAGCCTTCGACCCCGCCGGCAACCGCATGGGTCGCGGCCGCGGATTCTACGACCGGCTGCTGAAGTCGACACCCCATGCCGTCAAAATCGGCCTGGCCTACGACTTCCAGATGCTCGACGCCATACCCACCGAACCCCACGACGTGCGCATGGACCGGGTCATCACCGATCATTAAACACAGAACACCAACCAGCGAACACTGATAGCCATGCCGATGTTCTACACCCCCAAGCCGCGCCAGTTCCGCTACCAGCCGCGCTTCTACGACCCCGAAAAGGAGAAGTGGGAAGCCCTGAAGCAGAAATACGCCGACGAACGCGCCCTGCGCGAGTCCCTGGACCCCGCCCCCACCTCCGCCACCCCCGCCCCCGTCTCGTCGGCGTCAGCCGACGGAAATGCCCCCGTGTCGTCGGCATCAGCCGACGAAGACCTCGCCTACTTCCAGCGCCGCGTCCGCGACCTGGACCGCGAGGAGCGCAAGCACGGCCTCACCTGGAAAGACGCCTTCCGCAAACGCGAGATGCCCACCTTCCACTACCAGCCCCGCTTCCAGAGCACCGACGGGGACCAGGACACGGGCGAACACCTGCAAAGCTTCAAGAAACGCGGCATGAACATCAAACGCCGCTTCGACGTGAGCGACCCCGACTACATGAAACCCATACCGGCAGGCCGCATTATGCTCTACACCCTGCTCGTATGCGCACTGCTTTATTGGATATTGTTTTGAAGACATGACAATCGAAGTACTCAAATCAAAGATACACCGAGTGACGGTGACCGAAGCCGACCTGGACTATATCGGCTCCATCACCATCGACGAAGCCCTGATGGAAGCATCGGGCATCATCGAAAACCAGAAGGTAGAGATATACAACATCACCAACGGCGAGCGCTTCGCCACCTATGCCATCCGCGGCGAGCGCGGGTCGGGCTGCATATGCCTCAACGGCGCTGCCGCCCACAAGGCGCCCGTGGGCAGCCTGATTATCATAGCCGCCTATGCCCAGATGACGCCTGAAGAAGCCGCCACCTGGCATCCCACCGTCATCTTCCCCAAGAACAACCGGATATGAAAGCCCCCGACGAAGAGCTCCGTCCCCAGACATCCGCCCCGTCAGCCCCCAAAAACCGCTGGGGCGACGTGCTGAGGCTCGTCGTCTTCCTCGGCATCGGCGTCTTCTTCATCTACTGGTTCCTGCTCAAGCTCGACGCCAGCCAGAAGGACGCCATATGGCAGGCATTCCTGGAAGCCGACTATGGCTGGGTAGCCATCGGCATGGCCTGCTGCCTGCTGAGCCATTTCGTGCGTGCACTGCGCTGGCAACTGCTCTTCCACCCCATCGGACTCCACCCCACGCTGGGCCACACCTTCGGCTCGGTTGTGGTAGCCTATCTGGGTAACCTGGCCTTCCCGCGGGCGGGCGAAGTGATGCGCTGCGCCACCCTGCGCACCAGCGAAGGCATCCCTGTAGAGAAATCGCTCGGCACCGTAGTCACCGAACGACTGATCGACCTGCTGGCATTCGCACTGGTCGTAGTCATCGGACTGCTGGCCATGTTCGGCCAAGCCAAAGACTGGCTCTACAACACCCTGTCGGAAAAGTACGACAACCTGCCCAATATGGCCATGATAGCCGGCGCGCTGGTGGTACTGGCCGTGGCGGCATTCGTTGCCTACAAGCTCTTCTGGAAGCGTCTGCTGCGTTTCAGCCTGGTGCGACGCGTAGACCGACTGGTGCGAGGCATGGTGGATGGCGTAAAGAGTATCCTGCACCTGGGCGGACGCCGCACCGCGCTCTTCATCCTCTACAGCGTCGTCATCTACCTGCTCTATATCCTGGGCGGACTCATCATCTTCCAAGCCTTCGAGCAGACACGCTGGCTGGGATTCACTGCCGCCTTCGTAGTCTACCTCTTCGGCAGCGTGGGCATGACCCTCTCGCAGGGCGGCATAGGCGTCTATCCCGTGCTGGTGCAGCTGGCACTCGACATCTACGGCATACCGATGGAGGTGGGTACAGCCTGCGGATGGCTGCTCTGGAGCCTGCAGCAGGCGGTGGTCATCGTCGTGGGAGCCGCTTTCCTCATCTATTTCAGCATCAAGAAACGCAATAAAAAAAATATAAAACAATAGACATAACTATGGAACACACCCGTTGCCTTATCATCGGTTCCGGCCCTGCCGGCTACACTGCAGGCATCTACACCTCGCGTGCCGACCTCAAACCCATACTCTACGAAGGCGAGCAACCCGGTGGCCAGCTGACCATCACCACCGAGATTGAGAACTTCCCTGGCTACCCTGAGGGCATCAGCGGCACCGCCATGATGGAGGACATCAAACGGCAAGCCCAGCGTTTCGGCTGCGACGTGCGCACGGGCTATATCAAGGACATCGACCTCAGCCAGCGCCCCTTCCGCTGCAAGGACGGCCACGGCAACGAGCTGGAGGCCGAGACGGTCATCGTCTGCACCGGTGCCTCGGCCCGTTGGCTGGGCATAGACAGCGAGAAACAGTTCTACGGCGCCGGTGTATCGGCCTGCGCCACATGCGACGGCTATTTCTACAAGAACCAAGAGGTGGCCGTGGTGGGCGGCGGCGATACCGCCTGCGAGGAGGCCAACTACCTCTCCACCCTCTGTTCGAAGGTCTATCTCATACACCGCCGCGACGAGCTGCGCGCCTCGAAGGCCATGCAGCACCGCGTGCTGACCAACCCCAAAATCGAGATGTGCTGGAACAGTCGCATCAGCCAAATCCTGGGCACCGACCTCGACGGCGTGACCGGTATCGAACTGGAAGACACCAAGACCGGCGCCAAACGCCAGGTGGAGCTGACGGGCGTATTCATCGCCATCGGCCACAAACCTAACACAGACTTCCTGAACGGGCAGGTGGAGCTGGACGAACAAGGATATATCAAAGTGGCCAACCCTACGAGTGCCACCAACGTGCCGGGCGTCTTCGCCGCGGGCGACGTGTGCGACCCCAACTACCGACAGGCCATCGTGGCTGCCGGCAAGGGGGCTTCGGCCGCTATGGATGTGGAACGCTTCCTGCAGGAAAACCACTAAATGGCTGTCCGCGCCGACCATAACAGACGGTGGCTGCCGGCACTCTGGCTGCTGGCGGCTCTGCTTGTGCCCGCCGGCGCCGGCGCACAGGTGCGCACCGGGGTAGGTTCCGGCACAGACCTGGGGCCGATGATGAGAAGCCAAAGCCGTACGGGCAGCGGCTCCACGCTGGGCAGAAACAACACAAACGACCCCTTCGGCAACGACACCACCCAGTCGCAGAGCGACACCTCGGCTACCAAAGGGTTGATATTCAACAAGGAGACACCCGACTCGGTACTGCGGCAGAAGGTATTCCTCTTCCGCCACCGGACGGCAAGGGTGTGGATAGACGAGGTGTGGAACCCCACACTCGACCCGACGGGAGTGCAGTTCTGCGACCCCATCGACGCCCTCGACGGCAACTACTACATCGGCAAAGGCGCACTGGGACACCCCCATCTGGCCCTCTTCCCCACCCTGGCCGACGGACTGGCCCGGCGGCTGCAGCCCGACCTCTACCCTGCCTATGCCTTCCGCGTGGACAACAGCAACTTCTTCCAGACGCTCTCCCCCTTCAGCATGCTGAGCTACGGCGGCTCGCTGGCCGACGACCACAGTCTGCACGTCAGCCACACACAGAATCTGATGCCGGGCTGGAATTTGTCGTTCGACTATAGGTTGCTGAATCCCGAAGGGGTCTACGCCTCGTCGGGAGCGCTGAACAACTACCTGAACGCCACAACCAACTACTTCTCGGCCGACTCGCGCCTGCAGGCGTCGGGGGCCATCGTGTGGCAGGCGTTCACCATCGACGAGAACGGGGGCCTGGCCAACGACAGCATCTTCATACTGCAGCAGCAGACCAACCGCGCGGGCGTGCCGGTGGTGCTGAGCAACAACGGCACCCGGCAGCGCGACCTGGCCGCTATGGGCAGCGCAAGCTTCAGCCTGACGCGCCAAAGCGACACCTACCGCCACCGCGACAGCCTGCACATCGTGCAGGTGAACGACAGCACCACGCGCGTAGACACGCTCGACGCCGTGGACACCATACCGCTGCGCCGCCCCCGGGTGGTGAACCCCGGCGTGGTGGGCCTGGAGCTGAACTACGACCGGCAGAAGCGCGTCTTCTACGACAGCACCCTCTGGCGCGAACAGCGCGCCACCCTCTATTGGACCAACGACGCCTATGCCGACCACCGCTGGCGCAATCCGCTGAAGCTGACCGTCGGCCTGCAGCCGCGCTACCTGCGGGCCGTTGTCTACGGCGACACGCTGCGCAGCTACACCTGGCTCAACCCCTTTGCCCGACTGGAAGGCCGCCTCGGACGCGCCACGCTGACCCTCGAGGCCGAGCAGAGCCAGAACACATGGTCGAACCGCGGCAGCGACAGCCGGCTTGCGGCATCGCTCCGCCTGGCCTTCGACTCGGCACAGACCACCTATGCCTGCCTCGGCGCCATCCTGCAGGACAAGGCGCCCGACGCGCTGATACTCCACGATGCGCCGGCCATGCTCCCCTCGGCAGCGGACAATATCAGGACCGAACAGTACACCCTGCGCTTCAAACACCGCGAGATGGTGGACCTGGACCTGAAGGCTTCGCACCTGAGCCACCACGTGTGGTACGATACCTCGCGCACACTGCACCGCGGCGACGCCCCCTTCTGGCTGCTGCAGGCACGGCTCACCCTGCGGCTGGCCCTCGGCCCCATGCATCTGGACATGCAGCAACTGCTGCAGCACTCGACCGACCGGGAGCAGATGCCGCTGCCGCTCTGGATGACCAAGAACTCGCTCTATGCCGACTTCCCGATGTTCGGCCGCACGCTGCGGGTGCAGACGGGCGTCGACGTGCGCTACCACTCGCCCTACCACGCACCGCTATATGATCCGCAGACGGGCCTCTTCCTGCAGCAGGACGACCTGACGGTGGGCGGCTACCTCTGGGCCGATGCATTCATCAACCTGCAGGTGAAGCGCGCCAGCATCTACCTCAAGGCGGGGCACGTCAACGCGCTGTGGGAGATGCCGGCCACCTACTTCCTGCTGCCGCACTATCCGGGCCAGCGTTTCGGCCTGATGTGGGGCATCTCATGGTGCTTCTTCGACTGACAGCCGACACCGAAAACCGACTCACACTGGACAATACAAGACCCATTATCAGGACGTTAACTTTTACTCCCCCTAAAAAAAACTTGGAATTAAAAAAAATATTCGTATATTTGCACCGCATTTGTCACTGGACAAACAGACGAACAACGAGTATAAACAATTAATAATTAAGCAATAAAAACAACAGAACTATGAAAAAGGCAATTCTCCTCATCGCTGCCACTCTGCTCCTGTGCAGCGCAGCAAAAGCCCAGTACATGGCCGACGCCAGCAGCCTGCGTCCGCTCAGCCAAATCAATCTGGCCGAAAACCAGCAGGCAGTGAAAAGCATCTACTCCGTACCCATGCCCGAGACCGACCTGATGGTGAACAACCAGTACACCACCGAACAGCTTGCTTCGCGCAAGGGTTGGGGCATAGCCTGCATTATCACGGGTGGCTTGACGATGCTTAGCGGCGCCTCGGTGTGGATCTTCGGCGGCATGTTCAACCAGGCCGCAGCCAGCGTGCCTTCCGATTTCGCCGACGACCCCGACATGCAAGAGGGCCAGCAAGCCGTGCAGGCCGTGGGCAACGGTGTGAAGACCATAGGCATCATAGGCACCGTCACCGGCGCCGCCCTGGTGGGCACCGGCATCTGGCTCGTGTCGTCCGACGGAGGCAGCAGCTCGCATGGACGCCACGGCCGTCGCGGTGGACGCAGCCGCAGACACAGAAGATACTCCGAGGCCATGCCCACCATCGAGCCTATCCAGCCCGACTGGGCCCTCAGCCTCAACGTGGGACCCACCAACGCCGGCCTGACGCTGGTATTCTGAGCGTCCGGCAACGGGCTCACCTCCCGCACACTACCCCACCCTGCCCCATCGGCACGGTGGGGTTTCTTGTTGCAGCTCCCGCGCCCTGGTACGCAGGCGACCCGCCTGCGGGATGAGAACGGAGAGCGGGCAGTCTTGGTACGCAGGCGGCCCGCCTGCGGGATGAAAGCAGACAACGGACAGTCTTGGTACGCAGGCGGCCCGCCTGCGGAATGAGAACGGAGAGCGGGCAGTCTTGGTACGCAGGCGGCCCGCCTGCGGGATGAGAGCAGACAACGGGCTCCCGCTTCCGGATACTGCACACTGCCCACTGCCAACTATCAACCATGCAGGCGGGACGCCTGCGCTCCCACCGCTCACTGAACACTGAACAAAAAACACTGCACACTGCCCTCACCGTCGCCATCGAAATGTTAAAATGCAAGGATGGTGGTAGGATGGTGGTAGGATGGTGGTAAGTTGGTGGTAGGATGACCCTTGTTAGGGTGGAAGTGTAGATAATGATGAATGATGAGTGATGAATGATGAATACCAGACAATTACCCACTGCTCACTGTCAACTGAACACTGCCAACTGCCAACTGCCAACTGCCAACTATCAACTGCCAACTCAAATCCCCTCAGCGTGCAGTTGGATTTGTCAAGTGGAAAATTATTAAATAATGTTAATGCCATCCAAATGCTCCCCTGTGACAGGCGGGCAAGATATTATTCGGGACGGAGCGGTAATCCAAATGCTCCCCTGAGACAGGGGAGCTCCCCGCAGGGGTGAGGGGTGGATATGCGTCTGTCCGTGCCTCGAGGCCCGCATGTATCTTTTCGCTTCGCACCACGGAAGAATGCCATACATGCGGCTGGAAGCGAAGCAGGCCGCGGCAGAAACAGAGACGGTCCCCCGGCTGTAGCCTGCGCGCCGTCGGCTTCTGGGGGGCGGGGCCCGCTTATT
>JAZNHG010000011.1:0-20127 GCA_045576855.1 Bacteroidales bacterium | reverse complement strand
AGGTTGATGGTACGTTGGTGGTAGGATGATACCCTTCGGGTCAGTGTTCAGTGGGTAGTGTTCAGTGTTCAGCATTCAGCTGGAAAGAGGCTGCCGCGCGTACCATACTGCTTTAATACTGAATACTTTATACTGAATACTGCACACTGAACACAAAACAATGCACACTGAACACAGAACACTGGCCACTGAACACTGCACATTGAACACTGAACACTGAATACCCCCTCTCAGCGTGCGGTTGGATTTTGCAAGTGGAAAATAGTTAAACTGTGTTAACATCCCTCTGGCGTGGGGATGGCTACAGGCGGAAATGCCTGCGCATGTATTCGATGGTCTTGTGCATGGTCTCCATGCGATGGATTTGCTCCAGGTGGCCGGCGAAGTCGAGGCCGTAGCGCCGCTGCAGATGGTTGAGGAGTGCCCGGCGCTCGGCCTCCTGCTGTTCGGTGTTTTCCAACATGTCGCGCATGACGGTCTGGCCGTCGTCGCGGTCGGAGAGGTTGTAGAGGCTGACGCCGACCAGCCGTACGGGGTCCCAGCGCACGGCGTCGAGCAGGGTTGTGGCTTCGCGGTGGATGGTGACGGCCGAGGCGGTGCTGTGGGGCAGCGCCCGCGAGCGGCTGATGGTGCGCATGTTGGTGTAGGTGAGCTTGAGGGTGATGCCGCGGCCGCGCAGGCCGTAGCGGTTGGCGCGCCGTTCTACGCTGAGGGCCAGTAGGAAGAGCACATCCTTGAGCAGTTCGTAGTTGAAGACGTTCTCCTGGAAGGTCACCTCGCGTCCCACCGACTTGGCGTCTTCGGGGCGGTAGGGCTGCACGGGGCGGTTGTCCTCGCCGTGGGCCACCTGCACCAGCCAGCGGCCATGCTTGCCGAGCAGCCGTACCACGGTGTCGGGCTGGTTGCGCAGGTCGCGCACGGTCATGATGCCTGCGTCGTGCAGCTTCTTGGCCGTCTGTGCCCCAACGGTGTAGAGCACGCCGACGTCGCGGTCCATGATGAGGCGCACAAAGTCGTCGGCCGTGGGAATCTCGAAGTATCCGTCGGGCTTCTTCTCCTCGCTGGCCATCTTGGCGGCCGTCTTGCTGTAGGCCACGCCGACGGAGCAGGTGAGGTGCACCTCGTCGAGCGTTCGCTGCTTGATGAGGTGGCCTATGCGGCGTGCCCCCTCCCAGTCGCCGGCCTGGCGAGTGACGTCGAGGTAGGCTTCGTCGAGCGAGATGCGCTGTGCGGCAGTGGCGTAGGTGTTCCAGATGGCGTTGAGCTGTTCGGACACGGCCTTGTACTTGTCGAAGTTGGGGTGCATGAAGATGCCCTGCGGACAGAGGCGGTAGGCATCCTTGATATTCATGCCGGAGCGCACGCCGAAGGTGCGGGCCTCATAGCTGCATGTGGCCACCACGCCGCGCTCGTGGGGCAGCGAACCGATGACGAGAGGCTGGCCCCGCAGCGCGGGATTGTCGCGTATCTCCACCGAGGCGTAGAACGCATCCATGTCCACATGTATGATAATCTGCCCCATTGTGGTCTAGTAACGGGCGCGGAGTGGTTTTATTGTGGCGAACGCGACACACCCGGCCGTGGTCTGGTGTCCGCGGCTGTGCGGTGTCGCTTATGGCGGGTATAGCCGGAGAACCGGCGCGGGGGCTACAGGCGGCTTTCGACCACGGGCCAGTCCACCAGCTGCCAGAGGGCGGCCAGGTAGTCGGCGCGGCGGTTCTGGTAGTCGAGGTAGTAGGCATGCTCCCACACGTCGAAGGTCAACAGGGGTGTGAGACCGTCGGTGACGGGGTTCTCGGCGTTGCGCTGCTGCGTGACGACCAGCTTGCCCTCGGGGTCGGCGCTGAGCCACACCCAGCCGCTGCCGAAGAGGGTGGCGCCCTTCTGCTCAAACTCTTTCTTGAACGCCTCGACGCTGCCGAAGTCCTTCTCGATCCTGGCGGCAAAGGCGGCGCTCATGGGGCGGGCCGCGGGGCTGAACTGTTCGAAGTACATGGTGTGGTTCAGCACCTGTCCGGCGTTGTTGAAGATGCCTCCCTGGCTGCGGCGCACCACCTCCTGCAGCGCGATGCCTTCGAGGCCGCTGCCGGGCAGGAGCTTGTTGAGGTTGTCCACATAGGCTTTGAGGTGCTTGCCGTGGTGGAACGAGAGGGTCTGCTGGCTGATGACGTCATTCAGAGCCTCGTAAGGCAGTGCTGGCATGGCGAACTGGCCGCCCTCGGGCATAATGTCTTTCATAATTGTCTATAGTTTTAACTGTTAATACTGGCTGCAAAGATACACACAATCTGCCACATGACCAAATATTATTGCCGATTGCCCTAAAATATGTATTTTTGCAACTTGAAAAAAATGCACATTGATGTAAGATTTGCGCTCCTTTTTGCGTATTATATTGACGTATGGTAGACCGAAGCAGACAACAATACGACGCATACTGTGCCTTCATCGAGCGGCACCGCGAGACGGTGTGGCGCACCTGCTACCGCTTTGCCAAGGGCAACCGCGCAGCCTGCGAGGACATGGTGCAGGAGGTGTGGATAGCGCTCTGGCTGCGCTTCGACCAATTGAAAATCAATGCGCCGGAGCTGATGCAGCGGGCGTGGCTGAAACGCGTCACACAATCCGTGCTGGTCGACCTCTACCGCCGCGCGGAGTCCGAGCCAGAACGGCTCACTCCGGCGCTTGTCAACACGCTGCCCGACACCCATGTCGACTACGCCGAGAGCATCGACGACCTGATGTCAACACTCTCCGACGACGAGGAGCGGCTCTTGCGCATGCGCCTCGAAGGCTACGACGCGCAGGAGATTGCCGACGAGTTCAAGATGGAGCGCAACGCCGTCTACGTGCGCATCAACAGAATAATAACCAAACTGCGGAGGCGTTATGGAACAGGACTATAAAGAACAGCTACGGATGATGACCGAGGGACTGGGCGAGTGGATGGACCGCCGCGAACGCGAGCAACGCCGTCGCCGCCGTTGGCTGCGCGTGGCACTGGGCGTGGTGGTCGTAGCCGCTGCCGTGCTGCTGCAGGTCTTCTTCCCTTGGCGCCGTGAGACAGTGAAGTATATCTACGTCAAAGACTCTATACCGGTTCACGACACAATAGTTTCACAACCCGCCAAGTCAACTCCAAAACCCACAACCAGAAAGAAACCCATAGGCATTGACATCGGCGGGCAGGGTGTCCACATCAGCGGAAGTGAAGATGGAGAGTGGGGCAGCATCGACATTGATGAGAATGGAGTCCGTATCAGTGGGGGTGACAACGAGGAGACAGGCAGTATTGTGATTGGAGCTGGTGGTGTACGCATCAATGGTAAGGAAATTGTCAGCAGTGAGAAAAAGTAAGCAAGAAACTTCATTAATACGTGTAAAATTTTTGGAAAAAACGCCTCTGTCGTAAGATTCGGAGGTGTTTTTGCGTATTATATTGGTAAACGGACAACCATTTATGAAGAGAATTCTGTTTACCCTCGCGCTCGCATTGACTGGCGTGAACGCATTCGCCCAAACCATTACCGGCCGTCTGGTCGATGACGGCGGGCAACCTGTGGCTTTCGCCAACGTGGCCCTGTATCGGGATACCATTCTTATAAGCGGGACCTCCTCCGGCGAGGACGGTTCCTTCGCTGTACCCCTCACCCCTTCGGGGAGCACCCCTAAAACAGGGGAGCAGCATGGTCCCTACAGGCTCGAGGCCTCGTATGTGGGCCTTGAGCGGCTGGCGGTGCGCTGCACGGCGGGCGACGACCTCGGCACGCTGACGATGAACCGCATGCAGCTGCGTGAGGTGGAAATAACTGCCAGCCGCACCACCGAGGAGGTGGACCGCTACGTGGTGCTGCCCAAGCCCGAAGAGGTGGAAACTGCCGGGCGCACGCTGGTGCTGCTCGACATGCTTGGGTTGCCAGGCCTGAAGGTGGACGTGGCGTTGCAGAGCATCACCGTGGACGGAGGCTTGGCCATCCTGCAAATCAACGGGAAGGAGGTGCCCGTGGCGCGATTGGCCAACCTCAAGGCCGAGCAAATCAAGCGTGTGGAATACAGCAACAATCCAGGCATCCGCTACTTGGACCGCGGCGCTTCGGGCATCGTCAACATCATATTGAAAGAGCGTGAGGATGGAGGCTGCATCGTGGCAAACGGGAACACGGCGCTGACCACAGGCTTCGTCAACGCCTACCTGCAGGGCAGCTACCATGTGGGCAAAAGCGAGTTTGCGTTGGAATACAGCCTCGGCTACCGCAACTACGACTGCGTGCCCTACGAGATGGAAGACAGCTACCTCGACCCCATGCGCACCGTCACCCGCAGCCAGCGCACCAATATGCCTTTCCGATACACCACCCACGACCTGACTGCTGAATACACCTACCAGCATGACGACAGCACCATGTTCGTGGCCGCCCTCAAGGATAACTTCTTCACCAAGACCCTCAGCGCCTACGGCACCATGACCGAGACCGACCGAGGCACGACCATCACACAGACTCTGGAACGGCAGCAACACCAACGCGACAACCTACCCAGCCTCGACCTCTACTTCACCCACCGCATGCCGCGCGGCCGGAAAGTGGAACTGAATGTGGTGGGTGAATATTCCGTGAACCGCTACGACAACACCCTTACCTATAGCGCCGAGGGATTCGCGCCGGCCACCTACGCCACAGATGTCGCCGGCCACGGCTACGCCCTCAGCGCCGAGGGGGCCTACAGCGTTCAACTCGGCACCGCCGAATTGCGCACAGACCTGCAATACCAGCACAACTTCGCCGCGAACGACTACACACTCAACGGCACCACCACCTCCATGACCAAGGACAACGCTTACCTCTATGCCGAGCTGGCGGGCAGCCTTGGTTCCAAGGTGGGCTACTCCCTCGGCACCGGTGCCAAGCTTTTCAACGTCAGCGACGGCACCGACAACCAGCGCTACCTCCGCAACCTCAGCTCTGCCCGCCTGCAATGGCGCATTAGCCCGCAACTCTCGCTCACCGTCTCGGCGCAGTACACGCCTATCCTGCCCACCTTGGCCGCCCTCTCGCCCGTCTTCCAGCAGACCGACGACGTCGAGGGGCAGCAAGGCAACCCCGGCCTCAAGCCCAGCGAACAGCTACGGGCCGGACTCATGCTGCGCTACACTCACCCCAAGGGCTATTACGCCGTGGCCAACACAGGCCTGATGCACATCTTCAACACCTACTTCGACGGTTACCACTACGACCCTGCACGCAACCTCTTCGTCCTCAGCTACCACAATGCCGACAACTGGCATGTGCCTTATTTTCAGGGCGAGGTGGGTGTCAAAGGACTTTGGGACCACCTCAATCTCACGCTCGTCGGCACCTACTACCACTACGTTTCCGAAGGACCTGAATTCTCCCACACGCGCGACAACCTCACCGCCGCCGCCAATGCCCAGTTCTATTGGAAAGGCTTCGTGGCGGGAGCCAGCTTCACCCTGCTGCCGCACTACACACTCCTCGCCGAAAATTACACGCGTGACGAGATGAACCAGGAGATGTACGTGCAATACCGCTGGCGCAGCCTCACCTTCACCGCTATGTGGCTATGCCCGTTGAACCCTGATGGCTACCGTTATGAGGTGCAGGGCCTCAGCGCCATACACCCCTTCCGCTACACCCACTGGACGGCTAACAACGGCAATATGGTCGTCCTCGGCCTCACCTGGCAGGTGGACTTTGGCAAGCGTTTCAACAAAGGCGAGAAGACTCTACAAAACGGTGGCTACGACAACGGCATGGTGCGCTGAAGTAAAAAATATTTTGCCGTATGGCGAATAATGAGTATCTTTGCAGTCTCATTTTTAACGGACAGATATTATGTTAGTCAAGACATACGGGAGTGCTATCGTCGGTGTGAACGCCGTGACGGTCACCGTAGAGGTGACCGCCGGCCCGGGAGTGGGATTCTCCATCGTGGGCTTGCCCGATAATGCCGTACGCGAGAGCGGGCAGCGCATCTCGGCAGCCTTCTTCGAATCGGGATACAAGGTGCCCAACCAAAGTGTGGTGGTGAATATGGCTCCCGCCGACCTCAAGAAGGAGGGGGCGGCCTACGACCTCACTATCGCGCTGGGCATCCTCGGCTCGGTGGGCATGGTGAAGAGCGACGAGCTGGACCGCTATGTCATAATGGGCGAGCTGGGGCTGGACGGCATGCTGCGACCTATCAAGGGGGTGCTTCCCATTGCCATCGAAGCGCGCCGACGCAAGTGCAAGGGCATCATACTGCCGTCTGCCAATGCCCGCGAGGCCGCCATAGTGAACAATCTGGAGGTCTACGGTGCCGAGAGCCTCAAACAGGTGGTGGACTTCTTCAATGGCACGGGCACCATCGAGCAGACGGTGGTGGACACCCGAGCCGAGTTCGCCCGCTCGCTGAGCAACTACGAATACGACTTCGCCGACGTCAAGGGGCAGGACTCGGTCAAGCGCTGTCTGGAGATAGCCGCCGCCGGTGGCCACAATGCCATCATGATAGGCCCTCCGGGTTCGGGCAAGAGCATGCTTGCCAAGCGCATGCCGGGCATATTGCCGCCGTTGACCCTCAGCGAGAGCCTGGAGACCACACAGATACACAGCGTGGCGGGCCTTATGCGCAGCGAGGACTCGCTCATTGCCGTGCGCCCCTTCCGTGCGCCGCACCATACGGTGAGTGATGTGGCCCTCGTGGGTGGCGGCACCAACCCCAAGCCGGGCGAGATCAGCCTGGCCCACAACGGGGTGCTTTTCCTCGACGAACTGCCCGAGTTCAAGCGTACGGTGCTCGAAGTGCTGCGCCAGCCAATGGAGGAGCGTCGCGTCACCATCAGCCGGGCCAGGATGACCATCGACTATCCCGCTTCGTTCATGCTCGTTGCCGCCATGAACCCCTGCCCCTGCGGCTACTACAACCACCCCACCATCGAGTGCACCTGCCCCGCCGGTGCCGTGAAGCGCTACCTGAACAAGGTCAGCGGCCCCCTGATGGACCGCATCGACATACACATCGAGGTGACCCCCGTGCCGGTGAGTCAGCTGAACCGGGACGGCCGGGCCGAGAGCAGCGCCGCCATCCGCGAGCGTGTCGTCGCCGCCCGTGCCATACAGACCGCCCGTTTCGCCAGCCATCCCGGCGTGCACTGCAATGCCCAGATGGGCAGCAAACTCACGCGCGAATACTGTGCTCTCACCGACGAATGCCGCCAGATTATGGAGCAGGCCATGAACCGCCTGGGCCTCAGTGCCCGCGCCTACGACCGCATTCTGCGCGTCAGCCGCACCATCGCCGACCTCGAGGCCAGCCCCGACATCCGCCCCTACCATCTGCAAGAAGCCATCACCTACCGTTCGCTCGACCGCGACAGTTGGGGTGGCTGACGTACAGCAAAGCATGAAAAAAGGCCATCGCACAGATGGCCTTCATTGTTTAGCAGGCAAGCGGGACTCAGAGCACGGCGTCGCGCTCGGCATCGTCCCAGTAGGTCATGCGGCGATAGGGGTTGACGTCGTCCTTCTCGCGGCTGGCAGTCTTCTGCTCTTCTATGTAAGCCTGTATATCGGCATAGCGTTGCAGCAGCTTTTGCCACTCGTCGGCCCCTATCTCGCGGCGGCCGGCCAGTGCGGTCAGCACACCGTAGGCGTGGCGCAGCCGACGGGCGGGGTATTGCTTCCACAGCTCGTCCAGGCGACTGTTGAGGGCCTGCCAGCTGCCGATGCCTCCATTCTCCACGTCGGCTATCAGCTGCTCCATATCGTCGTTGGCAACCAATTGCCCGCCCAGGTTGACCCACTTGGTGGTGCGTTGTGCATCGCCCAGGCTGGCGGGCGGCAGCGACTGGCCATATTCTGCGGTGAGGTACTTCATGGCGTAGTAGACCAGCATCTCCTCGTAGGCCCTCATGCCCTCGCGGGCTTTGAGGATGACCGTGCGGCGCTTGCCCTTCTCCATGCCGTCGGCGTAGACCGTGCCGTCGGCGTCGGCGGTGGCCATCCAGCCGCGCAGCAGCTCCATGCCGTGCAGCATCTCCTCGGCCGTGTCGGGTGCCAGATTGTCGAACTCGATATTCTGGGCCCGTTTCACACGCTTGTCGCGCTTGGCGAACTTCTTGCTGTTGCGGTCCATAGCGTACATATTGTACATCCACCAGTAGGCGGGCATCACCTCCAGGCGGTCCAGGCTGACGTTGTTGTTGACCAGCGCGAAGGGCAGCTTGATGTCCAGCTCGGCCGGATAGTCGGCCTTGGCCAGCAGGCAGTAGGAGGCGAAGCGGCTCGAGTGCTTGAATGAGCAGCACAGTCCCGGCCAGAAGCCGCGTCCGGCGGCCAGCTCGTTGTCGGCCGTGCGGCTGTTGTGGTTGCTGCCTATCGTGCCGCCGGCGGCTATATTGCTCTGTCCCATCACGAGACCGGCGATGAGGAACGAATTGTTGTGGTGCTGTTCGTGAGCGGGGAAGATGATGCTGTTGCCCACCTCGCAGCGAGCCAGGGTGCTGTTGTCGCCCACGACGGTATCGTTCAGGCGCAGGCCAAACTCCAGGTGTACATGCTCGCCCAGCAGGAAGCGTGCCGCTATGACGCCGTGCTCCACCGTGCAGCCGTAGCCCACAATGCCGTCGCTGAGCAGGATGCAACCGTCGACGGTGGTGCGGTCGTCGGCCGCGGACCGGAGCGTTACGTTGCGCAACGCCTTGGTGTTCTTCACCGTGCAGCAGTCGCCGATGGTGCCATAGGCGCCTTCGGGGGTGGCAAGGCTGGCGTAGGTGAAGTCCTCGAGTCGGTCCATCAGCACCTTGTGTCCACGGTAGCGGGCCCAAAGGTAGGCGTCGCCGATGGTCATGCCGCTGAAGGGCAGCAGGCGGCGGCCGCCATTCTCGTTCATAGGCTCCAGCCAGGCCACACTCCGCGGGTCGGCGGTGCAGGTCATCTCGTCGATATTGAAGAGCACCACTTCGCGGCCGAGGGTGTAGCCGCTGAGCATACGTACATTGTGGATGGCGGGATGGTCGCCGATTGTCACGTTGGCAAGGGTGGAGTTATAGATACCCTCGCGCAGCGTCAGCTCGCCCCGCGTCACGCGCTCTTTCGCTATGGCGCCCAGGTGTACAGGACCATCGAAGGTGTTGTGGCACAGGCAGTCGGCGCAGAACTGGTCGGCCACCTCGATGGCCGACCAGTCGTCTGCGCAATTGCCCAGCTGCTGCAGCCGCTCCACTTCGGCGGCTGTCAGCTTGCGGTATATTGTATCCGGCATGGCAATACTAGAAGAGGTTTACGAAACGTTCGACCGTGCCTTCGATGCGCTGCTTGTCCTTGAAGTACTGATAGGTGCTGATTTTCAGCTCTACGGTAGCCTCTTCGTCGCACACCACGGTGGCATGCTGGTGCATCTGCAGCATGCTGCTGGTCCACATGTGGTTCACACCGTTCTCTATCATGTGGTGCAGCGCACGGGCCTTCTTGGGACCGTTGCAGAGGATGAGCACCTCGCGGGCATCCATCACCGTGCCCACGCCGACGGTGAGGGCCTGCTTGGGCACCAGGCTCTCGTCGTTGTCGAAGAAGCGGCAGTTGGCCTGGATGGTGTTGGTGGTCAGTGTCTTGATACGGGTGCGGCTCGTGAGCGACGAGCCCGGCTCGTTGAAGGCAATATGCCCGTCGGGTCCCACGCCGCCCATGAACAGGTCGATGCCGCCGGCCTGGGCAATCATCTCTTCGTAGTGGGCGCACTCCGCCATCAGGTCGGGCGCGTTGCCGTCGAGGATGTGCACATTCTCCGGCTTGATGTCTATGTGGCTGAAGAAGTTGGTCCACATGAAGCTGTGGTAGCTCTCGGGGTGCTTCACGTCGAGGCCCACATACTCGTCCATGTTGAACGTCACCACATTCTGGAAGCTCAGAACACCTTTCTTGTTCAGCTTCACCAGGTGCTGGTACAGCCCGAGGGGCGAACTACCGGTGGGGCATCCGAGCACGAAGGGACGCTCCGCCGTGGGTTTGAAGTCGAGGATACGTTTGGCCACATAGTTGGCGGCCCAGACCGACATTTCGTCGTAGTCTTTACTGATAATTACGCGCATAAAATGATGTTTTTAATATGTTAATAAGTGCATTATTTTCAGTTGTTTGACAGGGGGTTCGACGTGTTTCGGGCAGTGGGTGTGGCAATTGAATTTAGCGGTGCAAATATACAAAAATCTTTTCACATGCAAGAAAAAATGTTAAAAATGCAAGAAAAATGAAACCCGCCGCTGCGGTTTCGGACACCGGTCGGGCACCCCGTCCGCGGCCGAGAGGGTGGGAAAATGGCTTTTTGAAAGCAAGTGGCAGATATATAGCCGATTACGTTGTCGGGCCAACAGACGGACGGCATGGGGTGGGGGAGGGGTCATCCTACCACCATCCTACCATCATCCTACCACCATCCTACCACCATCCTACCATTTTAACATTTCGGAAGCGGTGATGCGGGTGACATGAGGGGGCGATGGTCAGACGAAGAAGAGGCACACACCCGCCACACTGACCACGGCGCCCACCACCTCGCGCAGCGTGACCCGCTGGTGGAACAGCAGGGCCGCCGGCGCCAGGATGAGGACGGGCGTCAGCGCGAAGAGCGTCTGGGCGATGCCGGCCGAGGTGTACTGCGTGGCCAGCAGCGAGGCGCTGACGCCGATGAAGGGGCCGAACACCGTGGCGCCCAGCACACACCACATGGCGCGCCGGTCGTGGACGGCATGGCTCAGCCGCTGGCGCCAGTCGCGGTGGAATACCCTCAGCAGCAGGAAGAAGCCCGCGAGGCCCATCGTGGCGCGTATCATCGTGGCGGCGAAGGGGACGCTGAGCGTCAGCGGCATGGGCAGCACCGCCCCTTCGGGCACCATGCTGGCGGTCATCCCGGCGGCGGCCAGGGCGGCGTCGTAGTGCTGCAATCCTATTTTGCTCAGCACCAGTCCGAAGCCCTGGCATATACCCGCCACGGCAGCGTAGAAGACTCCGCGCCGCGGCAGGCGCAGCTGGAGAGTGGAGAGTGGAGAGCGGAGAGTGGAGAGCAGGCTTCCGCCCCCAGCCATTCTCCGCTCTCCGCTCACCACTCTCCGTTCTCCACTCTCCACTCTCCGCTCACCACTCTCCGCTCTCCGCTCTCCACTCTCCACTCTCCGCTCTCCACTCCCCAGGATGGACATGGCGATACCGGCCAGTGTCACCACCATGCCCACGATGGCCAGCGGGCGCATCTGCTCGCCCAGGAGCAGGAAGCCGGTCAGGGCTGCCGTCGGCGCCGACAGGGTCATGAAGAGTTGGCCGAAGCGTGAACCTATGTATATGTAGCCCTGCATCAGGCAATAGTCGCCCACGACATAGCCCACCACGCCGCTCAGCAGCAGCCACAGCCACGTGCTGCCGTCGGCATAGCGCGGCCACGGCACACCCATCGTCAGCCATAGCGTCAGCACCAGCAGCGAAAGCGACATGGTCATCCTCACCACATTCAGCGGCAGCGAGCCCATGCGCTTCGACGCCACCTCGGCGAAGAGCGCCGTCACCGTCCACGACACGGCGACAAAGAGCGCAATAAATTCTCCGATAAACATTTAAGTTGACAGTGCTCAGTGTTCAGTGTTCAGTGTTTAGTGTTCAGTGAGCAGTGTTTAGTGTTCAGTATCTGGGTGCGGCAGCCCGCTCTCCGCTCTCCACTCTCCACTCTCCGCTCCTCAAAATCCCATGCCGAACATCTGCCAGTATTGGGCCTCCAGCTCGCTCCAGGCAGCCACCGTGCCACTGTATATTTGGCGCGTGTAGTCGTTCAGCATCTTGGTCACCTTCTTGCCGTTGTCCAGTTTCATGATGTTGTCCTCCAGTGCCTTCAGTCCGCTGAAGGCTTTGCCCTCGTGGTGCAGCACTGCGTTCATGTGCTGCTTCTTGGTGCGCTGCCATGCCACGGTGGCCAGCTTGTTGGCGCGGCGGTATTGCCACAGGGCTGCATCGGCCACGTATTGTCGCTGGCCGCAGGTGTTGTAAGCCTCCGGCAGCTCGGTGGTGCCGCAGAAGACGGGCACGCGCGGGCTCTGGCCCGGATTGTCGACGGCCACCCAGCAGATGCCGCCCACGGCGTCGGGCAGCCAGTCGCGCAGCTGCGCCACAAAGCTGTAGCTGCACCACGCCACACTCACCGTCCGCTTGAAGTCTATGGTGCCGGGCACCAGCATATTCAGCGTCTGCTGCATGGTGCCGGTCAGCCACGGGTTGGCCACGGGGCTGACCACGGTGTCCTTGTACGTGCTGCCGTCGTCGCGCTTGCGGTCCACCACCACCTTCAGGTTCTTGGTCATGTCCATGTCCGTACCCTCGTAGGTGGAGCGCAGCAGCCGCATCACGTCGGTCACGTCCACCGGCGAGTCCGGCTTCACCGAGAAGGGCAGCTCGGCCATGTCCATCGAGAAGCCCTGCGAGGGGGCCAGGCTGCTGAGTATGAAGTATTCGCGTTCGCGGAAGTTCTTGCCGTTGGCCCACGGGGTATTGAAGGCACGCCAGAAGCAGAACTCGCCCTCGCCGTCCCACAGGCCGTATTTGCGGGCCACCTCCTCGATATTGTCCGAGCAGAGGAAGTAGTCCGGGTTGTTGCGTTGCAGTCGGCCGATGCGGGGTATGTTGGCGCTGACGGCCACGTGGTCGTCGGGCACGCGCTGGGCGGCCCACACGCCGCCTATCTGGTCCTTGCCGCAGCCAATGATTTCCATCTGCCACACTTCGCGCCGGTCGGCCAGCGTGATGCATTCGCCACCGTCGCCGTAGCCGTATTTAGCCACCAGGCGTCCGATGAGCTGTATGGCCTCGCGCGCTGTGGTGCAGCTCATCAAGGCCACGCGCTGCAGTTCCTCGATTTGGAACATACCCTCGGGGTTGTGCAGCGTGTCGGGGCCGCCGAACGTGGTCTCGCCGATGGCCAGCTGGTGCTCGTTCATGCTGGGATAGGCAGTGTTGAGGTAGGCGTAGGTGGCGCCTCCCATCGGGATTGTCCCCACGGCGCGCACACCTATCGTGTCGTCCTTGTCCATCGTGTGCATTGTCCCTTTGCGCACCGTGTGCTTGCGCCCCTTCTCGGCTTTTTGGGCCGGCTCTATGGTCATCCAGGTGCGGTAGCGCCCGTCGCAGGTGTGCGACGTGATGACGCTCCCGTCCGTCGAAGCCCGCTTGCCCACCATAATCGAGGTGCAACTCTCCTTAGTGTTCACCTGCCCCACCGCCAACAGCGGCAACAGCGCGGCAAAAAGAATAAATATCCGTTTCATTTGAATAGTATTGTCTTAACTTTAAAATGGTAGTGTCTTACTAAACGGTATTACCTTACCTACTTACCTACTGTCTACTTACCTCCTAAAAAGTATTGCCTTACCTACTTAACTACTGTCTACGTACCTCCTAAAAAGTATTGCTTTACCTACTTAATTACTGTCTACTTACCTCCTAAAAAGGTATTGCCTTACCTACTTACCTACTGTCTACTTACCTACTAAAAAGTATTGCCTTACCTACTTACCTACTGTCTACTTACCTCCTAAAAAGGTATTGCCTTACCTACTTACCTACTGTCTACTTACCTACTAAACCCACTATTTCCCGAACATCGCTTTGGCGGCGTCCATGCGGGCGGGGATGTCGACGCCGAAGGGGCAGCGGCTGAGGCAGGCGCCGCAGTGGGTGCAGTCGCCGCCGTGCTTGGCCAGGGCGTCGTATTGTGCCTGCAGGTCATCCGTCAGGCCGCTCAACTCGGCCTTGTCGAGCAACTCGTTGACACGGGCAATGGGGATGCCCTGGGTGCAGGGCGAGCAGTGGTTGCAGTAGGTGCAGTCGCCACTCAATTTTGAATTCTGAATTTCGAATTTCGAATTTTGGCTTTCAACATTGGCATAGTCCTTTTCGGCGTCGGTGGCGTGCATCCAGCGCAGGTCGCGCTTCAGCTCGTCGAGGTTGTCCACGCCGAGGATGCAGGTGCTGATGCAGGGTTTGGCCAGGCAGTAGGCGATGCACTGTTCGGGGGTGTAGGCCACGCCGAGCTGTGAAGTCTTCTCGTCAAGCAGCTTGCCGCCACCGCCGAAGGTCTTCATCACCGTGACGCCAATCTGGTGCGTGGCGCAGTAGTCGTAGAACTCCACGCGCACGGGGTCGATGCCCTGCTGCAGGTTGTCGAAGGCGCCCTTCTCCCACGGAATAGTGCCGCCGCGCATGCGGTCGAAGGCGGGGTTGAGCGAGAACATGATGACCTCCACCCAGCCGCTCTTGGCGGCGCGCAAGGCCACCTCGGCATTGTGGCTGCTGAGGCCGATATGCTTAATCTTGCCCTCTTTCTTCAGTTGGAAGACGTAGTCGAGGAAGGGCGAGTTTTGTATCTCCTCCCACTCCTCGTGGCTGTCGGTGATGTGGATCATGCCCACCTCGATGTGGTCGGTGTGCAGACGGTCGAGGAGGTCCTCGAAGCCGGCGCGGCACTCCTCCACGTCGCGCGTGCGGGTGTGCTGACCGTCCTTGTAGATGGTGCCGATATGGCCCTGGATGATCATCTCGTCGCGGCGTCCCTGGAGGGCATAGCCGATATTGGAGCGCGTCTTGGGGCTGGCATCGTAGATGTCGATGTAGTTCATGCCGCTGTCCAGCGCCATAGTCATCAGTTCCAGCGAGGCGGCGCTGTCCAGTTTCTCGAAACCGCCGCAGCCAATGCTGATCTCGCTCACTTCCAGCCCGGTGGCACCCAGCGGACGATACTGCATATCGGTGGTTTTCTCGGTCGTTTTCTGCTTGCATCCGATGGCCATCAGACACAGGGCGGCCATCATAAAGGTGTAGATTTTCTTCATCTTTCTGTTTATAAATTGGAGTGCAAAAATACACATTTTATTTGACATAGAAGGGAAAAACTTTTTTCGCCCGACGCGCCGTGACAATATTATGGCGTGGATGGCGTTCTTGTTGGTATGAGAATGCAACCTACAGAAGAGGCCCTCCGTGCGGAGGTCTACGACATCGTCCGCCAGATACCGCGCGGACGGGTGCTCACCTATGGCCGTATCGCCGCCCTGTGCGGCTGGCCCAATCATGCGCGCCTGGTGGGCCGCATCATGCGTGGAGCCCCCGACGCCACTCTCCCCTGCCACCGCGTCGTCAACGCCTCCGGCCGCCTCGCCCCGCACTACCCCGCCCAAGCCTCCCTCCTAACCTCCGAAGGCATCCACCTCACCCTATCCGGCAAGGTCCCGCTGAAAGAGTACCTGTGGAATCTTTAATCCTCGGCGGCCATAGGCAATTGGTCGTCCTCCTCGATGGGGTAAGGAATAGGATGGTGCTTGTATATAGACAGCAGCTTGTTGTTCAACATCAGTTCCACCTCGCGCATGGTGTGCTCCAGCTTATCGGGCTTCAGTTGGCACTCCCATATCACAATCACCTGCCAGCCGTTGTCCTGCAGCAGGGCGTAGTTGCGCTGGTCGCGCTCCTGGTTGCGGCGTATCTTCTCCACCCAGAAACTGCGGTTGGTCTGCGGAATCTTGCAGCAGGGGGAGCTTTCAATTTTCAATTTTGAATTTTCAATTTGTGCGGCCGGAGGCCGCACACCGTGTCCGTGCCAGAAGCATCCGTTGACGAATATCGCCGTGCGGTAGGGCCGCAGCACGATGTCCGGCTTCCCCGGAACCGACTTGACGTTTAATCTATACCGATACCCGTGGCTCCACAGCCATTGCCGCACTAGCAGTTCCGGCTTGGTGCCCTTGCCTTTGATGTGCGACATGCAGCGGTGCCGCTGCTCGGGTGTCATGGTGTCGGTCATTACTGTTGCGGTATCGTTATTTTGAGTGCAAAAGTAACACTTTTCGCCGGAATGGCCAAATAATTTTTCTGTCAATCCACAAGATCCACGGGATTTCGCGATGCCCGGAGTGCGAGCAGGAGAATTAATCGCCTAGCCCTGCGGGCAGAGATCTATAAATCTTATATATCGTTTCGCCTTGCGCCCCCGCCGTCAGGCGGAATAATCTATAAGATTTACGAGATTTCGCAAGCGCGTAGCGCGAGCAGGAGAATGTGATAAAAGGGGAAACAATAATTAGCAGCGCATTGCGTTATTCATTCATGATAAACGTTGCAGCGCAGCCGAGCGAGGCCACCCTCCGTGCCGAGGTCTACGACATCGTCCGCCAGATTCCGTGCGGGCGAGTGCTCACCTATGGCCGTATCGCCGCCTTGTGTGGCTGGCCCAATCATGCGCGCCTGGTGGGTCGCATTATGCGAGGGGCCCCCGATGCCGATCTCCCCTACCACCGCGTCGTCAACGCCTCCGGCCGCCTTGCCCCGCACTACCCCGCCCAAGCCTCCCTCCTGACCTCCGAAGGCATCCACCTCACCCCCTCCGGCAAGGTCCCGCTGAAAGTGTATCTGTGGGCAATAGAGGATTAAAAAGATGTAATATTAGGAGTTATCTTACAGGTATTGTTCTTATTTTTACCTGTCAGCAAATTGCCAGCAAATTAAAACAAACAAGATAAGATTTTATCTGTCTGTTTTTTCTATTTATTTACATTGCCAAATTCCATTCAAAAGCAAATTACAGGCAAATTAAAAACTATTTCATGGTTATTCAGTAAAAAAAATATGCCCCCGTTATTGCTTATAAGCTATAATTCATTGAATCCCATTGTAAGTAGAATCTTGAGATTTTGCCGAAATCCCCATTTTAGTTTTTCTGTTAAGGGCTTTAGACCAATGGCGACATCTTGCATGACTTTGAACTTCCAGCCTTCTAAAACACGATTTTTTCTGTCCCATTCAACCATTCTTTTAATGAGTTCAATGTCTATATCAACATCGTTGACATTAATGTTTCTGACAGTATTGAGCTGTTTTTCCTTTTGTTCTTTTTCCTCTTGCTCTTCTTCTTTCAGTCGGTCAATCTCTTCTAAAAGTTCGTAATTCTCTTCACATACTTTGTCGAAAATGGCCATTCCGCGAGAAACTGTTGCTGATGTCAATTTATGATTATACTTCAAATCATTAGCAATTTCCCTTGCCTTAGACTGCAGGTTCAAGTTTAGTTCTCTGGATTCAGCCCCCCATTCTGCAAACCTTATCCATAATTTGTATGGAATAGATTTTACTATTTTTAGGTCATGCTCATATTTGTCATCGGTATCTGTATTGACGGTTACATTTCTCGTTACGGTTGTATTCGGATCTAATAAGTCATCTTCAATGGATTTCAAGTCACATTTCCATTCTTTATTGTCTCTAACAGTAGTCCAACATTCCTCTTTCTTTGCCCATTCAAGATAATTGTTGGATGGCGAAATGTTTATGATAAAAGGATTGACTTGCGACATCAATGAATAGAGGATGTTTGCCAACGATTCTGAAACCTTTTGGTTCTTCCATATTTTATACAAATTTATTCTTCCAGCAACCATGTGATTTAGTAAACCTATGGTGTAAGGAACTACCACAGATTTCAGCTCGCCTATATTGTTACCTTTCCTCTTAGTTCCATAAAGTTCGTCTGCTGCTTTGAAAAGAATCGCTTTTGCAATAGTGTCCTCAAAATAGATGTTGTTGATTTTCTTAGCACTTGAAGGCAGGTTCTTGGCAACGAACTGAGCATAGTTCTTTTCAGAGCCTCTTACTACAATATGTGGACCAATTACCAATTTACTGCCCTCATAGACCTCTTCAAAACAGTTGATGTACTTGGCCAATTCAACTTTTGTGAACATTTGATTCTTGGGATATTTAAGGTCGAAAGCCTTTTGTCTTGACTTGGTGAAGCCCTCTTTTAGACGAATGTTCTTATATTGAGACCTTGCACGCTCAAAGAACCAATAGGTTTGTATTGAACGCTCTGGTGTAACGGGAGTCATCACATAGCGTGAAACTTTCTCTAGCTCAACAAGTATCGGATTGTTGGCAGAGAAGTCTGCATTGTTTACCTTGTTCTGGGTGTTTGCATATTTCGAGATATCTGAAACGATATTGGCATATTCGTCTTTCTTCTTTACTATCGAGAATTTTACTTGTACATATATGTCCGAAATATCAGCCTTATCCTTCTTCTCGGTGTGATAGATAGAGGCTGTTGTTTGTCCACCGTTTACGATTTGCAAGTTGGATATAATCCGGATATTACCATCGCCATCAAGTTCCATTGCATCTGCAGTAGCTGCGATACCATTATTATATGCCAAGAACATGTGAGGTCGTTCTTTTATCGTTTCTCTAATGCCTTTATTAATCTTTCCTGAGAATTGCAAGAAGGAACGAACATTTTGCTCCAGAAGTCGTCCTCCGTATCTTTCATACAAGCTCGATAAACATTTCCCTGGAAGTATAGAAACGTATGCCTCATAATCTGGGTTACTTGATGATGCATGCAGACAAGGAACCTTCCACCCTTCCTCTTCAAAGTTGATAATGATAGGGGCATGAGACTGCTCGGAAATCTGGTATAAATAGTTAATATCAACAATACGGTAATAAATCTTATAACCACTTATTTCCTTGCTTTGAGGAATGTCACCTTTGTACACACCATTTGTCAAAATGAAAGCATTTATTCTGACGAGCGAATCCCTTAGTTCCTTGTATGTCCCTAAAGTGTTCGTAAATTCAAATATAGCAGACGATTCTTCTATTTCGTTTCCGAAATCAGAATAGATGGCATTCCTGAAATAATTGGTTATTCGTGTGGCAGCATTATCTATGTCCCTCTTTAATATTGTAACAGGCTCATCAGTTCCCTCATATATGGAAATGAATAAGTCCACAGTTTCGTAATTGTCAGCTATCGCATAACCGTTTATTTTCTGCTGGTTTCTGGTCCCCAAGTCTCTTTCGTAGAATGCAACATCAGAATTCTCAGTTTCACCTGCTTCACTTAAGAGTTCCAGACACATACGGGTAAATGTCTGTTCTTGGTTATCACCCTCCTCATTTGCAATTTGTCTGGTGGAAACCTCTTGTATTAAGGATTTGTAGAATTTATTTATTTCTTTCATAAGTCTCAATTGTATTAATGACATTTTCTTCGATGACCATGTTCTCACTAGAGAAGTCTAATGAGATACGATATTTCACTTCAGATACTCCTATCTTTAAATCATCTTTCTTGATTCTTGGGAACTCGTCCTTAATTTGAAAATATTGTTCTTTCCGAATGTGATAATGGCGATCATTATAGAATTCTTTATCGAAATCGAAATAGCCAACAAGAATTAACTTGCTCTCAAAGACACTGGTGGCTCTACTATCACCTTTCAACAATTGACGGATAGCTGCAATCAGTTCTGGTAGTGTTTGTCCATCTTGCTGTAATACTTCAACAACCAGATTGAATAGAAATAAGTGTTCAACTTCTGTTTCGTCCAATTGTAGTTCACCATTGATTGAGATGCCGGAATGAATATTAGCAGATGTCGTCTTAACCTCAACTGCCCACATGTCACTTTGGAAATCTTTTGGAGCTTGATCTGGTCCAACCCAAAAGCCATTTGTGGTGACCTTGTCTATAGATGTCAATAAAAGTTTTCCGAGGAAGAATAACTCACCAAATAGACCTTGCTGTTCTTGCGCAGATAACTTTTGGTCTTTTCTTCTAGAGAACAGTTCTTTCCACTTTCTCATTTGAGTGATTACTATCCGCATACCCTCTTTTTCGGATGCGGCCCCAATAATTGAGTTAACAATATTTGCACAGATGGTTGCAAAAATGTCATTGACACGGCTTTCTCTATTGTTTAGCTGTATAATAAGTATTTTTGATTTAGGGAAAGATGTATCATTGAATAAGGATACTTTCAATTCGGACAAATCATGGAAACTAGTGATATCAAGTTTGATGTCCTGATGAAAAGAAAACGCTATCCCACAGTATTGCTCCGGGAAACTGTATGTACAAAAAGTTTTTAAACAAGAAGGAATACGAAGCGCTCTTTTGACGAGTCCCTCTGTACATTCACTCTCGAGTTTCTGCCAAACTTCCTTTATTGTATCAACTCTGTTCATATACATTATCGTTTTCTTGTTCAAAAATATCTTCAGTATCTGCAAAGTCTGTCAGTTGATTTACAGAATATGAAAT
>JAZNHG010000010.1:0-14964 GCA_045576855.1 Bacteroidales bacterium | reverse complement strand
GGGGGAGGGGGGGGGGGGGGGGGGGGGGGGGGGGGAGGGGAGGGGGGAGGGGGGGGTGGGGGGAGTGGACTGCGTAGCACGGTCCTCCACTCCCCGCTCTCCACTCTCCACTCTCAGAAAGTCCTGAGGACTTTCTGAGATGCCGTTGGTGTAGTAGAATTCGCCCAGACCATGCCAATAGAGTTTGCGCCAAAAGGCTATTTGGCTGTCGCTCAGCGTGCCGCAGCATACCCGCACGACGGGTGGGCAGGCGCATTTCCAGTAGCTCACCAGCTCCACCATGCCGATGTCGAACACCAGCCGGTCCAGGCCGCTGGCGTCCATGTTCAGAAAGTGGCGGCGCTCGAAGAGTGCCATGGGGTGGAAGTTCACGTCGCCCATCCGGAAGTCGAACCACAGCCGCAGCCCCTCGTCGTCGATACGCCAGTGGTAGTCGGTATATTCAAACACCGGATATTGCGCACGCAGCGCATGATACTTGTCTGTGTTATTCATGCCACTCTTAACGCTTGAAGGCGCAAAATATTGTATGTCGGCAGGTGAAAAATACGGCTTACGGGCGTCAACCGCCGCACGGCCACGCGGCAAGGCCGGATTTCCGACCCGCCGGAGCGACATTCGGGAGGCATCCGAAATGTTAAAATGGTAGGATGGTGGTAGGATGGTGGTAGGTTGATGGTACGTTGGTGGTAGGATGACCCCCTTCGGGTCAGTGTTCAGTGTTCAGTGTGCAGTGTTCAGTCTTCAGCGGAAAAGAGGCTGCCGCATACGTCATACAAACCTAAGACTAAACATTTTACGCCGACGCAACACACTAAATACAGAACACTGCCCACAGTACACTGCACATTGTATATTGCTCACTGAACACTACACACTGAACATTGAATAAAGCCCTCTCAGTGTGCAGTTGGATTTTGCAAGCTGTTTTTTGCTAAATATTGTTAAAGTGTCGTTAGTGTTCAGTGGACGTGCTTGTTGCAGGCACGTGTGCCTGCCGTGGGCAGACGGCGATGCCGGGTGGCGTTTCGGGCGCCGGTTTGGGCGGTTCGTTTTTTTTTCTTTTCTTTATACAATATTTATTATTGCAGTCCGTTATCAAAGCTAGCAATTTTTATAATAAACAAATAATACATAGAGAAGAAATGATACTACTAGACATTGCTAACGGTTGGAAGACTGCCATCATGATAGTGGCGATGATAGCCGTGTTCTACTTTTTCCTGATCAAGCCGCAGAGCGACAAGGCCAAGAAAGAGGCCGCCTATCGTGCGGGCCTGAAAAGCGGCGACCGCGTGATGACGGCCGGCGGCGTGCACGTGAGCTTCGTCAGCGCCGACCGCGGCATGGCCACGGTGGAGGCGGCTCCCGGCGTGCGCATGAAGGTGCAGCTGGCCACCCTGCAGCCCATTCCCGAACGCAAGAAATAACCGACAACAGATGAAATACAGCAAGATACTTTTGTCGCTGGCGCTGGCAGGCAGCCTGATGCAGGCTGCGGCCCAGGAGCAGCGGCCCGTGCTGCGGCTCTCGCTGCAGGAAGCCCAGCAGTACGCTATGGAACACAATGCAACGATGCTGAACGCCGACCTGGATGTGAAGAAGGCCGAGCTGAGCCGCTGGCAGACCCTGGCCAGCATGCTGCCCCAGGTGCGCGCCGGATTCGACTACCAGAACATGTGCGGCTACACGATGAACTTCGGCGGTGGCGGAAGCATGATGTCCATGATACCGGACAGCATCACCATCGGCACCATGACGCTGCCCATATCCATCCCCGGCGCCGAGCAGAGCGCCGAGAGCAGCAGCGGCATACGCATGAACCCCAACGGCACCTTCAGCCTCACCGCCTCGGTGGCCCTCACGGGAGCACAGATAGTGGGCGCGATGCTGCAGAATGTGGCTATGCAGATGACCGACATCACCCGCCAGCAGACCGAGCAGACCACGCGCTCCAATGTGAAGAATGTCTATGTCAGCATCCTGGTCATGGAGCAGACGGTGAGCCTGCTGGACTCGAGCCTGGCCAATCTGGAGCAGCTGGCCGCCACGGCACAGGCATCGGTCGACGTGGGCGCCACCGAGCAGGTGGACGCCGACAAGCTGCAGGTGCAAGTGGCCACGATGAAGAGCAGCATCAACAGCACCAAGCGTTCGCTGCAGGCGCTGCGCAACTCGCTGCTGCTGCAGCTGGGCGCCGACGTGGATGCAAAGCTGGAGCTGACCACCACGGTGGACGAGATACTGAACGTGGACAACGCCGTGCAGCTGCTCGGCCGCGGATTCGACATCACGCGCAACTACAACTACCGCCTGCTGGAGCAGAGCGAAGAGGTGGCGCGCAAGAACGTGACGATGGCCTGGATGGACCTCACCCCCACCCTGTCGGCCTACTACCAATACAGCGCCAAGACCTACTTCGGCCAGGACGAGGGCTTCAACATGACGCCGCCCAATATGGTAGGGGCCTCGCTCTCGATGCCGCTCTTCACCAGCGGTACCCGCTATGCCAGCATCAAGAGTGCCAAGATAGACCTGCAGGAAGCCATCAACAGCCGTCGCCAGGCCGAGGACGGACTGCGCGTGCAGTACAACCAGCTGAGCTACGACCTGGCCAGCGCCCTGGAGACCTACGACATACAGAGCCGCAATCTGGACGTCACACGGCGCGTCTTCAACAACCTGACGGAGAAGTACAAATTTGGCCGTGCCAGCAGCCTGGAGGTGACCAACGCCTCGAGCGACATCATCCAGGCCCAGAGCAGCTACATACAAGCTGTCATGAGTGTCATCAGCGCCCAGCTGGCACTCGAGAACCTTATCAATGCTGAATAAAAAAAGAATAATAGTAATATGAACAAAGCAATCAGAACAGCAACCCTCGCATTGGCTGTATTGGCCCTCGCCGCCTGCGGCGGCCGCGGCAGTGCCGGCAGCAAAGGTGCCACTACAACACAGAAGGAAAAAGAACGCGTCAAAGTGCAAGTACTCGAAAGTCAGCGCATAGCCAAGACCCTGGAGCTCTCCTCCACCCTCGAAGGCTACGAGACTATGAATATAGCCCCCAGCGTCACCGGCCATATCGAGCACATCTATGTCGAAGTGGGCAGCCGCGTGCAGAAAGGCTCCATGCTGGTGCGCATGGACCAAACGCAGCTCAACACCACGCGTATCAACCTGGCCTCGACCCGTACCGAGTTTGAACGTGTCAGCGCCCTCAAGCAGAGCGGAAGCATCAGCGAGCAGGTCTACGACCAGACCAAGGCCGGCTACGACCAGTTGGTGGAGAACGAACGCTTCCTGGACCAGAACACCTTCGTCAAGGCCCAGTTCGCCGGCGTCATCAGCGCCAAGAACTATGAGGACGGCGAGATGTACACCGGCGCCCCCATCCTCACCCTCACTCAAATCAGCCGCCTCAAGGCCATCATCAATATCCCCGAGAGCTACTTCCCGCTGGTGCGCCAGGGCATGAAGGTGGACGTGGAGAGCGATATCTATCCCGGCACCGTCTTCCCCGCCACCATCGAGATTGTCTATCCCACAGTCGACCCCCAGAGCCACACCTTCCAGGCCAAGCTCAATATACCCAACAGCGCCGAGAAGATTCGCCCCGGCATGTATGTGCGCACTCGTCTGGGTGTGGGCGAGGTGGATGCCATCGTGGTCCCCTACCAGAGTGTGCTGAAACTCACCGGCAGCAACGACCGCTACGTCTTTGTGGCCGATGCCGACGGACAGAACGCCACGGGATATGTGGCCCGTCGTGTGCCCGTCACGCTCGGACAGCGCTTCGACGACCGCATAGAAATCATCCCCGTCGAGGCCGGTGCCATCAAGGCCGGCGACCGTCTTGTGGTCACCGGACAGGCACGTTTGGTTGATGGTTCAACCCTAGAAATAGTTGAATAATGGCAATCTACAAGACAGCAATCAACAAGCCCATCACGACCGGCCTCATCTTTGTGGCCGTCATTGTGCTCGGCCTCTTCTCGCTTTCGCGTCTGCCCATCGACCAGATGCCCGAGATGGACCCGCCCTATGTCACTGTGATGACCACCTACGCCGGTGCCAACGCCAGCGAAATAGAGACCAATATCACCAAACTCGTCGAGAACTCGCTCAACAGTGTCGACGGTCTGAAGAACATCACCTCCAACAGCCGCGACAACATCTCTGTGGTGAGTCTCGAATTCGAGTGGGGGTCCGATATCGACGAGGCCCTCAACGATATCCGTTCCTATGTCGACCTGCTCTACGACAACCTGCCCGACGGCGTCAGCCGACCCATGATTCTCAAGCTCAACTCCTCGGCCATGCCCATTATGATGTATGGCTTCACCGCCAAGGAGAGCTATCCCGGTCTGGACCGCATCTTGGAGGACAATATTGTCAATGTGCTCAACCGTGTCGACGGTATCGGCAATATCACCGTCAGCGGCGCTCCCGAGCGCTACGTCTACATCGACCTCGACCCCAAGCAGCTCGACGCCTACGGCATCCCGCTGGAGATGGTGGGCAATGCCATCTCGGCCAACAATCTCGACTTGGCCTCTGGCACCGTCAAGATGGGGCGCGAGCAGTATCAGATGCGCGTCAAGGGTGAATATGTCGAGAGCTCGGAGATAGGCGATATAGTTGTGACCACCACCGGAGGCTCCAGCATGGCAGCCCTGACGGGTGGCGCTACCGGCAGCACCAAGCAGGTCTTCGTCCGCGATTTGGCCACCGTCCGCGATACCATCAAGGACCTCTCGCTCGACGAGAAAATCAACGGTCAGGACGGTGCCCGTATCATCATCACCAAGCAGACCGGCGCCAACACCGTGGCCATTGCACGCCAGGTGAAGGCCGAAATGGAGGAAATCATGAAGACCCTGCCGCCGGATATCGAGGTTACGCTCATCAACGACGGTTCGGACAATATCATCAACGCTATCAATGGCCTCACCGAGAGTATCTTCTACGCGCTGCTCTTTGTGGTGCTGGTGGTGCTTATATTCCTGGGCAACTGGCGCTCCACACTCATTATTGCCCTCACAATCCCAATCTCGCTGGTCACTTCGTTCATTTATTTGCTCTTGGCCGACTCGTCGCTCAACATCATCTCCCTGGCCTCGCTCACGGTGGCTATCGGTATGGTGGTGGACGATGCCATCGTGGTACTGGAGAATATCACCAAGCATATCGAGCGTGGCGAGAATCCACGCGAAGCTGCCATCTGCGCCACCAACGAGGTGTGGACGTCGGTCATAGCCACCACCCTTGTCCTTGTGGCGGTGTTTGTGCCCCTGACCATGCTGCCCGGCATGATGGGTATCTTCATGAAAGAGCTGGGTTGGATTGTTACCATAGTGGTATGCGTCTCGACCACGGCAGCCATCACGCTTATTCCTATGCTCTCGTCCAAGATGCTCAAGGAGAAGCCCTTCTACCTGACTCGCGAGGCTCGCGAGGAAGCCGAGCGCAAGCACGAAGCCAAGAAGCTCACTTTCGACAAGACCATCGGCCGTGTATTCAACGCCATCGAGGCTGCCTACGCCAATCTGCTGCGCTGGTGTCTGGGTCACAAGCGGGTCACTCTCCTCATAGCATTCCTCTTCTTCATTGTCTCCATGCTGCCTTTTGCCACCGGCAAGATTGGTATGGACTTCATGAAAGAGCAGGATAACGGCCGTATGAGCATCAGCGCCGAGCTGCAGCGCGGTACCCGTATCGAGGAGACGCTCAAGACGGCCCGCAAGATGGAGGAGGATATCTACCGCATACTGGGCGACGACGTGATAGTGGTCTCCACCTCGGCCGGTTCGAATGACGACGCCGGCATGTCGGCACTCTTCAACAGCACCACCAACAACAAGATAAGCATGACCATCCGCTGCACCAAGAAGTATGAGCGCAAGCGCACCATCTTCGAGATGCAGGAGGACCTGCGTCAGTGCTTTGCGCAGTATCCCGAGCTGGTGACCTTCCAGGTGAACCAGGGTGGCGGCATGGGCGGCGGAAGCAACAACTCGCTCTCGGTGGAAATCTACGGCTATGATTTCGACCAGACCACCGCCTTCACCAACGAGCTGCGCCGCCGGGTGGAGCAGAATGTCGCCGGTGCACGCGACACCAAGGTGAGCCGCGACGAGGACCGCGCCGAGTTGAAAATCACCCTCGACAAGCAGAAACTCGCCCTCCACGGCCTCAACGAGAGCACCGTGGCACTCTATGTGCGCAACCGCGTCAACGGCATGGCCGCCGGATTCCTCAAGGAGGACGGCGAGGAGTACAACATACTGGTCCGTCTGCGCGAGGAGTATCGCGACGCTATCTCCGACATAGAACAACTTTCCATACCCACCGCCACAGGCCGCATCATCAAGCTCGAGGAGCTGGGCACCGTCGAGGAATACTGGTGTCCGCCCACCATCGAGCGCAAGAACCGCCAGCGCTACCTCACGCTGACCGTGATGCCCTACCGCACTTCGCTGCAGGAACTGGCCTTGGGCGTGCAGCGCGAGCTCGACCAGATGGAGATTCCTTCCGAGATACATGTGGCGCTGGCCGGTAACTACAAGGACCAGCAGGACTCCACGCGCGACATGATGATGCTCGCCGCGCTCATCCTTCTGCTCGTCTACATCGTGATGGCCTCGCAGTTCGAGTCGTTCTCCAAGCCCTTCATCATCATGTTCTCCATCCCCTTCGCCCTGAGCGGCGTCTCGCTGATGATGTTCTTCACCGGCCAGAATATCGACATGATCGGTATGCTCGGTCTGGTGCTGCTCATCGGTATCGTGGTCAAAAACGGCATTGTGCTTGTGGACTACATCAATCTGCTGCGTGAACGCGACATACCTCTCGGCGAAGCCATCGCCCTCAGCGGACAGAGCCGTCTGCGTCCGGTGCTTATGACCGCCTTCACCACCATCCTCGGCATGATTCCTATGGCCACCTCCACCAGCGAAGGCTCCGAGATGTGGACCACTATGGGTCTCGTCGTCATCGGTGGTCTGACGGTGTCTACCTTCGTCACCCTCATCGTCGTGCCCGTACTCTACGGTGTGTTCAACCGTCGCGGCGACATCGAAAAGAAGGAGCGTGAACGCAAGAAGTTTGTATTCATGAACATCAACCTCAACGACAACCAGTAGTCAAGTAGACAGTAGTTAAGTAGTTAAGACAAATCCACACCCCGTCGGGAACGGCCGCACAGAAACGGCACATTCGCCTTAACTACTTGACTACTTACCTCCTTAACTACTAAAAATACGCAAACAATGAAAAGTGTCTTTATAGTCTACAACCAGGCCAACAACGAGCGCGTGGAATACATGCTCGACACCCTTGGCATACGGGGCTTCACCCAGTGGGAGAATGTACAGGGCCGCGGCAACGCCGCCGGCGACCCCCACCGCGGCACCCACACCTGGCCCGAACTCAACAACGCCATCCTCGCCGTTGTGCCCGACGACAAGGTCGACGAACTGCTCCTCTCGGTCCGCAAGCTGGACCGCCGCAACGAGGAGGTCGGTATCCGAGCCTTCGTCTGGAACATCGAGCAGATGGTTTGATCCGGATAGCGAATCATTATTATTAACCAAAAAAAATCCATATCATGAAAAAAACATTGACCCTTGCCGTTGCGGCACTGATGAGCCTCTCGCTCGCCGCACAAACCGTCTCCGAGACCACCGCCCAGGTCGGCGGGCTCACCGTACCCGCTGCCACCGTCACCCTGCAGAAGGACCCCGACATGGTGCAGGACGCCATGCTCCAGTACCTCAAGGATGCCAAGCTCAAGCCCCAGAAGGACGACCAGGGCTACTATATGTGTGCCAACGCCTTCATCGAGGAAATCGCCATCAACGACATCAACTTCTACACTAAGGTTGAAGCCCAGGGCAAGAAGAAGAACCGCGAGGCCGTGGTCACCGTCTGCGCCCTCAGCAGCAATCTGGCCATGAACGACCCCGCCGCCCTGCGCGACAACGCCAAGCGCTGGCTCGCCGGTTTCGCCTCCTACGTCAACCGCTACGAAGCCCAGCAGCAGATGAAGGCCGAACAGGGCAACCTGAAGAAGGCCGAGAAGGCTGCCGCCAAAGCCGCTGCCGGCGTGGCTGCACTCGACAAGAAAATCGAGAAGAACAACAAGAAAATTGCCGACAAGCAGAACGAAATCAAGAAATTGAACCAGAAAATCAAGGACTGCGAGAAGGAAATCAAGAACCTGCAGGCCGATAACGAGAAGATTCAGGGCAAGCGCGGCGACGCCGAGAAGAAGGTCGATGCCGCCAACCAGAATGTCAACGAAGTGCAAGGCGAAGTGGACCGCTACCGCCAGCTCAGCGAGTAGCACCGGAGCCGCATGGCCTACACCCAAGGTGGCATGCCGTCTGGCATGCCGCCTTTTTTTATGTTCAAAAAAATACCCCCCTCCTGTTGTGACGCGAAAAACTGCCCTTGTAACCCACTGAAACACAGGTTCCCAACCTACCATCTCCTTACCAACTCCTTACCAACGCCTTACCAACACCTTACCAACACCTTACCAACACCTACTATGGTAGTAGTTGATAAGGTTTTAGCCTGTCGGAAATCTGTCTTTTGCCACGCCGATGTGTCTCCTCGGCGGCGTGGTGTGTCGGGGTCGTCGTCGGTCCGCTACCGGATGTGCCGGGCGGTCGCCGGCGGCGTTGCGCAAGCATGGCTATAAAAAAATCCGGCCCGTCAGTCACTACTGGCGGGCCGGATATTGGTTTGGATGCTTTTTACCAAGCGAAGAGCGGGCGGTTCTGCATCATCTCGTTGGCCTGGCCAGCCACTTTGGCGCGGACGGCCTCGTCGGTCGGGTTGCAGAGCACAGTGTCGATCATGTCCACAATCACCTTCATGTCGCCTTCCTTCAGGCCACGGGTGGTGATGGCGGGCGTACCGACGCGCAGACCGCTGGTCTTGAAGGCGCTGCGGCTGTCGAAGGGCACCATGTTCTTGTTGATGGTGATGTCGGCTGCCACCAGGGCGTTCTCGGCCTCTTTACCGGTCAGCTCGGGGAACTTCGGACGCAGGTCGATGAGCATCAGATGGTTGTCCGTGCCGCCGCTAATCACCTTGTAGCCCTTGGCCATGAAGGCTTCGGACATCACCTTGGCGTTCTTCATCACCTGCTGTATGTACTGGTCGTAGCTGTCGGTCAGAGCCTCGCCGAGGGCGACGGCCTTGGCGGCAATCACATGCTCCAGCGGGCCGCCCTGGGTGCCGGGGAAGACGGCGCTGTCCAGCAGGGCGCTCATCTTCTTGATTTCGCCCTTCGGGGTGGTCTTGCCCCACGGATTGTCGAAGTCCTGACCCATGAGGATCATGCCGCCGCGCGGTCCGCGCAGGGTCTTGTGGGTGGTGGTGGTGACGATGTGGCAGTACTTCACGGCATTGTTCAGGTAACCCTTGGCAATCAGACCGCTGGGATGGCTGATGTCGCCCATGAGGATGGCGCCGATTTTGTCGGCTATCTCACGCATACGGGCCCAATCCCAGTCGCGGCTGTAGGCGCTGCCGCCACCGATAATCAGCTTCGGACGGTGCTCCAGAGCCTTCTTCTCCATGTCGTCGTAGTCGACCATGCCGGTCTCTTCCTTCACCTGATAGCCAACCACATGGTAGTTGATACCGCTGAAGTTGACGGGGCTGCCGTGCGAAAGGTGGCCGCCGTGGTTGAGGTCCATGCCCATGAAGGTGTCGCCGCTGTTCAGGCATGCCAGGAACACTGCCATGTTGGCCTGGGCACCGCTGTGGGGCTGCACGTTGGCCCAGCAGGCGCCGTACAGCTTCTTGGCGCGCTCGATGGCTAAGGTCTCGCTCTGGTCCACAATCTGGCAGCCGCCGTAGTAGCGCTTGCCGGGATAACCTTCGGCGTATTTGTTGGTCATGACGGAGCCCATAGCTTCCATCACTTGGTCGCTGACAAAGTTCTCCGAGGCAATCAGTTCGATGCCTTTGGTCTGACGCTCACGCTCTTTCTGGATGAGGTCGAAAATCTGCGTATCTCTTTGCATATCTGTTTGTTGTTTGTTTATTTGTGCTATATATTGTTTTGCAAATATACATAAAAAAACATAAATGTCGGAAAAAATATGTATTTTTGCACCCCGAATGAAACCGCTCCGACTGATAATACCACTCGTCGCCCTGCTGTCTACCGCGGCACCTGCCCAGCAGCTGCTTCTCGCTGGCAGCGAGGACCGCACAGCCCTCTATCTGAACCTGGACAAGGCGTGGAACTATAACTATTACGAACACTCGCGCTGGGGCGCCGGTCTGCGTGTCGCCTACCGTCATTCGCTGGCGCTGGATGGCTACCTGGTCTATGGCACCTTCGACCAGCAATGGAAGTATGGCCTTGCACTTACGGAATGCTTTAATAAAACTCGTCAACTTGCTTTCTATCAACGCTTCGAGCATGACTACTTTGCTATCGGTAGTCGCCGTTTCGACACCCCGTGGGACGACGTTGGCAGTCCGCTGGGCGGCTTCCTCTCTAGCCGTATGACGGTTCAGAACAGGCTCACACTCGGCTTTCGCTGGGCCACTTCGCAGGCCGATTGGGCGGTGGAACTGGTTCGCCAGGAGGCTGGGCGTCTGTTCGACGATGTCTCTTTTCTGTATCTCGTACAGGGTCATGAGATTACAATGAACGATATCTGGTACGGCCGCTTTCTTTTTCGCCATGCCTCCGGCCTCCGTTTGCAGGCCGAGTTAGGCCCTTCGCTCAGCATGGCACGCCTGCTGGCCCAGTTCAAGAATACGCTTCAGTTCAACTATTTCAAGCTGAAATATATGGTGCAGGGCGGTGTCAGCGCCCCCTCGTCGGACTATGAAAACATGTTCGATTTGGGCGGCACCTGGGGCGCTTCGCTTTATATTGGCGACAATCTGCTCACTGCACGCCCCAATGAATTCACCGCCAACAACTTCGTCCTGCTCTCTCTCCGCCTGCAGACCCACCGTCCACTCTTCGATTTCTACAGCGCACTGTTCCAGTTGGGCAGCAATCCCACCCCCTTTGTCGGTATCAATATGGCCTGGGGACACAGTTGGCACCAGGACGCCTACGGGCAGTGCCTCTGGCAGTCTATGCTCATACAGACACCATACCTGGGCATACTTGAACCGTCACTTGGACTGGACGGCATAATTAGATGGGGAGCAGTTGATTGGGGGGCGGCATTTGCCTATCGTATTGTACCGCAATCTGCCCCGTATCATCTCGGATCTGCGCGTGAAAATATCACGTTTCTCATCACGGCCAAGCTCAATATCTAGCATGACTATGCCGACGAATATTCCACACTTAAAGTAAAAGATAAGTATATAAACTATAGATTAATGATAATCAAGATAAAAGAAATAGTAGACTATCTGGACGAAGTGTTCCGTCCAGAGCTGCAGGAAGACTACGACAACTCGGGTTTTCTGGTGGGACGTGGCGAGGCAGAATGCACAGGTGTGCTGGTTGCATTGGACTTGACCGACGGGGTGCTGGCCGAGGCGATGGATATGGGTGCCAATTTGATAGTGACACACCATCCGCTGATATTCGGTGGTGTGAAGCGTATCACCGACCGAAACGACAGTGGACGTCTGCTTATGAAGTTGATATGCAACGGTGTAGCTGTATATGCCGCGCATACTAATCTGGACAATCTGCCGTGGGGTGTGAATGGTGCGCTGGGCGAACGTCTGGGACTTGCCAACTGTCATATACTCAAACAGCTGGATTGCAGCGAGGAAGAGGCCGGTGCCGGTATGGTTGGCGAGCTGGCAACAGGCGAGTCTTTGGGCGACTTCCTGCAGCGTGTCAAAGCCGTCCTGGGATTGTCCACGTTGCGCTATGCCGGCGGACAAGGGGTCAAAACCATGAAACGAGTGGCCTTCTGCGGCGGCAGCGGTGCCTTTCTCATCGGCGATGCCGTGGCCTCCCGCGCCGACATATACCTGACTGCCGACCTGAAATACCATGATTTCCAGCGTGCCACAGCCACGATGGCGCTGGCAGATATCGGCCATTACGAGAGCGAACAATTTGCAAAAGATATTATTTTTAGCGTTATATCCAGAAAATTTAGTAACTTTGCATGCCGAATTTCGGAGAAACAAGGGTCGCTTGTTTCTTATATATAATTGAAATATAATATAATATACAGTAATATGGCAAAGAAAGTCAGCACTAAAAAAGCGCAGGAAACCGAAGAAGCCCCCGTCATCATGCGTCCGGACGCAGATGCCGCTATTGAAAAACGCCTTGTAGCGCTCTACACCTTGCAGAGTGTGGACAGCGAAATCGACAAGATTCGCATCATTCGCGGCGAGCTGCCGCAAGCTGTTCAAGACCTGGAAGACGAAATCGCCGGTCTGAACACCCGCATAGAGAACTTCAACAACGAGATTAAGGAGACCGAAGCTGCCGTGAAGGCTCGCAACGCCGAGAAGACCGAACACGAAGAGCAAATCAAGAAATACCAGAAACAGCAGGATAACGTACGCAATAACCGCGAGTTTGAATCCCTCAACAAGGAGATAGAGTATCAGCAGCTGGAGATACAGCTCTGCGACCGTCGCAACCACGAAGGCCAGGCTCATGTCAAGGAGTTGAAGCAGCATATCGAGGCTGCCAAGCTGCTTCTGTCGAACCGTGAGAAGGACCTCGAGGCCAAGCGCGAGGAACTCACCTCCATCACTGCCGAGACGGAGAAGGACGAAGAGCGTCTGCGCAAGAAGTCGAAAGAGCAGGAGCAATATATCGACGAGCGTTATCTGGCTGCCTACAAGCGTATTCGCGGTGCCGCCCGCAACGGACTGGCCGTGGTGCAGATCGACCGCAACTCGTGTGGCGGCTGCTTCAGCAACATACCGCCGCAGCGCCAGATGGAAATCAAGATGCACAAGAAGGTCATAGTGTGCGAGAACTGCGGCCGCATTCTGGTGGACGAAGACATCGCCGAGAAGGCCAAGAACCAGTTAGAAAAATAGTTACCATAACGGTGGTCAAGTAGGCATCAGTCAGGCATTTGAGGCAATCTGCGGATGCTTTGGCCGACGAACGAAGCGATGCCTGCCAGCCAACACAGCTACACAAAAACATACAGCAATGACATACACATTCAATCCAGAAGAGAAACTGACCCTGACCAAGATACAGGAAATCATAGACAACAAGATGACGTTGGCGCTAGGCGACGAGGCCAAGCGCCGAATCGAGAAGTGCCGCGCCTATCTGAACCACAAGATGGAGAGCCAGAAGGAGCCTATCTACGGTGTCACCACCGGATTTGGTTCGCTGTGCAACATCTCCATCAGCAAGGAGCAGCTCAGCCAGCTGCAGAAGAACCTGGTGATGAGCCATGCCTGCGGCGTGGGCGACGAGGTGCCTGCCGAGGTGGTGCGCCTGATGCTTCTGCTCAAGGCCCAGAACTTCTGCTTCGGCTACAGCGGTGCCCAGTTGCAGACTGTGCAGCGCCTGATCGACTGCTACAACGACGATGTGCTGCCGGTGGTCTACCAGCAGGGCTCGCTGGGCGCCAGTGGCGACCTGTGCCCGCTGGCCAATCTGATGCTGCCCGCCATCCTGGGCATGGGCGACGTCTACTGGCACGGCCGCCGTTGCGACGCGAAAGAGGTGTATCAGGCCAAGGGCTGGCAGCCCATCGAGCTGCAGAGCAAGGAGGGTCTGGCGCTGCTGAACGGTACGCAGTTCATGAGCAGCTACGCCGTGTGGAGCCTGCTGAAGGCCCTGCGCCTGAGCCGCCAGGCCGATATGGTGCTCAGCCTCAGCCTCGATGCTTTCGACGGCCGCATAGAGCCCTTCTACGAGAGCCTGCACATGGTGCGTCCGCACCAGGGGCAGCTGGAGACCGCCGCGGCGGTGCGCTGCTGGCTTGAGGGCAGCGAGCTCATCAAGCGCCACAAAGAACACGTGCAGGACCCCTACAGCTTCCGTTGCGCTCCGCAGGTGCACGGCGCCGCCAAGGACACCATACGCTATGTGGCCAGCGTGGTGGAGACGGAAATCAACTCCACGACCGACAACCCCATCGTGCTGCCCGACGAGGACATGGTCATCAGCGGTGGCCATTTCCACGGCGAGCCTCTGGCTATGGTGCTCGACTTCCTGGCCATCGCCGTGGCCGAACTCGGGGCTATCAGCGAGCGCCGCACCTATCAGCTGATTGATGCCAAGCGCGGTCTGCCCTCGTTCCTGGTGGCCAAGCCGGGTCTGAACAGCGGATTCATGATTCCGCAATATGCCGCTGCCGCCATCGTGAGCCAGAGCAAGCAGCTCTGCACGCCCTGCTCGGTGGACAGCATTCCCAGCAGCCAGAACCAGGAGGACCTGGTCAGCATGGGTGGCAACGCTGCCACCAAGTGCTATCGCGTGTGCGAGAACACGGAGCGCGTGCTTGCCATCGAGCTCTTCAACGCCGCCCAGGCACTCGACTTCCGCCATCAGGAGGGCCTCAAGAGCAGCCCGAAGATAGAGCAGCTGGTGGCCGACTACCGCAAGGAGGTGAACTTCGTCGACATCGACGAGGTGATGTATCGCCACATCCACGCCAGCGTACGCTTCCTGCAACAGATGGCTATGTAAAAGTATATTACCAGATTTCACAGCGGAAAGGGATGCCTGCGGGCGTCCCTTTCTCTTTTTGCCGCCACCGGGGCGCCGGAAGTCCGTCCGGCTGTAACGCGCTGGTTTATAGGCTTGCTACGGTGGATATAACTATTTTTAAGAAAAAAGATTTGCAAAATCCAACCGCACACTGAGAGGGTTTTATTCAATGATCAGTGTGTAGTGTTCAGTGAGCAATGTACAATGTGCAGTGTTCTGTGGGCAGTGTTCTGTGTTTAGTGTGTTGCGTCGGCGTAAAGTGTTTAGTCTTAGGTTTGTATGACGCATGCGGCAGCCTCTTTTCCGCTAAAGAC
>JAZNHG010000009.1:0-8717 GCA_045576855.1 Bacteroidales bacterium | reverse complement strand
GCCGTTGAGGTCGATCACCGTCACGGTGGCCGTGCCCTCGATGCCGCTGATGGTCACCATGTGGCTGGCGGGGTTCGGGTAGAGGCTGATGTTGGCATTGGCGTTCACGTCGTCGATGCCCACCTGGCTGGTGGTGAACTGCAGCACGGTGCTCCAGTTGCTGCTGACGCCGTCGGCACAGATGCTGCGCACGTAGACGTCGTAGGGCGTCTGCGGGGCCAGACCGCTGATGGTGTAGCTGGTGCCCTGGACGGTGTCCATGTGGCCCTCGCCCTGGTTGATGCCCTGCGTGCCATAGTTGATGACGTAGGAGGCCGCCGTGCCCTGCCAGCTGATGGTGGCACTGTTGGCAGTGACCTCGGTCTGCTGCAGGTTGGTCGGGGCGGCGCAGGTGCTGGTGTGCAGAGCGTAGGGCTCCGACGGCTCGCTCAGGCGTCCGGGGGCGCACACGGCGGTGACGGTGACGGCGTAGTCCACATCGTCCATCAGGCCGGTGACGGTCACCTCGGTCGTACCCTGGACGCTGATGGTGGTGTCGAACACGGGCGAGGTGCTGTTGATGTTGACCTCCCACTCGGTCTCGTTCTCACCGGCATTCCAGCGGATGGTGGCGCTGCTGTAGGTGACGTTGGTGGCGGTCACACCGGTCGGGGTGGCGCAAGGATGTGCCTCGGTGGTGAGGGTCACCGTGCTCCAAGTGCTCATGTTGGAAGCCGAGCAGAGAGCGCGCACGCCGAAGGTGTACTGCGTCTCGGCGGTCAGGCCGCTGAAGGTGTAGAACGTGTCGGCAATGGTGAGCGTGGTGGCAGGCACCGTCCAGGTGTCGCCCTCGACATAGCCAACCTCGTACTGCATGGCATCGCCGCTGAAGCTGAGCGTAACCTCGTTCTCGCCAACAACCGTGGCAGCCATGTTGATGACCGGGTCGGTGCAACCGGCGCCGGCCGTTCCGATGACAGCCACCGAGTCGATAGCCACACCATAGCCGTAGCCGTCGACCATCTCGAAGGCAATCTGATAGGTAGCAGTCGTGTTGGTCAGGGTAATAGTATCGGTCGTCCAAGCCGCAATCTCATTGGGATAGTTGGCCAGGAGCACCCACGGCGAGGCCTGGTCGGTACGGTAGTAGACATTCAGCTCATCCTGATCGCCAACCCAATCACGCTGGATATGCTTGAAGATGAGCGTGGCATCGGCACCGCTGAGCTGGAGCACAGGCGAGATAATCTTGGTGGCATTGCCAGTGCTGCTGTGCTGGATGTGGATGTTGTAGGTACCATCGCCAGCACCCGTCGAAGTGCTGTAGTCGCCTGTACCCCACAGCCAAGTGCCAGGACCATCCTGGGCCCAGCAGTCGAAGACGGCTTCGTTCTCGAACGACTCAACCCACGGGAAGCTTGCGACAGAGGCACACGGTGTGGTGAACTGGTAGCCATCGCTGTAGAGGCTGGTATCGCCGGCACCGCAGAGCTTGCGCACCCAGAAGACATAGTCGGCCGGGGCCTGCAGACCAGTGAGGTTATAGCTGTTGGTGGTTGCCATGACAGTCTGGTTGACAGTGTCGCCGATGGCACGGTAGGTAATCTCGTAGTTGGCGTTGCTCGCACCCTGCCACGACAGGTAAGCCACACCGCCTTCGCTGACGGTGGCCGTCAGGTTCACCGGACGCGGGCAGCTGGCGTACTTGATGTGGATGTTGTCCACGGCAGCGGGCTGCGGGATATTGGTATAGTTGGCGCCGGTGTTCTGGTTGAACCAGAAGAAGGCCACGCGGTGGATACCGCTGATGGTGTCGAAGCTGGCCTCGTAGGTCTGCCAGGTGGTGTCGAGACGCACGGTGGCGATACGGTAGAGGTCGTTCACATTGCCCCACGGGCTGGTAATGTTGCTCGTGGAAGCCACAGTGGCGATGCTCGGGTCGACCAGGAAGACCATCAGGCCGTCGTAGGCGGCGGTGGTGGTGCCACCGACACGGGCGCGGAAGCTGATGGTGTAGCTGCTGTCGACGGGACCGAAGTCGATGTCGCGGTAGGCGGCAGCGTTGACCACAGCGTTGAAGGCATAGTTGAAGTACGAGGCAGTGTCGCCAGCGGCGATGTACATGGCATAGCTGCCGCTGTCGGCCACCGAAGTGCCACGGTACCAGTTGTTGGTCTCGTGGTTGGTGCTGGTCTGCCAGTTGTTCCACTCGGCCACATTCTCGAAGTCGTAGTTGTAGGGCAGCGTGGCGGGCACCTGGGTGGTACCGAAGGCGCAACCCCTGCGGCTGTATTCGCCAGTGTCGCCGGCGCCGCAGACGGACTTCACATAGTATTCACCCTGGAAGCTGCTGGGCAGGCCGGTCAGCGTGAAGGGGTTGCTGTTGGCAACCACCGTGGTGCCGGTGCCGGGCTGGAAGCCGCGGGGACCGTACTCGACAATCCACTCGCTGGCGCCGCCGCGCTCGTGCCAACCGAGGTCAATCGAGTTGGTGGTGGCGTTGCTGGCAGTCAGGCTGTCGGGACGCGGGCAGGTGGGGATCACCTCGAGGGTCAGGTCGTCCAGGTAGAAGTAGCTGTAGGTGCTGTCGTAGGCGGTACGCACAGCCACATAGCTGCCGTTGCCGGTGTAGCTGGCCATAGGCACCTCGAAGATCTCCCAAGTGCTGAGGGCACCGCTATGCTGCACAGTGTCGACGGGCACGAAGGTGGCGGCACTGTTGGGATCGCTCATCACGCCCACCTCGATGGCGGGACGGCCATAGGAGGAACTGGTGTAGAAGAGGTTGAAGACGAGCTGCAGCTGGTTGGGATGGTAGGTGAGGGTGTCGAGCTCGGGCAGGGAGAGGTAGGTCTTGTTGCTCAGCGTGGAGCTGGAGTACATATAGACCGAACCGCCGGTGGAGCCGCTGCAGTTGTAGGTGCCACTGATGACGCCATAGCTGGTGGACGAATAGCTGGGCGCGTTGCTCCAGCAATTGGGCGTGACGCCGGTGCCCCAGCCGTTGAAGTTCTCGGTGAAGGGCAGGTCGCTGATCTGGGCGCAGAGCAGGGTGGCCTCGGCGATGTTGGCGAAGTTGCCCTCGGTGCAGGCGTTCTCAAGCTTGAACTCGTACTTGCGGCCCTGGGTGAGGCCAGAGACGGTGTAGGTGTTGCCGGTGACGGCCACAGGAGCGCTCCAGTTGGTCTCGCCAGCCATGCGGTAGTAGAGGTTCCACGAGGTCTCGGTGTTGCCCGGAGCCCAGGCCAAGCTGGCCGTGCTGGTGGTAACCTCGGTCACTGCAACGGCAGGAGCGGCACAGGTGCCGTACTGCAAGCATCCACTGCTGGAGAGAGTGATGTTGGGACGATTGTAGCTACGGCTGCTCGGAGTAACCGAAGCGGGGTTGGAGCCGTCGAGGGGGTTGCTGTCTTGATATTTGTACAGCGTGCGATATACCTGAGGCGAGGTTTCAGTGCTCTTGCCATAGAAGCCGGAGCTGCTGTGCGAAGCACCTGCAGGCTGGTTCATCGTGGTGGTAATGCAGATATTGCTCGAACCGTCCCACACAAACGGGGTGGCCAGTTGGTAGGTCACCGAACCAGAAGTTCCGGTAGGATGCGGGCCATTATAGACCAAAGCCGCAGCACCCGTAGGCTGCCAGTTGGAAGTGCTGGTGCCACTGAATTCGGAGGCCGAAGTGTTGGTCATATAGATGGAGAACTCCTTGGCATAGGTGGAGTTATTGGTCCAAGTGTAGGTGATGGAGGTGATGGTGTTGCCCATACCCATAGCTGTCAACTCGCTGGCCAGGTAGATGCTCTGGCACATGGTGTTGCCCCAAGCACTGGTGACGGGTACACCAGTAATCTCGGAGGTGCCGGTGCCGATGGTGCCGGTAGAAACCTGAGTCGTGTCTTCAACCACGCAGGAGAACTGCTTGGTGGTGAAGTTGGCCGTGGCCACGCCGCCGGGGTAGCCCTCGCAGTCGGTGGTCACACGCACATTGTAGTTGGTCAACGGGTCGAGACCTGTGATGACAGCGTAGGTGCCGGTGACAGGGGCCAGAGCGGTCCAGCTGTCGACAGAGTCGACCTTGTATTCAACCGTAGCGCCGCTGTACACACCATAGAAGCCAGGCTGCCAAGTAACGAGGGCGGCGGTGGGGGTGGAATTCACGGTCAGCGCGTCGACGGGCGAGCACTCGGGGGCTTCCATGCAGCCGATCTGCAGCTCGAAGCCGTCGTAGATAACAGAACCGTCGGTATGCCACTTGAGGGTGATAGGACCGCTGGTGACAACGGTGTAGGGGATGCTATCCAGCTGCGACGAGGTGCTGGTGCCCCACAACTGGTTACCGCTGGGGCTGGTGCCCTCGTAGATACGCAGGTAGTCGATGGAACTCTCGGTGTAGGCCCAACCCCGGAAGGTGAGCATCGAGTCGGGATGCGAAGGATAGATAGTCAGCACAAAGTCGGCGTTGTTGCTGTACTGGCCGTTGACACCACCGTCGTCGTAGATGATACCGCCACACATGCTGATGGTAGCACTGCCGCTGGTACCGATGATGTATTGACCGGGGGTGACGGTCAGCGGGCCGGCCCAGTTGCTATATTCGCCGGAGCAGTCGGTGCGGACATAGAAGTCGTAAGCCACACCGCCCTGCAGGTTGTCGATGAAATACACGCTGTCGGTCACGGCAATCGCCGAGTCCTCGTTGACAGGCACACCGGCGGGGCCCACGTAGATTTCCCACGAAGTGGCATCACCGGCATTCCACGTCACGACGACGCTGTCGGGCTGAGTGGAAGTGCAGATAAAGTTCTGCGGCTTGGCGCAGGGGTTGAACTGCTCGACAAGCACATTGTCCAGCCAGTAGTACCAGTTGGTAACAGTGCTGCTCTGGCGCCAGACAAGGTAATAGACGCTGTCGGGGTCGAGGTTGGTCAGGTTGGTGTCCTGCGAGAGGTCGTATTCATAATGATAGTAGGTGGCGGTGGTAGCGGGGTCGATGGTCTGGAGCACCACCATATCGCTGGCCGCGACGGGGTCGGAGGTGTAGCCGAAGGTCATCTGGCCCGACGAGGAACCTTCCTTGCGCAGGTCGAAGCTGACGAGCATCTGGTTCAGCGGCGCATCGATTTGAGGGGCGATGACAGCAGCCGTGCCAGCGAAAATGATGCAGTTGCCATAGCTGGTGGTGATGTAGGGGTAGCTGCCGCTTTGCACGCGGGTCCAGCAGGAAGGATAGCTGCTGGAAGCGTAGCTGTCGAAGTTCTCGTTGAGAGGCAGGGTCTGTATGCCGCAAGCAGTACGCACCGTCACGGTAGTGTAGGCGCTGAGGTCTTCGACATCGCAGACTGCCCTTACCTTGATGGTATAAGGAGTGTTAGCGTTGAGACCGTCAAAGGTGTAGGTGGAGTCGTAGACCTCGACGGGAGGCTCGTTACCGATGACCACTTCCCATGCAGTCTCTTCGCCGCCAGGATTCCAGCTGACGGTGATACTGTCGGTCGAAACGTATGTGGCTGTCACATTGGTGGGCCAGGGACACGAGACGGTGGTGCGGGCAGTGATGGGTGCCGAGGCAGTGCTCGTGTCACCATCGCCACACACAGCGTACACGCGCATTGTGTACTGCGTGTATTGCTCAAGACCGGTAATGGTGAAGATTGTGTCAGTGATGCCCGTAATCATACTATCGCCCAACTGGAGCATCCACTCGCTCTCTTCTCCGATAGCAGTCCAGGCGACGGTAATCTCTGTGGGAGCAACCGTGTCAACCACCAGGTCGACAGGATGCGGGCAGGTGGGCAAAGGTTCAAGCGTGAAGTCGTCGACATAGGCATACCACGAAGAGGTCGGACGAAGGGCACGGATGGCCACATACCGACCTGCGCCGTCGTAGGTAGCCAACAGGGCTTCATATTCGGCCCATGTGGTACCTTCCACATTGACAGTGCTCACAACCTCGAAACTATTGATGTCGCCGGGGTTGGTCATCACGCCAACTTGGAACACAGGATGGTAACTGGTACTGCTGGCTTTGGCCCAGAACTTGAGCTGCAAACCGTTGATAGGGGTGTTCGCCGTGTTGACACCGGGAAGCACCAGGCATTGGTAGTCGCCATAGGTGCCCGTTGTGGTGCTGTTGTACCAATAAAGACCACGGCTGCCGCTATGGCAATAGGTGCTGGTGCTGCTGATGTAGGGATAGCCGCCGTAGGAAGTGCCATTGTTCAGACGCGTCCAGCACGGAGCTGCAAAGGGGCTGCTGGTGTTACTGGTACCCGTTGCGGCATCCTCGAAGCCGTAAACATAAGGGAGGCTGTCGAGGTACGAACACGATGTGCGGGCACTGACCGTGCGCCACTGCGTGGTGTCGCCGTCGGAGCAGATGGCGCCCACGTAGAAGTCATACTCGGTGTTGGCGGTCAGGTTTTCGACAAAGACCGTCGTGTCGGTGACATTGAGGACGTTGACCACAGCCGTGTCGGGGTTGAAGCCGGCAGGACCGTAGATGACAACCCAGTTGCTGTTGATGGGGTCGCTCCAAGTGAGCCCAACGCTGTCGACCGCCACATAGCTCGCCACGAGCGAAGCGGGACGCGGGCAGGCAGGAGCGGCAACACAGCTGACATTGATTTGGAAGCCGTCGCGGGTCACAGAGCCGTCGCTGTGGAAGGTGACGGTGATGGCGGAAGAGGTGAAGGGGCCGAAGTTGGTAAGAACGTCAATGCCGTTGTCGGTCCAGAGCACTTCGCCGCTGGTGCCAACGCCGTCGTAGATGGTCAGATAGTCAAACGTACTTTCGGTGTAGGAACTGCCGCTGACGGAAACCCATTGGGTGGCATCGGTGGGAGTAATCACCAGGGTAGAGAGGGAGATGCTGCTGCTGTATTGACCATTGGGGCCACCATTGTCGTAGATGGTGCCGTTGCAGGTCGAGATAGTCTGCGTGCCGCTGGTGGCCATGTTCATAACCAGCACACCAATATTAAACTGCACAGAAGCCCAGGTGCTGTAGCCGTCGGTGCCGCAATCAGTGCGCACATAGGCCGTGTACATACCGTCTTCGAGGGAGGTGAAAGAATAGCTGGAGGTGGAGGTAACGTCACTATTCACAGTGACGGTGTCGGGGTTGAATGCACCGACGCCCCAGACAATCTGCCATGAAGAGGCACTGCCGGCATTCCAAGTGATGTCGACGTCCGATCCGCTGACCGAAGCCGCCAAACCGCTGGGCGCTAGGCAAGTGGGGCAGGGAGTGTTCATCGTGTAGATGGTGCCCGAAGAAGGGTCCGTGACGGTGTAGACCAACGCTCCACTACCATCATAGATCCAGATGGTGACTTCTTCGTCGTAGTCGCCACTCGTCCATACAAAACTGACGGGGGCATTGGATACCGTGACGGTGGTAGAGTCGTAGGCACCGATCTGCATTCCGCCGTCGTCGGCACCCGAGGCGTCGAATGTCGCCACGGTAGTGCCACCTTGCACAATAGCAAGGCTACCGTCGTTCCAGCCGTCACCGTAGGCATCTTCGCCGACGACCTTGATGGAACAAGTCGTCTGCGCCGATGCTACCGACGGCATTGCCAAGGCCACTATCGCGACCAATGGCAATAACATTTGTAACAGTTTTTTCATGATAAATGAAAGTTAATTAATAAATAAATGAATTGGATTTTGTTTGCAAAATATTATTAGGTACTATATAATTAAAACACTATCAATATGCAGATTGCTGCATTCTGCACACGCCAACGGCTCCGCAGCCGCTTTTGCGGCAGCGAATCCCACACTGTTTTTTCCACTATCGTATTGTGTTTCTGTCATTTTGGTCAATATCTGCACTTTTGTTTATCAACCACAAAATTATGAAACTATTCTGAAAAATGCAAGTGCTGCGCGTAAAAAAAATCATACATTACTGTATATATGATTGTTACAATTCAACTTTTAACATTGTATAACAGTTGGCCGCTGGCGGTTGGTAGTTGACAGTTGGCAGTTGGAGTGCCGGCATCCTGCCGGCATATCGAATTGGCAAGTAACTAATCAGAATTAATGTACATGTTTTATAACACGAATTGCCACGAATTATCCATAAATTAATGGTTTATTTAGATGATAATTACATGTAAACATACTCCTTGCCCTGCGGGCAGAAATCCATAAATCTTATAGATTGTTGCGCTACGCGTAACCGCCGCAGGCGGAATAATTTATAAGATTAACTAGATTTCGCGACGCCGCAGGCGAGCAGGCGAATATCTGTAAATCAACAGACACCCTTGCCCTGCGGGCAGAAATCCATAAATCTTATAGATTGTTGCGCTCCGCGTAACCGCCGCAGGCGGAATAATTTATAAGATTAACTAGATTTCGCGACGCCGCAGGCGAGCAGGAGAATATCTGTAAATCAACAGACACCCTTGCCCTGCGGGCAGAAATCCATAAATCTTATAGATTGTTGCGCTTCGCGTAACCGCCGCAGGCGGAATAATCTACAAGATCCACAAGATCTCGCGACGCCGCAGGCGAGCAGGAGAATATTTGATTCATGGCAGTCGCCTTTATGTATTTTTAAGAAAAAAGATTTGCAAAATCCGTCAGTACGCTGAGGGGGCTTTATTCAGTGTTCAGTGGGTAGTGTTCAGTGAGCAGTGTACAGTGTGTGGTGTTCAGTGAGCAGGGTACGGTGTTCAGTGGGCAGTGTTCAGTATTAAGTATTCAGTATTAAGTTTGTAGGATGC
>JAZNHG010000008.1:0-53372 GCA_045576855.1 Bacteroidales bacterium | reverse complement strand
CTTGCTTCCGAAATGTTAAAATGGTAGGATGGTGGTAGGATGGTGGTAGGGTGATGGTACGTTGGTGGTAGGATGACCCCCTTCGGGTCAGTGTTCAGTGTTCAGTGTGCAGTGTTCAGTCTTCAGCGGAAAAGAGGCTGCCGCATACGTCATACAAACCTAAGACTAAACACTTTAAAGTCGGAGGCCAAGCGGTCTTAGGAAGACAATACTAATGGCCAACTCCTTGGCTCACAGAACGACATGGCTACGATCCGACTTTCCGCTGAAGACTGAACACTGCACACTGAACACTGAACACTGACCCGAAGGGGGTCATCCTACCACCAACGTACCATCAACCTACCACCATCCTACCACCATCCTACCATTTTAACATTTCGGAAGCAAGGCTGGAAGCAGTGTGCAGTGGGCAGTGGGCAGTGTGCAGTGAGTAGTGTTCAGTGAGTAGTGTTCAGTGGGAGCGCAGGCGTTCCGCCTGCATGGTTGGCAGTGGACAGTGGGAGCGCAGGCGTCCCGCCTGCATGGTGGGCAGTGGGCTGTGGGAACGCAGGCATCACGCCTGCATGGTTGGCAGTTGGCAGTAAGCAGTGTTCAATACCCGGAATTGGGAGCGCGTTCTCCGCTTTCATCCCGCAGGCGGGCCGCCTGCGTACCAAGGCCACCCGTTCTCCGCTTTCATCCCGCAGGCGGGCCGCCTGCGTACCAAGGCTGCCCGCTCTCCGTTCTCATTCCGCAGGCGGGCCGCCTGCGTACCAAGGCTACCCGTTCTCCGCTTTCATCCCGCAGGCGGGCCGCCTGCGTACCAAGGAGCGAGAGCGCGTTGTCCACTCTCCACTCTCCACTCTCCGGCAATCCGGCGTCAAGCCTTGTCGGCCAGCTTGGCCATGAAGCGCGCCGTGTCTATGACGAAGCGCTCGTGGGTGCCCTCGCCTATGGGGCCGGCCTCGTCGTAAGCATTGACGCGGAACACCAAGCGACGGCGGTCCACCTCTACCAGCTCGCTGTCGCACCACACGCGCTTTCCGATGGGTGTGGCCGAGGTGTGGCTCACGTTGACCAGCGTGCCCACGGTGCCCTGCCCCTCGTCGAGGTGCGGCAGCACGCTCTCGTAGCACGTCTGTTCCACCAGCGCCACCAGCATGGGCGTGGCAAACACGTTCACCAAGCCGCTGCCCACCCGCGCGGCACTCATCGCGGGGGTGACGGTCTGTTCATGATGTCCTTTGATTCCGGGTTGCAGCATGGTTAAAATAGGTCTGAATGGGTTCCTGTATTGGTCATTATCATGCGTAGTTGGTCGTCATATTGTTCCCATACTAACAGCCAATCGGGTTGGATATGGCACTCCCATTTGCCGGCGTACTTCCCGGTAAGAATATGAGGGCGATACTTCGCCGGTAATTTGCCTTTGGCCACCAGCGTCTTGATGACACCGCGCAACAACTCTATGTCTTTGCCCCGTTTCTGGCAAAGTTTCAAGTCTTTTCGGAAACGATTAGTGTATTCCACACTATACATACCTCAAGCTCCCAGTATCTGGTCAAACATATCATCCACACTGGCGGCTTTATATACGCGACCCTTGCGGATGTCTTCCTCCGCCTCTTCCATACCGCTACGTCGGCGCCGAGGCTTGGGGACAATACTAACTCCCTCCATAGCGTTCAATACCCGCCTAAGACTCGGCAGGATGGAAGGGTTCTCGACATTGATGACTACTTGTTGCATTGCTTTATTTTTTGAAGATAACGCTAAAAGGGATGAATTATTGTAATGCCAAGTCTACAATTCCTGTTTTCGCATGTATTTTTCCCTTGTGTGCTCGCTCAGCCACCCCATCAGGAATGTCACGCTGTCATTGTAGGGTATGAGGTGGTCGTCTCGGAGGATTTCGGTGCGCTCCTCGGCGGTCATCGGACCGCTGTAGAGATTATAGCCGAAGAAGTATTCGTCGAATGGACCGCCATACATGTAGTGTATCTGCGTCTGGCGGCGGTCGAGGCTGACGCTGATGCCGATGCAGCCGATGGCCTTCAGCCGCTGGCAGATGGTGTCATGCTCGGCTGTGGTCAGTCCTACGGCTTGCAGCAGGGGGTCGCTGTCGAGGAAGTGGACGCCGTGGCGGAGCGTGTCGGCGGTTCCCCGGGCGCGGATGTACAGCCCTTCGTCGCCATTGGGAAAGAGATGCAGCCACAGATAGGCGCTATCGTCCACGGCGCGGTTGGCGTAGGCTGCCAGCTGCTCCATCTCGCTATGGTGCTTTTTGTAGAAGCGTTCCATCTTGCCGATGGAAACAGGGGTGTAGATATACCGCCATAGCAAGAACAGACATACCGCCCCTACCGCAAACAGTGTAACTATTGTCCAGAGAAAGACTTTCTTGGTCTTCATTTATCGCTGAATGATGATGGCCGGCGGCTGGTTCTGCTGGCGCTCGCGGTCGCTGAAGCGGGTGCCATTGGCGGTGATGAACTGGCGCACAGCCTCGGGGTCCAGCTGGTGGTTTTTGATCAGACGGTGGCGGGCCACCAACCTGGCGACGGACTCCTCCTTGGGCGAGAAGGGCGAGTCGACCTCCGCCACCTCATCGCTGCCGCGGAAGGAGAAGACGAGGTAGGCCGTCGGCGTGCCGTCGGGGAACTCGCGGCTGCGGCGCTCGCGGTCGGTGAAGCTCTCCTGCCGCACGGTGATGAGCAGGTCGTCGTTGGCGTCCACGATGGTGAAGGCGCATTCCGTGCTGAGCAGCTTGCAGCCCTCCTTTTCGATGTAGGCAATGGTGTCGCCGTTCACAATCATCTCGCCGTCCTTGCCGACGGCGACCTTCTGGCGCTGCGCGAAGGCCGTCGTGCCGACGGCCAGCAGCAATGCGATAAGCAGTGCGCGTTTCATATCATTGATGTTTAAGGTTATAACGTGCAATTGTATTTTTCATTGTGCCAGGGTCTATTTTTTTCATGTCCGTGATATTTTTTTTGCCATTGGCGCACCTAATACATACAAAAAAAAGAAAACTCGGATATGAAACGTACACTCCAAGCCACCCTCATAGCCGCGCGGCACTCATCTCAGGGGTTACAATCTGCTCTTTGTGTCCTTTTATTCCAGTCTCTATCATACCAAAAAAGTTTGCATCCTTAACACAGGATGCAAACTTTTATTGTACGAAAGACATTACTTGTCAAAGATGTCCGACTGTTTCAGCAGGCGGACGGTGTGGGTCTTGCCCGATGCGGTGGTGAGGGTGAGTAGGTAGGTAGCTTGCGGGCGGGAGGTTAAATCCAGCGAGTACTGCCCGGGGCCGTCGGGGGTGAGGCGGACTTCTTCGCGGCGGCCGGAGAGGTCGGTTAGGATGGCGGTGACGATGCCATTCTTCATTCTTAATTCTTCGTTCTTCATTTCAATGACCACTCTCTGCCGGAAGGGGTTGGGGTACGCCGCAATCCAGCCGTCGTTCTCCGCCAGCACGATGCGCACATTCCCCGTGTCGACGGGACCGGTTTGCGTGGTGTCAGCGGAAATGTACGGCGTAAGGAAAGCGGTGTCGACGTAGCGGGCGAGCACAGCCGTACTGTTCCCTTGATAAGGAACATTAATGGTTCCCATGGTGGCATTCCCATTTAGCATAGCACTTATATATAAAGAGCTGTCAGCGAAAAACGATGAGCCGAACCTGTCATTTGTTGTATGCGTATGGTAATCTATGAAATTCAGCAGCTGCCCGTCTTTTCCCCAGATAGCAAGCCCGCATGTTCTTTCAGGGGCGGGACTCGGAGCGAGAAGATTGTCTCCATTGTACAGAGCACCACTATACTGAAAAGAGAGGGCTACCCTGTTGTTTCTTGATGCAACTTGTGGCATGGTTCCAGTACTGAGAAGTCCGCAATAATCAGTAGACAAAATTGTCCCCATAGAAAGAAATCTGCCGTTTTCTAAATCAAAGCGAAGAAAGCATAATCCACTGGATAGATTTAGAATAGAATCATCAACCATAAAATTACTAGAAATAGAAGCCGATGATTGGCTGTTGGCTTCAGATGGGACCATGAGTGTCATGTCTGTAAAATCTATTGCCATTCCACCGAAACAGGTAACAGCCTGTTCTGACGCGGTCTCGCGATATTCCAATTGCTTTAGATAGCAAAATTCTCCAGTGGTGTTATATTTGACTAAAAAGCCATGCCATGGTCTGTTTCCAGACTTGATGAGAAATGTAGAATCATCTGAAAGATATATATTATTTCTAGCATCGAGAATTGTGCCTGAAATATAGAAATTTCCACTGCTGTCATTCATTAGGGAATTGAAAAAAATATTGTATAAAGTATTGTATGTTTGCTCTGCAGTGGGGGGGTATAAAATAATTTGCGAAGAGCATGCTGTCAAAGGTAGGGGAGAATTTCAGTATCTGGTGTTCCCATTCTTGAGGATGCTCTTCGGGGAAAAAATCAAAATACTTATGTCCATCAATGATGAAGCGCAATCCCATCACCATCCCATCTGAAATTGAACCATAACCCGGAGCATAATCTTGTGCAGTTCTCAACAAAATAATATTCCCGTCGTTATCGATGCAGAAATGGTGAGCACCGATGGGCATAGTTTGGATTTCTCCGTAAGGTTTCAACAACTCTCCTGTCGTGTCTATGAATGCTGTTTGCATCATATGGCGCTCAATCAAATCGCCATCAAGATTAAATGTCAGGAGAGCACCGAGAGAGCCCTTCATGATACTATCGTTGTCAACAAAATATCCATCGTAGTTCCTCAGTAGGGTATCTAAGAAGTATGTGTATAGGCCATAGCCATCAGGTTGGTTTAGCTGCATCAAGCATGCGATGGCAGTATCCCCAAGCATTTGAATCTGGTATGAACTGGTGTGTTGGTTGTCGTTGCTGTATACAATCTTATGCCACAGCATCTCCCCAGATGGGGAAAACTTGGCAATCACCGCCCCTGCAGTTCTTGTACCGGAACCACTCGGTGCGAAAGGTAGAAAATGCGTTGTGTCAATGCCTGCACCAACACCGAACTGGCCGAGGTAATAGATGTTTCCCTCGCTGTCGTGAACTATGCCGACTGGTTTGTTTGCCACGCCTCCACCGGCAGGGTCCTGGCCCGAATAGGATTTCACCCAGTCGAACCGCTGGGCGTGGGCGGTGATTGCCATCAGCGCGAGAAGCGCAAAGGTGAGGGTCTTTCTTGCCATAGTTGTGTTGTTTTTGTGCGTTTATTAATCCGTTTTCTTAACCGAGCCCATTGGTTGGATTTATACATAAGACGTAGAAGTGCCGTCTTTTGGCTCACACACTAACATTATTTATGTTTTTTTAACATTACGGAGGGCTGTTTTCGTCGAAAGGTCACCGAAGGATCATAGAAGGATTGTAGAAGGGAGGAAATAAAGCCCCGTAGGGATAGCGGTGGTACCGTCCCTGCGGGGCTATTATATTATTCCGCAGGCAGGCTGCCTGCGTACCAGCTATTTCTGCCAGAGTTTCTGCCAGTTCTTGTACTCGCGCTCTTTCCAGGCGCCGTTGTGGTAGGCGTAGCTGACGATGGCGGGTATGACGGTGGTGCCTTCGGCATAGACCATCTGCTGCAGCTCCTCGCTCACCTTGCCCCAGCTGCCGGCCTCGAGGAGGGTGCTGGACGAGCAGGCGCCGTCGCGGACGTCGGCCACGGTGATCTGGATGGCATATTTGTGCATGGGAACCTCCTTGCCAAGAATCTCAGCACACACGACGGTGTCCTGCGCAAAGTTCTTGGGGGTGCCGCCGCCGACCATGAAGAGGCCGCTCTCGGGGCAGTTCATCTTGATCTCGGTGAGCTCCAGGAAGTCGGCCACGCTGTCGATGCTGACATAGGGCTTGCCCTCGTGACGGCGGATCCACTGGTGCTTGCCGATGCCGAAGCCGGCGCTGCTGTCGCTGAAGGCGGGGCAGAAGATGGGCACGCCGCACTCGTAGCAGGTCTGGATGAGGGAGTCTTTCTTCACACCGTGACCCTCGGCCAGCCATTTACCCACGTTGTAGAGGAACTCGCGGCTGCTGTAGGGACGGGGCTCGAGGAGGTCGGCCACGTCGCAGGTGGCCTGGTCGCAGACCTGCAGCTCTTCCTCGTCGATGAAGGTGTCGTAGATGCGGTCGATGTAGAGCTCGCGGAGCTTGGTGTCGGGGATGACGTTCTCCTTGGTGCCGATGTAGTGCTTGTAGCCCAGGGCCTCGAAGAGGTCCATGTCGATGATGCTGGCGCCGGTGCTGACCACGGCGTCGATCATCTTGTTGCGCACCATGTCGACATACACCTGCATGCAGCCAGCGGCGGAGGTGGAGCCGGCGATGGTGAGGATGTTGGTGCAGTCCTTCTCGGCCAGCATCTGGCAGAGGATGTCGGCGGCGCGGGCGGTGTCGCGGCTGGTGAAGCTCATGTGGCGCATGGCGTCGATAAGCTCAGTGCTGTCGTACTTCTTGATGTCAATGTGCTTGACGGTTTCTTTCAGGAGGTCTTTTTTTTCCATTTTTTGTTGAATGTTTTAAATTGTTATTAAAGCTTCAGCGGGCACACACGTGGGAGACTCCCTGCCTGAAATTGATTGTCAATGTAACGGCGCCGCGGCGGAATTATTGTGCCGCCGGGCGAAATTTATTCTTCGGCCGGCGTAAGGGTGACGTCCTGCGTAATCTCGGCAGTGCCGTAGTTCCAGTTGCCGTCGCCGCCGTGGAAGGCCGATTGGGGAGCCGACACCGAGACAACAGTGTCGTCGTAGGCACCGTTCTGTTCACCGTCGATGTCGCGGAAGCCAAGGTGTGATGCAAAGCCAGGCATGCCATGAACCCGCACATCATAACGGCCGTCGGGTCCTGTAGTCCCAAGTCCCTCATAGTCCGTCATCACGTAGCCGTCGGCCGTTTCGTATGCCGACGCCACCTCGATACCCTCAATGGGTTCGCCCTTGGTGTTGGTGACCTGCCCCTTCACCCGGTAGTAACCTTCAGGACAACCGTATTCGCAAGCCAAAGGAATCTCTTCGCATCCCGTCATGCTGATGCCCAGCAGGCCGCCCAGCGATACAAGCAGCCAGTTCTTTAGTTTCAGATACTTGATTTTCATAAGTCTTTGTTTTTTATTATATTTTTGGTATCATACTACCAACTGCCAACTGCCAACTGCCAACTCCCTAGAACGGCACATCACCGTCGGGTGCAGGACCCAGGTCCTCGTTCATCTTGCTGTCCACAATCATGGTGCCGCCCTGTTGGTCGAAGGCCGTGTTCTGCGGCATGCCGCCGATGGCCCCCTCCAGTCCCTGCATTTCGCTGGGATTTTCGAACCGTACATACTCGTTGACGAAGCGCATACGCACGTCGCCAATCCCGCCGGAGCGGTGTTTGGCGATGATGAGGTCGGCCATACCGGCCGTGGCGCCGTGGTCGTCCTCCTGTATGCCGTAGTATTCGGGGCGGTAGATGAAGATGACGATATCGGCATCCTGCTCGATGGCGCCCGATTCGCGCAGGTCGCTCAGCTGCGGCTTGTTGCCCACGCGGTTCTCCACGGCGCGGCTCAGCTGCGACATGGCCAGCACCGGTATGTTCAACTCCTTCGAGAGGGCCTTCAGCTGACGGCTGATCATCGAGATTTCCTGCTCGCGGTTGCCGTTGCGGGTGTCGGCATTGCCACTGCTCATGAGCTGCAGGTAGTCGATGAATATCATCTGTATGTCGAAGCGCTGCTTCAGCCTTCGGGCCTTGGCGCGGAGCTCGAAGATGGTGAGCGAGGGGGTGTCGTCGATATAGAGCGGGGCGCCGCTCAGGTGCTGGGCGGCAAGTTTCAGCTGCTCCTTCTCGTGGGCAGCCAGACGGCCTTTCTTGAGGTGTTCGCCTTTGATGCGGGCTTCGCTGCTGATGAGACGCATGGCCAGCTCCTGGCCACTCATTTCGAGCGAGAAGAAGGCCACCGGTTTGTGGAAGTCGACGGCCATATTGCGGGCCATGCTCATGGCGCAGGCCGTCTTACCCATAGCCGGACGGGCGGCCAGGATGATGAGCGTGCCGGGCTGGAATCCGGCGGTCATGCGGTCCAGTCCGATGAATCCGGTCTCCAGACCGCTCAGGCCGTCCTCCTTCTGCGCCGCCTCTTCGATGAGGTCCGTGGCCTGCATGACGAAGTCGCCCACGGGATGATAGTCCGAGCGGAAGTTCTTGTCGTTGATATCCATCAGGCGCTGCTCGGTCTTGTCGAGCAGGTTCACCACGTCGGTGGTCTCGTCGTATGCCTCGGTGATGGTCTCGGTGCTGATGCGAATCATCTCGCGCTGGATATACTTCTCGCTCAGCACACGGATATGATATTCGATATGGGCGGCGCTGACCACATTCTCCGTGAGGCGGCTGACGGCATAGGCGCCGCCTGCGGCCTCCAGCTCGCCGCCCAGCCGCAGGCGCTCCACCACGGTCAGCATGTCCACAGGCTGGCTCTGCTCGAAGAGCTTGAGGATAGCGCGGTAGATAACCTGATGTTCAGGCTTGTAGAAATACTCCACATGCAGTAGCTCTATAGCGTTGAGCAGTGCGGTCTGGTCCAGCATCAGCGCTCCCAGCACACTCTCCTCGAGGCCGATTGCCTGCGGCGGGGTATTGCTGTTGATGCTGAATGCCTGTTCGTAAGTCATTCTGCTTTTGTGTCTTGTATCGGTAAGGGGCATCTTTTTTCGTCAATAAATCGAACTACAAAGATACGCCTTTTTTTCGACACGGCAGTATTTTTTTTCAACACAGAACCGAAATCAACGGCCATCGGCAGCAGAACACAATGTATATCAACAACCTACACATACACATCGACAACCCGACAGCGCTCCGGCAACACCGATTCACCCCCCATCGAGACGTCCGCCATCGAGGCATCCGAAATGTTAAAATGGTAGGATGGTGGTAGGATGGTGGTAGGATGATGGTAGGATGGTGGTAGGATGATACCCTTGCGACGGGTATTTAGCGGGAAGAAATTTATACAAGAAAACAATATATATAATATTTTTTCGTATCTTTGCAGTTTCGATATCGAGCGAGAAAAATGACTAAATCGAACATAGACAAGCTGATAGTGATAGGCGACCGGGTGCTGATAGAGCCCGCAGTGGCCACCCACAAGACCAAAGGCGGCCTGCTGTTGCCCGCCGGCTACCAGGAGAAGGAGGAGATACAGACGGGCTACATCATCAAATGCGGCCCCGGCTACGCCCTGCCCAGCGAGGGCGGCGAGGAGTGGAACCCCGCTGACCGCGAGCCGCGCTACCTGCCGCTGCAGGTGCGCCCGGGCGACATGGCCATCTTCATGCTCAAGAACGCCGTGGAAATCAAATACGAAGGCAATAAATACTTCATCGTGCCCCAGGGCGGCATACTGATGGTGGAGCGGGACGAGTTCTGAATTTTGAATTGTGAAACCTGAATTTTGAAAGATAATTATATGACACTCACAAGCAACGAGATACGCAAAGCATTCCTCGACTACTTCGAGAGCAAGCAACACCATGTGGTGCCGAGCGCGCCGATGGTCATCAAAAACGACCCGACGCTGATGTTCACCAACGCCGGCATGAACCAATTCAAGGACATCTTCCTCGGCAACCAGCCGCGGCAATGGCCGCGCGCCACCGACAGCCAGAAGTGTCTGCGCGTCAGCGGCAAGCACAACGACCTGGAAGAGGTGGGCCACGACACCTACCACCACACCATGTTCGAGATGCTGGGCAACTGGAGCTTCGGCGACTACTTCAAGAAAGAGGCCATCGCCTACGGCTGGGAGTTCCTCACCGAGGTGATGAAAATCAACAAAGACTGGCTCTACGTCACCGTCTTCGGCGGCGACGAGAAGGAGGGCCTCGGCATGGACACCGAAGCCTACGACTTCTGGAAAGCCCACATCAGCGAAGACCGCATACTGAAAGGCAGCAAGAAGGACAACTTCTGGGAGATGGGCGACCAAGGCCCCTGCGGCCCCTGCTCGGAAATACATGTCGACATCCGCCCCGACGAGGAGAAGGCCAAGGTGCCGGGCCGCGACCTGGTGAACAAGGACAACCCCCAGGTAATCGAGATTTGGAACCTCGTCTTTATGCAGTACAACCGCAAAGCCGACGGCAGCCTGGAGCCGCTGGCGGCCAAGCATATCGACACCGGCATGGGATTCGAGCGCCTCTGCATGGTGATGCAGGGCAAGCGTTCGAACTACGACACCGACGTCTTCCAGCCCCTCATCCAGGAGATAGCCCGTAAATGCGGCAAGCGCTACGGCGAGCATGAGGATGCCGACATCGCCATGCGCGTCTGCGCCGACCACCTGCGCGCCGTCAGCTTCAGCATCGCCGACGGACAGCTGCCCAGCAACGTCAAGGCCGGCTACGTCATCCGCCGCATCCTGCGCCGCGCCGTACGCTACGGCTACACTTTCCTCGGCTTCACCGAACCGTTCCTCAATACACTCGTCCCCACCCTCGTGGGCCAGATGGGACACCAGTTCCCCGAACTGCAGCGGCAGCAAGAGCTCATCCAGCGCATCATACTCGAGGAGGAGCAAGCCTTCCTGCGCACGCTGGCGGGCGGCATCAAGCGCTTCGAAGAATATGCCTCCAAGTGTAGTAACAAGGTGGTCGACGGCGACTTCGCCTTCGAACTCTTCGACACCTACGGCTTCCCCGTCGACCTCACCCAGCTGCTGGCCAGCGAGAAGGGCATGACGGTCGACATGGAGGGCTTCCAGCGCGGCCTTGCTGCCCAGAAGGAGCGCAGCCGCGGAGCCGCCAAGGTGGAGAGCGACGACTGGCAGGAACTGCTGCCCGGCGTGGAGCAAGAGTTCGTTGGCTACGACACCGTCGAGGCCGACGTGCGCATCACGCGCTACCGCCGTGTCAAGGCCAAGGACAAGGAATTCTACCAACTGGTCTTCGACCGCACCCCCTTCTACGGCGAGAGCGGCGGCCAAGTGGGCGACACCGGAGAATTGAGAATTGAAAATTCAAAATTGAAAATCATCAATACCAAAAAGGAGAATGGGTTAATTGTCCACATTGTCGATGCCAAGGATTTTGAACAGTTAGCCTCACAGGTTTCAATTTTCAATTCTCAATTCTCAATTTCCGTCGACGCCGCCAAGCGCCAGGCCACGGCCTGCAACCACTCGGCCACCCACCTGATGCACTACGCACTGCGCCAAGTGCTCGGCGACCATGTGGAGCAGAAAGGCTCCAGCGTCGACTCGCAGCGCCTGCGCTTCGACTTCAGCCACTTTGCAAAACTCAGCCATGAGCAGATTCGCGATGTGGAGCGTCGAGTCAACGAGATGATCCGCCAGTGCCTGCCGCTCGAGGAGCACCGCCAGATGCCCATCGCCGAGGCACAGAAGCTGGGCGCTATGGCCCTCTTCGGCGAGAAGTACGGCGACAAGGTGCGTGTGGTGAAGTACGGCCCCAGCATCGAGTTCTGCGGCGGCACCCACGTGCAGAACACCGGCATGATTGGCTCCTTCCGCATCGTAAGCGAGGGTGCCATAGCCGCCGGCATGCGCCGCATCGAGGCCGTCACCGCCGCTGCGGCCGAACGCTACGCCGACGAGCAGCAGGAGCTGCTGGCCTCTCTGGCCGACATGTTCAAGGGCACCAAAGACCTCGCCGCCTCCATAGCCAAGCTGCAGGAGGACAATACCAGCCTCAAAGCCGAGGTGGACGTGCTCAAGAAGGAGAAAGCTGCCGGTGTGGCACGCAGCATAGCCACCCGCCTCGACGCCAGCCCCGTGCTGGTGGAGCGCATGGACAGCGATGTCAACGCCCTCAAGGATGCCATCATGGCCCTGCGTGCCGAGCGGCCGCAGATGGCCGTGGTGCTCGGCAGCGTCACCGACGGCAAGCCCGCCCTGCTCATCGTACTGGGCCAGGAGCGAGTGGACGCCGGCCTCAACGCAGGCCAGATGGTCCGCACCCTGGGCAAAGAGATACAGGGTGGCGGCGGCGGACAGGCTCACTTCGCCACCGCCGGCGGCCGCAATGCCGACGGACTGGACCGCGCACTCGCGCTCGCCAAAGAAATGCTTGAACAATAATCCGACAATACAAAACCGACACACCATATATGGACCCGCTGACGCGAATACTAAAGAATGTTTATGCACACCGCGTGCTGGCCATAGAGAAGTATGCCACCGAATATGAAAGCATCCAGCGCAACACCCTTGCGCGACTGCTGAAACAAGCGGCGTCCACCGAATGGGGACGCCGCTACGGCTTTGCCTCCATCCGCGACTATGCCGAATATGTCCGCACCGTGCCCATCTGCCGCTACGAGGACATACGCGACGACATGGTGCGCATCATGAACGGGGCACGCGATGTCATATGGCCGGGGCAGATTAGGAACATAGCACTCTCGTCAGGCACCACCAGCGACCGGAGCAAATTTGTGCCCGTCTCGTCCCAAGGACTGCGCCGCAGCCACTTGCAAGGCGGATTCGACGTCTTCGCCACCTATGTGGCTGCCAATCCGGACGCCCGCCTGGCACTCGGCTACCAGATGAGCCTCTCCGGTAAATTCCGCACAGAATACAAGACGCCCTATGCGCGTGCCGGCGAGGTGAGCGCCATCATGGCCGCAAGCATACCTTCTTTCGTGCGCAACCTGTTGCGTTTCATCCCGCCGCAACGGCTGGCCCTCATCGACGACTACCACGAAAAGTTCGACGCCATAGCCCGATACGTAGCCGGCAGAAACCTGTCCACTATCATCGGATTGCCCAGCTGGATACTGACTGTGCTGAACAAGGTGGTCGAACTCACGGGGAAAGACAATCTGAGCGAAGTGTGGCCGTCGCTCGAGCTATTCGTGCACGGCGGTGTAGGCTTTGCGCCCTACAAGCCTGTCTTCGACCGACTCTTCCCGCACGGGCTGCACTACCGCGAGACATACAACGCCTCGGAAGGCTTCTTCGGCGTGCAGACCGACGCCGACGACCCCGCCATGATGCTGATGCTCGACTACGACAACTTCTTCGAATTCATCCCGCTCTCCGTCTACGGCACACCGCAGGAATACGCCATCCCACTATGGGAGACCGAAATAGGCGTCGACTATGCCTTGGTGCTGACCACTGCCTCGGGCCTGTGGCGCTACGACCTGAGCGATGTCGTACGCTTCACACGCACTGCACCCTACAAAATACTCATCAGCGGCCGCACCAAGCAGACGCTCGAGAGTTGCGGCGAGACCCTCTCGATGGCACAGGCCGAGCGGGCACTGCACACCGCATGCCAGCAGACTGGCTGCACAGTGAAGGAATACACCGTATCGCCCCTCTTCGCCGCCGACGGGCGCGTACGCCACCAATGGCTGATAGAATTCGTCGGGCCGCAGCCCGACGCCGTCAGTTTCGCCTCCACACTGGACGGCGTACTGCAAGAGCAATGCGAACTCTACCACAGCAAGCGGTCGTACGACAGCCCGCTGATGATGCCCACCGTGGCCCTGGCCCGACCGGACCTCTTCGACGAATGGATGGAAGCACGCGGAAAATACGGCGGACAACACAAAGTGCCGCGCCTGAGCATGGACCGCAAACACATAGACCAACTGCTGACGATGAACGTGGGATAATGATGAATGATGAATAATGAATGATGAATAATGAATAATGAATAATGAATAATGAGTGATGAATGTCTGCTATCTACACTGAACACTGAACACTGAACACTGAACACTGAACACTAAACACTAAACATTGAACACTGAACACTGAAAAAGCCACTCCTCCATACAATAATTCCCCCTACCCTGACGTTATAGCATTAATTTTTAACCCTTAAAACCCAAAATCATGGACCTACAGACCATCACCACCCTGATGCTCTCCCAGGACTACAAGGAGAGAATGAAAGGCGAATACTACCACCTGCTGAACCGCAAGGAGAACCTTGAGGCCGTGCTGAAACTGTGGGACAGCGGCAAGCTGACCTTCACCCCCGACTGCCCCCGCAGCATCTACGACCTGCAGATGCGTGCCATGAACGACTACAAGGCAGTCCTCGAAGCTCGTGCCAAGATTGAAGGCGTAGCTCTCTAACAGCGCCTTACGATGATTCGCAGAGGCATCCTGACGCTGGCAATGATGCTGGCGTCGGTAATGGTTGTGTGGTCCAATGGCGACCCTGTGGCTGTACGTTCAGCCATCACTCTCTCGCCCACCCCTGTGGCGATACACGTGCCCGAAGTGCAGTTGGTTGATGAGCATGTTACCTTCGTGCCACGCGGTCTCTACACCGAGGTCGTAGTGCGCTATCTGCTGCACAACCACAGCAACCGCTCATTCGACAGCCTGCCCTACGGCTTTCCAATCGACTATTGGGGCAGCGGAGAGTCCGAATGGGTAAGCCTGGACGATATCACCGAGTCGGAACAGGAGGTGGGCTGGCGCGACGGCTACATACGCAACGTGAGTTTCATGCTTGGCAACCGACAGTTGAAGTGGCAGCACTCGCGCGACAGCGTCATACGCCCACCGCAGAAATACCTGTACACCCTGGAACTGGATGATCAGCCCGACAGCGCCGACGGCTATTCGAAGCACTTCGTTGACAGCCTCTATGCCCTCTATGGGGAAGATATATACGCCTACACCAAGGCCGTGTCGCGCCGCTGGTACTACACCTACCTCGACATTCCGGCGCAGAGTTTCGCCACCCTCGAGGTGCGCTACACCGTGGAGACACCACTCAGCGAGGGCGCCTACTACCGTCGCAACCATTATTACTATTATACCCCCGACTACTACTGGGAGTTGCGCTTCATGTACGACTTCACCCCGGCCGCCTACTGGGGTGACGGCCACGCCGACTATTTCTCGGTACTGCTCGACGCTTCCAACGTGCGTATTGTGAATGCGAAGAGCTGGCTCCGTGGGTGGAACGACTATAGCAGAGGCATCAGCGGTCTGCCCATGAAACAGGAGGGCGACCTGTGGCGCTACGAGACCCGACACTTCGACCTTGCCGCCGCCAAGCCGTTCATCGTCGAATACCGATTGAAGAACCGTCCGCAGCAACCCATTGACAATATTCTCAACCACCGCATCGACCCGTCGCAGTTCACCGTCGAGGTGAGCGGTGCCGACAGCAAGTATCCCGTCGCCAACCTCTTCGACCTCGACCCCACCACCGCCACGGTGCTGCGTCCCGACAAGGAGGGTAATATCTATATCACCATCCGCTTCAAGAAGCCCACCTGCCTGGAAGGCATAATGCTGCTAAACGGATACACCAAGAACGCCGATACCTGGCATAACAACAGCCGGATAGACAGCATGTGGATCAGCGCCGACTATTCAAGCATACACCATTTTATTCCAGACACTTCGTATTCCAAAGGCGATATGGTATTCGGGGGCAGTGATCGGAGAAAGAACAACAAGCCCATAGCATATAATGTGCCCACTAAAGAGCCAAGTGGATACAGCTGGCAACCACTGCTCGACAATGCCCCATCATTCAATTTAGGATACCCTTGGAGCGACGACTACTTCACCGAGCTGCACTTCCGCATCACCGCCACCAAGAAAGGACTGAAATACGACGACCTCTGCGTGTCGGAGATTCTACTGATGAAATAATGATAAATGATTGACCGTCTCACGTTCGACCTAAACGCCACTTGCGGCGATGCCCGGGCGGGTGTCATCCACACCGACCACGGCGACATACAGACCCCCATCTTCATGCCCGTGGGCACACAAGGCACCGTGAAAGCCGTGCATCAGCACGAGCTGCGCGACGATATCGGCGCACAGATTATCCTGGGCAACACCTACCACCTCTACCTTCGTCCGGGATGCGACATTCTGCGGCAGGCCGGAGGTCTGCACCGCTTCAACCGATGGGACCGCCCGATGCTGACCGATAGCGGCGGATTCCAGGTCTTCTCGCTGGCTGCCAACCGCAAGTTGAAAGAGGAGGGCGTCACCTTCCGCAGCCATATCGACGGCAGCCGCCACCTCTTCACCCCCGAGGGGGTGATGGACATCGAGCGCGTCATAGGGGCCGACATCATCATGGCCCTCGACGAATGCTGCCCCGGCGATGCCGACTACCGCTATGCCAAGAAAAGCATGGAGCTCACCCACCGCTGGCTGGACCGCTGCATCACACGCTTCAACGAAACAGAACCCCTATACGGCCACCACCAGGCCCTCTTCCCCATCGTGCAGGGTTGCCAGTACGACGACCTGCGACGCCAGTCGGCAGAATACATCGCCAGCCGCGAACCCGAAGGCTGCGCCATCGGCGGACTGGCTGTCGGCGAACCCACCGAGGTCATGTATGAGATGATCGAAGTGGTGAACGCCATATTGCCCAAGGACCGGCCCCGCTACCTGATGGGCGTAGGCACACCGCAAAACCTGCTGGAGGCCATCGAACGCGGCGTGGATATGTTCGATTGTGTGATGCCCACCCGCAACGGGCGCAACGGACTAATATTCACTGCCGAAGGCACCATCAACATCAAAAACAAAAAGTGGGAGACCTGCTTCGAACCGCTGCCCACAGCCAACCATCCGCTGCCAACGGACTACACCCTCGCCTACCTGCACCATCTGATACGCGCCGAAGAGATACTCGGACTGCAGATATGCTCCATCCTCAACCTCAAATTCTACCTATGGCTCGTGGGCGAGGCGCGCCGCCACATACAGCAAGGCGATTTCCCCGCCTGGAAAAACGGTATGATGTCACAACTGGGCCGCCGACTCTAGCCTCCCAAAAGGGTATCATCCTTGCACCATCCATGCATCATCCTTGCACCATCCTTGCACCATCCTTGCATTTTAACATTTCGGAAGCACAAAAAAAAACATGGATGCATGGGCGTGCATCCATATTTTTTTTGAAAAAAATTGCAGTTCGTTGCGTCAAGCCATGTTGTGAAAGACGTTGACCACATCGTCGTCGGCCTCCAGCCGTTCGATGAGTCCATTGACATCCTCCTGCTCCTCGGGCGAGAGTTCGCGCATGGTGAGCGGTATGCGCTCGAACTTGAAACTCTTAATCTCCAGCCCCTTATCCTCGAGGAACTTGGAGATGGGGCCATAGTTCTTGAAGTCGGCATAAATCAAGATTTCGTCCTCGTCGCGGAACACCTCGTCGATGTCGCAGTCTATGAGCTCCAGCTCCAGCTCGTCCATGTCTATGTCGTCGCGCCAGGCGACCACAAAGGAGCACTTGCGTTCGAAGAGGAAATCGTTCATACCCATCGTACCGAGCTCGCCCTTGCCACGGACGAAGGCTGCGCGGATGTTGGCCACGGTGCGGGTGGGGTTGTCAGTGGCGGTCTCGACAACAAAAGCCGTGCCGTGCGGGCCCTTGCCGTCGTAGACGACCTCCTTGTAGGCCGACTTGTCTTTCTCGGTGGCACGCTTGATGGCGCGCTCCACATTGTCCTTGGGCATCGACTCGCTCTTGGCAGTCTGCATCAGCAGACGCAGGCGCAGGTTGCTCGAGGGATCGGGACCGCCGGCTATGACGGCCAATTCTATTTCTTTGCCAATCTTGGTAAAGGTGCGGGCCATGTGGCCCCAACGTTTCAGTTTTCTGGCTTTGCGATATTCAAATGCGCGACCCATAATGTTGATGTATTATATGTTATATTACTTTATTATCTGATGTTGCGACAGGTAGGCTGTGCAATCCTCGAAGGTCTTGAAGGTATGGTCCTCCGGAACCACCTCGGGTATGACACGCATGCGGGTGAGCATGTACATGGGCTGGGGCTGGATGATGGTCATCAGCACTTCGATGCCGCGGGCCTGCAGGTCCTTGATGGCCTCCTCCATAGCATAGAGGCCGCTCTGATCCATGAAGCTGACCAGGCGCATACGGATGATGACTATCTTGACATCGTCCGGCACGTCGGACATAACCTCCTTGAACTTGGTGATAGAGCCGAAGAAGATGGGCCCGTTCAAGCGCTGGATATAGATGTGGCGGCGCATCTCATCTGTGATGCCCCCCTCGTCGCTCCACGGCAGCGACTTGTCGAAATTGGGCTGCGGCGGTGCGGGCAGACCGCGGTGCAGGTCCGAATCAGACATGACGGAGGAGCTGTAGCCGCCCTCCACCAGGTCGGAGGCACGCTTCATGAAGAGCACGCAGGCGATGACCATACCAATGCCGACGGCCGTGAGCAGGTCGACAAAGACGGTGACCAAAAAGACCACGATGAGCACTACGGCGTCGGCACGCGGAATCTTGGGCAGGTCCTTGAAGCCCTTGAAGTCTATGATACCCCAGCCGACGGTAATCAGGATACCGGCCAGCACCGACAGTGGCACATACTGCACCAGCGAGCCGAGCCCCAAAAGGATAGCCAGCAGCAGCAAAGCATGCACCATACCACTGATTTGTGTGCGGCCACCGCTCTTCACGTTGACCACAGTACGCATAGTGGCACCGGCACCGGGCAGTCCGCAGAAGAGACCAGCCACGGCGTTACCTATGCCCTGACCAATCAGTTCACGGTTGCTGTTATGCTTGGACTTGGTGATATTGTCGGCCACCACAGAGGTAAGCAGCGTGTCGATACTGCCCAGGCCGGCCAGCGTAAGGCCGGGGATGATGGACGCCTTGAGGATGGTGAGCCAGTCAAGACCTGCCAGAGTGACCTTCGGACTGGCAAAAAAAGGAAGCGGCAGACCCGACGGAATCTTGCCGATGGTGGAGCCTTCGGGCATATCAAGGAAGAGAGACACCACGGTCATCACCAACAGAGCCACCAGTGTGGAGGGCACCTTCTTGGTAACCAGTGGGAAAAGGTAGATGATAGCCACCGTGCCCAGGCCGAGCAAGAGGGCGGTGAGCGAGAGATGTCCGACAGCTGCCGGGAGCCCCTTCAGCAAGTCGAGCATCGAGCCGCTGCCGCTCTGTCCCACCAGCGGGTAAAGTTGCTGCAGGATGATAATCACGCCGATACCACTCATGAAGCCGCTCAGCACCGGATAGGGAATATAACGGACATACTTGCCCAGCTTGATAAGGCCGAAAAGCACTTGGAAGAGACCGCAGAAGATGGCGGCCAAGGCCATGCTGACCAGCACGGTGGAGAGGCTGCCACCGCTGGTGGCAAAAGCACCACTGACCAGTGTGGCTGTGATAACGGTCATAGGTCCCGTGGGGCCGCTTATCTGACTATGCGTGCCACCGAAGAGAGCGGCGAAGAACCCGAGCAGTGTGGCGCCGACCAAACCGGCATAAGCACCCATCGACGCTGCCGACGGGTCACTGATACCACTGAAAGCCTGTATGCCGAAAGCCAGGGCCAACGGCAATGCGACGATGCCGGCAGTCACGCCGCCGAAGATGTCGCCTTTGATGTTGTTTGTCTTTATCATAGATTTGATAGCCAATTATTATTTACCAAATAACCAATAGCTGGCGCTGACCGAAAGCAGCGCCACTCCAGCCCCGCCCAGTACGTCGCTGGGCCAATGGCGGCTGTTATAGACACGCATGGCCCCGACCAGTGCAGCTACCCCATAGCCCACATAGGTGACCCAGGGGTAGTCTTTGCCGAACTCCCGCCGGAGCATCTCGGCACCGGTAAAGGCAATGTAGGTGTGCCCGCTGGGGAAGCTGTTCATTGCCGACCCATCGGGCCGTTGTATCTGGTACAACTTCTTGCCTGTACCCACCGCAGCCATGCCAATCAGCGTGGCCGTGCCTCCCAGGAGGAGCATCTGACCCACATTATGTTGGCTTTTCATACCTACAGCCTTCAACAACAGCGGGGTAGCAATGGGGACAAACTGCAGCACATTGTCGAACGGCTGCCTGTCGACATCGGCCAACCCCAGCCGGTCGTGCATCCGTATTTCCAGCTCGTGCATCTGCGGTGTAAGCGTGATAATCGTGGCACCAGAGAACAGCAGCGAACCCACCAGCGGCTCGGTACGAGGACGTAGAGGTGCATGCAGCAGCGTATCACCCTGGGCATGGAGCATGCAGGGCGACACAAGTGCCAGCAGTATAAGCAATAAATGTTTCATAGTGTCAGTTTTCCATTTTTAAACACCGGCACTACCGGACATGTATCCTGCCTGAAAGCAAAGCGAATATCATCGGCCGCACCCATGCGCTCCAGGCGATTCACATGACTGGCCACCTGGCAGTATCCGAAAGGATTCTCTCGGACGGTCTGCCACATGGCCAGTGCCATATGCGCTGCATCGCCGTGCGGTTCGGCTGCGTCACCCATACGTTCGATGATAGCCCCTGCCACCAGGGTATCTTCCAGGCAGAAGTCGTTCTTCCAACCCGAGCAGAGAATGACGGTATCCATATCCTCAACACGCAACCGCGCCACCAACGCTGACAGATTGGCGAAAGAGCCAACCAAAGAGAGGTCGGCGTCGGCAGACCGAATGATGCTCACCGTACCGTTAGTTGTACTATACGCCAGGCGCACGCCATGCATATCGTGTCTCAAATATTCGGTAGGCGAATTGCCATATTCTGCATCACCCACCTTGGCACCGTTGCGCTCGGCGGCAATGGAATAGCCATAACGGCGGTAGTCGTTGATACCGTCCAGCGTGTCAAGTGGCACAATGGTCTCACAACCGGCCAGGAAGGCAGCACACACTGCCGTAGTGGCCCGCAGCACGTCGATGGCCACCGTCACATGCTTTGTGGTCAAGGTACGGTATGGATAGAGGGCTGGCGTAAGCGATACTTCAATCTTCATGGTCATTCGTCGTCGCTAGGCACCACCATCACACTCCCGTCGGGATTGATATGCAGGTTAAAATACTCGTCGTGACTGGTCACATAACGCTCGATGCTGACTGGCCGGGCACGGCTGCCAGAAGGCAATTCTTTCAGCACAAACTGGTTGAGGATATCCACCAAGCGGCAACGCTGGGCTGTTTCCAAATCGCATCCATAACGTTTGGCGAACGCTTCGTCGTCGCGCAGTGGTATGGGACGCCCCCTGAAGTCGGTGGGCAACAGTTTGGTGGCGCAGACTACCGTGTGCATCACCTCATTGCCCGTATGGGTCGAACGCAGTGCATACTCCACTTCCACCGTCCACGAGTTGTGGGTGCTGGCCCACTTGGTGACCGTAAGGAACAAGATGGCATCTATGCCCAGTTCTGAATAGTAGTCGCCGATGCCCTCGTTGCGCAATTGTTTAGGTGTGCGACTCTCCGTAGCGGCCAATTGTGCCGACGCCAGTGGCCCCAACACATAGTAGCCTTTGTTCACTAGAGGATCCGACGCCGTAAGGTAAAGCTGCTTGGTGGCTATATTGACGGAGGCGTTGTATGCCGAGTCTTCGAGCGTACGCACTGCACGGCGCTCCGAATGGTCGACCAGCGGAGCTATGTATATAGTCGTTGGCCGCTCACGGTAGACTTCGTTGTAGACCACCATCTTCTTTTCACCCTTGCAAGCCGAAAACAGACACACCGCCATCAGCATCAGCGTCAGTATTCTAATCTTCATTTCTCACCTCCTTTCTGCTGGCGGGCGGCCCGCTGGGCTTCCTGCTGCTGTTTGCGTTCGGCAGCCTGCTGCTCCCGCTGGCGCTGGCGCTCTGCTGCCTCCAGTTCTTTCTGATTCTGGCGCTCTGCAGCCTCTATCTCTTTCTGTTTCTGTCGTTCCGCAGCCTCCATCTCTTTCTGTTTCTTGCGTTCGGCCGCCTGTTGTTCTTTCTGTTTCTGACGCTCAGCCGCCTGCTGCTTGCGCTCTTTCTGCTTCTGTTTCTCCAGCTGTTTTTTACGTTTGTCTGCGGATTTCTTGTCTTTGGCCTTCTGCTTCTTGGCTTTTTCCTTATCCAATTGAGCCTGCTTGCGGGCGTCCAGTTTGGCCTGTTTGGCGGCGGCTACCGAATCGGCATGCGCTTTACGTGCCATCTCTGCCTCCATCTGCTGCTTCGCCAGCAATTCACGCTTCTGATTGGCAGACAGACGCACCTCCTGCACCACCGAGTCGACAGGCGTTTGCTTACGAATCCAAACGGTATCTGTACTGTCAATCACAGGTGCCACCTCGGGCAGTCGACGCAATGCGCTGACCGAGTCGTAGGCCCACCCCATAAGCTGGCTCAGATTGGCAGTATCACGCAGCGGGGCCAGCGTGTCGTTCATCATATCGGGCATCAGCCTTTGTTTGATGCGGTTCACCATGTTGCGGCTTTCCGGGAAGGTACGCACCTCCGCATTCAGCATGCGGCATGCTGTACCTTTATGTCCCATCAGGGCCAGCGCCACCCCATAGTCGGCATACATGCCAGGGTGCAGCGTGTCTTCCTTGACGGCGGCATTGATAGCTTCACCGTAGGCCAACGCCAGTTCATAGAGGCCGCCATACGTAGACTGCGTCTGATAGGCCAGCACCTCGGCCCGAGGCATTCCCTTGTATTGTCCCGAACAGGCCGACAGCAGCATCAGCACTGCCACCATGAGTATGATATTCTGTCTTTTCATGTGTCTCAAAATAAAAAAGGCGAAGGTCTATAAGCCGGGTTCTGTCGTGTTCTATCATCAATCTAGGGCCGCCGTCGCCGACGGTCTCAATCAACCTACCCCCCAGCAGTGCGGACGAGCCTGCCCGCAGCCGAAACGGCATGCTGGTGTACATGGTCTTTCAGCCCATGAGGCTTGCCATCACGCCCGTCACCGGGACGTGTCGTGGGCCCTTACCCCACGTTTTCACCCTTACCATTTATGTAAACACAAATGGCGGTATCTTTTCTGTGGCGCTTTCTGTCGTCTTTCCCATACCGGATATAAACTATCCACTGGTAGGTAAGACGCCTTCCCGTTAGGAAGCATGGTGGCTCGAGCTGCCCGGACTTTCCTCTCAGTCTGTTTTCACTTGGCCGAGCGATAGAACGGCCTTCGCTTTTGGACTGCAAAAGTACAACTTTTTTTTCACATAGATTATATATAATATATAAAACCAGTATAATACACCGCCATATATAGCAGCAAATATACTGGTTTACAAAATCTTACTGTCGTAATTTTTTTCAGCGAATAACGGTCACTGTACCCTTCTCCTGACGCAAATGACCGTCGGAATCACGGAAGCGAGCCACCCAAACATAGGCCCCCTGCGGCACCGCTACCCCATCGTACCGACCATCCCATTCAGCCATGATGTCGGCACTGGAATACACCTGACGTCCTGCACGATTGAAAATAACCAGACTGAACTCATCGACCGGACTGGTAGCCGTCAGCTTAAACCTGCGCATAGCATCGTCACCACTGGCGGGAGCAATGACATTGGGAGCCCAGAGCACATTGCTGTACAGTGGAGTCGAGGGTATTTCTCCTGCTTTCGACGGCTGTGCTTCAACTTCAGCACCAACCACCGTCAGCAAATCTTCGGTCGACATGATACTATCACTCACCAAATCAGCACTAGGCAACTGGATATTCGTATTATGTATCTGCGGCAACTGAACAGGAGGCACCACTTTTACAACGCCAGCAGAGGATGCCGACTGGCCAACACGCTCCACAGATGATGCCCCGGACCGTGTCTCCATATTGCCACCGACAGCAGCCTCCGGTATGGGACTTTGAGCAGAAACCGTACGGGAAACATCCGCAGGCTGAATCTCATTTGCCGTGTTTGAGACAGTCAGGAGCAGGCTATCTCGTTGCATAACAGCCCCCTCCATAGGCACCGGCATGCAATTTTCCGTACTCATCGCGACTTTCTCCACAGTGCTCTCACGCAACGACAGCCACAACGCGAGGCCCGCCACAACGAGCACCCCAGCAGCCACGCCACCCATACGGGCAACCCGCCGCAATCGCAGCCGCCGCTCTATCTTCTCAAAGAGCCCTTCATCGGGCTGCTCTCTATAATTCTTCAGGTCCATATCTTACTCTATTGCTTTTCTTTCTGTCAACAATTCGCGCAGTCGGCATTTGGCACGACTCAGCAAGGCTCGCACATTGACCTCGCTGCTGTGCATCCTGTCGGCCGTTTCTTCGAAGGTGTATCCCTCCACCTCCACCAGGTTGAACGCAAGACGCTGCGCCGGAGCAAGACGCTGGAGCGCCAACACTACCTCCTCGGTAGCGAACGGATCCAACGGCAATGTCACGCCTTCCACCTGCACATCGTCGGCCAAAAGATGATGCTCCACCTCGCGCAGACGCATCAGACATTCGTTGACCATCACCTTTCGCACCCATGCGGGCAAACTTTCAGGGTCACGCAGACGGCCTATCTTCTCAAAGACCTTGATAAATCCGTCCTGCATCACATCCTGTGCCTCGGCGCGCGACTGCATGTAGCGCATACACACACCCATAGCCATCGGCGCCAGACTGTCGTACAGCGCCTGCTGCGCCCGCCGGTCGTGCCGTCGACATCCCATGACGATATGTGCATAGTCTGTCTTCATTCACTCATTAGATGCAAAAGGCCGCTATTTTGTTGTCAACTTAACATTATTTAACACTCCGCTCCACAGAGACAATCTCCACAGCCATATCTCCGACACGGAAGCGAACCTCCCAGTTATCGAAGGGGAACGCGTAGACTCGCGATGCATCGTGCTGATAGTGCGGACGTGGGTCATGAGCCAAGGCTTCGGACAGCACCTGCCGCTTGTCGTCGGGCAACAGCAGCAACCAACCGTGGTCGTCGACCACCTTCAGCTCCGGCTGCGGCGGTATCTGGGCATATCCGCTCCGTGCCTCGGGGTGTGCGTCGGCGTATGCCAGATAGGGTTTGATGTCTAGGATCGGGGTTCCATCCACCAAGTCGGCGCCGGCCACAATCAACACCGGGCCTGGCTCGATGCGAACCAGCCGAACACACGACAGCCCTATCGCATTGGGCCGGAAAGGGCTGCGCGTAGCAAATACCCCAACGCGCTTGTTGCCACCCAGTCGCGGTGGCCGCACGGTGGGGCTCCAGCCTATAGTCTTCGGGGCTTCGGGATTATGAACCTCGACGTCTTGCTGTCTTGACGTCCCGACACCTTGCTGTTTATTCAGATGGAAGCGCCACAACAGCCAGACATAATCGAATTCTTCCAGCCCACGCACGGCTTCGGCCACACGGTAGTCGGGCTCGAAGACCACCCGCGCCTCGTAGTCCACCAGACCCGCCTGCCGCGGTACTCCGAACTTCTCCCGGAACGGAGTCTCGATATGGGCTATCTGCACCATGCCGCTACCGTTGGGCCCACACCTTGTCGAAGTCGGCTTTGTTCTTCACCAACGTGTTGGGGATGTCGAGTCCGTAGGGGCAACGACTCTTGCAGAGGTCGCAGTGCACGCAGTCGTCTATCTTGTCCATCTCCTTGCGCCAGCTGTCGGTGACGTACACGCTGTGGGGTGCACGCTGCAGGAAAAGGCTCATGCGGTTGCAGTCCTGAATGAGGATGCCGGCGGTGCAGGGCTGGCAGTAACCGCAACCGCGGCAGAAGTCACCGCTTAGCTCGCGACGGTCTTTCTCTATCAGGGCACGCATCGCGTCGTCGAGCACCGGTGGATTGTCCTGATAGCTCAGCCATTCGTCCAATTCGCTTTCTTTCTGTATGCCCCAGATGGGAGCCACCTCGTACTGCGCCAGCCAGGCATAGGCTGCCGCCGAGTGGGTGATCAGTCCGCCCGAAAGACCCTTCATGCAGATGAATCCCATACCGGCATCGAGGGTGCGGCGCACTATATCGTGGTCGGCCTGCGAGGCCAGGTAGCTGAAGGGGTACTGGAGCGTCTCGTAGAGGCCGCTCTCGATGGCTTCGATGGCCACCCGCTGACGGTGGTTGGTGATACCTATATGGCGTACTTTGCCCTGCTGCCGAGCCTCCAGCATGGCCTCGTACAGGCCGCTGCCATCGCCCGGTTTGGGGCAAAAAGCCAGGTTGTGGAACTGGTAGAGGTCCACATAGTCGGTACGCAGCAGCCGCAGGCTGGTCTCCAAGTCGCGCCAGAAGCCCTCGGCGGTGGTGGCGCCGGTCTTGGTGCTGATAATCACGTCGCCGCGTCGGCCTTCAAGGGCGATGCCAAGCTTCTCCTCGCTGTCGGTATAGAAGCGGGCGGTGTCGAAATAATACATGCCGCCGTCGAGTGCACGGCGAATGAGGCGCACGGCAGTCTCCTGGCTGATGCGCTGTATGGGCAGGGCCCCGAATCCGTTGCGCGGCACCACAAGTCCACTGCGCCCAAGCGTTACTTTCTCCATTCCTAAAGTTAAAAATTAAAAGTTAAAAGTTAAAAAAATTATATAATACCCAATTTATTCTTCTTGCTTTTAATCAATGTTGTTAGCATTGCAATCAGTTCTTTCACGTCTCTGCACATCGAGTTATACTCATTTTCTTGAATATAGTCTGTCTTATAGAGTAAATCAAACCAATATTTTGTTTCGCTTGCTTCTTTTAAAGATATCGACAATTTGCTTATGTAATCCATATCGCTCTGTGCGCTTTGGCTCTCACTGATATTTGCGCCAATGCTCGTACCGCTTCTCATCATCTGTTTACTTATAATAAATTCATGTCTCTTATTTAAAATCTTCATCAAATTCACACATCTCACCGCAAACTGCAACCCTTTATCTTGCAGCAATTCGTTGACCATATTTTTATTTTTACTTTTTACTTTTAACTTTACTGATTTCATCACGCAGAGCGTGAATGAAATCGTAAATGTCCTGTTCAGTGGTGTCGAACGAGCACATCCAGCGCACCACATCCTGGTCTTCGTCCCAGTCATAGAAGAAGTAGCGCTCCTGCAGCCGATGCCATACCTCGCGCGGCAGCTGTGCAAAGACGCTGTTCACCTGCACGGGATACATGATTTTCACCCCGTCCACCTTCTGCACCTCGGCAGCCAATGTCTGCGCCATACGGTTGCTGTGCTCGGCGTTGCGACGCCACATGCCGCTCTCCAGGTAGCACTCCATCTGCGCGGCCATAAAGCGCATCTTGCTTCCCAGCTGGGTCATCTGCTTGCGACGGTACTTCATGTCCACGTCCAGTGCCGGATTCAGCAGCACACAGCTCTCGCCCATCAGCAGACCATTTTTGGTGCCGCCGAAGCTCAACGCGTCCACGCCGCAGTCGGTGGTCAGCTCCCGGAACGTGCACCCCAACGCCACGGCAGCGTTAGCCAGGCGCGCACCGTCCATGTGCAGGTACATGCCATGCTCGTGGGCCAGGTCGGCCAGGGCACGAATCTCGTCGAGCGTATAGAGGGTACCCAACTCGGTAGCCTGGCTGATGCTGATGGCCTTGGGCTGCGAATGGTGTTCAAAACCAAAGCCGTGCAACCGGGTCTTCACCAGTTCGGGCGTCAACTTGCCGTCGGGCGTGTCCACCGTCAGCAGACGGCAGCCCACCACGCGCTGCGGGGCGCCGCACTCGTCCACATTGATATGGGCCGTCTCGGCACAGACCACCGCCTCGTGGCTGCGGCACATGGCGTCGATGCCGAGCACATTGGCACCCGTGCCATTGAACACCAAATAGATACGGGCCTGTGGACCGAAGGTCTGCTGTATCAGTTTTTCCAACCGTCCGGTCACCTCGTCGTCGCCGTAGGCCAGTGCATGCTCACTATTGGCACGCTGCAACGCCTCCAGCACTTCGGGGCTGAAACCCGAATGATTATCGCTTCCAAATCCTCTTTTCATATCGTTGTCAGTCGTTTACACTTATTTACTGCCATATTTGGCATCTGCAAATATACGCAAAGATTTTGGATTGGCGGGTCGACCCACGAAAAAAAGTCGCCGATGGTCCTTTTCGGCGACTTTTTTCGAGCCATCAACCATGCATCCGAAATGTTAAAATGGTAGGATGGTGGTAGGATGGTGGTAGGATGGTGGTAGGATGGTGGTAGGATGACCCCTATTAGGGAGGAGGTTGGAGGGCGGAGGTATGAGGTTCTGGTCTACGACCTCCGACCTCCGACCTCCGACCTCCGACCTAATTCGACCTCCGACTTAAACCTCCTTGGGGTTGTAGAAGACAAACTGGCCGTCGATGACATCGATGATGATGGTCTCGTTGCTGTGGATTTTGCCTTCGAGCAGCTGACGGCTCATCTCGTTCAGTATCTCGCGCTGTATGACACGCTTGACGGGTCGGGCACCCATAGCGGGGTCGTAGCCCACTTCGGCCAGGCGGCCGACGGCTTCGTCGGTGGCGCTGATGGTGATGTCGTTCTGCTCCAGCATGTGTGCCACCTGGCGGAGCTGTATGCGCACGATGTCCTTAATCTGGCTCTGGGTGAGCGGCTGGAACATGATGATTTCGTCGATACGGTTGAGGAACTCGGGGCGTATGCGCTGCTTGAGCAGTTCCATGACGGCTTGACGGGTCTCGTCGAGGTCGTAGGGCGAGGGGTTGGGGTTGTGTTCCAGCTTTTCGCGGATGACATCGGAGCCCATGTTGGAGGTCATGATGATGATGGTGTTCTTGAAGTCGCAGGTGCGGCCCTTGTTGTCGGTCAGGCGGCCGTCCTCGAGCACCTGTAGCAGTATGTTGAACACATCGGGATGGGCCTTCTCAATCTCGTCGAAGAGGACTATGGAGTAGGGTTTGCGGCGCACGGCTTCGGTGAGCTGGCCACTCTCGTCGTAGCCCACATACCCTGGAGGCGCACCGATGAGTCGGCTGACGCTGTGGCGTTCCTGATACTCGCTCATGTCGATACGCACCATCATGTTCTCGTCGTCGAAGAGCACTTCGGCCAGGGCACGTGCCAACTCGGTCTTGCCGACGCCGGTGGTGCCGAGGAAGATGAAGGAGCCGATGGGGCGCTTGCCGTCGCTCAGGCCGGCACGCGAGCGGCGCACGGCGTTGGCGATGACGCTGATGGCCTCGTCCTGTCCGACGACGCGCTTGTGCAACTCGTCCTCCAGGTGCAACAGACGTTCGCGTTCGCTCTGCAGCATACGGGTGACGGGGATGCCAGTCCACTTGGAGACGACTTCGGCAATCTGCTCACTGTCCACCTCCTCGTTTATCAAGGCGCCTGAAGCCTGCATCTGCTTGAGCTGCAGCTTGAGGTCCTGCACCTTCTTCTCGGCCTCCTTGATGCGGCCGTAGCGGAGTTCGGCCACGCGGCCATAGTCACCCTGCCGTTCGGCCTGTTCGGCCTCGAACTTGAAGCTTTCGATGTTCTTCACCTCGGCCTGTATGGCTTCTACTATCTGTTTTTCGTTCTGCCAGCGGGCTTTCATCTGGTCGCGCTGCTCGCGGAGGGTGGCAAGCTCCTTGTCTATCTGGGCTATCTTGTCTTGGTCATTCTCGCGCTTGATGGCTTCGCGTTCGATTTCGAGCTGGCGTATCCTTCTCTCAATCTCGTCCAGTTCCTCAGGCACCGAGTCGATTTCCAAACGCAACTTGGCAGCAGCCTCGTCGATAAGGTCGATAGCCTTGTCCGGCAGGAATCGGTCGCTGATGTAGCGATGGCTGAGTTCGGCGGCGGCAATGATGGCCTCGTCCTTGATACGCACGCGGTGGTGCACCTCGTAGCGTTCCTTCAGTCCACGAAGGATCGAGATGGTATCGGGCACCGAAGGCTCGTCGATGAGTACACTCTGGAAACGACGCTCGAGGGCCTTGTCCTTCTCGAAGTACTTCTGGTATTCGGCCAGGGTGGTGGCACCGATGGCACGGAGTTCGCCACGAGCCAAGGCAGGCTTGAGGATGTTGGCGGCATCCATAGCACCTTCGCCACCGCCGGCGCCGACGAGGGTGTGGATTTCGTCGATGAAGAGGATAATCTCACCGTCGGCTTCGTTGATTTCACGGATGACGCTTTTCAGACGTTCCTCGAATTCGCCTTTATACTTGGCGCCTGCAATCAGGGCACCCATGTCGAGGCTGTAGATGGTCTTGCTCTTCAGGTTCTCGGCCACATCGCCACTGACGATACGCTGGGCCAGACCCTCGGCGATGGCGGGTTTGCCGACACCGGGCTCGCCGATGAGGATGGGGTTGTTCTTGGTGCGGCGGCTGAGGATTTGCAGCACACGGCGAATCTCCTCGTCACGACCAATGACGGGGTCCAGCTTGCCGGCCTGGGCCAGTTGGTTGAGATTCTTGGCGTACTTGTTCAGGGCGTTCATGGTCTGCTCCTGATTCTGGCTGGTGACCTTGCTGCCCTTGCGGAGGTCGGCAATGGCGGCCACGAGGGCTTTCTCGCTGACGCCGGCATCCTTTAGCAACTGGCTGACGCGGTCGCGTCCGGCGAGAAGACCGAGCAGCAGATGCTCCACACTGACGAATTCGTCGTTCATCTTGGTGGCCCGCTGCTGGGCAGCGATGAGTGCCTGGTTGGCGTCGTTGCTGAGATAGACCTGGCCGCCGCTGACGCGGGGCAGCGAACTCAGGATGTCGTCCACCTGCTGGGTCAGGCGGGGGATGTTGACCTCCATCTTCTTCAGGAGGTAAGGGGTGACGTTCTCGTCTTCGGAGAGCAGCCCCTTCAGCAGGTGAGCCGTCTCGATGGCCGGGTGCTGCCCGCCAAGGGCAATCTCCTGCGCCTTCTGTACGGCTTCCTGTGCTTTAATTGTGAACTTGTCTAATGTCATAGTTTATTTGGTATTTATTGTTAATCTTTCAAATCGTATTACACCTGACCCCTAAGCAAATAGGATACCAAATAAAAAGGACTGCCATTTTGGCAGTCCCGATGTCAGTCCTCGTTTTAGTTCACACAGATACACAGATTCTACGGGTTCTGGTTCGCAATCAGAATAAAAAGAACCATCAGAAATTATCTTTCCTATTCTTTTCATTCTGATTGAGAAAAAAAAGAATCTCTCTGTTCTTTTAGTTCTGATTGAGATCTGGGTACCCGTCGGGGTTGTTCTTTTGCCAATTCCAGCTGTCGCGGACCATATCGTCGATGTCGTGGCGGGCCTCCCAGCCCAACTCGGCCTTGGCCTTGGCGGGATTGCAGTAGCAGGTGGCTATATCGCCTGCACGGCGAGGCTTGATGCTGTAGGGCACGTCGACACCGTTGACCCTGACGAAAGCCTTCACCATGTCGAGCACCGAATAGCCGTGACCCGTACCTATATTATAAATACCTATGCCGCATTGGCGGGCTATGGCCTGCAGGGCACAGACATGGGCATTGGCAAGGTCGACGACGTGGATATAGTCGCGTACACCGGTGCCGTCGGGCGTGGGGTAGTCGTTGCCGAAGACACCAAGCTCGTTGCGCTTGCCTACAGCCACCTGGGTGATGTAGGGCATCAGGTTGTTTGGTATGCCATTGGGGTTCTCCCCTATCCTGCCGCTGGGGTGTGCCCCCACGGGGTTGAAGTAGCGCAGCAGGACGACGTTCCATGCCGGGTCGGCCTTCTGGATGTCCATCAGCACCTGCTCCAGCATGCTCTTGGTCCAGCCGTAGGGGTTGGTGCACTGACCCTTAGGGCAGTTTTCCGTGATGGGAATCTCGGCGGGGTCGCCATAGATGGTAGCGCTACTGCTGAAGATGATGTTCTTGCAGCCATGCTGCCGCATCACGTCGACCAAAGTCAGTGTGCCACCAATATTGTTCTCGTAGTACTCCCAGGGCTTCTCCACACTCTCGCCCACGGCTTTGAGTCCGGCGAAGTGGATGCAGGCGTCGAATCTGTGTGTTGCAAACACTCGCTCGAGCCCCTCACGGTCACGGATGTCGACCCTATAGAATGGAATTTCCGGCACTCCGATTATCTCGGCCACCCGTTTGAGCGCCTCGGGATTGCTGTTGCTCAGATTGTCCACCACCACGGCGGTGTGACCTGCACTGTAGAGCTCTATCAATGTGTGGGAGCCTATAAACCCGGCTCCTCCGGTGACTAATATGTTCATATTTTTATTATCTTCTTGTTCTTGTGGTAACGGTCGATTCTTCGAAATTGTCGAACTGCAGGCCGCAGTGCATGCAGGTGCGGTGCACATCGTAGAAGCGCGTGGTCTTCTTGGTGTCGTAGGTGACGCGGTTGTAATGTTCGGTGATGTACTCTGTGTTGCCGCGCTTCTCGCGGGTGGTGTTGATGTATTCATCTTTTTTCTCCGTGCCAAAGCTGGAAGTGGAGCCCGTCTGCTCACGGCCGTCGACGACATGCTTGGCATAGAAGCCGCAATGCGGGCAGACATCCTTCTCCCTGCGATTGCGGATGGCAAATGTCTCGACCACGCAGATGCCTGCCAGAATGACAAACCAGACGACGCGCCAGAAGGTGGGATGCAGGACGTTAGTGTTCATTATCAGATAGCCGGATGCGGCCAGCAGAGCGAGGACGGGGAAGGCATATAGGAAAATGCGCGACGTGCTGTTGAAGTAGAGCAACGGGTAGGTGACGGCGTAGGCCATGAGGGGGATGAGGAAGGCGAGCCACCAGGAGGAGACGGGGATGGCTTGCCAGAGGCCCAGGATGAGGATACCGGCGACGAGGATTAGCACCACATCCCACATCTTCTTGCGTCGGATGGCGGGAATGACAAGGGCCAGTGCGACGACGATAGCGATATAGCCGACAATGGTGCCCGCCGTCTGGTAAGCTTTGTGATTCTTTTGCCGTGATTCGAGGTAGGACGCATCTTCGCGTTCATTGGCTTGGGCGGTGACCGAGGTGGCGAGTTTACGCTCCCGCAAGCCGTCGCGGGTCAACGAGTCGATACGCTGCAGCTGGGCTGTCTGCACCCATCCGTAGTCCTCGGTCTGGTGCCCTGTACGACCAAAGCGGGTGTAGTAAATGTGTAGCCAGTTGCCTTTTTTTTCGGTAGCCAGGATGGTGTCGCCCTGATGAAGCATGACGTAGTTGTCTTTTTTATCCACTTTGGGATGCTTGTACAAAGGCAGCTCCTTCGGCTTGACGACATAGGCTTCGTAGCGCTCGGACGTGTCGTTGCTGCCTGCATAGGTCATCTCTTTCAGCGGCAGCCAGCCTGTCTTGCGTTTCGAGAAGACGCCGGTCGAGAGCGCGTAGCACCCCCACTCGCCCGTACTGTCGCGCCCAACGATGACGAAGGGCGACACACGGCCATGCAGCGACTTGACCACCACTGCCGTGTCGGAGGGCGAGTTCATCAACCCAATGTCGTCATACGACATCCAATACTCTTCTTTTTCGACGGGGGCAGAGCATCCCGCCACTGCCAGCACCAGGCCCAGCGACAAAAGGATTGCCAATCTGTTGTTGAATAGATTCATACTATATTGGGTTTAGCGCGTTCATTTCACCTCTTCCTCGACGGCCTTTTTGTTCCACAGGCGCAGAAACTTCTCCACACGCTTGCGGCTGTAGCCTTTGCCCTCTTCCAGGCTCTCGCTCTCTTGTATGTGGATGGGGCGTCCCTCCTGGTCGAGCACCACGAATACCGGATAGCCGAAGCGGCCGGGATTGCCCAGATACTTCATGGCTTCCAGGTTCTTGTTCTTCTTGGAATAGTTGACGTGGATGTAGACGTAGTTCTCCTTCATCAGCGGGGCGATGACGCTGTCCGTGGCGGCAAACTCGGCAAAACGCAGGCACCAGGGGCACCAGTTGCCGCCCACCTGGCACATCACATACCGGTCGGAGGCCCGTGCTTCTTCCAGGGCTTTGTCTATCTGCTCCATAGCATTCACACCTTCGGCGTACACCTTCGGCGCCTGCGCCCGTGCGCCGGTCGCCATACAGGCCACCAGGGCCATAAAAAACACTATCCGTTTTTTCATCTTTAATCTATTTATATAGCCCATGAACGCGGAAAAGCATATAATATTGTATGACGGAGAGAGTTTAAAATTAAAAATTAAAAGTTAAAAGTTAAGAGTTGGCAGTATGGTGCACACAGCAACACACACGGAACACTAAACACTGAACACTGAACACTGAACACTGAACACTGCTCACTGAACACTGAACACTAAACACTAAACACTAAACACTGAACACTAAACACTGAACACTGAACACTAAACACTGAACACTAAACACTGAACACTAAACACTAAACACTGCTCACTGAACACTGCTCACTGAACAACCTGCCTGTTGTGACGCGAAAAACCGCCTCTGTAACCCACTGAACGTCAGGCTCCCAACCTACCATCGACTTACCATCGACTTACCAACGACTTACCAACGACTTACCAACACCTACTACAGTAGTAGTTGATAAGGTTTTAGCATGTTCAGAACATGGCCAAAGAGGTTCCTTTGCTCCACCGCGGGGGCATGGGGTGCGGAGGACACCCCAACAGGGGGCCGCAACCGGCCCGCCGGCCAGGAGCTGCGACCGGCACGGCAGCCGACACGGCATAGCAAGGAAGACAGACGACTCAGGAACAGAGACTTGCACTACAGGCATAAAAAAATTCACCTCATGGGTACAATAAATAAAATATATATACGTTATACCCGCAATTGAACAGAAATAAAAACGGATTAACAACCCATCATAATGAAAAACCTAGTCATAGTAGAGTCGCCCGCCAAGGCGAAGACCATCGAGAAGTTTCTCGGCAAGGACTACACCGTCAAGTCGAGCTACGGACACATCCGCGACCTGGCGAAGAAAGAGATGAGCATCGACGTGGAGGGCAACTACGAGCCCCAGTATCAGATCAGCGACGACAAGAAGTCGCTGGTGAGCGAACTGAAGAAGGCAGTGGCCGGCGCCGAGCGGGTATGGCTGGCGTCCGATGAGGACCGCGAGGGAGAGGCCATCGCCTGGCATCTGCAAGAGACACTGAAATTGGACCCCGCCACCACGCAGCGTATCGTCTTCAACGAAATCACCAAGACGGCCATACTGCACGCCATAGAGCATCCGCGCCAGATAGACATGAACCTGGTGGACGCCCAACAGGCGCGTCGCGTGCTGGACCGACTGGTGGGCTATGAAATCAGCCCCATCCTGTGGAGCAAAATCAAACCCGCCCTGAGCGCCGGCCGTGTGCAGAGCGTAGCCGTGCGCCTCATCGTGGAGCGCGAGGAGGAAATCAAAAACTTCGTGAGCAAACCCTACTTCCGCGTGGTGGCACAGTTCCACCCCGTGGATTCGAACAAGACGCTGCGCGCCGAGCTGAACCGCCATTTTGCCACCGCCGAAGAGGCCGAGGCACTGCTGCAGAGCCTGGCATCGGCCAGCTTCAAGATAGGCCGCATCGAGACCAAGCCCGCACGCCGCACCCCGGCACCCCCCTTCACCACCTCCACCCTGCAGCAGGAGGCCAGCCGCAAGCTGGGCTTCAGCGTGGCTCGCACCATGCAGGTGGCACAGCAACTCTACGAAAGCGGATACATCACCTACATGCGTACCGACAGCGTGAACCTGAGCGACCTGGCCCTGGGCATGGCCAAACAGGAAATCACCGCCCAGTATGGCGAGGTGTACCACAAGATGCGCCGCTACCAGACCAAGACCAAAGGGGCCCAGGAAGCCCACGAGGCCATACGTCCCACCGACCTCAACGCCCAGTCCATCAACGCCGAAAGCGCCCAGCGCCGCCTGTACGAGCTCATCTGGAAGCGCACCATAGCCAGCCAGATGGCCGATGCCGAACTGGAGAAGACCGAGATGGAGATAGCCATCAGCGGCGGCAAGGGGGCCGACAACGGCGAGCACCTCGTGTTCCAGTGCTCGGGCGAGCAGGTGAAATTCGACGGCTTCCTGAAAGTCTACATGGAAAGCACCGACGACGAGACGGTGGAGCAGAACGAAGGCATACTGCCCCAGCTGCCCGAAGGCACACGCCTGACGATGGAAAGCTGCGAGGCCGCCGAGCACTACACCCAGCACCCCCCGCGATACACCGAGGCCAGCCTGGTGAAGAAGCTGGAGGACCTGGGCATCGGACGCCCCTCCACCTACGCCCCCACCATCAGCACCATCCTCAAGCGCGAATACATCATCAAGGAAGACCGCGAGGCTCCGGAGCGCCAATGCACCGTGTTCACCCTCAAGGGCGGACAGGTGAAGCGCGCCACCCGCGTGGAAAAAGGCTACGCCGAGAAGGGCAAACTCTTCCCCACCGACATCGGATGCGTGGTGAACAACTTCCTGATGGAGCACTTTGCCGACATCATGGACTACAACTTCACCGCCACGGTGGAGAAAGACTTCGACGAGATAGCCGCCGGCAAGAAGCAGTGGCGCAAGGTAATCGACGGATTCTACGTACCCTTCCACAAGAACATACGCCAGACGCAGCAGACCAGCCAGCGCACCACCGGCAGCCGTCTGCTGGGCACCGACCCCAAGAGCGGCAAGAACGTCTACGCCAAGATAGGCCGCTACGGCACCCTGGTGCAGATTGGCGAGACCAATACCGACGAGAAACCCATGTTTGCCAGCATGAAGAAGGGGCAAAGCATCGAGACCATCACGCTGGAAGAGGCGCTGAGTCTCTTCGACCTGCCGCGCAAGCTGGGCGAGTTCGAGCAGAAAGAAGTCATCGTCAGCATCGGCAAGTTCGGCCCCTATGTGCGCCACGACGGCAAGTTCTACTCGCTGGGCAAGAACGACGACCCCTACGAGATAGACCTCGACCGCGCCGCCGAAATCATCAAGGTGAAGCGTGAAGCCGAGACGCAGAAGGAGGAGTTGCGCAAGAACTACCCCCATGCCATCGGCGAGGTGGAGGGCAACCCCATCGTGAGCAATATCGGCCGCTTCGGCCCCTACCTGACCTACCGCGGCGAGAACTACCGTCTGCCCAAGGGCAACGACCCGCTGACGCTCACCGTCGAGCAGGCGCTGGCCCTCATCGAGCGCGCCGACAAGAAGAAAGCCAAAAAGAAATAAGGTAGCGTGAAGCTGTCTGTAGTCATAGTCAACTATAACGTCAAGTACTTCCTCAAGCACTGCCTGGCGTCGGTCCAACATTCGGAGCGGCGCCTGGCCGACGGAAGCCAGCTGGAGATAGAGACGTGGGTGGTGGACAACGACTCGGTCGACGGGTCGGTGGAGATGGTGCAACACGACTTTCCGTGGGTGCACCTCATCGCCAACCACGAGAATGTAGGTTTCGCCCGCGCCAACAACCAGGCGCTGAAGGCGACCGACGGTAGCGAACTGCTGCTCCTGCTGAACCCCGACACGGTGGTGGAGCCCGACACCTTTGTGCAGTGCGTCGACTTCATGGCCAGCCATGCCGACTGCGGTGGACTGTGTGTGAAGATGGTGGACGGCAAAGGCAACTATCTGCGCGAGAGCAAGCGGGGCTTCCCCACGCCGGCAGCCTCGTTCTACAAGATTGCCGGCCTGGCCCGGCTCTTTCCCCGCTCACGCCGCTTCGCCGCCTACTATATGGGCCATCTGGACGACAACCAGACCCAGGAGATAGAAATCATGCCGGGCGCCTTCCTGATGTTCCGCCGCGAAGTGTACAGCCACATCGGCGGACTGGACGAGAGCTACTTCATGTATGGCGAAGACATCGACTTCTCGTGGCGCATCCGTCTGGCGGGTTGGAAGAACTACTACCTGCCGCATACCCGCATCATACACTACAAGGGAGAGAGCACCAAGAAGGGGTCGATGAACTATGTCTACACCTTCTACAACGCCATGTCCATCTTCGTGAAGCGCTACTTCACGGGAGGCAACGCACGGCTCTTCAATCTGCTGCTGCATGCCGCCATCTGGCTGCGGGCAGGCATGGCATGGCTGCGGCGCATTGTGGGACGGCTGGCGCTGCCGCTGGCAGACTTTGCCGTGGCCTATGGGGGCTTCGTGCTGCTCAAGGCGGTGTGGGAGATTATCAAAGGCGTGGGGCCGGACTACTATCCAGCCGAATACACTGCCTTCATCATCCCGCTCTACATACTCATCCTGATGTGCAGCAGCTGGCTGCATGGCGGCTACGACCGGCCTGTACGCCTAGGACGTATAGCCCGCGGCATGGCTACCGGCCTGCTGTTGCTGCTGGCATTCTACTCGCTGCTCGACGAGAGCCAGCGCTATTCACGCATGCTGCTCCTGCTGGGCTCGGCATGGACGCTGGCGGGCACCCTGCTCATCCGAGGGGCGCTGAGCCTTTTCAATGTAAAAGGGTACGCGCTACGCGCACGCAAGCGCGAGGGCACACTGGTCGTGGGCGATGCCGACGAGGCCGAGCGTATCCGACGCCTCTACGCCAACATGGGCTTGTCCACCGCCCAACTGCAGCAGACCGACGACTGCAGCGCACGGCACCTGCAGGACATGATTCGTATCGAGCAGACCGACGAAGTAATCTTCTGCGGCAAGAATCTGCCACTGCAACAGATTATCGAACTGATGGCGCTGCTAAAAACCACCGGCGTGGAGTACAAGATAGCGCCTGCCGAGGGCGACTTCATCATCGGCAGCGAGAGCATTCTCTCGGCCGACGACCTCTATCTGGCCGACTTGAACACCATCAGCACCGACACGGCACGCCGCACCAAACGCCTGTTCGACGTGACCACCTCGCTGCTGCTTCTACTGGCCTCGCCAATCCTCTTTTGGTTCCAACAGCGCAAGCGTCGCTATTTCGGCGACTGCCTGCGGGTGTTCTCAGGCCAGCTAACCTGGGTGGGCTACACCGGACACCGCGGCGTATTCTCGCCTGCCGACCTCTTCCCCGACGCATCGCCCGAACTGCAACAACGCCTCCTGCTGCGCTACATGCGCCACTACCGCACCATTACCGACTGGAAACTATTAACCCGTAACTGGAACAAGATATGAAACGCACCATCTTATTGCTGCTCCTGCTGTTGCCCGCCGTCCTCCAGGCGCAGAATATCCATGCTTACATAACCTCGGGCCTCAGCATGTCGCAAATCGAAGGCGACGAACTGAAAGGCTTCAAACACGCCGGTTTCACCGGCGGCGTGGGTGCCCTGACGGCCCTCGACAGCCGCAACCGCTGGGGGTTGAGCGTCGAAGCCCTCTTCAGCCAACGCGGAGTCTACAACAACAGCCACGACCCACAGAACTACTACAATATCGGACTCACACTCAACTACGTCGACATACCCGTGCTGCTGCACTACCAGGACCCCTACGGCGGCATGCTGCTTGGCGCAGGACTCAGCTACGGACGCCTTGTGCAGCAACCCCACGGCACCATACGCTACAATCCGAACTACTTCATCCCCGACACCGCCGACATGACGTTCCTGAAACACGACCTGATGGCCGTGGCCGACATGCGCTTCACCGTATGGCGCGGCCTGCAGATCAACCTGCGCTGGCAATACTCGCTGCTGGCCATCAAGAAAGACTGGTCCTTTTTCCAGTACAGCGGTGTCGACGCCGAAAACAACCCACGCTACAACAAGCACGCCAACGACTGCTACAACCACAGCATAGTCCTCCGTCTCATCTGGCAATTCTAGCACTATGGCCACAGCTCTCTTTCCCGGTTCGTTCGACCCCTTCACCGCCGGCCACGAAGCCATCGCGCGCCGCGTGGCCCCCCTCTTCAACCGGCTGGTGGTGGCCGTGGGCGTCAACACCGAGAAGCATTATATGTTCAGCGTAGCGGAGCGCGTTGAGCGCATCCGCCTCATCTTGGCCGACTTGCCACAGGTGGAGGTCACCTCCTACGACGGCATGACCATCGACCTCTGCCACCAGGTGGGGGCTCAATGCATCGTGCGCGGTATCCGCACCGCCGCCGACTTCGAATACGAACAGACCGTTGCCAGCGTCAACCGTGCCCAAGACCCCTCCATCGAGACCCTCCTGGTCATGGCCGACGCCGAGCACATCAATATCAGCAGCACCCTGGAACGCGAACGCCTGAGCCATGCAGCCCAATGACGATATAGTGTATCTGAAAGGCGTCGGTCCGGCCAAGGCCAAGACGCTGGCCGCCGAGCTGGGCATCCGCACGGCGATGGACCTGCTGGAGTATTTCCCTTTCCGCCATATCGACCGGTCGAAGACCACCACCGTGGCCTCGCTCACCGAGGAGAGCGGCATAGTGGTGCTGCACGGCACCATGAGCAACCTCACCGTCACCAGCACCGGCCCCCGCCGCGAACGGCTGACGGTGAACTTCAGCGACGGCACCGGCTCTATGCAGCTCGTCTGGTTTGCCGGCACCAAATGGGTGCGCGAAAAGCTGAAACCCAATGTGCGCTACACCATTATAGGCCGCGCCACCATATACAATGGCACGTGGCAGATGACACACCCCGAGCTGGAGGTAGAAAACGGGGGGCAAAACGCGGAGAATGCCGCCAGCTACCTGCCCGTCTACAATACCACCGACCGCATGAAGCAGGGCGGCCTGGGCACCCGCGCGATGGCACGCCTGACGGAGACCCTATGCGGCTGCATTGCCAATATCGAGGAGACGCTGCCCCAAGAGCTGCTGGACCACTTTCATCTGATGTCGCGCGCCGATGCGCTGCGCACCATTCACTACCCCGAGAGCCAGGCCCAGCTCGACAATGCGCGCGCCCGACTCAAATTCGAAGAGCTCTTCTTCCTGCAGCTGGACTACCAGTATGCCCACAGCACGCGCCTACGCCGCTCGCAGGGGCTTGTCTTCAACTCGGTGGGCGACCACTTCAACCGCTTCTACAAGGAGAAGATACCCTTCGACCTGACGGGCGCACAGAAGCGCGTCATACGCGAGATACGCGAGGATATGCGCTCCGGACGCCAGATGAACCGGCTGCTGCAGGGCGATGTCGGCAGCGGCAAGACCCTCGTGGCACTCATGGCCATGCTTCTGGCCCTCGACAACGGCTGCCAGGCATGCCTCATGGCCCCCACCGAAATCCTGGCCACACAGCACTACTACACCTTCCTGCGCATGCTGGAAGGGCTCGGCATACAGGTGGAACTGCTGATTGGTAGCGTGCGCGCGGCCGACAAGAAGAAGATAAAACAGCGCATCGCCAGCGGCGAGACGCAACTGGTCATAGGCACCCACGCCCTCATCGAGGACGACGTACGCTTCGCCAGCCTCGGACTGGTGGTCATCGACGAGCAACACCGCTTCGGCGTAGAACAGCGCGCCAAGCTCTGGACCAAAGGCACTCCCCCACCCCACATACTGGTGATGACCGCCACCCCCATACCCCGCACCCTGGCCATGACCCTCTACGGCGACCTGGACTGCTCCGTCATCGACGAGCTGCCCCCCGGACGCCAACCCGTGCGCACCTACCACCGCACCGAACCGCGCCGGCCGCTGGTGTTCAGTTTCCTCAAGCAGCAGATAGACGCCGGACGGCAGGTCTACTTCGTCTACCCGCTCATCCACGAGAGCGAGAAGCTGGACCTCAAGGACCTGGAGGACGGGCTGGAGATGGTGCAGAGCTATTTCCCACGCCCACAGTACCAGGTCTCCATGATGCACGGACAGCTCACCCCCGAGGAGAAGGCATTCGAGATGGACCGCTTCAAGCGCGGCCTCACCCATATCATGGTCAGCACCACGGTAATCGAGGTGGGCGTCGACGTGCCCAACGCCACGGTGATGGTGATAGAGAATGCCGAGCGCTTCGGCCTTAGCCAGTTGCACCAGCTGCGCGGACGCGTGGGCCGCGGTGCAGAGCAGAGCTATTGCATACTTATGACCAAGGACAACCTCAGCGGCAGCAGCCGCGAACGCATACGCACCATGTGCAGCACCACCGACGGCTTCCAGATAGCCGAGGCCGACCTGCGCCTGCGCGGCCCGGGCGACATGCAGGGCCTGCAACAGAGCGGCATGCTCGACCTCAAGCTGGCCTCTATCGTCGACGACGAGCCTCTCGTGCAAGCCACCCGCAACCAGGTGCACGACATGCTGGAGGCCGACCCATCGCTCTCGCGCTACCCTCTGCTACAGCAACATATAGCCCACTCGAAGAACAAGCTGCTGTGGGGGAAAATCAGTTAAAAGTTAAAAGTTAAAAGTTAAGAGTTAAGAGTTATGAATCATGGGAATGGAACGCGGGCTGCCAACCCGCGACAAGGGGACGCAGGCTGCCAGCCTGCGATAACACTCGCAGCCGAAGAAGGCGTCTCACTTTCCAGCGGCAGCCTGAGGCTGTACGCCTCACTCACCACCCATCACTCATCACTCATTGTAGGCTGCATCGACCTCTACAGCTACGACCCCCTCAACCGCCGCGCGGCGGTGGGCATCATGGTGGCCACCGAACACCGCCGCAAAGGCTATGCCCTGGCCATGCTCCAAGCGCTGACCGTCCAGTACCGCGGCATCCTGCACACCCTCTACGCCGACATCGCCGCGACCAACAGCGCCTCGCTGACCCTCTTCGCCAAGGCTGGCTACAGCGAATGCGGCCACTTCAAAGAATGGCTGAACATCAACGGACAATACATCGACTCGATACGCATGCAAAAAACAATCTCATGAAAATAGCCAAGAAAAGTCTGCTCATCCTCATCCTCATAATAGTAGCCGCGGGCGTCATGGGTGGCGTCAGAATCATCACCCTGCGCACCGCCAATGAAAATGCCGTCCCCATATATATCACCGAGGGCGAGACCTTCGACAATTTCATGGACGGGCAGAAGAAGGAGCTCTACATCGAGCATCCCACGGTGTTCCGTCTCATGGCCAAAATACGGGGGCTCGACAACCGTCTGCGACCCGGCCACTACACGATGCAACCCGACATGAAATACATCGACCTCGTGCAGAAACTCTACCGTGGCCAGCAGGATCCCATCCGGCTGACCATCGGAAAATTCAGGCTGCCGCAGGACCTCAACGCCTACCTCAACAAAAAGCTGATGCACAAAGACTTCAACATCCAGCTCGACAGCTTCCACCTCGTCCTGCCCGACACCTACGAGGTCTACTGGACGATCAACCCCGAGCAATTCATGCAGCGGATGGAAGACGAGTACAACCGGTTTTGGACCACGGAAGTCGGCCCTCAGGGCGAACTACGGTGCGACCTTCTCGAACTCTCCGACAACGGCAATGCGCGACTGGAGACAATGATTTTGGCTTCGATAGTTGATGAAGAAACCAACAACAACGCCGAGAAGCCGCTGATAGCCAGTGTGTACATCAACCGTTTGGAGCGCGGCATGCCCCTCCAGGCCGACCCCACGGTGAAGTATGCCGTGGGCGACTTCACCATCAAACGCATTCTCAACAAACACCTTTCGGTGGAGAGTCCCTTCAACACCTACCTCCACACCGGCCTGCCACCCGCCCCCATCTGCCTGCCCTCGAAAGCCAGCATCGACGCCGTCATCAACGCCAAAGAGACCAACTACCTCTATTTCTGTGCCTCCGACAAGATGGACGGCACGCACCGCTTCGCCGCCACCCTGGCCGAACACAACCGCAACGCCGCCGCCTTCCACGCCGCCCTCAATGCCCGCGGCATACGATAGAGTGGAGAGTGGAGAGCGGGCTGCCGCTCCCTGGTACGCAGGCGGCCCGCCTGCGGAATGAGAGCGGAGAACGGGCAGCCTTGGTACGCAGGCGGCCCGCCTGCGGAATGGGAACGGAGAACGGGCAGTCTTGGTACGCAGGCGGCCCGCCTGCGGAATGAAAGCGGAGAACGGGCAGCCTTGGTACGCAGACGGCCCGCCTGCGGAATGAAAGCGGACTCCCACTTCCGGGTACTGCCCACTGCCAACCATGCAGGCGGGACGCCTGCGCTCCCACTGAACACTGCCAACCATGCAGGCGGGACGCCTGCGCTCCCACTGAACACTGAACACTGAACACAGAACACTACTCACTGCCCACTGAACACTGCTTCCAGCCTTGCTTCCGAAATGTTAAAATGGTAGGATGGTGGTAGGATGGTGGTAGGTTGATGGTACGTTGGTGGTAGGATGACCCCCTTCGGGTCAGTGTTCAGTGTTCAGTGTGCAGTGTTCAGTCTTCAGTGGAAAAGAGGCTGCTGCATACGTCATACAAACCTAAGACTAAACACTTTACGCAGACACAACAAACTAAACACAGAACACTGCCCACAGTACACTGCACATTGTACATTGCTCACTGAACACTACACACTGAACATTGAATAAAGCCCCCTCAGTGTAGGGTTGGATTTTGCAAATTTATTTTCCTAATGTATGTTAAAGAGCGGAGAGCGCTTTTCGACTCTTCGACTTTCAAACCTTCCGACTCTTTGACTTTTCGACCTTTTCGACTTTTCGCCCTTTCGACTCTTCGACTCTTCGACTCTTTGACTTTCCATCCTCGGGCCTATGTTAAATAGTGTTAAATCCGCCCTCTGTCGACAACAAAAAAAGCTAAAATTGCATCTATATTTACAAAAAAATGTATCTTTGCAGTTTGAAGATACTCAGAGTATGAGACATAAGACATTTATAGCCAAATATATAATAGCGGGACTCATCGTCGTGCTGTCGGCCGCAGGGCGGTCGGCCACGGCCCAGGCGCCGTTCGGGCCCAGCGACCCGAGCGTGGCATACGAGTGCGGCGCCTACCAGTGGCCGCTGGTGCAGTCGCCCTGTCCCGAAGTGCAAATCAAGCAGAAGCACGACCATACGCCGCTGAAGCAGTACCGCGCCCAGGGCTGGGACACCGTGGTCACCTGCAGCCAGCGCACCCTGGAGCTCTCCTGCATGCCCTATCTGCCGGTGCAGTACTTCAACGGGCAGTACACCGTGGACACCATACCCTACGACCCGCCAGACCCCACCTTCGCCCGCGGCACCAAGATGCCCGTGTCCACCGACGACGACTTTGCCGCCTCGCCCACCGAGATTCCGTTCAGCTTCTTCTTCTACGGCATACAGAAGAACGCCTTCGTGCTGGGAGCCAACGGCCTGATCACCTTCAACACAGCCTCCGCCGGCAAGTACTGCCCGTGGAAATTCTCGGCGCCCCTGCCGTGGGGTTCGGAGAGCACCAACGGTGCCCCCAAGGGCATTGGCACCACGGTGGCCAACATGCGCGACGCCATCTACGGCATCTATGAAGACACCCACCCCATAGCCTCCTATCTGCATGGCGACCAGGGCATCTACTACGGCGTGCAGGACGAGGAGCCCTGCCGCAAAATCATCTGCTCGTGGAACGGCATACCCACCTTCCCCGGCTCGCGCAACCAGCAGAACCGCTGCACCTACCAGATTGTGTGCTACGAGGGTTCCAACATCATCGAAGTGCATGTGAAGCGCCGCGGCACCAACAGCCAATGGCAAGGCGGGCGCGGCCTGCTGGGTATACAGAACGCCACCGGCACCCTGCAGTCCAGCGGCGGCGTGGGCACACCCAACATGTACGTGCAGAACGGCTCGCCGGCCGCCTTCTACCCCACCGGCTCCAACCTGCTGACCACCACGCTCGACTCGGTGGCCTTCCGCTTCACCCCCCAGGGCAACACGATGGCCATGTCCAAGTGGTACCGGCTGATGGACAACGACTCGCTGGTAGAACTCACCACCGACGTCTACGACACCAACGGCTACTATGTGCCTATGGGACAGGTGATGAGCACCTGCCCCACCCTGACGCGCGCCGTGGTGACGCCCACACGCACCTCGCGCTATGTCTTCCACACGCGCTTCATGGACGCCGCCGAACACTGGTACTTCCTCTACGACACCATCGTCGTGGGCATGGACACGGCCAACAGCATCAACATACGACCCTCGGGCATGGCCGCCGACGTGCACCAGTTGGACATCTGCGCCAGCGCCGACGCCAAGCTGATGATTGAATACCCCGAGCTGCAGGACACCTCGCAGCTGCTCATCAACATCACCCGCATCCGCGACGGAGTGGAAACCCCGCTGCCGGACAGCCTGCTCACCCTCGGCGCCCTCTACACCGACGAGGAGACCCGCCTGAAGACCATACCCAGCATACTGCGCCAGGACGAGACAGCGCGCAACCTGAGGCCCGGACAGATAGACTCCATACACATACAGCTCATCGCCGACTTCATCAGCGGATGCCACAACACGGCCGACATGCTGGTGCGCATCTTCCCGGCCTACGACACCACCGAGCACCACGGCATCTGCCAGGGCGAGACCTTCACCTGGGCCGTCAACGGACAGAGCTACACCGCCAGCACCACCACCCCGCAGGTGAACATACCCACCTCCGTGGGATGCGACAGCGTGGTGCACCTGAACCTGCACGTATCGGACGTAAGCTACACCATCGACGAACAGCACGCCTGCAAGCCCTACACCTGGCTCAACGGAGTGACCTACACCGAGAGCAATACCGCCACCGCACTCACCGACACGCTGATACTCGTCAACCAGTGGGGCTGCGACAGCACCCTGCAGCTGGACTTCACCCTCACCCCCATGACCCCCGTCATAGCCTCCGACCGCGAATACTTCGACTATGACAACCTGGACGTGGTGCTGACCGACATCTCGACGGGCGGCAGCACGCGCGTGTGGCACCTGCCCGGTGGGCAGACGCGCGAAGTGCCGTCGTTCACCTACACCGTCTCGCCCGACGTGGACACCGCCCACATCATGATGGTGGAATACAGCCTCTACGGATGCATAGACACCGCCTATCTCGACCTCCCCTTCCGCCACAATGTCATCTGGGTGCCCAACGTGTTCGTGCCCACCGACGACGAAAGCGGCAACGGCACCTTCCACTCCGTGAGCCGCCACCTGACCAAGCAGCAGACCTACATCTACGACCGCCGCGGAATAGTGGTGTTCCAATGCGAGGGCATCGACTGCCAGTGGGACGGCCGCGACCTGAATGGCAACCCCTGCCCGCAGGGCAGCTACGTGTACGTGATACGCTATGTGACCGAATACGACCCCGCCACCACACACCTCCTCAAAGGTGCCGTCACACTGCTGAGATAACAACATACAGGAAAAACAAACAATACCAACTTATGAAGAATAAACACATCATCCTTCTGTGCGCCCTGCTGGCCCTGGCCGGCACTGCCAAGAGCCAGTCGACCCCGCTCGGACCCAGCACCCCCTCGCCCGTACAGGACTGCGGCATCTACCAGTGGCCGCCTGTAGCGTCGCCCTGCCCCGAGGTGCAAATCAAGCAGAAGCACGACCACACCTCCATCTATCGCGAACTCGGTTGGGACACGGCGTTCAGCTGCGATGTGCATCAAATCGAGCTCTCCTGCACCCCCTATATTCCCGTGCAGTACTTCGACGGCAGCTACTATGTGGACGAAATACCCTATGACCCGGCCGACACAACGTACCACTACGGCAGCCAATTGCCAAATAATGCGGACGACCGCTTTTGTGCCATACAGAGCCTGCCCAGTGACTTTCCGTTTTTCTTCTTCGGGCAACGCAAGACTCAGTTTGTCGCCGGTGGTAATGGCATTATCTCCTTCAACACTGCGGCAGCCAACGAATTCTGCGACTATGGCAACTATATCGGACTGCCTTGGACTCCCACTTCCACAGGAGAGGTACCCGGTCCCGTTGAAAGACACAGAGATGCCATCTACGGAGTGTTCCAAGACACCGACCCCAGCTGCAATACAACCGGTGTCCAAGGTATCTGGTATGGAGTGAAAGACGCATTTCCTTGCCGCAAGATTATTGCATCCTACAACGACCTGCCTTTCTTCAGCTGTAGCAGCAATGCCAACAATCGCCAAAAATACCAGATTATATGCTACGAAGGGTCGAACATCATCGAGGTGCATATCTCCCGTCGTGCACCTGCTTCCTGTGGCTGGTGCCAAAATGCCATCCTGGGAATCCAGAACTCCACCGGTTTGCCGCAGACCCCGGGCGGACTGGGCTCCCCCACCATGTATGTCATCAACGGTTCGCCCGCAGCATTCTATCCCGCTGGGCTCAACCCCATTACCAACCAAACAATCACAAATCGTGCTTTCCGCTTCACGCCCCGCGGCAATACCCTGAAAAGCTATAAATGGTACCGTATCTTTGACGACGGCAGCGACAGCGTGGAACTCACTGCCGATGTCAGCAACCCCTACGGCTACTCGATTCCGATGGACGAGAACTCCTCCTGCCCCACCCTCACCCGTGCCTATGTCAACCAGGATACCGTCGTGGCCAAATACGTCTTCGAGCTCCGCTTCCAGAACGCCGACGAACGGTGGTACTTCCTCTACGACACCATCACCATCGGCGTCGACACCGCCAACGACCTCTGCCTGCGTCCCGCCGACGGCACCTGCGACCAAAAGAGCACCGACATCTGCGCCGGGCAGAACGTCAACCTCACGCTGGAGTATCCCAGCTTGCAGGTCATAGACACCAGCACCTACTCCGTCTATCGCTACAGCAACGGCCAGAATATTCCCCTCGACATAGCTCAATGCCTCACCTTAGGCAACACCAACATCGTCGGCGACACCCTTATGCGGCAGCAGATTACCCTGCAGGGCAACGCTCTGCCAACCCAAGGCTTGCGTGCCAACAAAATAGACTCCATCTATGTCCAGTTCAGTGCCGAATTCGTCAGCGGCTGCACCAACTACGACCAGGTGCTGGTGCGCTTCTATCCCAACTTCGACACCACCGAGTCGCCGAAGATATGCAAAGGCCGCAACTACACCTGGAGCGCCAACGGCGAGACATACAACACCACCACCCAGGCCACCGTCAAGCTGACCTCCACCCCCGGATGCGACTCCACCGTGCACCTCGACCTGAAAGTGCTCGAGACCAGCCTCACCATCGACCACGTCACCGACTGCCAGCCCTACACCTGGCTCAACGGACAGACCTACTATACCAGCAATGCCTCCACCTCGGCCCTTGACACCCTGCGGCTGACCAACGAAGCCGGCTGCGACAGCATCGTGCAGCTCGACCTCACGATAGCCCCCGTGGTGGCACAGATACAGTCGTCGCGCGAATACTTCGACTTCGACCATCTGGATGCCGTGCTCACCGACATCTCCAGCAGCAACGACGCACGCACCTGGATGCTGCCCGGCGGCAACACGTCCAGCGGCGTGAACCTCTACTATACCATCCCCGTCGAACTCGACGAGGCCGACATCTGGCTCGTGGCCAGCGCCACACACAACGGCCACACCTGCTACGACTCCACCCACATCGTGCTGCCCCTGCGCAAAGAGAGCTTCTGGGTGCCAAATGTCTTCACGCCCGGCAACGCCAGCGGCAACAACATCTTCAGCACCATCAGCACCAAGACCCTCACCGAGGAGGTTTATATCTACAACCGCAACGGTGCGCTGGTCTTCAAGTGCGAGGGTGTCGACTGCCCGTGGGACGGCAAGGACCTGAACGGCAACCCCTGCCCGCAAGGCACCTACGCCTATTTCATCCGCTACACCACGGAATACCTGCCCAAGCAGGTGAAAGTGCTGAAAGGCACCGTGACACTCATACGATAAACAACAACAGGGGGGCGAAGTCACATCCGCCCCTCTTTCTCAAATCAACTTTGACTACTATGAAAATCGCCGTTGTAGGAGCCACGGGCTTGGTGGGTCGCGAGATGCTGACCGTACTGGCCGAACGCGGCTTCGACCGTAAAGATATCGAAATCATCGCCGCCGCCTCGCCGCGCTCGGTGGGCAAACACCTCGACTTCGCCGACCGCCAGCTCACCGTGGTCAGCGTCGACGACGCCATCGCAGCCCGCCCCGACTACGCCATCTTCTCGGCCGGAGCCGATGCCTCGCGTCGCTACGCCCCGCTGTTTGCCGCCGTCGGCACCACCGTGGTGGACAACAGTTCCGCCTGGCGCAAAGACCCCGAGGTACCCCTTGTGGTGCCCGAAATCAACATCGACGCCGTCCAGCCCCACCATCGCATCATTGCCAACCCCAACTGCAGCACCATACAGATGGTGCTGGCCCTCTCGGCCCTGCAGAGCCACTATGGGCTGCGCCGCCTCGTCATAGCCACCTACCAGAGCATCACCGGCACCGGCATCAAAGCCGTGCACCAACTGGAGGCCGAAGAGCGCCTGTCCGCAGAAGGCAAACAACCACAAACCTCCGACCTACTACCTCCAACCTCGGAGATGGCCTACCCCTACCAGATACACCGCAACCTGTTCCCCCACGGGGGCGACTTCCGGCCGGACGGATACACCACCGAGGAGCAGAAACTGATAGACGAGACCCGCAAGATATATGCCGACCCGTCGATAGCCATCACGGCCACCGTGGTGCGCGTGCCGGTGGTGGGAGGTCACAGCGAAGCCGTAAACGTGGAGCTGCGCAAGCCCTTCCAGCTCGACGAGGTGCGCAACCTGATAGCCGCCACACCCGGCGTGATCCTCTACGACGACCCCGCCCAACTGCACTATCCCATGCCCATCCTGGCCCATCACCGCGACGAGGTGTGGGTGGGACGCCTGCGCGTAGACCCTTCGCAGCCCAACAGCCTCAACCTGTGGGTCGTGGCCGACAATATCCGCAAAGGCGCCGCCACCAATGCCGTACAGATAGTGCAATGCCTGATAAACAGAAACAAACGATAGATATATGCGACTCACCAAGACCCTCCTGCTCCTGGCCTGCACGCTGCTCCTGGCCGCTTGCAACAACCGCCCCATCTGCGACGAGCAGCGCACCTTTGCCGGCGACATCTGGAACCGCTTCACTGCCGAGAACTTCGACATAGCGGTCAGCAATATCAACGACTACTACCATCTCGATGTCACCGCTGCCATAGACACCGCACGCTACCGCTACGACATAGTGCCCTTGATGGTGAATCTCACCAGTCCCGGAGGCGAGGAGCGCCAATTCTACGGCGTCATCCAGCTGAAGGACAAAGGACGCCCGCGGGGCGAGATGGTGGACGGCTACCGCGTCGTGGGTGGCCGCCTGCGCAGCTTCTTCAGCTTCAACCACGCAGGCACCCACAAGATGGCTATCAGCCAGACCACCAGCCAATACGACCTGGAGGGCATACACAGCCTGAGCCTCACCGTCACACGCGCCAAACTCGACTACGACCTCTAGACCTTGATCGACGCCTCCATCAACCCCAACATCGACCGCATAGCCCTGCGGCTGAAGACCATACCCGAAAGCCCCGGTGTCTACCAGCACCTCGACGCTTCGGGCAAGGTCATCTATGTGGGCAAGGCGCGCAATCTGCAACGCCGCGTATCCAGCTACTTCTCACACTACGACGACAAGAGCCCCAAAATCAAGATGCTCGTCCGCTCGGTGTGCGACATACGCGTCACTGTGGTGGCCACCGAGGTGGATGCCCTGCTGCTCGAGAACAGCCTCATCAAGCGCTACCAACCGCGCTACAACTCGATGCTCAAGGACGACAAGACGTACCCCTACCTCTGCATCACCGACGAGGACTACCCCCGGCTGCTGTACACCCGCCGGCGCAACCTGAAGGGGCAGTACTTCGGCCCCTACCCCAACGGGCGCATCCTGCGCGAACTGCAGGACATCATTCGCCAACTCTTCCAGTACCGCACCTGCGACACTATGGGCCGGCGCCCTTGCCTGAAGCACCAAATCGGCCTCTGCGCCGCCCCCTGCGCCGGTCTGCAAAGCCGCGAGGAGTACCGCGCCGTCATCGACGACATACGCCGCATACTGAAAGGCGAATTCGGCGAGATACTCGACCAGCTCAAGCGCCAGATGTATGCCTACGCCGAAGAGCTGCGCTTCGAAGAAGCCGAGGCCGTGAAGCGCAAGCTGCACCTGCTCGAAGAGTACCAGAGCCGCTCCACGGTGGTGGGGACCAACGTGCGCGACGTCGACGTCATCTCCATACTCTCCGACGAGGCAACCGCCGACGAAGCGGCCTACGCCTACATCAACTTCATGCGCATCAAGAACGGCGCCATCATCTATTCCATCAGCAACGAGATACGCCGCCAGCTGGACGAGACCGACGCCGAACTGCTGGCCACCGTCATCCCCACCCTGCACGAGCAGTCGCAGAGCACGGCCAGCGAAATCATAGTCCCCTTCCTGGTGCCCGACATACCGGACGGCTACCTGAAGCAGACCGTGGCCAAGGGCGACGCCAGCGGGGCCACCGTGGCCAAGGGCGACCGGCGCAAGCTGCTCGAACTCTCGCTGCGCAATGTGGAGAGCTACCAGAAGCAGTGCCGCCACCAGCGCGCGCTGGTGCAGGGCGACGCCGCCCCGCGGGCCGTGCGCGTACTGGAGCGCCTGCAGCGCGCGCTCAACCTGCCCACGCTCCCGATGGACATAGAATGCTTCGACAATTCCAACATCCAGGGCGCCTACCCTGTGGCCGGCATGGTGCGCTTCACAGCCGGCAAACCCAACCGCAAGGCTTACCGCAAGTTCAATATACGTGGAGACTTCAAGACATCGAGACCTCAAGACGATGGCACCCGGAGTCCCGAAGTCAAAAAGTCAAAAAGTCAAAGAGTCGAAGAGTCAAAGAGTCAAAGAGTCAAAGAGAGTTCTCCGACCTCCGACCTCCGACCTCCAACCTCCGACCAAAGGATAAACGACGACTATGGCTCAATGGCCGAGGTGATAGAGCGCCGCTACCGCCGCCTGCGCGACGAGGGGCAGCCCATGCCCGACCTGCTCATCGTAGATGGCGGCGAGGGGCAGATGCACGTGGCACGGAACGTGATAGCAGACACCCTCCACCTGTCCATCCCCATCGCCGGACTGGCCAAGGACGACCGCCACCGCACCGACCGCCTGCTCGTCTTCAGCGAGGAGGGTGCAGCGGACGGCTCACGGGACCATGTGACACCCACCATCAAAGTGGTGCAGCTCAAGCCCACCGACCCGCTCTTCCACCTGCTGGAGCAGATACAGAACGAGGTGCACCGCTTCGCCATCACCTTCCACAAGGACAAGCGTTCGCGCGGCACCTTCCGCACAGCGCTGACCGACATACCCGGCATCGGCGAGCACACGGCCCACGAGCTGCTGCTGCGCTTCGGCAGTGTGAAGCAGATACAGCTACAGACCCTCGAGGACCTCAGCGCCGCCATCGGACCGGCCAAAGGCCGCGCCGTCTACGACTGGCTGCACCAGATGTAGGAGGTTTGAATGATGAATAATGAATGATGAATGATGAGTGATGAATGGTGAGTGATGAATGATGAATGATGAGTGATGAATGATGAGTGATGAATGATGAGTGATGAATGATGAGTGATGAGTGATGAATGATGAGAATCTGCCAACTGCCAACTACCAACTGCCAACTACCAACTACCAACTACCAACTGCCAACTGTCAACTATTCATTTTCACTCTCCGCTCTTTAACATACATTAGGAAAATAAATTTGCAAAATCCAATCCCACACTGAGGGGGCTTTATTCAATGTTCAGTGTGTAGTGTTCAGTGAGCAATGTACAATGTGCAGTGTTCTGTGGGCAGTGTTCTGTGTTTAGTGTGTTGCGTCGGCGTAAAGTGTTTAGTCTTAGGTTTGTATGACGCATGCGGCAGCCTCTTTTCCGCTAAAGAC
>JAZNHG010000007.1:0-124021 GCA_045576855.1 Bacteroidales bacterium | reverse complement strand
AATGTGTCGTCTTGTGCGGTTGGCAGTCAATCGGTGCTCCCTCAGGACTCGTCGGGTACACGCTCCAGGGGTACTCCAGGCTCATTTCCAGCCACTTCCTACGGGTTATTTGCTTGTATTTGTATAATGATAACGTAACCGTCTCCTATTTATTGCCTACCGGCGAAAGATTATTTTATGAGGGGGAAAAGAGGATGGTAAGAGAGCGGTAAGAGGGGATAGCGTAAATACCGCTGGCAGAGCCGTCTGCGGGGGGTGGATTGGTTGGTCAGGTGTGGGTTTTGTGATGGTTTTGTTATTGAAAGAAAGCTCCTGACGGAGCATTGGGGATATGGATCCGGAGGATGCTATTGAAAGGGAGCTCCTAGCGGAGCATCCCGTGCGGCCGTTGATTTCTGGCCCGTAGGGCCTTCCTCTCAATAGCCATCCCCGCACCTGCGCTGCTGCAACCTGGCCCGTAGGGCCTTCCTTTCAATAGCCATCCCCGCATCTGCGCCGTTGCAACCTGGCCCGTAGGGCCTTCCTCTCAATAGCCATCCCCGAACAAACGCCGCCGGAACCTGGCCCGTAGGGCCTTCCTCTCAATAGCCATCCCCGCACCTGCGCCGCCGAAACCAGGCCCGTAGGGCCTTCCTCTCAATAGCAATTCCCGAACAAACGCCGCCGCAACCTGGCCCGTAGGGCCTTTCTTTCAATGGGTTGGCCGTGGCGCGGTGTGCGGTTTAGGGTGGGTGCGGAGGCGGTGGTTGATATTTTTTATGTCTCGCATTGCGAAAAAAGTATTATCTTTGCATTTTAAAAATAAGGTAAACTATGGATACGATTATTATCTTAGACTTTGGCTCTCAGTACACTCAGCTTATCGCGCGCAAGATTCGCGAGCTGAATGTTTATTGCGAGATTCATCCTTTCGACAAGATTCCCGCCCTCACGTCCGAGGTGAAGGGTGTTGTTTTTTCGGGCAGTCCTTACAGTTGCAACGCTGCCGACGCGCCGGTGCCCGACATGAGCGCGATCAAGGGTCGTCTGCCGCTGCTGGCGGTGTGCTACGGTGCACAGTATCTGGCCAAATGGGGTGGCGGACGCGTGCAGCAGAGCAAGATACGCGAGTATGGCCGTGCCAACCTGAGTTTTATCGACAGCACCAACCCGCTGATGCGGGGTCTCACGCAGGGCAGCCAGGTGTGGATGAGCCACGGCGACACGATAGAGGTGCTGCCCTCGGGCTACCGCACCATCTGCTCGACGGCCAGCGTGCAGTATGCCGGCTATCAGATTGAGGGCGAGCAGACCTATGCCATCCAGTTCCACCCCGAGGTGCACCACTCGACCGAGGGTGTGCAGCTGCTGCGCAACTTTGTGGTGGACATCTGCGGCTGCCGCCAGGAGTGGACGCCCGAGTCGTTTATCGAGACCACCGTGGCCGAGCTCAAGGCCAAGGTGGGCGGCGACAAGGTGGTGCTCGGCCTGAGCGGCGGTGTGGACAGCACCGTGGCTGCCGTGCTGCTCAACCGTGCCATCGGCCACCAGCTGCACTGCATCTTCGTCGACAACGGCTTGCTGCGCAAGAATGAGTTTGAGGGTGTGCTGGAGAGCTACCGCGATATGGGTCTGAATGTGAAGGGTGTGGATGCCAAAGAGCGCTTCTACAGCGTGCTGGCCGGCGTCACCGACCCCGAGAAGAAGCGCAAGGCCATCGGCAAGACCTTTATCGACGTGTTCGACGCCGAGGCCAAGCTCATCACCGACGCCAAGTGGCTGGGCCAGGGCACGATATATCCCGACGTGATAGAGAGTTCGAGCGTCAAGGGACCGAGCCAGACCATCAAGAGTCACCACAATGTGGGTGGGCTGCCCGACTATATGAAGCTGCAGCTGGTAGAGCCGTTGCGCAGTCTCTTCAAGGACGAGGTGCGCCGCGTGGGTCGTCAGCTGGGCATCAAAGAGAGCCTCATCGGCCGCCATCCCTTCCCGGGTCCCGGCCTGGCCATCAGGATACTGAGCGATGTGACGCCCGAGAAGGTGCGCATCCTGCAGGAGGTGGACGACATCTTCATCCAGGGCCTGCGCGACGCCGACCTGTACGACAAGGTGTGGCAGGCGGGCGCCATGCTGCTGCCCGTGCAGAGTGTGGGCGTGATGGGCGACGAGCGTACCTACGAGAGCGTCGTCGCGCTGCGCGCCGTGGAGAGCGTGGACGGCATGACGGCCGACTGGAGCCACCTGCCGTATGACTTCATGGCCCGCGTGAGCAACGAGATTATCAACCGCGTGCGGGGCGTCAACCGAGTGGTGTACGACATCAGCTCCAAGCCGCCAGCAACCATCGAATGGGAGTGATGTGAGTGGAGAGTGGAGAGTGGAGAGTGGAGAGTGGAGAGTGGAGAGCAGAGAGAAGTGTATGGTTTAAACAGATTATAGATGACCAAAAGTATTCTACGGGACAAGAGTTTTGCTTTTGCACTCAAGATTCTCCAGCTGGGCGATTATCTGGACGGGCTAAGGGCGTATGCTTTGAGGGATCAGATTGTCAGAAGCGGGACGAGTATCGGGGCGAATATCAGAGAAGGTAGAAATGCGCAGGGACCGCGAGACATGGCACATAAATTCTCTATAGCCCTGAAAGAGGCCGATGAGACGGAGTATTGGCTAGACCTGCTCTGCGCGTCGGGGAAAATTGCAAGACAGGATTATGAGGCTTTGGTTGCCGAATTGAATGAGTTGATATCAATGCTTATATCATCAGTGAAAACGCTAAAGGTTAAACTGAATGAAACGAAAGATGAATAAGAAACAGAAAAAAACAGTGAAGGAGATTGTGGTGGAGTACAGGAAATATCTGCTGATGTTGTGCGTCAGCATTGTTCTCCACTCTCCACTCTCCACTCTCCACTCCCTATGGGCGCAGGCGCCGGGAACCACGCCGGTAGAGGTGAGTCGGGAGACCCAGCTGCTCCACGGCCGCCGGTACTATGTACACATCGTCAAGACGGGACAAACCGTCTATTCGATAGCCCGAGCCTACAAGGTGGAAAGCTACGATGCCGTGACGCACCACGACATACACTTCCTGCACGAGGGCGACACCGTGTGGCTGCCCGCCCGCGGCCAGTTTGCCGAGAGCGAGCCGCCCGCCCGTCCGGCCGCTCCCGTCAGCCAGACCACCCAGCCGAGCCAGCCCGAACCTGCCCCCGCGGCCGCGCAGCCCCCTGTGGTGCGCCGGACGGGCAAGGTGCTGAAAGTGGCCGTGATGATGCCGCTGCACCTGGACCAGCTGGACCAAATCAGCACCTCCAAGTTCGACATAGAGCAGCGTGGCAAGCGCAGCTATCGCCAATTCGAGTTCATCGAGTTCTACGAAGGCATACTGATGGCCCTCGACAAGCTGGCCGAGCAGGGTGTGAGCGTGGACCTCAACGTGGTGGATGTCAGCGAGAATTCGCCTGCCAAGGTGGAGGAAGCCTTCCGCAGCCACCATGTGGAACAGAGCGACTTCGTGGTGGCGCTGCTGCTGCGTGACTGCTTCGACAAGGCCGCCGAGTTGGCGCGCCAGGCCGGTGTCTACATTGTCAATCCGATGGCCACCCGCAGCGAGCTCTGTGCGGAGAACCCCTACATGGTGAAGATACAGCCTTCCATGAGCGGTATGATTTCCTTGGCGCTGAACAATATGAAGTTTGAGCGGCCCAACGGGCACCTCTACATCATACATTCGGGCAGCGCTGCCGAGAAGCCTGTGATGGACGAACTGAAGCGCCAGCTCACCGAGCGGGGCGACATCAAGTACACGCTCTTCAACTGGAGCCAGAGTGCCCGTCTGGCATCGGTGCTCAAGTCTACCCCCAACTGCCAGGTGCTGAGTATCTACGACCAGAACAAGGACGAGAACCGGGTGTTCAGCATCAATCTGCTGAACCGCTTGTCGAGTATCAAGAAGGACAGCCCTACGCTGTACACGCTGACCGACTGGACGCGCGAGTATGGCGATATAGACTTTGGTCAGCTGCAGCTGCTGGGCTACCACACCTTCAGTCTGGCCTGGAATATGGCCAACGAGGTGCATGTGGAGTTTCTGAAGACTTTCCGCACCCGCTTCGGCAACGAGCCGACATCGCAGTTGGCCGCCACGGGCTACGACCTGATGCTCTATGTGGCCGGTGGATTGGCCCACCGCAACAGCGACTTCTGGCGCCAGCCGGGAAATAGTCTGCCCACGCTGGTGCAGCCGCTGCACCTGGTGCGCTCGGGCGCCGGCCTGGAAAACGACAAGGCACAGCTCTACCGTCTGGAAGAGTTGCACTTCGTCAAGGCATTGTACAAGTAGAGAAAAACCAACGAATGGAATACCAAACTACAATCAATAAAGAGTTTCGTGTGACGGGCCCCGGTCTGCACACCGGCCGTACGGTCACCGTCACGGTGAAGCCTGCCCCGGAGAACTTCGGTATCGCCTTCCGGCGCACCGACCGCGTCAACATCGTCACGCAGCGGGCGCTGGCCGACAAGGTGGGAGGCACGTCGCGCGGCACCACCTTGGGCAGCAGTCGACAGACCATCGCCACCATAGAGCATCTGATGTCGGCACTGCACGGCATGAAGGTGGACAATGCGCTGGTGGAGCTGGACGGCGGCGAGGTTCCTATATTGGACGGCTCGGCGCGCCCGTGGATGCTGCAGCTTATCCGTGTGGGAGTGCGCAAACAGTCCGCCGAACGCCATATCTATACCTTCCGCGAGCCGATACATTTCGAGTTTCCCGCCACGGGTTCGGTGTTCGACCTGGAGCCCAGCGACAGTTTTTCTGTGCATTGTGAGATAGATTTCGCCAATAGCGTCATCGGGCATCAGACGGCCGAGATGAACGATTTGTCGGAATATGCGGCCAGCATCGCCCCCTGCCGCACCTTTGTCTTCCTGCACGAGGTGGAGCCTCTGCTGCATCTGAACCTCATCAAGGGCGGTTCGCTCGACAATGCACTGGTGTTTGTCAACAAGGAGCTCACCTACAAGCAGCTGAAGCGTCTGGCCAAGACCTTCCACAAGGACGTGTCGCACTTCAAGGTGCACGACGGTGTGCTCAACACCACCGACCCCTATTTCCCCAACGAGCCGGCCCGCCACAAGCTGCTGGACTTCGTGGGCGACGTGCGCTTGGTGGGGCAGATGCTCAACGCTAAGTTCACCATCTACAAGCCGGGCCACAAGGCAAACAATGCATTCGCCCGCTATCTGATGGACTATATCAGTAAAAATCAATAAAAAAACAGCATATAATGGTTCTATACGACCTTCATCCCGATGCCAAGATAGGCAAGGATGTGACGATAAGCAACTTTACGACCATCTGCGAAGATGTGGAGATTGGCGATGGCACCTGGATAGGTCCCAACGTCACTATCTTCCCGGGCGCCCGCATTGGCAAGCGCTGCAAGATATTTCCCGGCTCGGTCATCGCCGCCGTGCCCCAGGACCTCAAGTTTGCCGGCGAATACACCACCGTGGAAATCGGCGACGACAACACGATACGCGAGTGCTGCACCATCAACCGTGGCACTGCCGCCAGCGGCAAGACCGTCATCGGCAACGGCAATCTGCTGATGGCCTATGTGCATGTGGCCCACGACTGTGTGGTGGGCAGCCACTGTGTGCTGGCCAACAACGCCACCCTGGCGGGCCATATCGTGCTGGGCGACTGGGTGATTCTGGGCGGCAAAACAGCCTGCCTGCAGTTCATCCACATCGGTTCCCACGTCATCACCCAGGGCGGTGCGCTGATCGACAAGGATGTGCCCCCCTTCATCAAGGCGGCACGCTATCCGATACAATACTGCGGTGTGAACAGTCTGGGCCTGCAGCGCCGTGGCTTTTCGCAGCAGAGCATCAATACCATCACCGACATCTACCGCTACATCTTCGTCAAGGGGCTGCCCCTGCCCGATGCGGTGGAGCTGGTGAAGGAGCACTACGGCCATACCGACGAGGGCAAGCAGGTGCTGGCTTTCATCGGCAATGCCGACACGGGCCTGCTCAGCGGATTCAAGAGTGTAAGGAAGGGCTGAGCAGGTTCAGCCCTGGGTTCTCATCATGGTGGTCTCTATGATGGCCACCTTTTTGCCGTTGCATAGCAGCACGGTCTGGTACAGGGCCGTGGTGCGACCGCGTTTCAGCGCCTGGCATCGGGCTTCTATTCGTGGCCCCAGGGCAGGGGAGAGGTAGTGCACCGTGCTGTCGAGCGACACCCAGTGCAGCTCGTCGCCCGCGGCCAGGTCGGCGCTGTTGCCCGCCACGGCGGCGGCCAGGTCGGCCAGCGTGAAGAGTGCGCCGCCCATGGCGGCCCCACGGGCATTGCGGTGACGCTCGTCCAGCGGCATGCTGCACCGTGACTCGCCGTCGCCGACGGCGTCTATCTCTATGCCTGCCAGGGCGGCAAAGCGGTCGGCGGCAAACACGCGGCGGGCTCTTTCGGTCAGTTCCATAGCGTCAGAAGCAGTAGGCCAGGCCCAGATAGAGGCTGCGGTTGAAGGCGCCTTGGTTGTCTCTGAAGAGGCGGTAGGTACCGGTGGAGTTCTCGTTGGTGACGCTCAGCATCGAAGTCTGGAAGCGCAGCTCCACGGCTACGTCGTAGGTGAAGAGGTAGCGGGCCGAGACGGTGAGCGGGCACCAGTCGAAGCGGCGGTAGTTGTCCTCCTGCAGCTCGTTCTCGTAGCCGGAGTCCATCACGCGGCTGCCCACGAGCACGGCCGGTGCCACTCCGGCGCCCAGCCGCAGACGGCCGTCGAGCAGCGTGTAGCTCAGCATGACGGGCAGCTCCACATAGCTGAGCGTGATGCGGCGCTCCAGGGCGTCATTGTCTATGTTCGACCCTTTCGTGGTGTAGGCCAGCTCCACCACCATGCGCCAGGGCGTGCGTTCGTCCCAGCCGAAGAAGAAGCTGGTGCCCACGCCGCCGCGCAGGCCGAGCTGGCTGTAGCTGCCGGCTCCGTCGCCGTCTATCTGGTTGAAGGTGGCGCCACCGAATACCGAGGCGTCGAATCGGCGCTGGGCCGTCGCGGTGAGGCTCCCCAGCAGCAGGGCGCCTACAAGGATGTATTTCAGTTGTTTCATGAGTTATTGGATGTTGATGGATAATATTTTTTCCAGTTCGGTCCGCAGTGCGTCGGCGCCGCGGAAGACGATGCCCGTCATGCCCAGCCGCTGGGCCGAGGCCACATTGTCGGCATTGTCGTCGACAAAGATGCACTCCCCGGCGCGCAAGCCGTAGCGGTCCAGCAGCACACGGAACAGGCGCGCGTCGGGCTTCACCAGCCGCTCGGCGCCGCTCACCACATAGCGGTCTATCTCCTGCAGTATCGCGAAGCGGCGTCGGGCCGCGGGAAAGGTCTCCATGCTCCAGTTGGTGAGCCCGTAGAGCGGTATGCCGGCCGCTTTCAGCTGGCGTACCAGCGCCAGCATGCCCGGCATCTCGCCCGTCAGCATCTCGTCCCACCGGTCGCGCCACAGGGCTATGGCCTCGCTGTGGTCGGGGTGGCGGCGCTGCAACTCGGCTATGCAGTCGTCCTGGCTCTCGCCGGCGTCGATACGGTTGCGCCACTCGCCGTCGGCCACATGCCGCAGAAACCACCACGCGCGCGCCTCGTCGCCGTAATAGTCGGCGTAGACATGCTCCGGATGCCACTCCACCAGCACATTGCCAAAGTCGAAGATGATATTTTGTTGCATCTGTTGTCCGTTGTTCTTTCTGGGGGGTATAACGGCGGGTGAGCTGTATTTATTGTGTGCCGCCGGTCCACGTTGGGTGATATTTCTCACCGATTGCTGCCGTGGCAAGCGGATTCGCAGGCTGGACACACGCGCGCCAACGGGCATACAAGGCCGGTTCGGGGTGGGGTCGGCGAGGCATCCGAAATGTTAAAATGGTAGGATGGTGGTAGGATGGTGGTAGGATGATGGTAGGATGGTGGTAGGATGGTGGTAGGATGACCCCCTCTTGGGGAGTGGTCAGTGGTCAGTGGGCAGTGTTCAGTGTTTAGTGTTTAGTGTTTAGTGTTCAGTGTTCATTGGCCCGTAGGGCCTGCCTTTCAATAGCTTGTCCCCGATAAACAATGGATACATCTGGCCCGTAGGGCCTTTCTATTGAAAGGAAGCTCCTAGCGGAGCATCCATCTGTGTATGCTTGTCCTGTGGGGCTGTCTATTGAAAGGAAGCTCCTAGCGGAGCAGGTCTGTCTGCCGAGTGTGGTTGGCCCGTAGGGCCTGCCTTTCAATAGCACCCCCAAGGATAGTGGCGGGTATATCTGGCCCGTAGGGCCTTTCTTTCAATAGCAAGCCCCAAGTGTACAAAGACAATATCGACCCGTATTGAACGCCGCCTACCGCATCTGCGATTGAATATAGTCAATCCACTCCTGCGTCTGCTGGGTGTAAGGATGGTTATCACCCAGTTTTTCCTTGTAGATTGCGAGCGCTTTGCCGAGGTATTCCAACGCTTTGTCGGTATTACCTTGTTCATAATACGTTACACCGATGTTGTGATACGACTGGGCTGTGTTGGGATGCTCCGTGCCGAGCACCTTCTCACTTATCGCCAAGTCTTTGTCATAGTATTCCAACGCCTTGTCGTAGTCGCCCATATTGTGGTACACCGAGCCGATGTTGTTATACGACGTGGCGGTGGAGGGATGCTCTGTGCCGAGCACCTTCTCACATATCGCCAAGTCTTTGCCATAGTATTCCAACGCCTTGGCATAGTCACCCATATGGTAGTACACCGTGCCGATGTTGTTGTACGACGTGGCGGTGCTGGGATGCTCCGTGCCGAGCACCTTCTCCCTTATCGCCAAGGCTTTGCCATAGTATTCCAACGCCTTGTAGTAGTCGCCCATATCGCTGTACACCAGGCCGATGTTGTTGTACGATGTGGCGGTGCTGGGATGCTCCGTGCCGAGCACCTTCTCTCTTATTGCCAAGGCTTTGTCAAGGTATTCCAAAGCCTTGTTGTCGTCGCCCATATGGTGGTACACCCCACCAATGTTGTTATACGACGTGGCGGTGCTGGGATGCTCCGTGCCGAGCACCTTCTCCCTTATCGCCAGGTTTTTGTTATGGTATTCCAACGCCTTGTCATAGTCGCCCATGGTGTGGTACACCTCGCCGATGTTGTTGTACGACGTGGCGGTGCTGGGATGCTCCGTGCCGAGCACCTTCTCACTTATCGCCAAGTCTTTGTCATAGTATTCCAACGCCTTGTCGTAGTCGCCTATGTTGTCGTACACCATTCCGATGTTGTTGTACGACGTGGCGGTGGAGGGATGCTCCGTGCCGAGCACCTTCTCACATATCGCCAAGGCTTTACCATAGTATTCCAACGCCTTGTCGTAGTCGCCCATACTCTTGTACACCACGCCGATGTTGTTGTACGACGTGGCGGTATCGGGATGCTCCGTGCCGAGCACCTTCTCCCATATTGCCAAGGCTTTGCCATAGTATTCCAACGCCAAGTCGGAGTCGGCGAAGAAACCGTCGATGAAGTAGCCGATGTTGTTGTATTCCTTACCCAAGTCAGCATCCTCCGCGCCGTGCGGCAGCTGCAGGTAGGCCGAGAGGTTGTAGCCGGCCTTGAGCAGGGCACGCCAATATAGGGCCAGCAGAGGTTGGGCGGTTCTGTAGAAATAGTTGAAGGCATCGAAGTTGACCAGGGTGTCGTGCAGGTGCTGCCAGTCGGCGAGGTGGTAGTATTGGTGGGCCAGCTCGGAGGTGCGGCGGTCGGAGGGCGGCAGGGCGGCGAAGTAGGCCACCGTGGCGCGGCGCAGGGGGGCCGACGCACTGGCGTCGGCCGTGGCGTAGCGGGCGGCCACGGCCGTGGCCATGTACTGATGCGCGAAGCCCAGCAGGCCGTCACGCTCCACCAGGTGGTTGTAGGCGGCGCAGTAGAAGAGGTGCCAGTCCATCTGGCGCAGGCCGGCGATGGCCAGCAGCTCCTCCTCGCTCAGGCCGCGCTCGCTGAGGGCCAGCAGCGCCAGCGTGCGGCTCACCAGGTCGCGCCCGTAGTCCTGCTCGTAGCGTTGCAGCACGCGGTCGAAGAAGTCTTCAATACCTTGTGCCGCGAGGTAGAAGTCGATGCGGGCGTCGAGGTGCTCGTGGCTGCCGAAGCATATCAGCTCGTCGAGCAGGGTGCGCAGCACCAGGGTGTTCTGGTTCTCGGGGTCTGAGAGTATGCGCTGCCATTGGGCGGGGCTGAGGTGCTTGCCCACGCGCTCCAGATAGCCTTCGGCGAAGCGGCGCCGCTGGCTGTCGGTGAGGGGCTGCAGGGTGCGCACCGCGTAGCCGCGGTGCTCGAAGGTGCGCATCGTGGCGTCGTCCTGCAGGGTGGTGAAGATGAACTGCACCTGCGCGTTGGCTGCGGGCATCCACAGCAGCAGCTTCTCGTCCTTGGGGGCGCTGAGTTGGTTGATGCCGTCGATGACCACGACAAGGGGCTTTCCGCGTTGCATCACCTCGGCTACTAGGCGCTGCGCCTCGTCCTCGGGTTTCTCCCGCTGGCCATCGACCTGTTCTTTCTTGTCGATACCGTATCGGGTATATATCTCGTCGCAGAGGTGGCGCAGGATGCCGGTGTAGCTGCTGCTGCCGAGCGAGTTGCCCACAAAGTGGTAGATCAGGTTGAAGTCGTCGCTCTCCTCGTGCTGCCGACACCAGCGGGCCAGCAGGGCGCTCTTGCCCATGCCGCTCTCGCCGGTGACGACCAGATGGCGCTCGGCGGAGCGCACGAAGGCGTCCAGCCAGCCCAGCTCCTCCTCGCGGCCCACGAAGTGGCCCAGCAGGCTGTTGGCATAGGCGCGGTGGGCGGTGCGCTCGCGCTCCAGCGGCGTGGCCTCCACGTCGGGGAAGTGGCGGTCGAGCAGGGCCGTCACCTCGCGCTCCACCATCGTGCACAGCTCGTCGACCGAGGCGTAGTCGGCCACGGGATAGCGCTGTTGGCCGCGGATGGTCTGCTTGAGGGCCGTCTGGCGCGGGTCGTCGTCGGGGGTGTCGTTCTGCCGGATATAGAAGGCGGCGTCCACGTCGCCTTCGTTGCGCAGCACGCCGTAGAGCATCTCCATCTCGGTGATGCTGCGGCGGGCGGCTATGTCGTCGGCCAGCCAGGGGTAGCGCTCCAGCAGGTCGGGGTTCTTGTCCAGCTCGCCGGCCTCGGGGGCATAGCCGTAGCGGCTGCCCAGCAGGCCGATGAAGAAGGGGTGCGAATGCTCGATCTCGTTCAGGCAGACGGAGATGACCTTGCCGCTGCGGGCCTCCTCGTCGGTGACACCCCAACGCAGGTCGAGCACCGCGAGGTCCACATTGCGTCGGCGCGCCTTGACGCGCAGCGTGTCGAAAGTGTGCAGCAGCGCCGTGCGCTCGGCCTCCATATCGGAGAAGGTGGAGGAGAGGAAGATACGCACCTGGCGGTTGTCCAGCAGGGCGCGGCTGTCGAATCGGGAGTTGCTTGGCATGGTATTTTAATGTGATTGAGTTTGTCTACGGTTTCATTTTCATCTGCTTAGCCATTTTGGCTGCGGAATACTGATGTTGCAAATATACAAATATTATTTACTATAGGCAAGAAAACATCAGGGAAAGTACAGAAAAAAGGAGCCGCGGATGGTGGTCTGCGGCTCCTGTAGGGTTATGTGCCTGGCCGGTGACTAGCGGTTGGCATACATGTCTTCGTAGTACTTCATGTAGTTGTTAATGCTCGAAGCTCGCAAGCGAGCCTCGCCTCGAAGTCCACTGGACTTCTCGCGTTGTCAATCCACTACCTTTTGTCGTACATATCGTGATAGTAGTCCTGATATTTACCTGAAGTCACATTGTTTAACCATTCTTCGTTGTCGAGGTACCAGCGGACGGTCTTCTCGATGCCCTCCTCGAACTGCAGGCTGGGTTCCCAACCGAGCTCGCGCTGGAGCTTGGAGGAGTCGATGGCGTAGCGCAGGTCGTGGCCGGCACGGTCGGTGACGTAGGTGATGAGGTTCATGTCTTCGCCCTCGGCACGGCCGAGGAGGCGGTCGACGGTGTTGATGAGCACGCGGATGATGTCGATGTTCTTCCACTCGTTGAAGCCGCCGATGTTGTAGGTCTCGGCTACCTTGCCTTTGTGGAAGATGAGGTCGATGGCGCGGGCGTGGTCCTCAACGTAGAGCCAGTCGCGCACGTTCTCGCCCTTGCCATAGACGGGGAGGGGTTTGCGGTGGCGTATGTTGTTGATGAAGAGAGGGATGAGCTTCTCTGGGAACTGGTAGGGTCCGTAGTTGTTCGAGCAGTTGGTGACGATGGTGGGCAGGCCGTAGGTGTCGTGGAAGGCGCGGACGAAGTGGTCGCTGCTGGCCTTGGCGGCGCTGTAGGGGCTGTGGGGCTGGTATTTGAGGTCTTCGGTGAAGAACTTTTCGCCGTAGGCGAGGTGGTGCTCGCCGCTGCTGGCCTTGGTGGTGAACGGCGGACGGATGCCCTCGGGATGGGTCATCTGCAGTGCACCGTACACCTCGTCGGTGGAGATATGGTAGAAGCGCTTGCCTTCGAACTTCTCCGGCAGGGTCTCCCAGTAGCACTTGGCGGCCTGCAGCAGGCTGAGGGTGCCCATCACGTTGGTCTGGGCGAAGGTGAAGGGGTCTTTGATGCTGCGGTCCACATGGCTTTCGGCGGCCAGGTGGATGATGCCGTCCACATGCTCGTCCTGCATCAGCTTATAGACACCGTCGAAGTCGCAGATGTCCATGCGGACAAACTTGTAATTGGGCTTGTCCTCGATGTCCTTGAGGTTGGCCAGGTTACCGGCGTAGGTCAGCTTGTCGAGGTTGATGATCTTGTACTGCGGGTACTTGTTTACAAAGAGCCGTACCACGTGGCTTCCGATGAATCCGGCTCCGCCGGTGATGATGATATTCATGTTCTTTTTTTGAGGTTTTTATTGCTCAAGTGTATGATTAAAAACGAGAAAAGCGACACAATGTTGTGTCGCTCCTCTTTTTTGTCGGAAAAAAAGTGTTATTGTTGGTTGCCGGTGCGGGCTTGGCGTTCGAGTTCCATCTTGCCGAAGCGCAGGGTGAGGCCGAAGGAGATGTACTGCGAGCTGGTGGTGCGGCGGCCGCCGCCCTGGTAGTAGGGATTGGTGGTCTGCCACTGTTCGCTGACGCTGGCGAAGACGTCTTTGATGTTCAGGTAGAGCGACAGGTGACGGTCCAGCAAGTCGGCACTGAGGCCGAAGTCTGTGCGGAAGGTGGGCTCATGGATGTTCATCGGGGCAATCTGTCGCGTGGTGTAGCTCACGGTGCCGAACACTTGCAGCACATCCCAGAGTTTGGCCCATGCGTTGAGACGCAGGCGGCCGCTCCAGGCGGCGTCCTTTGCCCACTCGCCTGGGCGGTACTGGAGGCGGTAGTGGTAGTTGTAGGCCGAAGCCGAGAGACGCAGGTTGAAGAATGCTGTGGGGCGGTACGTGACGTTCAGCGTGCCGCCAGCCAGCCCGGCATCGCCGATGTTGTGGGGCATGGTGTACGACACCTCACGGCCGAAGACCTCGCTGTAGGCTACGTCGCCCAGACTACTGACGGCGTCCTGCTCGGCCCTCCAGTAGAGCTCGGCGCCGACATTGCCGAAGCCGTCGAAGTATTTGTCCCAGCGCCCCTCGAGGTTGTGCGACACGGTGGGTTGCAACGCCGGATTGCCGACGTCGTAGTTTTCGGTGTAGTAGTTGACGAACGGGGTGAGGTTGTCGGCTGTCGGCGTCTCTGTGCGACGCGTCCAGCTGAGGGCGAAGGTGTGCATGCTCTTAGTATGATAGGTGAGGTGGATGGACGGTACCGGCACGGTCCATGTGCGGTCCACTATGGCGGTGGTGTAGCCGTCCCAGGTGCCCTCCACATGCTTGCGACCGGCCTGCATGCCCAGCTTGACGGTGAGGTCGCCGAAGCGGCGCAGCAGGGTGATGTAGCCTTGGTATTTCCAGCCGCTCTCGCTGTTGTTCATGCTCCGCAACGCGTCGTGAACGGTCACACCGTCAATGATGCTGTCGGCGGTGTGGACGTAACTGCTCGGGAAGTCGCGTCCGCCGCCGAGACCCACCTCCAGTTCCCACAGCTTTCCTATCGGCAGCGTGTAGCCGGCATCGACGTAGGTGCTGAGGCCACCGCGGCTGCGGGTGTCGTCCAGCAGGGTGATGTCCTGCCCGACCAGGGCGGTGTAGGTGCGCGTGTTGGTGCCGTTGCTGTGGTAGCCGAAGGTGCTGCCTCCGAGTTGCAGCCACAGCTTCTCGCCATCAGTGTTGAAGCGTCGCGTGTATTCCACGCCACCGAAGCCGCCTGCCTGCGGGAAGCGGTAGTCGGAGGTGTTGCGGTAACTGTAGTCGCCTGGCGCATAGATAAGCTCGCGCCACTGGCACTCAGTGTTGCTTCCGTTGAAGTAGACCGACGGATAGGCGCCACCCCAGAGGCGGACGGTGCGCTGGGTGTCGATGTCGTAGTGGCCGCTGAGCCACAGGTAGCTGCCGTGGCGCCGCGCGTCGCTGTGCGAGGTGTAGCTGCGCACGGCACTGGTGTCGCCCTGCAGGGTGAGCATCATGTTGCTGCCACTCTGGTCGGTCCAGGTGTGGGAATAGTCGTACTCGGCGTAGACGTTGAAGGAGAACTTCTTGCCGCCATAGACGTAGCTTATCCAGGGCGACACCTGTGGGCGCAGGTTGCCGCTGGCGCCAAAGGTGAGGAACTCGTTGTGTTTCACCTTGCGGCGCATCACGAGGTTCACCACCGGGCCACCACCGTCGTAGCGTGCCGAGGGGTTGGTGATGACCTCGATGCGGTCGATGGCGCCGGCCGGCAGGTTCCTGATGTACTGCCGCAGGGCTTCGCCGCTGAGGTTCGAGGGGCGGTCGTCGATCCACACGTCAACGCTCTGCGAGCCGCGCAGGGTGATGTTGCCCTCGGCGTCAACCTCTACGCCGGGGGCATTTTGAAGGGCGTCGCTGGCGGTGCCGGTCTGCACACTGGGGTCGTCGCTGACGTTGTAGAGTTGTTTCTCGCCGTCGACGCTGTAGAGTGGCCGCTCGGCGGTAATCTCCATCTCCTCCAGTTGTCGTACAGACTCGGGGATGTAGAGGCTGTCGAGGACGATGGTGTCATTGGTTTGGGCGTAGCCCATGCCCGCCGCCGCTCCGAGGAGCAGCAGCACGATTGCTGTACGCTTCATGTTATGTGGTGTTTAGGTTATTTCTTGCGGCGGTAGGTGTAGGTGCGGCGCTCATAGCCGTCGCCACCATGATAGGTAAAGATATCGCTGTCGACGAAGACGAGCGTGTCGCTATCGAGTTGCTGGATATGCCATACTTCCTCGCCCCTTTCGTTGCGCAGAAGCAGCGAGTCACCCACCATCTGCCACTCGACGGCGTAAGGTTGGTAGACCATCTTATGGTCCTCCCAATTCGAGTTCCACGCCATTACCGTGGCTGTGGCGTCGGCACGGAAGTCCAGCTCGTCCAACAGATGCTCCTCACCCATGTTTACAATATAACCGGGATAAGGACTATCACCGTGGAAGACAAATTCGGTCGTACCGCTGACATACTCCCATTGTCCCACAAGCGTGCTGCTCTTGGGGGTACAGGCTGCCATCAGCACTGCCGTTGCTATCGGCAAGGCTGCCAACGGCTTCAGCCATCCGCTGCGGTTGCGGTGTCTGGCCATCATGGCGATGCGCTGGTGCACCATGCGGTAGTCGAACGAGTGGGCCAGCGGGCTGTAGCGGCGGCCGCTCACCTGGTGGTAGAACAGCTCGGCGTAGCTGGCGCTCATCATCGCGCTGTCGGCGATGTACTCGTGCACGCGCTTCAGCTCGCGAGCATATAGATATATGAAGGGGTCGAACCACAGCACCACCTTGGCTAGCTCGCAGAGCATGATGTCCGCGGTGTGGCGCTGGCGTACATGCACCCGCTCGTGTCCCACAAGTTGCTGTACCTCGGCCTCGGAGAAGCCACGGGTGCCGACCACGATGCGTCGCCTGAAGGAGAAGGCCGGAGTGTCATCGTCGAGCAGAGCCACCAGCACCCCGTCGCACTCCTCGAAGGGGAGCCCTCGCATCCTGCGCCAGAGGGAGCCCAACCGGACCAGCAGTACCGCTGTTGCGGCGACTGCTCCGGCCAGCCACAGCCAGAATAGCCAGTTGATGTCAGCCTGCTGGATCGGGCTGGTCTGCCCAGTCGGACTTGTCTGTGCTGTCTGATATGTCAGGGTAGGGAAGATGCCTGTGGCACCCTCGTTCATCACGTATTGATGTGGGACTGCAATATGCAGGTGGACGGCAGGCAACAGGAAGGCCAGCAACAATGTTCCCAACAGATAGAAACGCACCATCTGGTGGCGCTTCTCATGGCGCATCAGCAGCCAGTAGGCACCGAAGAACAGGGCCGTTGCCGTGGTGGCTAAAAGCAAGTACTTCATGACTGCACCTCCTTCCGCTTTTCTTCGATGATGCTGGCCAGGGCGTCAAGGTCTTCCTTGCGGATGCCTTTGTCTTCCATGAAGAAGGATACCAGTTGGCGGTAGCTGCCGCCGAAGTAGTTGCCCACCAGGGCGCTGAGCTGCCGGCCGGAGTAGTCGGCTTTGCTCACCAGCGGGTAGTACTGGTTGTTGCCGCCCAGGGTGCGGTGCCCCACGAAGCCTTTCTGCTCCAGGATGCGTATTTCGGTAAGCACCGTGCGGTAGGCTGGCTTGGGTTCGGCCACAGCCTCGGCAATCTCGCCGGCGAAGCCTTCGCCCAACTGCCACACGGCCTGCATCACCTGCTCCTCGGCCTTGGTCAGGGTAGTCATTGTCTCATGATTCTTCTTCTTTGTCATCGCTCTGTCGATTTAAATATTAAACCATAGATTAATTATTTAATCTACCATAAAAACGAGACTGGGGTGTCGATATTGTGTCATGGATTAAAAAAATAATCATATTAACATTGTTTAACAAGATGGCTGAAGGGTAAAAAGAAAGCATCCCATTAAAAATGAGATGCTTTTAGTGTTGATGAGGCGGCTGTTATTTCAGCTTCATGCCGCTGTTCCAAGCCTTGCCCACGCTGTCGCCAATAGCGAAGGTCTGCTTGTCATCGCATTTCACAATCTTCTTGACCGTGTACTCAACGGTGCCCAGCTCGGCGCTTGCAGCCATGCTCTGCACCCTTTGTTGCAGCATTTCCTCTTTGGAGGTGCACCCCACAAGCATCAGCAACGCTAATGCAAAATAGTGGGGCAAACATGTTTGATTCTCATAATTAATGTGTATTTAATTAGACATTGTTTGTTTTTGCTTTTTTATTTTTAGAAGCATACGAAGTATTTTGATAACAATTTTGAGTACTCCACCAGCAGCAGGAATGTATTTGGCTACATCCTCAGCAATGTCGAGTACATCAGTCAATGGAACACTCTGTGCCAGTTTCTGTACAGTCATTTTTTCACTCTTCTCCGTTTCCATTTCGCTGCAACTGTTTGAGATTTTCAATGAACTCGATAAGCTTGGAGGCATCCTTGCCTGTTTTCTGCTGATATTCGTCTACGCGAATCAGCAACCCGTCAAGGTCTACCCCTTTCAGCATGGCACAGAGGGCCTTGGTGCTTAGCTCCGATGTCTGTGACGACAAATCCTTGGCTGTCTGCGTAGTCCAGTCGCGGGCATCTTTAAGAGCTTTTCCGGCACTCTCTTTAAGTTTGTTGATGTTAACCATTGTCATAACATGAATAATGTCTAACCAAAGTATGCTATCAGTCCTATCACGCAGGGTGGTATGAAGAAGAACTGGATGGCGTAGCCGATGGCGGTCATCACGCGGCTGCCGGCCAGTTCTGTTCTACTTTTAATCCAGAACCAACGGGGCGGCACGGTGTCGGCCCAGCCGACGATGCCCACGATGAGACCGAGCACAGCGGCAATGCCGCCAAGGACGAGTGCCAGCGGCTCGGGGTCTTCGAGCAGATACAAGCCACCGAGGATAAATGTTATCGGGCTGATGTATTGGAATAACCAAAGAAATATTGCCATAGGGTTTGAATATGTTAATGGGTGTTATTTTTCGATACCGTAGAGTTTTTTCCAGTAGTGAGAGTTGACGGGGCGCACCATGTACTCTTCTGTATGTAATCCTGTGGGGCGACGTTTCTCGAGCTGGCGGTTGAGCACGTCGGCGATGCCTACGATGGCGCTGTAGACTTCATTGTCGAATACCATCAGTTTGTATGACACCGACAGCTGCAGTACGTTGGCCTCGGTGCGGCTCTGCAGGTAGCGCGCCAGCGTGGTGTCGGGCAGGCGCGGCTGCACTTGGTGTGCGTCTACGGTTAGCCCTGATTTTTGCAAGACGGTCTGCATGTCGTCGTAGAGTATGCGAACCGTGGCTCGGTCGGGTGCTATGCCGCCCTCGAAGTCGAAACGTTGTTCGCCGGTGTCGCCACCGAATTCGAAGTGCACGTCCGTCTTGTTCTTCACACGTTGCTCGCCCACGACGACGATAATCCAGTCGCCCTTGCCGTGACCTTCAAGTATATGGTTGGCGAAGCGGTGAAAGGCGGGGTTGGCCTGGGTGTCGGAGCTGGCCGAGTAGAAGGTGAATCGTTTCGTGCGGTCGTGATGCTGCATGGAGTAGAACTCGTTGGCCACATAGTTGAAGCCGCCGAGCTGTGCGAGATGCCAGTCGAAGTAGCTCAGGCCGTTGTCACCCACTCCGATGGGGTTGACAATGGTGACGCTGGAGCCGCGCTCCACGTGGCTGCCGTATTCCTCGTTGACACAGTATTGGTTCACCACCATCATGTCGGTCTTGGGTCCTGCTAGCATGGCTGCAGCAAGGTTCTTGATACGCAGGTTGGTGGATGCCGCCACCGACTTGATGATTTCCTCCACCGTCAGGTTCAGTTTCAGCGTCAAGTCGCCGAAGCTGATGTTGCGTGCCGGCCAGTAGATGCCCTCGCGTTGCAGGCTTTTCACCAGCATCATCTCGTTGATAGCTTCGGCGTTGTCTTTGAGTTCCTGCTCTTTCTTCTCATCATCCATCACGTCGCTGAACGAGCTTCCCACCAGTCCCGCCGGCACAGCGAAGATGGCGATGCCGAGGATGCCCACCAGACAGGCGATGATCTGCCCTGCAAGGGTAATAGGCGGCATATCGGCGAAGCCGCCGGGGTCGCCGATATACTGTGCAAAAGCCCATACCACTGACGTCCATCCGTTCTCATACACTTCGGGTTGCACTTCGTGCTCCACAAAGTAAAGAACGAAGGAGAGAATAAGCGTCACAATGGCCAGGAACTGCAGCGACACCAGCAATTCGCGTTTTTTGTTGCTTATGGCCTCACTCAGTATGCGGAAGGCTTTCATGTAGCGGAACACACGCATCAGTCGCGCTATTCGCAGTGCCTTGAGCAGAGAATAAGGGATTGGCAGCAGGAAAGTGATGTAAAAGGTATAGGTGGAGAGGATGTCGATAAGCCCGTAGAACGAGAAGCAGTACCGCACACGGTCCCAGAAACCCTTATATTTGGGATCGATGAGGTCGGCACACCAGATGCGCAATGTCACCTCTATGGTGAAGAATACGGTGGTGAAGAGGTCCACGGCTTTCAGCCAGTCGCCGTAGCGGTTGGCGACGCTGTCAAACGTCGAAAGGAAGACCTCTATGGTGCTGATGATAATCAGTCCAATGATGGCATAGTCCACCCAGTTCTGCCATTGTCTTGTGCGCAGGTTGTCATCGAAGACACGAGCCAACTCTTGCTTGAATTTCTTCATCATTCAAACATTAAAAACAATTGGTATTTTACTATGCCGCTTATTTCCGTTTGGCGGCAGCACGCTCACGTGCCAGACTTTCTTTGGCCCGTTCAATCTCGCGCTTCAGGCTCTCGATGCGGCGGTCGTGGCTGGCGGCGTGGTCGATTTTCTGCTTGCGGTAGCTGGCCTTGCTGCTCGGCGAACTGGCGTTCTTCACGTATCCGGCATAACGTTCGTTGTCTTTCTTCTTTGCTTCGCGTTCTTTGGCGACATTGGCCCGCAGGTCGATAAGGCGTTTACGGTAGTATTCTACGCTCATGGTGTTGTGTTTTAAAATTGGAACCCGGCAGCGGGTCACCCCACTCGCCGGATTGTTTGTTGGCATTACTTGCCAGCAGCCACGAGGGTGGCGGTGTTGTCGGCCAACTTGCTGTTGCTCTTGTCGGCAACCTGTACGCCGATGCCGTACATCTCTTTCAGCTTGTCCTCGAAGTTGCCTACGCGGAGGTTGCCGCCCACGGTGAGCTCACCGCCCTTGGCACCCTCGGCACGGATGCTGGCCAAGGTGGCGTTGTCGTCGGCAAACTGCTTGCAAGCCGGAGTGGTGTAGACGCGAAGCGTGGCGCCAAAGCATTTGTTGAAGTTTTCCTTCAGACTTTTGACCTTCATACGGCCATCTAATTTGAATTCTGCCATAATTTTATTGTTTTAAAAGGTTAATGATTTATTTTGCATACTTTGCCTTCAAGGCGTCCATGTCGGCCTTCTTGGCGTTCTTGGGGATTTCTGGCAGTTTGGCGAGGGTCATCTCGTCGAGAGCCAGCACCCAGTCGTCGGCCGAAGCCACCTGGACTTTCAGTCCGAAGTTCTCCATCATGTCTTTTTCGAAACCGCCCACGGTCTTGCTGCCACGGCATTCGTAGCTGCCGGTCTTGGTGGCGATTTCGCTCACCTTCTCAGCGCCGGTGAGACGTTTCTGACCTTGGTACACGCGCAGCGTGCCACCGAATTCTTCTTTAAAGCGCTCGCAGAGCGTTGACACCAAAAGGCGTCCATCAACTTTGATTTCCATAATTAAGATGTTTTTATTGGGTTGATAAATTGGGATTATTATTGTTTTTAACAGGTTTTTAGATAATCTCAAACTCGGTACGGCGGTTCTCCGGAGCCATCGGATCGTCAGCGTTCTTCAGTTTGTTGCTGCCGTAGCCTGCTGCCTCTAAACGACTGGCGTCGATACCCTCGTGTTCCACAAGGAAGGTGACGGCGGCCTGCGCGCGGGCCTCGCTGAGCTTCTGGTTGAAGTTGGCGTCGCCCTCGGCGCTGGTGTGCCCTTCGATGCGTAACTTCATTTCAGGATACTGTTTCATCAATTTGGCAAGGTCGTGCAGAACAAATTCGGCATCGCGGCTCAAGTCTGCCTTGCCTTTCTTGAACTCGGCAGCGTTGAAATTGTCTTCAATCTCAGCTAACTGCTCTACATAGAGAGTATCGTGCACTTCCACTATAACTTCCTGCTTCTGAACCACAGTGTCTCGCACCACGATTGTTTCTGGTTCCTTGTGTTGACAAGAGCGCATCAAAAGGAAGATGATAAGTGCAATTAAGATGAGGCAAAGCAGCATCCACAGCCATGTCAATGATTTTTTCTTTTTGGGCTTCTCGACATTTTCTCCGACCGTCTCCACTTTTGAGAGTTCTGGTTTGGGAGGCACAAAGCCGTTGAGGTACTCGAGGCGGAACGAGCCTTTTTTGCCGCCACCCTCTGCTTCCTCGAATTGGGCTATCTCTATACCGTATTGTGCCGCATGGGCCACCAGACGCTCAAAACTGGGTTTTGTCCACATCTTGACCACGGCTACTTGGCTGCCGTCGCCCATAGTTAGCAGCTCGTCTTCCTTCTGGAAGAAGCCGTCCCAGTTGGCGTCGGTGCCCTTGTCGCCTGCAGCGACGAAGTTTTTCTTCACTCCACTATCGGGATTGAGTTCGTTAGGGAAAGCCTTCTGCAGGTCTTCCATCGTGGCCTGGGGGTACATAACCATATAGGCGTGCATGATGCCCAGTGCCGTGCGATTTTGCGCTTTACCGTAGACGCGTATTTTGTTTACCATACCTTATTTATTTAATAAAATAATATTATATTTCAACAATGCAGTAATGGAATTCAACACCCTCATAGACGTTGTCTTCCCAGTGGACAAGGTAATTTCTTTCGAGTTCAAAGTCGGGATGACTCCTGGCACAACTGCTGTCCGGGTTCTTCCAATGCCTGTATGTGTCGTGGATACCTTCGGACATACAAAAATGGTAATTGTTCGATGTCTCTCGGCAATGGTTAAGATACTGCTTGTCGTTGGTGACGAATACAGCCAGTCCGTTCTTAACTGCAGCGAAGCGACGACACACCAGCTCGACACGGCGTACATCTTTCCAGAAGTCGTACATGCCGAGATCTTGTGCACCTTGATTTTTCAGTACTTCAACGTCATTAGGCATTTCTTCGTTGAACCTATATATCTTTTTGCAGTGCCGCTTGGTTTTGTACTTCAATTCTATTGGCAAAAACTCATTGTCTTTGCGCACGAGAATATCCAACTTCAATTCGTTTTTCCAGATGTAATTGTCCAATTGCTCGTAAGGAACATAATATTCCACATCTACATCGTCGTAATGACCAGTGCCAGTAAGGTGGTGAGCCAAGTGCATTTGCAAGTCGCGCTCATTGAACAGCAACTCCCCACCATTCTGATCGAGATAGTGACGAATGTCATTTTCTGCCAAATCCAAAAGTTTCATATATACTTTGCTTTTAGTATTCTCCTCTGGCGGCCTGGCCGATGGTGATATTGTTGGGGACGAGGACCTTGCCGGCTTTGTCTTTGATCTGGACGGTGACGCCGAAGTTCTGGTCGAAGAGTTTCTCGGCGTCGCCCACCTTCATCGAACCCTTGATCTTCAGGCCGTCTGCCTTGGTGTTCACCTCTTTGGTGGTCTTGCTGTTGAGGGCCGCGAGGGTCATCTCGGGGTCGGCAAGCTGCACGCCCTTGTAGAAAGCCAGCGTCAGGTCGAAGCTCTTCTTGAAGTCGGCCGAGATGGTCTTGAGTTTCTTGTTCGGTGCTACGGTGAATTCAGCCTTGTTGAAGGCATCCTTGATGTTGTTTAAAAGTCCCATGATTCTATTTTTTTAATAGGTTGATAATGTCTTTTCTGTCTTCACGGTGGGTATGATGTAGGTGAAGGTCTCTTCGCGTTGAGGCCATGCCGACGAAGGTCGGTAGACAAGCATTTCAAGGTAGCCCTGCCGGCGTGTGACGAAGCGGTGTAGTGTTGTGGTGGCAGCGGTGTCGTACACCATGTTGAACGGCACACTGCGCCATTCCTCTAATGGCTGGCCGAGCGAGTCGCAGATGGTGATGTCGGCCCCGCTGACGCCCTCCATGGCTATGCTGTGCGGCGTGAAAACCATGTCGGCGATGCCCACGCATCCGGCACAGTGGTAGGTCATGCCACCAGAGCGGTCTTTCGACCATTGGGCTCTGCTGCCAAAGGGCAGCAACATGCAGATCAACAATATGTACGCGACCTTCATATTTACGATTGCAAAGTTGAGAATTTATAATATCATTTGCAAATCCGTTTTGGTCCGTTTTATAATATGTTATAACTCAACACAACAAAAAAGGGCTTCCTGCCGGGAAGCCCAATGGATATGTGTCAGAATGGTTGCTGTTTACATGTTTTTTGGAGCCAGCCTATGTCTTTTTGTGCGTGACAATCACTCACCTTGAGAGGGTAGCCGACGCACAAGGGTGAGGCCGCCGAGTTGCCCAATCTCGTACAGCGGCCAACTCGACTCGCCGTGTATGATATTGGCCAGCATGGCCGGATGGCCGAGGGCGAAGAATGCCGCTTGGAAAGTGTCGTCGGCCTGCAGCTTGCTGCCTTCGCTCATGGCTACGCGGAAGGTGCTGTTGCCCAGGTATTCCACCACCACCTCGCGGCCGGGGTTCCAACGCAGCATCAAGTACTCGCCGGGCAGCAGGTCGGCCACCTTGATGCCCTGTCCGAGGATAGGGTCGCTCGAGGGCGTGTCGTCGCCATGATGCTCGCAGAAGTCGTCGTAGCTGCGGTACCCGATGGCTCGGGCCAGGAGGTTCAGCGTGCTACGGCGCGGGGTGGAACTCATGCCGCCATACTGCCAGAAACGCTTCACTGTGGTGAGGCCTATAGGCTCATGGGTACGCCCTTCGACAAAAGCCGTCAGGGTATAGAAGTCGCCTGGCGTGCGTGCCTCACAGCCCGCCGCCTCGCAGACTAAGCGGCGAAGGGTGTCTATACGGGAATCATTTTCGGTTGTTTTCATGGTGCAAAGATACACTTTTTTCTTCATACGCCGCTTATCCGTTTTGGTCCGTATTGCTTTTGTGCCGTGCTGTGCAGTTTATTTTGTATCTTTGCACATCGGTCGGGAATGGACCGAGTGGCAATAAATAACTGATAATCACTAGTGGAATACACTAATAACAACGGTCCGTCTGGTGTTGTGTCGGGCGGCAGCGGCATCACCGAACCGTTCTTCTCGTCCTACGAGGAGATCGGCCACGGCACTACGCATGTGCTCTATAAAGCCAGGCGATACGGCCGCTGGTATGTCCTTAAAGGTCTGAAAAAAGAGCTGCAGGGCAACGCCCTCTACGAAGAATGGCTATACAAAGAATACTCTATCGGCGTACAGTTCGACCACCCCAATATTGTTCGCATTGAGAGTCTTGAGGATAACATTGTTGCCGGGAAATGTATTGTGATGGAGTATGTCGAGGGTGAGACTTTGGATCGTTGGCTGCAGCACAAACCTTCACTCAGCGAGCGCAAGACAGTTTTGAGCCAGCTACTAGCCGCGGTAAACCACTGCCATTCACGCAATCTATATCACCACGACCTGAAGCCGTCAAACATACTCGTCACCAACGACAACCGTGTGAAGTTGATTGACTTTGGTTTGAGCGACGGGCCACAATATGCGGCATTCAAACAGGCAACAGGAACCGAAGGGTTTGCCGCTCCCGAGCAAGTCAAAGGTGACACTGCCGACCAACGCGCCGACATCTATGCCTTGGGGCGCCTGATTGAAATGATAGTTCCTCACCGCTATAGAAGAGCTGTACGTATGGCAAGGCAAACCAATCCAGAGCATCGCCAACCGTCGGTCGACGTGCTGCGTCGAACCTTTCGCAGTCGATGGTGGATATGTATGTTACCTTTACTGATTGCAGTTCTTTTAATGGCTTTCATTGTCATCCCTTTGCCGCGCATCCACAGCACACAACTCGATAGCGGGCAGACGCTCTACTATCGCGTACTTGGGAATTTCCCTCACCGCCGTGCCGCCATCGTCTTCCCAAAGAACCTCTACGACCCCTTAGCTGCCGATGCTCCCAAAATGCACGGCGACATAGTAATTCCCGAAACCATCAAGGTGCACGGTCTCCGTTATCGTATCACCGAAATAGGCGAGCGTGCATTCGCCAACCAATTCTTCATCACCAGCATTGTCCTTCCGGAGTCGCTTGAAAAAATCCACCAAGGTGCATTCGAGGCCTGTACGGGTCTCACCGACACCCTTGTCATCCCCCGCTCGCTCACCTACATCGGTCCAAATGCCTTCAACGACTGCTTCCGCCTCACCACGGTCGTATGGCAAGCCGATTCGTGCGAATACAATACCCGAAACGTCGAATATTACTTCTTTTATCGATGCAGCTCATTACGTACCGTCATAATGACGCCTAATGTGCGCAGAATTCCCGAATGCCTTTTCCGCAAGGCCGACAGCCTTCGCACCGTGGTCTTCTCCGATGGAATAGAAACGATTCCTTTCAACATATTCAGTTTCTGCAACAACCTCGACAGTATCCGCTTTCCACAAGCGCTGCGCATCATTGAACACGGAGCTTTCTATACAATCGGAGCCCATTCGCTCCGTTTTCCCGAAACCACCGAGATAATTTCCAACTATGCTTTCTCCTATAACCACAACATCCGCCGCATAGATTTCGGATCCAAGCTCCATTATATCGGCAACCACGCCTTTAGCGAGTGTTGGCAGTTGGAGGAAGTCACACTGCGTGCCACCATACCTCCCGAGGTGCAGCGAACTTCGTTCGACGAGATGCCAGCCACTGCCGTATTGCGCGTCCCGAAGGAATCGATAGAGGCATATAAAGCCGATTCTATTTGGAGCAAATTTGACGAGATACTGCCGCTGTAATATATCCTAGTGGTCGTTGAAGATATGTGTTGCTCTCACGAGAGAGAGTAGTATCAGCCCAATGCATGAGTGCATGAACGAATTAACGCCTGAGTGGCTGACGCATCAATTACTCAAACATTCAAGCATTCGGCTCTTCGCCTCGCTCGCTGGCAAGACAGCCACTGGCGGTCTCTTTCTTCTCCAGCTGCACAATAAAAAAGGAGACCCTTGATTTGGGTCTCCTTTTTTAATCTATTATATCGGCATTACTTCAGCGCCATGCCGCTGTTCCAGGCCTTGCCCACGCTGTCGGCGATGGTGAAGTAGTTGAGGCTCGAGCCGTCCCAAACGAGGGGGTTCAGCTTCTTGATGTCGATCTTGCCGTCGGTGAGGATGGCCGGGTCGGCCACGGCGTTGACGATTTCGCCCACGACGAAGGCGCCGTCGTTCTCACGCTCGATGAGCTCCACCACCTTGCACTCCATGGCGAGGGGGTACTCGTTGATGATGGGGGCGTTGACGTTCTGGCTCTTGGTGCAGTGGAAGCCCACGTGGGCGACCTTGTCCTTCACGTCGCGACCGCTGGCGATGCCGAAGTAGTCGCTCTCGGCCACCGTGCGGGCGTCGGCGAAGCTGAGGGTGAAGGCCTTGTTGAGGCGGATGTTCTCGGTGGTCTTGTGGCTGCTCAGCTGGAAGCAGACCTGGTTGCCCTCGTACTGGCCACCCCAGGCGGCCATCATCACGTCGGGGTTGCCCTCGGCGTCGTAGGTGGCAATCATCAGCGCCGGCTGCGGCGTGACATACAGTTTCGCGCCCATGTTGACGCGCTCGTTCACATTCTTGAATTCCATAGTGGTGATGTTGTTTTGCGTTTGTTCTTCGTTGGTGCTGTTCTCCTGTTTGGTGCCGCAGGCGGCGAAGAGCATAGCCGCCGCAGCCAGGGTGAGAATGGTTTGTTTCATCGGTTATCTGCTTGTTTTAACGTAATCATATATGTAATCTGGGCTCTGCAGGTAGAGGCCGGTGTCTGTATTGATAAGTTTTTTGTAAATCGGTGAATTGTACACACGGCTGAAAGCTTGGTCGAGTGTCAGTCCTTCGTCGGCTTGCAGGTAGGCCACTATCTGCTCCACGTCACTATTGATGATGAATTGCAGTTGTTCTTCCGTGATACTCATACGCGTTTCATTTGTTGGATGGCACGCTCGGTGCCAAAGAAATATTGATTGTTGAGGTGTGAGAAAGTAAGTTCCTTGACCAGTGTATCCATCGTTATCAGTCGCTGCATGTACAAGTTCAACTGGAACACCACTCCGTCATCAGCCACAGGACCGACCACAATATCATAATCATGTTTGCGCACGCCGTGCGCCATGCGATTCATCAATATAAACTCCGCCCACTCCTGGCTTACGCCGTTGAACACTTTGCACTTGAACTCTTGGCAGTGAATCAGTCGCTCGTCAAACTCATACTCCTGTACAATAGGCGTGCCTGATTCCTCGAATTCGCAGCGGCGGACTGCCATTGCCTCAGCCTGACTGCGTATATCGGTAAGATAGAATCCTTGGCCGAAGTCCTTGTTGGGGCGGCATTTGGCAAGGTCAATCTTGTCAAAATCAATATTAGAACCATGATAGAGCCTCATGCCATCGTCCCTCCGTGACGTCGGCAGTAGGTGGCGAGGTCGGACAGTGTGTCGTCGAGCGGCAGCAGATGCTCGGCCTCATAGTTTCTGTCAAGGAAATCGAACCCCTTGTAGGCATTCAGGTAGTTGAACGCCATAGCCGCAGGCATGCCGTTGCGCTTTCCGAACTCCACAATGCAGAGGTTTATATATCTGATTTTATTCATGCTTTAATAACGCGTTGGGGCGGGAAATATTGTGTCGGGCGGGGAGGGGGGAGAAAAATAAATTTGTGCGCGTCGGAAAAAGTGCGTATCTTTGCATCCGATTTCAACAGTGAAATCAACGAAGCGTTATGCGCGTTCTGGCTTGGGAACCTAGGAAATTCCACAGAGATACAGAACAAGTGTAATGGCTCTTCGCATTTTAAGGCGTGGGCTTATTGCATCTTCTTATCTCAAGGTTATTCCTAGGACCTCCAAGCAGGAAGTGGCAAATGGGCGCCACGCTTCTTGTTTTGGGCGGTTTCGGCGTGTGCGGTGGAAAAAAATTCGGGACGATGTAGATATTTCGGGAAAAAGTGGTTATAGTATATGTAGGAACGGTTAATTAACTCAATTCATAAACAAACAAAAATTAAAAACAATGGTAAAACAAATCAAAAAACTGACCATGCTGCTCTTTGTGGCAGCCACAATGTTCACCGCCGCGTCCTGCAGTAAGGACGATGGGTATTCTGAAAGCGACATCATCGGTGTCTGGTATTTCCCGACAACCATCGGTTATGATCAGATGCGCGGAGCGAAAGTCGACATCAAAGCCGACCACACCGTTAGAGTCAGTGCTTCCGTTGGCTCTATGACTTTCGACTGGACGTTCAAGGACAACCTGTTCACCGCCACATATACTGCGGGGCAATACACGGCAGTGCTGTCCTTCACGGTCAAGGAGGTCACTTCCGACTACATGGTTGTGGAGGGCGACCACCGCGTGAACAACATTGTCCAGGGCAGCGTAAGCGGAACAATGCGACATAGTTTATAATTTCCCCACCGCACCGAGGGTGTCCGCATCGCCGCGGGCACCCTTTTGCTTTCGGGTGGGGGGGGTGAAACGGGTGTCGCAAGCCCCAATCGGTTTTGGAAACGGCCGGAAATGGTCGGCGGAGGTATGAAACGAAAATGAAACGGGGCTGTCGTGGGTGATTTTATTCTCCGAGTATTTGTAGGGAGAATATTGTAATGGTGCAATATTCTCCCTTTATTTATGCGGAGAATATTGTTGTGGTGCGAGGGTCTCCTTTTATTTGTAGGGAGAATATTTTGATGGTGAAATATTCTCCGAGTATTTACGGGGAGAATAACCAGGCGCAATTATAGTTGCGCGGTGAACTCACCGATTGTAAGAATACTGACCTTGGGCCAGTCTATCTGTTTGAGGACGTTGAAGTGGGCGTCGTTGGTGACGATGTATTCGGCATCGGCGGCGACAGCGCAATCGACGAACTTATTGTCGTCGACATCCTGCTCGATCAGCCCGAAATGGATATATGTCTCTTGAAACTCTGTTGTATGCAGCCGGGCTATGGCTTCCACCACATTGTGAGCTATCTCCTTGGTGGTCTTCTGCGCAAGGATTTCTTCGTATTCAATCAGTATGTCGGTGTTGACGCAAAGGGATATGTCGCCACTCAGCACGCCCGACCATATCTTGTGGTACGGGCTGTTGGTGGGCAGTGCCTGCAGGAGGCAGTTGGTGTCAAGTACGATTCGACGCATAGCGGTAAGGGGTGCGCATGTGCTCTGCGCCCCATTGGTTGATGGTGTCCTCGTTGATGGTGCCGTTGTCCCACAAGGCATCAATCTCTTTCTGTGCCTTGGCGGCGAAGAAATGCGCCACCAAATCCTTGAACTCGTTCAGGTCAGCCTCGGAGGTGATGCTTTTCAGGGCATTCAGCAGTTCCAACTGTGCTATTTGCGTGTACGACATATTCTTGTATTTTGTTGATATAACGCGAAATGTTAAATAATATTGTGCTGATACTAGGCTACTTGTCCTCGTAGTGGCCGTAGGCGGAAATGACGTCTACATGTACTTCTGTGTCGAAGATTTCATATATGAGCCGATGTTTTTGTGTAATGCGGCGACTCCACTGGCCTGCACGGTCGCCAGCGAGAGGCTCCGGCTTTCCAGTACCGGTGCGGGGATGGTCCATTAACTCATTCACAAGTTTTACCACTTTCTTGTGGGCGATGGGCTCGTCTCTTTTTAACTTCGCTATGTCGGCTTGGGCACGAGGTGAGAAGATAATGTCGTACATGGTCAGAGGGAGTTAAGCCAATTGTTCATTTCCTCGCGGTTCGAAAAGCGGATTCCTTCACCACGGCGTATCTGCTCGCGTGCTTCGTCGACGCGGGCGAAGAATTCCTCTTTGGTCATCAGTGTGGGGTCGTCGGCTTTCTCTTTGGCCAGACGTTTGACATACCGCGAGAGACGACGCATAAGAGTCTCGTCATCGGCGATGTATCCGATACCCTGCCAAAGCTCGGTATTCATGGCGTTCTGTTGTGCTGCGGTCATCATGTTTTTATCCTCCTGTTTTAAAGTCATAACGCGAATAAACAGAAAATATTGTGTAATGATAGGCAAGAAACATGAATTGCCGCGGATTGGCCATTGATTTTATGGGCAATCCGCGGCAATTGCTTTTTCGCGGGCTGGCAGCCCACGTACCAGTCGCAGGCTGGCAGCCTGCGTACCACATTAAATCATCTGCACCGAGCGCTGGAGGAACTTGCTGAGGGCTTCGCCTTTCAGCAGGCCGTTGGCCAGGAGGGCCAGGTCGGTGAGCTGGTGGACGAGCTCTTTCTGCTTCTCCGTGTCGGTCTCGTTCAGCACGCGGCTGATGAGGGGGTGGTTGATGTTGACGACGAGGTTGTAGCTCTCCGGCAGCTCGCCGTAGAAGCCCATGCCGCCGCCGGAGGTCTGCGCCATCTCGCGGTAGCGGCGCATGAACTCGCTCTGCGTCACCTGCATCGGCGCGTCGCTCTCCTCGAGGCTCTCCAGCTGCACGGTGAACTTCTGCTTGTCCACCTCGCCCTCGATGATGGGCTGCAGCTTCTCTTTCTCCTCCTTGCTGAGCTTCTCGGGGATGCTGTCGTCGTGGGGGATGAGTTTCTCCACCGTGTCGCTGTCCACGCGGACGAAGCGGCTCTTCTCGAGCTTCTGCTCCAGCAGGTTGATGAAGTGGCTCTCCAGAGGCGAGTCCATCAGCAGCACGTCGTAGCCTTTGGCCTTGGCCTTCTCGATGTAGGCGTGCTCCTCCTCGGCGTCGCTGGCGTAGAGGTAGCAGACGGTCTTGTCCTTGTCGGTCTGCAGGGCCTTGATTTTCTCGCGGTAGCTGTCGAGGGTGTAGTAGCTGCCATCGACGCCCTTGAGCAGATAGAACTTCATGGCGCGCTCGCAGAACTTCTCATCAGTCAGCATGCCGTACTGGACGAAGATCTTGATGTCGTCCCACTTTTCTTCGAGTGGAGACTTCGAGTCTTCGAGACTTCGAGACTTCGAGTCCTCGCTGTCTTGATGACTTGAAGTCTCGTTGTCTTGTTGTCTTTTCTTGCTCATCTCTTCCAGCTTGTCGGCCACCTTCTTGCTGATGTGCTGCGAGATCTTCTTCACGTTACCGTCGCTCTGCAGGTAGCTGCGGCTGACGTTCAGCGGGATGTCCGGCGAGTCGAGCACGCCGTGCAGCAGCATCAGGTAGTCGGGCACCACGCCCTCGACCTGGTCGGTGACGAAGACCTGGTTGCAGTAGAGCTGTATCTTGTTGCGGTTTGGGTCGATGGTCTTGCGCACCTTGGGGAAGTAGAGGATACCCGTCAGGTTGAAGGGGTAGTCGACGTTGAGGTGGATCTGGAACAGCGGCTCCTCGAAGTTCATGGGGAACAGCTCGTGGTAGAACTTCTTATAGTCTTCGTCGGTAAGCGACGAGGGCGATTTCTTCCACGCCGGGTCGGGATCGTTGATGATGCGGGGCTGCTTCTTCTCCACTCTCTTCGGTTTTCCATCCTTGTCGCAGTCGGTCTCGCTGTCCACCCACACCGTCTCCTCGCCGAAGCGGATGGCCACGGGCATGAAGCGGCAGTACTTCTTCAGCAGCTGCAGCACGGTGCCCTCTTCGAGGAACTCCTTGCAGTCGTCGGCGATGTGCAGCACGATGTCGGTGCCGCGGTCGATGTGCTTCTTGTCCTCCTCCATGGTGAACTCCGGATTGCCCTCGCAGCTCCAGTGCTGTGCGGGCTCGTCTTTCCAACTCTTGGTGAAAATCTCCACCTTGTCGCTGACCATGAAGGCGCTGTAGAAGCCGAGGCCGAAGTGGCCGATGAGCGGCTCGTGGCTGTCTTTGTACTTCTCCATGAAGTCAGTGACGCCGCTGAAGGCTATCTGGTTGATGTACTTCTCCACCTCGTCGGCCGTCATGCCGATGCCGCGGTCGCTGACGGTGAGGGTCTTCTTCTTGGGGTCCAGCTTCACGTCGATGGTGAGGTCGCCCAACTCGCCCTTGAACTCGCCGCGGGCACTGAGCGTCTTCAGCTTCTGCGTGGCGTCGACGGCGTTGCTGATGAGCTCGCGCAGGAAAATCTCGTGGTCCGAATAGAGGAACTTCTTGATGACCGGAAAGATGTTCTCGGTCTGCACATTAAGTTTGCCTTCCATAATATATAATGTTTTATTCTTTATTTTCCGAATGGAACGGGGCAATAAATATGCCACACTGCCATCGACTGCCAAAATGTCAGTGACGATGCCAACACTGAACACTGCTCACTGAACACTGCACACTAAACACTGCACACTGCTCCCAACCACGCTTCCGAAATGTTAAATAGGTAGGATGGTGGTAGGATGGTGGTAGGATGGTGGTACGTTGATGGTAGGATGACTCTCATTAGGTCGGAGGTCGGAAGTCGGAGGTTGGAATGATGAATAATGAATGATGAATGGTGAATATCAACCAATTATGAACTGTCAATCACGAACTGCCTACTTCCAACTTTAAATTCTCCATTCTCAATTCCCAATTCTCCATTCAAAGCCCCTCAGTGTGCGTTTGGTTTTTGCAAGTTTTTTTTGTTAAAAAATGTCATCTCCTTTCGTGTGCTGTCTGTGTGTTGTTGTTTGTGGGCTGGTTTTCAGTGCGGTGTGCCTTCGGCTGCTGCCGGACGGTACCGGGCGGAGGCGCTGATTTGCATAAAAATTGGCTTGGCCGGTGCGTGGTTTCGAAAAATTGTGTACCTTTGCATCATCTACCGTGCGGCCTGCCGCGCGGTAAGGTGCAGAGAATGAACAATATGGTATAAAATGTCAATGGCTATGAAAAAGCTACTGCTGATTACGGTCCTCGCGCTGGCGGGCCTGATGTTCACCGCGTCGGGCAGCAAGGGTGCGGGTTTGAAAAACTACCAGTGCTGCAAGTGCGCCACCCTGGTGCGCGCCGAGCAGGTGCCCTCGTCGCTGGGCTGTCGTGTCGACGGCGCCCACCAGTGGCAGGAGTTGGGCCGTGTGGGTATGGTGAACTATCACTGCATGAAATGCCGCGTGAATGTGGAAAACCGCCACGAGCCTAGCGTGCAGAACTGTCCCACCGGCGGCAACCACCAGTGGAACCGCCTGAGCCAGGTGGGCCCGCTCAGCTTCCAGTGCCGCAAGTGTGGCCTCGACATCCGCTCCAACGACACTCCCAACAGCATCGGCTGCCCCAACGGCGGCAACCACCAGTGGTATAAGAAGAAGCTCTGACCCGTCTCGCGGCAGGTGCTGCGGATGGCCGCCGCTGTCCGGCGGGCGCCGCCTCCACAGCTGCATTCCGCGGATGGGCTATCGCTGTCGGTGTACGGGTGGACCTCTGTCCCCGTCCGTACACCGCTTTTTTGTCGCCGCGCCGATGGCAACCGACATGCCTGCACCTCCGATGTCCACACCCGCTTCCGCCTGTTTCCCACTCCCCCCAAAAGGGCCCTGTGGTACACAAAAGTGTAATTTCGTCCGTAAAGTACACTTTTGTGGATATTCATCTTGTAGTTTTTCCCGTTTAGAATACGTGATAACTATAAAAACGGTTAGAACTATAATACCGGGAGAGGAATAATCCGCAGATGAAGAATAACACTGGTGCGCCGAGCACCCACACGAAAGAAGATGGCGAAATGCCTGCGCCAGGGCTTGAAATACTGAAGGCTTTCGACCTCAACCAATACCATTACCTATACGTAATCGACTTGCCCAGCGACGAGTTGGTCTACGACTCGCCCAAGGTGCTCTGGGGCGAGAGCCGAGCCAGCGGCTATCGCTACGTGGTAGAGCATATAGCCGACGAGGAGCGCATGCTCTATCCCGAGATGCAGCGAGCCTTCCGGCAGGCGCTGGACACGCAGCCGACCAGCCGTATGCACACGGTCAGTGCCGTCTTCACGAGTCATGTCTTTCTGGGTGGCGTGCCCATGCTGGTATCCTTCCGCCTGGCGCCCGTCGTGCCACCGGTCGGCGAGCGGGTGCGACTGCTGGCCGTCATGCTCTCGCCTGCGGTCAACAAGCAGTCGGGCGACTTTGTCTTCCAGTCGTCCGAGGGCCGCATGAAATACAGTTTCGTCGAGCACCGCTGGCGTCCGACCGAGGACAAACGCTGTGTGCCGACCCCCGAGGAGCGTCGCATGCTGGTGCTGGCCGCCCGCGGATTCACGCTGCAAGAGATAGCGTACCGCATGTATCGGTCCATCGACACGGTGAAGAAGTACCGGGGCAACCTGTTCCGCAAGTTCGGCGTCGACAATATCACCTCGGCCCTCTACTTCGCCCTGGAGCACAATCTGCTGTAGCGCTCTAGCTGTCGTCCCGTTTCGTAAAGATTTTCTTGATATAGGGCTCCAGATTTTTCAGGCCCCAGTTGATGAGCAGTATCACGCCTACGGCGATGAGAGCCTCGCGCCACAGGCCGAAACCGCACAGGCATCCCACCGCGGCCGAGCACCAGATGGTGGCTGCCGACGAGAGGCCGTGTATGGTGACGCCGTCCTTCATGATGACGCCGGCGCCGAGAAAACCAATGCCCGTCACCACCTGGCTCAGCACACGCAGGTTGTCGTTGTTCACCGGCCCGCCGCTGGCCACGGCTGCCATGATGACCCCTTCGCTGATGAGGATGAAGATACACGCCCCCACCGACACCAGTGCATTGGTGGTGAGGCCCGCCTGGCGCTGCTTCAGCTCGCGCTGCAGCCCTATTATGGCGCCTGCAAGCAACGCGCTGGCCAGCCGGAAAATGAATATCTTGATGGGCATGGGTTTAAGATTTAAGGTTTAGGGGTTAAGGTTCAGGGGTTAAAGTTTTTGGGGTGGGATAGCGATGCGCTTGCTGCCTACTGTTTGCCGCCTACAATGACCACTATCTCGCCCTTCACTTCGTGTTGGCTGAAGTGGGCCAGCACCTCGTCCACTGTGCCGCGCACCGTCTCGGCGTGCAGCTTGCTTATCTCGCGGCTGACGCTGACGGGGCGTTCGCCGCCGACTGTTTCCTTCAGCTCCTCGAGCAGCTTCACAAGCCGATAGGGGCTCTCGTAGATGACCATCGTGCGCGGTTCGTCGGCCAAGGCGCGGACTGCCGTCTGGCGACCTTTCTTGTGCGGCATGAAGCCGAGGAAGACAAAACGGTCGCAGGGCAGGCCGCTGTCGATGAGTGCCGGCACAAAAGCCGTGGCACCCGGCAGGCATTCCACCGCTATGCCCGCCTTCACCGCCTCGCGTACCAGCAGAAAGCCCGGGTCGCTGATGCCGGGCGTGCCGGCGTCGGTCACCACGGCAATGGTGGTGCCGCCCTTCAGCCGCTCCACCAGCGAGGCCACCGTCTGGTGCTCGTTGAAGATGTGGTAGCTCTGCAGCGGCGTCTCTATGCCGTAGTGTTGCAGCAGCACCCGCGAAGTGCGAGTGTCTTCGGCCAGGATGAGGTCGACCGTACGGAGAACCTCGACTCCACGATAGGTCATGTCGCCGAGGTTCCCCACCGGTGTAGGTACCAAGTATAACTTCATTATCTTTTAGTGGGTAGTTGGTAGTGGATAGTTGGTAGCATTTGTGGTCGTGTGCTACCCACTATCCACTATCCACTAACAACTCAAAATCATTCCTCCTCGAAGTCGTCGGGAATCTCCATGTCGTGGTAGACATTGGTGACGTCCTCGTCCTCTTCCAGGATGCCGATAATCTTCATTACCTTGCGGATGGTCTCGGTGTCCACCTGGCGCAGGGTGTTGGGGATGCGCTGCAGTTCGGCGCTCTCCACCTCGATGCCCTTCTCTTCCAGCATCTTCACCATGTTGCCGAAGTCCTCGTAGGCGGTGTAGAGGGTGAGGTATTCGTCGTCGACCTCCATCTCTTCCAGACCGCCGTCGATGAGTTCCATCTCCAGTTCCTCGACGTCCATCTCGGGTTTGCGGGGCACCACAAAGACACCCTTGCGGGTGAAGAGGAAGGCCAGGCTGCCGTTGGTTTCCAGCGTGCCGCCGTTCTTGTTCATGATGCTCTTCACGTTGGCCACGGTACGGTTGTTGTTGTCCGATAGGGCCTCGATGAAGAGGGCGATGCCGTGGTTGACGTGGCACTCAAAGGTGAGCTCCATCATCTGGGCGGCGTCCTTGTCGTTGGCCTTGTTGATGGTGCGCTGCAGGGTGTCCTTGGGCATGTTGCAGCCACGGGCGTTCTGCACGAGCAGGCGCAGGCGCGGGTTGCTGTCGGGGTCCGGGCCGCCTTCACGCACGGCGATAGCGACTTGCTTGAGGATGTTGCTCCACTGTTTCGAACGTTTGGCATCGGCGGCGCCCTTGGCGCGTTTGATCTTTGACCATTTGTTGTGTCCTGACATAATGATGTTTGTTTATTTGTTGATTATTATTTAGTTTTATTTATTTAATCGTTGGCTGTGTTATTATGCTGTCTCCACCGGATATAGGTAATGGGCTTCCCCTCGGCAAGGAACATGCGCTCGTAGAAGGTCTGCGTCAGCTTGGCCTCGTGCAGCGTGTCCAGGCTTTCGTTGTACAGGTCGTTGGTGGCGACGGAAACCTCCGCGTTGCGGGTGGGAAGCACCTCGTTGAGCGTGTATTCGTAGAGCTCCTGGCTGTCGGTCTTCAGGTGCAGCGTGCTCTCTGGCGCCAGGAAGCGGCTATAGGTGTCGAGGAAGCGGGGCGATGTGAGGCGCTTGTTGGGCTTCTTGGGTTGCGGGTCGCAGAAGGTAATCCACACCTCGTCTACCTCGCCGGGAGCGAAGAAGCGGTCGATGAGTTCGATTCGTGTGCGTATGAATGCCACATTGGGCAGGGACTCTTCGACGGCGGTCTTGGCTCCGCGCCACAGGCGCGCGCCTTTGATGTCGACACCGATATAGTTGCGGTCGGGATGGATACGGGCCAGCGCCAGTGTGTAGTCGCCCTTGCCGCACCCCAGTTCGAGGGTCAGCGGATGGTGGTTGCCGAAGTGCTCGTGCCAGTGCCCCCGTAAGGCAAAGCCGTCACGTTCCAACTCCTCGAAGCCCACCTGGAATAGGTTGGGGAAGGTCAGGTTTTCGGCGAAGCGCTGCAGTTTGTGGTGTCCCATTCTATTCTGTTACCATTGTTTGATGGCGATATCGCCGTCGTACCACGCTTTGATGTGCTTGAACAGCGCTTCGGCTGCGGTGCGGCTCTTGGCACTGCCCATGCTGACGTAGTACATGTTGTTCTTCTCGATGATGTATGCGTCGCTGCCAAGTTCGTGCAACCGGGCGGTGAGGCGGGCTGCCGTGGCGCGGTCGAGGTAGAATCCAGCGATGATATCAAAACCCTGGCGGCTCTGCTCCTCCATGCTTACGCGTACGGGAGCTTCCTCGGTCGGCTGCTGGCGGGTGGCTGCGGGCTGCGGACGTTGGGCCACGGCGGGAGTCGGTTGGGCTGCAGCGGCGGCATCAGGCTCAAGACCCAACTCGTTCACCAGTTGGTCGAGCATGCCGTCGAGGGTGTTCATGTCCAGCAGTTCGCCCTGCACCTTCACGCGCTGTGCGGCGGCAAACTTTTGGTGCAGATAGGGTTCGTTGTGGGAATAGATGTAGTCGTTGAAGGGATAGAGGCGTTGCACGGCGAAGCGGTCGGCCATCAGCTCGCCCAAGCGCTGGGTGGCATACTGGTGCACACGCTCCATCATGGGGGCCATTGCCGAAGTGTAGTGGCGGTAGGCCAGATAGCTGTAGATATAGTCGGTCATGTAGCGGCACACGCGGTCGCTGTGGTGGTCGATGTCGCGCGGGCCGTAGGTGAGCATGTCGGTGTTGTAGGTGAGGTCGGTCACCAGTTCCACGTCGGTGGGACGCGAGCTGGGAATGTATTCTGCCGTGGGCTGGCTGGGGCGATAGACCTTGAAGTAGTAGTAGGCGGCGCCACCCAGCAGCAACAGGAGCAGCAGAAGGAACAGAATCCACCACGGGAAGCGGCGTTTCTTGCCGTTGTCTTCTTTCTTGGCTTTCTTGGCTTTCTTGGCTTTCTTTTCCTTGGCGGGCTTGGCTTTCTTCGCCTTTTTCTCCTTGGCGGGTTTGGTGGTGGCTATGGTCTCGGCGTTGGCGGTAGCGGTGTTGGTGTTGAGTGCGGCCAAAGCGGCAGCGGCGGCAACCGCTTGACGCTCTTCTTCGGCTTCGCGTTCCGAGGCGGCTTTCGCTTCAGCCTCTTGTCGTTCCTGCTCGGCGCGGCGCTCGGCCTCCAGTCGTTCCTGCTCGGCGCGGCGCTCGGCTTCTTGTCGTTCCTGCTCGGCACGACGCTCAGCTTCCAGGCGTTCCTGCTCGGCACGGCGCTCGGCTTCCAGACGCTCCTGCTCGGCACGGCGCTCGGCCTCCAGACGTTCCTGCTCGGCACGGGCGGCAGCCTCCTGCTGGGCTTTCAGTTCTGCACTGTTGTCTTCGAACTGTGCAAAGGGGTCGTCGTTGTCGGTATGGTCGTAGGTGCGCACACCTTCGAGGGGTTGCTCGTCGCCGGTGTTGAGCACGAGGCCCGGTGTGACGGCGAAGGAGTAGCCATCGGCGCCGCGGCTGAGGGTGCCCAGCTCGCCAAAGGTGTGGCTGCCGGTACGCTGCAGCTTGTCGGTCAGCGCGTCCATGTAGTTTTTCCACATCTGGCGAGCCACATTCACACCCACGCATTCGCGCTCGGCCAGCGTCTCCACGATGCTCTCGTCGCCCGAGGTGGCGGTGCTGAAGGTGAGGGTGCGGCTGGCGGGATAGTAGGTGGCGGTGGCTTGGTCGTGGTGGGGTGGCTGCATTTCGCTGCCGAAGGTGCCGATGCCGGCCAGTTCTACCTGCCGGCCCTGTTGCAGCAATTCTACGATTAGGTCTGTAATATTCATTTTATAATGTTTTGTTCTGTTTGAGATAGACTTCGGCAGCCGCCAGGTCGGCGGGGGTGTCGATGCCGATATTGGCGTGGGCGGTCCGGGCTACATAGATGGAATATCCGGCCTCGAGCCAGCGCAGCTGCTCCAGGCGCTCGGCATCTTCGAGGGACGAGGACTCGAGTTGGCACAGCTCGGGCAGCACATTGCCGCGGAAGGCGTAGATGCCCACATGCTTGTTGTAGCGCCCCTGGTCCAGCCAGTGTTCGGGGGCGATGTCGCGACGATAGGGGATAGGCTGGCGGCTGAAGTAGAGGGCGCGCCCTTCGCTGGTGGTGACCACCTTGACGTTGTTGGGCGAGAGTAGTTCCTCGGTGGAGGCAAAGTGTGTGACAAGGGTGGCTATCTGCACGTCGGGATTGGCGAAGAGTGCGATGAGTGTCTGCAACTGGTCCGGTTCGACGAAGGGTTCGTCGCCCTGCACGTTGATGACGATATCGTAGCTGTCGCCGTGGCGGCCGAGGCGGTCGACCACCTCGCCGCAGCGGTCGGTGCCGGAGCGGTGCTGGTCGGAGGTGAGCATGACGTCGCCTTCGTCGGCGAAGGACTCGGCGTGGTCGCAGATGTTCTCGTCGTCGGTGGCTATGATGACGTCGTCGATGCCTTCGGTGCGGCGCACGCGATGGTAGACGCGGCTGATGATGCTTTCGCCCCCCAGTTCGGCCAGGGGCTTGCCCGGGAAGCGGGTCGACGCGTAGCGTGCCGGTATGATGGCTAGTACTCTCATTGGTGCTCCTCCTGGTTGTGGGTGGCAAATAGGCTGTTGAACTCGGCGTCTATCTTCTCTATGATGTGGCCCAGGTCCTCGCGGCGCTCCACGAAGTCCAGCTCGTCGGTGTCGACCACGAGCATCTTGCCGTCGTAGTTCTCGGCCCACTGCTCGTAGCGGTTGTTGAGGTTGGTCAGGTAGTCGAGCCGGATGCTGCTTTCCAGCTCGCGGCCGCGCTTCTGTATGTGGCGTATCAGGGTGGGCACGTCGCCGCGCACGTAAATCAGCAGGTCGGGTTTGGGCAGCAGCGAGTAGGAGAGCTCGAAGAGCTTGGTGTAGGTGGTCAGGTCGCGTGTGGTCATCAGACCCATGCTCTGCAGGTTGGGCGCGAAGATGGCGGCGTCGTCGTAGAGCGAGCGGTCGCGGATGAAACTCTCGCCGCTCTGCTGCAGCTCGGCCAGCTGCCGCAGGTTGGCATAGAGCGAATGCACCATCATGTTGAACGACCAGCGCCGCATGTCTTCATAGAAGCTGTTGAGGTAGGGGTTCTCCTCCGATGGCCCATAGATGGCGCGGTAGCCGTAGTGGCGCGACAGAAGTTTGGTCAACTCTGTCTTGCCTGCGCCTATATTGCCCGAGATTGCTATCTGCATACTGTTTTTCCTTTACTATGTCGCAGCCCTTCTTGCTGATAGAGAGCGACATGGTTGTTCTACAACTGTTGTTTCAATCGGGCAAAGATACACATTTTTTTTAATATAGAGACAATAAAATGCACCATTGGGGCTAAAATCGACTTTCCAACCATTCTTTTTCGCCGCACCTGAAATGTTAAAATGGTAGGATGGTGGTAGGATGGTGGTAGGTTGATGGTAGGATGGTGGTAGGATGACCCCCTTCTTTGAGGTGTGAGGTCGGAGGTGTGAGGTCGGAGGTGTGAGGTTGGAGGTATGAGGTCGGAGGTCTGTGCTGATGGGGCCGCCTTCCGCCCTCTGCCCTCATACCTCCGCCCTCCGAGTTCCGCACTCATACCTCCGCCCTCCGAGTTCCGCCCGACGACGGATTATTTTGTGGGCAATGTGCTTGTATATCAGAAATTTTGTGTATATTTGCAGCATCAAACCAGCCCCACCGGGGCAGTGGAAATTATTGTAGAATACAAAATGTCAGACTGTTATGATGAATATCGAGAACCTTGACGAACTGATTAAAATGGCCCTGCGCGAGGATGTGGGCGACGGTGACCATTCCACATTGGCCTGTATCCCGCCCGACGCCACGGGCACGGCCAAGATGGTGGCCAAGCAGGAGGGTGTCCTCTGCGGCGCCGAGGTGGGGGAGCGTGTGTTCCGTCTGGTGGACGACAGTCTGGCGGTCCACCTCGCCAAGCGCGACGGCGACCATGTCATGCGCGGCGATATCATCATGACCGTCGAGGGCCATAGCGGCTCGATACTGACGGCCGAGCGCACGGCGCTCAATTTCATGCAGCGCCTCTCCGGCATCGCTACCGAGACCCACCGCATGGTGCAGATGCTCGACGGACTGGAGACCCGCCTGCTCGACACCCGCAAAACCACGCCCAACATGCGCCTGCTGGAGAAATACGCCGTGGCCTGCGGCGGCGGCACCAACCACCGTATCGGCCTCTACGACATGGTGATGCTCAAGGACAACCATATCGACTTTGCCGGCGGCATAGAAAAGGCCATCGACCGCACCCGCGACTATCTGAAGACCAAGGGAAAAGACCTGCGCATCGAGATAGAGGTGCGCAACCTGGACGAGTTGCAGCGTGTGCTGGACCACGGCGGTGTGGACCGCATCATGCTGGACAACTTCGACGTGCCCACCCTGGCCGAAGCCGTGCGCCGCATCAAGGCATGGCCGGTGCGCTACGAGACCGAGGCCAGCGGCGGCATCACCGACCTCACCCTGCGGCCCTATGCCGAGACGGGTGTGGACTTCATCAGCGTCGGTGCGCTGACCCATCACATCAAGAGCCTGGATATTTCACTCGTGAAGCTGTAGCCTCAGACAGATGGTGCAAGGGAAAGCATACGCCCGCCTGGCTACAGGCAAAGTGCGCCGTCTGCGGCGCAGGGTGCTCTATTGGCGTCCGCTGCGCTCGATGCTCTACTTCCTGCAGCACTTCACCCTGCCGGGCAACCGCGGGGTGCCGCTCTACGACGTGCTGCGGTTCTTCCTGGTGTCCATCTTCAACGGCGATCTCAACCAGCGTGCCAAAGGGCTGGCCTACAGCTTTCTGGTGGCCGTGCCGCCGCTGCTCATCTTCTTCTTCACGCTGGTGGCCTACTTCCCGGTCGACGGCGTGCAGGACCAGCTGCTGGGCGAGCTCAGCACCATCATCCCGTCCAAGATTATGGGGCCGCTGTCCGACACGGTGAACGATGTCATGGGCCATCGCCACAGCACCCTCCTCAGTATCGGTTTCGGCAGCTCCATCCTCTTGGCTGCCAACGGACTGATGGGCGTCATTGCCAGCCTCAACTTCGCCAACCACTCGGTGGAGAAGCGTCCCTACGTGCAGCGCTACCTGCTCAGCATCATGCTGGTCTTCATCATCTATGTGGTGATAGTGCTCACGGTAGCCCTGCTGATGGGACACAAACTGCTCCTGCAGTTCATCTTCGTCCGCGGATGGCTGCCCAACACCCAGGGAAGCACCCTGCTCTTCAACATCGGGCGGTGGGTGCTCATCGTGTTAGCCATCCTTACGGTGATATCCATGATTTACTATTGGGCCCCCGTCAAGAAGCAGCGCGTGGGCTTCTTCAGCGCCGGCAGCGTGCTGGCCACAGCCATGTTCCTGGTCCTCAGCTGGGGACTTGGACTGTATCTGAACAATTTCAGCAACTACAACCTCATCTACGGCTCCATCGGCACGCTGCTGATGCTCATGTTCTGGGTGAGGTTCAACTGCATAGTGCTGCTGGTTGGCTACGATTTGAATATCAGCATCTACAACGGCTCTATCATAAAGAAAAACCGCGACTCGCGTCGCGAGATACGACAACGCATACAAAACCTACGAGATGATAATACAGAAGAACCACGGGAGAGTGGTGACCGGTGAGTCCACCCCCCGAGAGAAATTCAAGATGGTGGCCAAGACGATGGTCAATCTGGAAGAGGTGCTGGCCGACGAACTGCGGTCGCTGGGCGCCGAAAATGTGCATCCCATCACCCGCGCCGTCGAGTTCGAGGGCGACATGCGCCTGCTCTACCGCGTCAACTACTGCTGCCGTACCGCCCTGGCGGTGCTCAAACCCTTTGCCGAATTCGATGCCAACAACGAACAAGAGCTCTACGACCAGGTCTACAAAATCCGCTGGGAAAAGATTCTGGACGTCGACTGCACCTTCATGATTGACAGCACCACCAGCGGAGAGGTGTTCACCCACAGCTACTATGCCGCCCTCAAGACCAAGGATGCCATCGTCGACCGCTTCCGCCGCAACTTCGGCAAGCGTCCCTCTATCGACACCGAGCAGCCCGACTATAAGTTCAACCTCCATATCCGCGACAGCCATGTCACACTGCTGATGAACTCCAGCGGCGATTCGCTCCACAAGCGTGGCTACCGGCAGGGCGTCGGCGTGGCCCCCATCAACGAGGTGCTCGCCGCCGGTCTGCTGAAGTTGGCCGGTTGGCAGTGCGACTGCAACTTCTACGACCCCATGTGTGGCTCCGGCACCATGCTCATCGAGGCCGCCATGATGGCCAACAGCATCCCCGCCCAGTACTACCGTGGCAATCGCTTCGGCTTCATGCGATGGAAGGAATTCAACCTCGGCGAATGGAAGAGTGTCAAGGCCGAAGAGGACCGCAAGATAGGCAGTCTCGACTTCGAAGGCGAAATCTGGGGCAACGATATCGACCCCGTGGTGATTGAGCAGTGCGAGAAAAATCTGGAATTCACCAAGCTGCATCACGATGTGATGCTCCATATCGGCGACTTTGCCGAGCAGGAGCCTCCCGAGGGCAAGACGCTGATTGTCACCAATCCGCCCTATGGCGAACGCATCAAGGTGGAAGACCTCAATGCTATGTACGAGAAGCTGGGCGACACTTTCAAGCAGAAGTACGGCAAGGACTGCGATGTGTGGCTTATCACCTCCGATTTCGAGGCCATGAAACATATCGGTCTCCACCCCTCGGCCAAGATTCCGGTGCAGAATGGCTCGCTCGACTGCCGCTTCCTGCACTTTGAACTCTACGAAGGCAGCAAGAAGGCCAAGCTTCAGGCGGATGCTGAATAGCGGCGAAGTGAAGCGCCTTGCCCTGGAGGTGGGCTTCGACGCCTGTGGCATAGCCCCTGCCGGCGCCCTCGGCGACGACGAGTATCCGCTGCGCGAATGGCTCGCACGCGGCTGGCATGCCGGACTGGCCTACATGGAGCGCAATGTGGAGATGCGTATGGACCCGCGGCTGCTGGTGCCCGGTGCCCGGAGTGTCATCTGCTGCGTCAGCGCCTATGGTCCGCCCGAGCCCGAGCGTGCCGACGGTGTGGCCGCCTATGCCCAGCGTCGCGAATACCACCGGGAGGTGAAGGCTATGCTCTTCCGGCTCCGTGAATGCCTGGGCATCGAGGCCAAAGCCTGTTGCGACACCGTCCCCATCAGCGACAAGCACTGGGCTGCCCGTGCCGGGCTGGGTTGGATTGGCCGCCACACGCTGCTGGTCACTTCCCGTTGGGGGTCGTGGGTCAACCTGGGCGAGCTGGTCACAACCGAGCCGTGCGACGCCTACGACTCGCCTCTGCCGCCCCATACTCCCTGCGACGCCTGCCACCGTTGCGTCGACGCCTGCCCCAATCAGGCCATCGCCCCGGCCGGTCCACCTATGATTGACGCCGCCCGCTGCACCGCCTACTACACCACCCATCATCCCCAACCCCTGCCCGACGGACTCGACGCCCGCGGATACACCCTCGGCTGCGACATCTGTCAGCTGGCCTGCCCGCACAACGCCACTGCTGCTTTAAAACCTATTATTCATGGCAACAAATAGTATAAGGAACAGCAATATCGAGTTGCTCCGTATCGTCAGCATGCTGATGATCATGACTCACCATTTCATTATCCATGCGCTCTACCCTGAGGTGATGAACAGCGCGCCCGCAGCGGTGGTGTGGTTGAATGCTATTTGCTATGTAGCAGTCAATTGTTTCGTGCTGATTAGCGGCTACTTCTCCATCCGGCTGTCGTGGCGGCGCATTGTCTCATGGACAGTCATCGTGGTGTTCTATGCCCTTGTCACCAACATCACCGAGCGGTACCTTGGCGGTGGGCGCCCCGGCAAGACGCTGCTGTGGTACAGCCTGTTTCCCTTTGCACACAATGCTTCGTGGTGGTTCGTCACCCAATACACGATATTGATGCTGGTGTCGCCGCTGCTCAACGCAGCACTGAAAGCCCTCGACAACAGGTCTGCAACGGTCGCCCTGCTGGCCGTTCTCGTGGCCGACGTGTATATTGGATGGTGGGGACAGCAGGACAGCGGCTACTCCATCTTCCATTTCATCACCCTGTATGTTGTGGGCAGCATGCTGCACCGCAACGAGCAGTCGCTCTGGGCGCAGCCTTGGCTTCGCCGCGCTCCCAGGCTGTGGTCGCTGGCCATCTGGCTCGGCTGTGCCACTTTGTGGAGCATTTTGCTCCTTTGGAAGGGTATGCCCACCGTGCTGCACCGCAGTGCATTGTCGTACAACAACCCGCTGGTGCTGCTTGGCGCGGTAGCGCTCTTCTGCTTCTTCCTCCGCTTGGACTTCAAGAGCCTGGCGGTGAACTACATCGCGCAATCCGCCATCGCGGCCTATCTGCTGCAGGATGGAATACCGAGCCTGTACCACTATTTCGCCGACCGTTTCGCGCAGCCGACGGTGGCGGGCAACATAGCCGTCATTTTGTGCGGCGCAGTCGCCTTCTTTTCCTTCGGAATAGCCGTGGACCAGATACGTCTCGTCCTGTGGCGGACGGCGTCGCGGCTCCTGACCCGCTGGGCACCGCAGCTCATGAACGGAGCTCCTATGGCTGAAACTCACCAAACAACAAATAACTAATGTACAAACAATCACAAACACGCATGCGTGCAATCCGCTTTCGTCGCTTCTGCCGGGCGAAATGGGCGGCCTATAGTTCGATGCATCGCGAGGTGACCATCGGGCGGCTGGCTGCCCGTGTGGCCGACTGCAGCCTGGCCAAGGCCGGTGCTGCCCTCGTGCTCGGACTTGTGCTGGCCCGGGGCTCCCTGGCAGCCCAGACCGACGACGGGCGCGAGACCCGCACGCTGCCCGAAGTGCAGGTGGTCCTTTCGTCCGACAGCCTGCAGGACTCGGCCGAGCCCGTGGCGGTTCTCTCCGCCGAACAAATCCAATCCTCCAACATTCATTCCATCGGCGACCTCGTGGCTTTGCTGCCCGGGGTCGACCTCCGTGTGCGCGGCGGCGACGATGTGCAGGGCGACCTCTCCATGCGGGGCAGCTCGTTCGACCAGATGCTGGTGCTGCTGAACGGCATCAACCTCACCGATGCACAGACGGGCCACCACACGATGGACATCCCCATCGACCTGACGATGGTGCAGCGTGTGGAGCTGCTCACCCCGGCCCAGCTGCTGGCCCGCGGCATTGTGGCCTACTGCGGTGCCGTGAACATCGTGGTCTGCGACGACTACCGCGACCGGCTGCTGGCGCAGGTGACGGCCGGCAGCTACGGCACCGCCCACGCTTCGCTGCTGGCCACCCGTGCCGCCGGTCCCTGGGCCCTGACCTTGGCGGGCACCTACAGCCGCAGCGACGGCTACCGCCCCAACACCGACTACCGTCACGGAAGCCTCCTCGTGCAGGCCCGCCGCCACGGCGAACGCCACGACCAGCACCTGCTGGCCGGAGCGCAAGCCAAGGCTTTCGGCAGCGCCGGATTCTACAGCACCGCCTATCCCGACCAGTACGAAGCCACGCGCACCCTCGTGGCCTCGGCTACAGACAGCTGGCGGTGCAAAGGCTTCAGCCTGCAGACGTCGTTCTACGGCCGCCTGCATGCCGACCGCTTCGAGCTGTTCCGCGACGGATACGTCAGCCAGGTGCCCGCCTGGTATGCCGGCCACAACCGCCACCTTTCCAGCCTGCTGGGCTTGCGGTCCGAGGCCACCGTGCCCCTGGGGCGAGGCAGCCTGCTGGCTGGTGTCGACCTGCGGCGCGAGGGTATCTGGAGCAACGTGCTCGGACAGCCGGACAGCAGCCTGGCCCCGCCCTACGACCACGCCGATGCCCGCCTGGGGGCCAGTCTCTTCGGCGGCTATCGCTATGCCGGCCGGCGCCTGCAGGCCCTCGCCGTGGCCCTCGGACATCTCAACTCCCGCTTCGGACCGCACTATGGACTGGCCGCCGCGGCGGAGTACAAACTGCCGTGGCTCGGCCTGCAGCTCGCCCTCTCCCACACCTACCGCCTGCCCACCTTCACCGACCTCTACTATCAGAGCGCCAACCAGCGGGCCAATCCCGACCTGGGACCCGAACACAGCACCGCCGTCGAACTGACAGCGGCCAGCCGCGGACTGGAGCATGCCGACCTGCAGCTCACGGCCTACTACCGCGCCGGGCGGCAGACTATCGACTGGGTGCGCCGGCCCGACGAGGAACTCTGGTACTCGATGAACCACACCGCCGTCGACGCCTATGGCCTCGAGGCCCTGGGCCAGCTGCGGTGCGGACGGCTCACGCTCCGCGCCCTCTACGCCTTCTGCCATGTCGCGGCCGATGCCGGCGAGTGGGTCAGCGGCTCGTCGCAGGACTACCTGCGCCACCAGGCGCGCTGCACCGCCCGTCTGGCCCTCGGCAAACGGCTGTGGCTGCGGGCCGGCGCCGCCGTCCGTCACCGCCAGGGCAGCTGGGCCGATGCCGACGGGCGCTGGCAACCCTACGGCACTGTGGCGCTGCTCGATGCCGGCGCAGAGTATGCGCTGCCCTGTGGTTTCATGCTCAGCGCCGATGTGCACAACCTGCTCGATCGCCCGTGGCGCGACCACGGCGGCACGCCGCAGCCCGGCCGCACCCTCATGGTCGGCCTGCGATGGGACGGCCGGCAGTAGGTCGGGCCCCCGGGGCCCACGCCGCACCCACCTGTTGCGACGCGAAAAAACGCCCTTGTAACCGCCTCAAAATGAGGTTCCCAACCTATCATCTCCTTACCAACTCCTTACCAACTCCTTACCAACTCCTTATGAACACCTACCGCAGTAGGAGTTGGTAAGGTTTTATTACGTTGTTTCCGAGCCGATTGCCAGTCCGTTTTATCCTCACGTCGCCGTGTATTGTCCCTCCCCGGCCCAGTGTGCTTTTGGCGGAATGCGTTGTTTGCCATCAGTGGCGTGGTACCGAAGCTGGTGTTTTTTTTCGGCATCGCAGGGAAAAATATTTTGGCAATCTGGAAAATAGTTGTATCTTTGCATTGTTGAACACCCAATGCTTTAACAGGGTAATCGGGTGGAATACAAGGACATATTAAAAAGACGTGTACTGCGTTTTATCTGCGGCTGCTTGAACTTCGCAACTTCAAAGATTGTATCGCGATAAAGCAATTGGTCCTCGTCCATGGATTGGTGCGCGGCATTCTGCCGTGTGTCGTCAGCGTGGGCATTGGCATTGCTTATTCTATACAATCGGGCAATGCGAAGGCCCAAGCAGCGGGATAAGCAAGGTACTGGTTCCCGCGCTTTTTTTATGCGCCTTCCACAATTGTACACCACCAGCCGGCCGGCAGGGAACCGGGCCGACAGCAGCAGTTGCGCCCGATAGACGTAGCCAGGGCAAAACAGTAATGAACAGAAGACACACCACCGTCTGTGCCGTCATGCTTGCCGCGAGCATGGTGCTTGCGGCCTGTCAGCCCGACGATTCCGACACGGATCCCCTGCCGGACAACACCAAAAACCTCACTGTGCTCACCGTCGTCGACAGCGATGGCGAGCAGACCCGCTTCGACATCGGCTGGCATTCGGGCCTCATGGACGAAATCAGCGTTTGGATGAAAGACCCCAGCGATGGCGAGGCATGGCTCCTCTACGAGGTGCAACCGTCCTACAACAGCCAGCGTCAGATGGAGAGCCTCTGGCTCTACAGCTACGAGGAGCGCAGCGGCGTCACCGTAGACCTATACCGTTCCGACGGCCGCCTGGACCAAGTCTACATCCCCCACGAGGGTACCATCGACATAGCCTACAACGGCCAGGGATGCGTCAGCTCCTTCAGCGCCGACGGCGAGCGCGTCCGCATCACCTGGGACGGCGACAATCCGGTCCGCATCGACGGCGACGGCCACATTACGCTCAGCTACGACGACAGGCGCAACCCCCTCGGCAGCCTGCTGGCCGCCGTCTTCGGCAATTGGGATGTCGCGCTCTGCAACCCCACCGCCATCGTCGACGCCGACGGTGGCGCGGTGTCGCTCCGCTACAACTACGACGGCGAATGGCCCTCCAGGTGCCGTGTGAGTACTGACAGCGAGTCGTTCGAACTCTACTTCAAGTACAGTGACGGCTCCGGAGCCGATGCCCCGGGCCGCAAGGCCGCCAACGCCGAAGTGGACGGCAATGCCGTGCGGCCCGCCAACGGGCACGGCGCGCTCCGGCTGCTCTCGCTCCTCACCGGCGTCCACGTGGCGCAATGACCTCGCGCGAACCTTTATTTATTAACACCAATAAACATTTTAACCTATGAAAAAACAAGTATTGACTATGCTGTTGCTCCTCGTGCTGACAGCCGGCGCAGCCAGCGCACAGAGTTCACTGACCCTCAAACTCGGCGGTTCCTTCCCGAGGGGCGACTTCGCCGATGCAACTGTCGATTATGACGATGGTATCGAACGTTGGGGCCTCTGGTTCGAAGACCACAGCAAGAAAGGCGGTGCAGGCCTGGGCTTTATGCTCGGTGCCGAGTGGCAGAACCCGATTGCGGCCGTGCAGGGCCTCTCCGTGACGGTCAGCCTCGACGCCATCTACAACGGCCTCAACGGCGACCTGAACGACTATTTCAGCGAAGTGCAGGACGATGCAGAGAATGAGTCTGATGAGTTCAGCATCACCTCACCGCGCTACATCAACGTGCCGCTCATGCTGGGCCTGAACTACAACTACAACCTAGGCGGCAATCTGGGTCTCTATGCCGGTGCCGGACTGGGTGCCAATCTGCGCGTAATCACACCCTACGCCATCCATGAGGAAGGTCGTGACGGCAGTTATCGCTACGAATGGGACGAGAATATCTCTTACTCGACGGCCGTGTCGTTCGCATTCCGTCTCGGTGCAGGCATCACCATCAACGACAAGTACTCGCTCGGCATCGAATACTATGCCCTCGGAGCCTCGAAGGTGAAGTGGGAAATGGAAGAGACCGAGTATTATGCTGGCGATACCGACCGCGAACATGAGAGTGGCAAGAGCGGCAATATAGCCCCCTCGATGCTGCTGATCCGCTTGGGCATCAAGCTCTAATACCGGTAGCCGATGCGAGGAAAACTGACCGTTTTGCTTGCTCTGCTCTGCTTGTCCCTGGGGCTGCGGGCCCAGCGCACAGCGCTCGACCTGCGCCTCGGGGGCGGGCATAATTATGCCTATGGCCTGTACGGCACGGCCGCGGTGCTTCTGGAGCGGCATCCGTCCAGCGGCATCTCGTACCATGTGGGCGCGACGGGCTGCAGCGCCGGCGAGTGGGCTGCGGCGGCCGGGGTCGGCATAGCCGTCCCCTGTGGCAATATCGAAGTGCGCTTCGACTACCGTGCACTGTGGCGGCGCTTCGCCCAATGGAATATCGACGAACTGAGCGGCGGGGCGCTGGTGGGCCTGCAGTGGCGCGGATGGCGCCTCATGCTGGGTCTGGCCGACCGCATGGTGGCCCCGGCAGGCGTCGACTGGCTGGGCGAGAGTATGGATTGGGTGGCAGAGCCCTTGAACCTGATGTACGAGCTGTGCTATTCGTTCGCCCTGGGCAACGGGCCTTGGCGGGGCGAGGTGAGGCTGGCCGACTACGACGACTTTGTGACAGACCGCGCCTATCAGCCAATAGTGTCGCTGCGGTGTGCGCGGCGGCTGGCGGACCGTGGCGAATTGTACCTGCGGTGGCTCCTGCATCCAACGGGAATGCTTTCGCTGAGTGCCAACTACTATGAGGCTGCCATCATCGGAGGTTTTACTTTCAATATCCAAAAATAATAGTATTTTTGCAGCGTGAAAATCCATCCGCAAAGTTGGGTTAGGCGCTTGTATTTGCATCATATACAATAGGTTGTTGTGAAAAAAACAGTGATATGGATAATGGCCGCAATGCTGCTGGCAGGATGCGACAGGGTCGATTTGTCGGGGCTGGTGGTGCCTGCCAGCGCACCGGTGGAGGAGCGTGTGGCGGAATCGCTGCAACTTAATACAGAGCGCGGGCCGCGTGTGCTGATGGCAGCGGCCGACGAATACCGTATGCATGTGTGTTCGGATGTGCATACCACGGCATATCCACAGCGTTTCGAACGCTTTGTGGCGCGGCTGCGGGCCGATAGCCGTGCGGTGGCAGGGCTGCTGCTGGGCGATATAGTGGACCGGCGAGGTGCTATGTCTGTGGCCGCTGCCGTGGCCGACAGTGCCGGATGGCCCGGCAATGGGGCGCCGCTGTGCGCTATCGTGGGCAACCACGACCTGCTTTTCGACCAGTGGAACGACTACAAGCACCTCTTTGGCTCATCGACCTACAGCTTCATTGTTGTCACGCCTAACTATCGCGACCTGTACGTCATGCTCGACTCGGGCGGCGGTTGTCATGGCCGTCGCCAGATGGAATGGCTGGCGGAGGTGCTGCGCTCCAGACACGAGTATCGCCATTGTGTGGTATGTACCCATGTCAATCTGTTCCGTACCGACCATTCTCAGTTTGTGTCGGGCAATCTGCCGCTGGAGGAGACCTACCAGATGGCGCGTATGCTGGCCGACGCCGATGTCAACCTCTGCTTGCAGGGGCATGACCATCACCGCAAGTCGACCCAATTCGAGGGGGTGGAATATGTGACGCTGGACTGCCTGAAGGACGCTTCAGAGCGGGCTTCGTGGTTGTTGCTCGACGCCGGCGAACGGCTGAGATGGCAGTTTGTGGACGATTAGAATGGAGCGAAGTGGCTAAAGTAATACTGTTTGTCAAACGAAAACAACAAAGAGAAATATGAGAAAATACGCTATCATCGACCCGCAAAAACGTGACGAAGCATGAGATGGTGGAGGAAACCCTGGCTGACAGTCAAGCGCTTTGTCGGTTTTTCGGTGTGCAACATACCGGGCACACTGATTGAGCTGCTCTTGGTGTGGCTGTGCTCGAACTATCTGTTCCACCAATATTTTGGCCGTTATGTGATGGCGCCCTTTATCGGCTTCGAATGTGCTGTGGTGATGAACTTCATGCTCTATTCACGCTTTGTGTGGCGCGACCGGATGCGCGGGGTGGGCCTCAGGGGCAATCTGCTGCGCCTGCTGGGCTACAATGCCTCGGCGGTGGGTGTCTATCTGCTTCGCATGGTGATTATCCAGATTATCGGCCTGCTCTGGCACTGGCAGCCTGTGGTGTGCGACATGGTCTCGCTGCTCTTCTCCGGCATCCTCAGCTATATGGCCCTCGACGGCCTCGTCTTCCGGCACAAGAGAAGAAAGAAATGCGGGAAGTCACCGGCCCGGGTATGTCCTCCTGCCCAAGACCCCGACTTGCCGGGTGGCAGCCTCTTGTAGTATGGCCATATAATACAACCACACCATGCCGAACTACTTTTAAGTAATAACTGGGAGACAGGCATCCAGACATCCGAGGAACGCAAGAGGGCCAATCACAGATGCAGTAGTGGGAGTTCAATACGGGTCGATATTGTCTTTGTGCACTATTGAAAGAAAGGCCCTACGGGCCAGATATACCTGTTGCTTATCCGGGCTGTGCTATTGAAAGAAAGGCCCTACGGGCCAAGTTCACGCGGCAGACCTGCTCCGTCAGGAGCATTCTTTCAATAGACAGACACGCAGCCCAAGCATACACAGACGGATGCTCCGCCAGGAGCTTCCTTTCAATAGAAAGGCCCCGCGGGCCAGATATACCCGTTGCTTATCCGGGCTGTGCTATTGAAAGGCAGGCTCTACGGGCCAAGTTCACGCGACAGACCTGCTCCGTCAGGAGCATTCTTTCAATAGACAGACACGCAACCCAAGCATACACAGACGGATGCTCCGCCAGGAGCTTCCTTTCAATAGAAAGGCCCTACGGGCCAGAGATACCCGTTGCTTATCCGGGCTGTGCTATTGAAAGGCAGACCCTAGGGGCCGGATAACACTGACCACTGGCCACAGACCACTCCCCAAGAGGGGGGTCATCCTACCACCATCCTACCATCAACCTACCATCAACCTACCACCATCCTACCATTTTAACATTTCGGATGCCTCGCCGACCCCACCTCGAACCGCCCTTGCATGCCTGCCGACGGCCGGTTGTCGTCGTGTAGGATGCGGCGGAATAGGGGAGTGCATGTGCCCGCAGGGAGCCGTGGGCGGCGGAAAAGATGAAAAAAATAGAGAAAGATTTTGCCGGTTTCGGAAAAAGTTGTATCTTTGCAGCACGAAATAATAAACCGAATTATGAACAATCGTCTAGCAATGAACGGGTTAGACGGCAAAAAGTAAAGAAATGAAAAAAGGAATTCATCCCGAAAACTATCGCCTTGTGGTGTTCAAAGACATGTCGAACGACACTATGATTCTCACCAAGAGCTGTGCCAACACCAAAGAGACCGTCACTTATACCGATGGCAAGGAGTATCCTGTGGTGAAACTCGAAATCTCGAACACCTCGCACCCCTTCTTCACTGGCAAGCTGAAACTGGTTGACACCGCTGGTCGTGTCGATAAGTTCATGTCGAAGTACAAGAAGTACGCCAAGAAGGCCGAGTAATCGGGCTGCTTGAAGTGCCCTCAGGGTCAAGAAGGCCGAGTAATATCGGGTCCCGCCTGCGGCGCAATCAGATAATCCGATAGTCGGGTCTGATGGCTTCCGCCAAGCCGGGAGTAGCAGAGAGAAAAAGGTAATTTGTTTTAGATTTTTAGATCTAGAAACCCTGTCCGGAAATGGGCGGGGTTTTCTTTGCATACCGCACTCGAGATGTCGGAGAATACGATATACACCACGCGGCACCGCTTTCGCTATGGCGAGGTGGTGCTGGGTTCCATCGGAGACAGTCTGTGTCTGTGCCTGTGGCCGGCATCGACCCACTATGACGCAGTGATACGGCGCCTGCAGAGGGGTTTCGCCGCCGAGGTGGTGGAGCAGCCGACCGCAGTCACGCTGGCGGCCGCCGACATGATAGACAGCAGGTTTATGGACTGTATGCCGATGGAGATTCGGATGCGTACATTCGGCACCGAGCTGCAGCAGGCAGTGTGGCGGACCATAGCGGCCATACCGCCGGGCTATACGGAGAGCTACAGCGAGTTGGCCTGCCGGGCGGGCTATCCCACGGCGGTGCGGGCAGTGGCCTCGGCGGTGGGTGCCAATGCGCTGAATCTGTTCATCCCCTGCCACCGTGTGGTGCCGGCCGACGGGTCGGTGGGCAACTATGCCGGGCTTCCATATACAAAATATCGACTGCTACGCCACGAGGGTGTAGCAGTCGAATATCGACGCAAGGGGCGCGTCTAGAGCAGTTCGGCTATGGCTTTCTCGACGTCGGCCATCTTGTCGGTAGGCTCAAAACGGCGCACCACATTGCCCTGACGGTCGATGAGGAACTTGGTGAAGTTCCATTTGATGTCGGGGTTCTGGGTGTAGAGGCTGTCCTGTGCGCGGAACATCTGGTCGAGGTAGGCGCCGATGCGGTCGGTGGTGTCGAATCCGCCGAAGGGGGCTTTGCTCTTCAGCCACTGGTAGAGAGCCGTGGCGCTGTCGCCGTTGACGTCGATTTTGGCCATCTGGGGGAAGGTGACGTTGTAGTTGCCGGTGCAGAAGGCATGGATTTCCTCATTGGAGCCGGGGGCCTGTTCGCCAAACTGGTTGCAGGGGAAGTCGAGGATTTCGAGGCCCTGGGCGTGGTGGCGGTCGTAGAGCTGCTGCAGGTCGGTGTACTGCGGGGTGAATCCGCACTGGGTGGCGGTGTTGACCACCAGCAGCACCTGGCCCTGGTAGTCGCTGAGGCTGACGGGATTGAGGTTGCCGTCCTGGACGGTGAACTGGTAGATGTTGTCGGTGGAAGCCACCTCGGCGGGGGCTTCGGGCTTCGGTTTGCAGGCGCCCATGAGCAGCACGGCGGCTGCCAGGGCAAGGAATTTGAGTTTTTTCATTTGTTTTTTGTTATTTAAATTGAACAATTGTTTGCGTCAGAACGAGAAGAGGTGGCACTGCACCCTGTCCCAGCGGCGGTTGGCAAGGTCGGAAGGGGAGATGAGGAAATGGAGCATGCCGCAGTCGTAGAAGCGCAGGCCCCAGCGGTCGTTCCCGTCGAGCTGGAGCAGCGAGACCATGTCGGGCATCTGCTCGTGGACCTCGTCCAGCCAGGGGCGGCCGAGTAGGCGGAGCCCGTCGGTGGCCTTGTCGCACGGGACGAAGGTGATGGCCTCGGCTGGGCGGCAGGCGGGTGTGCCGTCGTCGTAGACGATGCTGTGCGCGTGCAGCTCGTCGCAGGTGGGAGCATAGAGCACGCGGAAGTGCCGCTGCTGCCACAGGCCCATGCCGGGGTCGAGGAGAGTGTCGAGGTGGCCGAAGAAATAGTCGAGGGCGGCGAAGAAGTAGAGCATGCCCTCGTGTGGCAGCTGCCCTTCGGGGTCGCAGGGGGCCAGGTCGCGGCAGCGCAGCTGACAGACGAAGGTGAGGGGGTCTTGGTATTCCTCGCCGTCGTCGTCGACCACTGTCACCTCGGGGTAGTCGAGGTCGGCCGGCATATCAGGCTGGCCCCACCACTTGCTCTGTCCGAAGAGTGGGCTGTCGGTCGGGTGAGTCTCAATCCTAATCATTGCACGAGGGTCAGTGTCATATCCTTGAGAGCCTCCATCGTGGTGCGGCGAATATGCTCCAGCTCGTCGGCTGTGGTCTTGCTCTTCCAGCGCGATTCGAGCGGCATGTCGTCCATCCAGGTGCCCTCGAAGTAGGGGTACCAGCAGGCGATGTAGCGCTTCCAGGAGCCGGGAGCGTGTGCCGATTGGATGAACCGTCCACAGCTGTCGTAGTCGCCTTCGGCGTACCATTCGTATTCGGAGACGGGGTTATAGTGGAGGCCCAGCGCATGGAAATCGCCTTCGCCCTGCCGCTTGCCGTGCACGAACTGGCCTGTGTAGCGCAGGTTGCCGAGGCCCTCGGCTGCGGCGTCGGGTTGGGGTTCCACGCGATAGGTCAAGGTGCCCGAGCCGTGTGGCAGGCCGTTTTTGTCTACGGGGCCGTTGTAATCCAGCTGGATGATTTTTCTCAATTCTTCCATATATACTTGAGTTGATTGTTTGGAATTGCCATAAATATGTGTATTTATTGGTTAGTCGAACAATACGTGGGGGTTCATCTCGCTGGGCGAACGCCAACGGATACCCCTTTCGGCCAGCACCTGCCGGAAGGTGCTCCAGTGGGCGAAGCAGAAGCCCATCCCGCGCGGGGTGTCGCCCAGGCGGCGGTCGCATTCCTGTTCGGCCTCGTAGTAGACGTCCTCCCAGAGTTGGGTGCGCTCGACGGGGTCGAAGTTCAGGTGGCGATGGTGGCGCTTCATGAAGGTCTCGGGGCTGACGCGGTCGGTGTCGATATAGTCGCTGAGGCGTTGTATCTCGGCGTCAACCTCGTCGAGGGTGAGTCCTTCTTCGTCGGTAGCCTGCTCGACCAGTTGACGTTCTAGACAGAGAATCTCCAGCACGAGGCGTGGTACATCGTATTCGGGCAGTTGCTCGCAGATGGCGTTGCATGCCAGGGCCTTGCCCATAGGCGTCTCGTCGGAGTCGTCGAGCTTGCGGAGCAATTGCATGCACTCCTGGGCCAGCGGGATGTTCTTCCACATGCGCATGTCTTGCGAGTTGTGGCGCATTTCGTCCACTAGGTCTATGATGCGACTGGCGATGTTCTCTTGTTCCATAGAATATCCTAAATTGTTATACGTATGCATCGTAGCGGCCGTCGTCCACGTCGATGTCCGCGAGGCGTTCGGCCATGAGCGGGTACCAGTACCGCTCCAGTTCGGCCTTGTATTTCAGCAGGAAAGCCGGGTCGGAAGCCGCCTGCAGGTCGCGGAGGAGGTCGTCGTCGCCGGGATTGTAGCGGGCGGCCCTGAGTCGTAGCTCGTCTATGGCAAGGGGCGATAGGGCCATTGCTGGCGGCAAATCGCCGTCGGCAGCCGACGAGGCCATTTGCATTATGCAGGCAGTGTGGCCAAGCTGTACGCCACGTTGGAGGTAGGCGAATGCCTTGGCCTCGTCCTTGGCGAAGCCCAGCGTGCCGTAGAAGTGGTGCAGCCACAGGTAATAAGCGCAAGCACCGTCGCAAAGCCGCAGTCCCCGCTCGAGGCGCGAGTCCACAGCCAGGTGGAGTTGCCGTTGCTCTTCCGGAGGCAAGGCGTCGTAGAGGTCGTCGTCGGTATCGGCTTGGTAGAGGAGACAGAGCGTGTTGCCCTTCTCGATGCCCTCTTCCATGTATTCCTCGTAGAGGGCGGTATTGCCGCGTTGCAGGTAGAGAGTGGCCAGATGGCCGTAGGCTTCGGGCTCGCCCAGACGGATGGCCTGCTCGTATTGCACGATGGCCATGTCTCGTTGGCCCAGTTCTTCGTAGGCATGGCCGAGCAGACAATGCCATAGCGGGTCGGGGTGGCTGTCGGATGCCAGGCGGTGGTGTATGGACTCTATGGCTGCCTGCGGGTCGGCGGTACAGAAGTTGCCGAACATACAATGCCGTGCTTTCATGATGGCTGCCAGTTCGCTGCCCATACCGATGGCTTGGTCGAGCAACTCCTCGCTGCGGGCGAGGTCCATGACGGCAGGGTGGGTGACCGAGGTTTCGCCGTATCGGAGCATCTGCGAGTACACCGCCAGACTGTCGGCAACCTTCTCTTTGGCTGCAAAGAAGAGTTGTTCGGCCTCCTGCGTGGCGCCGTCGTGTGTGACGGCAAAGTACAGCCAGCGGCCATAGCCGTATTGAGCCAGCGGGTCACCTTGGCCAGCGGCATGCTGCAGTCGCTCCACCTCGGCGGCGGATAGCTGCATCGTGCGCTGCTGGGTATAGAGGCGCCGCAGGAATTGTACGGTGTCGGAGGCCGGGGGCATGGCAGAGGGGGCTATTTCTCTACCTCTTGCTTGATGGCGTTCTCCACGGCAAGCATATTGGCGTTGGGTTCGAATCGGCGCAACACATTGCCCTGACGGTCGATGAGGAACTTGGTGAAGTTCCATTGTATATTGCCGGGTTTCTTCTCCTTGAGCCACACGTAGAGGGGTGAAGCATTGGCGCCATTGACGTCGATTTTGGCGAACTGGGGGAAGGTGATGTTATAGTGGTCGGTGCAGTAGCCGTGGATATCCTCGTAGCTGCCGGGGGCCTGATTGCCGAACTGATTGCAGGGAAAATCGAGGATGGAGAAGCCTTGACCTTTAAATGCCTGATATATCCGTTCCAAGTCCTCGTATTGGGGCGTGTATCCACACTGGGTGGCGGTGTTGACCACCAGCAGCACCTGGCCTTCATAGATGGAAAGCGACACGCTGTCGCCCTGTCCGTCGAGCACCTTGAACTGGTAGATGTTGTCGGCCGGAGGGGTCGCTTCGGGCGTGGTGTCGGTTGTTGCAGGTGCGTCGGGTTTGGTGCAGGCAAAACATAATAACGCCATTGCCGCGGCCATAAAGGGTTTGATGTGTTTCATATCTTGTTGTCGTATTAATATTTCCAGCGGCAAAAATACATGTTTTTTCCGACTTGGTAAATTATATTTTGCCGAATCGTCAAATTTTGGTAATTTTGCACCGCAAAAAACATGTTTATCGACATCAAATCAGTATGGGAATAAAAATATTGCGACCGCCAAAAGTCAATGTAAATGTCAAGGGTGGATTGTGGAAACAAATCGGGATGATTATCATCGGCACCACCATCTCGTTGGCATTTACCATCGTGGCAGCCTCTCTGGTTGAACGCCATCATCGCAACAAAGACCGGCATCTTATGGCTATGGCTTTGGTGTCGGCTGTCGACATCTACGGACAGATGGTGGGGTATGTATATGATTATGTCGGGAGATCCGACACCGTGTCGCAATGGCTGTTGAGCCATCCGGTGGAGGACTTGGAACAGTTGCCCGAGGAGGAGCTCGCGGCGCTGGTGGACGATGCGTTGCAGCTTTATTCGCTCTCCTACGACAATACTACATATAAGATATTCTCCGCCAGTATCGACACGTGGAAGAACCTGCGTAACTTCCAATTCGTCGACAATGTGGGTATGTGTTACTCGCTGATGCAGTCGACCATAGAAAGATGGAACCACTGGGGAGACGAGATAGAAGAAATCAAGCACCAAATCATAACTCATCCCGACGACTACCCTGGAATCAATCTGCCTTCGAAATACCTTAGAAACAGGGAACTGCGCACTATCATGGGGAATCTGCACAACTATCGCGACTGGCTTCGCTATCGCGCGCAGAGCCTGCAATATTACAATCGGGTGAATATGGTCATTATGGACATTACACAAGAAGAATTGGATGAATTTGTACAAAAGATCCATCAGAATGCAGACGTGGGCATGGAGCTGCCCGGCATGGACTATGAGACACCGGCCCCGAGTCCCGACAGCCTGACGTCTCTTGCACCCCTCGATGCCCGGCTGGATAGTATAATGAAAACATAAATAATATAGATATGACGAAGAAGTATTTAGCACTTGCCCTCGGCACCATGCTGATTTGCAGCGGTGCCACGGCACAGAAAAAGAAAGCGGCCGAGCCGCAGTACAACGGCGGTATCACTACCGAGATGATGCAGCAGATGAAGCAATCTTTCGGTGGCAACGCCAGCGACAAGGCTTTGCGCAACATCCTGGTGACCAACAGCCCCGCCAAATTGGCTATGAACTACGAGAATGCCACCAAGTTCGACTCGCACTTCTCACACCGTGTGGTCAGCAAGGCCGTCACGGACCAGAAGAGCAGCGGCCGTTGCTGGATGTTTACCGGTATGAATGTGCTCCGCAACCAGGCCATCCGCAAGCACAACCTGCCCGCCGACTTCCAGTTCTCGCAGGCGTACCTCTTCTTCTTCGACCAGCTGGAGAAGAGCAACCTCTTCCTGCAGGCTATGATTGACACCTACAAGAAACCTATGAACGACCAGGAGGTGGAATGGCTCTTCAAGAACCCCATCGGCGACGGTGGTCAGTTCACCGGTGTGGCCAACCTGATAGACAAGTACGGCCTGGTGCCGGCCGACGTGATGCCCGAGACCTACAACACCAACAACACCAGCAGCATCAGCAACCTCATCGCCCTCAAGCTGCGTGAGGACGGTCTGCAGCTGCGCGAGATGGCCGCCCAGAAGGGCATGACCCCGCAGAAGCTCCAGACCAAGAAGACCGAGATGCTCGCCACCATCTACCGCATGCTGGCCCTCACGATGGGCGAGCCCCCGGCCCAGTTCACCTGGCAGCAGAAGAACGCCAAAGGCGAAATAGTGGAGACCGCCACCTACACTCCCAAGGAGTTCTACGAGAAATTCGCCAAGACCGACTTCAGCAAGTACTACATGGTGATGAACGACCCCACCCGCGAGTACTACAAAGTCTACGAAATCCAGTACGACCGCCACGTCTACGACGGACAGAACTGGCGCTACCTCAACCTGCCGATGGAGGATATAGCCCCCATGTGCATCGCCTCGATCAAGGACAGCACGATGATGTATTTCAGCTGCGACGTGGGCAAGTTCCTCAACCGCGACAACGGCCTGATGGACATGAACAACTACGACTACGAGAGCCTCATGGGAACCACCTTCGGCATGGACAAGAAGCAGCGCGTCAGCACCTTCGCCAGCGGCTCGAGCCACGCCATGACCCTCTGCGCCGTCGACCTCGACAAGGACGGCAAGCCGCTGAAGTGGATGGTGGAGAACAGCTGGGGGCCCAACTACGGCTGGCAGGGCAACCTGATTATGACCAACGACTGGTTCAACGAGTACATGTTCCGCGTGGTGCTGGAAGAGAAGTATATTCCCGCCAACATCCGCGCCATGATGGACCAGAAGCCTGTCATGCTCCCCGCCTGGGACCCGATGTTCGCCCCGGAAGAGTAGTACAGACAACGCCCGTGCAGAGGCATCAAAGCCGCATGGGCACCCGATTTTCCCGACATGGAAAAAATATTTTCCTCCATGTCGGGAAAATTGTGTAATTTTGCACCGCTTTTTATGCGAAAACAAAATATATAAAATAAATACATACGATGAAAAAAGCAATCCTGACTCTTGGCGCCATTGCCATTTGCGCCAGCACTGTGTTCGCACAGGAAGAGAAGAAAACCGAGGATGAGGGCTACAAGTTTGACACCGTCAAAGTTATCCCCGTCACCTCAGTGAAAGACCAGAATAACGCCGGTACCTGCTGGAGCTACAGTGGACTCGCCTTCCTCGAGGCCGAGCTGCTCCGCATGGGCAAGGGTGAATACGACCTGAGCGAGATGTATGTGGTCGAGAAGACCTACAACGACCGCGCTATGGCAGCTGTGCGCACCCACGGCGACGTCAGCTTCAGCCAGGGCGGTGCCTTCAACGACGTTATCTACTGCCTCAAGCACTACGGCATGGTGCCCGACGAGTTGATGCCCGCCGGTGCCATGTATGGCGACACCCTCAGCAACCACACCGAGCTCAGTGCCCTGACCGACCGCATGGTCGAGGCCGTGGCCAAAGGCAAGCTGAAGAAACTGCAGTACAGCCCCGACGGCGAGCCCCTGTGGCTGAAAGCCGTGAAGGCCGTGCACGAGACCTATCTAGGCAAGATTCCCGAGAAGTTCAACTACAAGGGTGTGGAGTACACTCCGAAGAGCTTCGGCGAGAGCCTGGGCCTGAACCCCGACGACTATGTGAGCATCACCAGCTACACTCATCACCCCTTCTACGAGCAGTTTGTGCTCGAAATCCAGGACAACTGGCGCTGGGGCCAGAGCTGGAACCTGCCGCTCGACGAGATGATGGAGGTCTTTGACTATGCCATCGACAACGGCTACACCATCGCCTGGGGCGCCGACGTCAGCGAGCCGGGCTTCCGCTACACCCGCAAGGGATTCGCCGTGCTGCCGGCCACCGACGGCAAGGCTGCCGCCAAGGTGGGTAGCGACCAGGCCAGGTGGAGCGGCATGAGCGCCAGCGACATCGCCGACGAGGCTGCCAAGCACCCCACGCCGCAGCGCTGGGTGACCCAGGAGGAGCGCCAGCAGGCATACGACAACTGGGAGACCACCGACGACCACGGCATGCTCATCTACGGCAAGGCCAAGGACCAGATGGGCAACGAATACTACATGGTGAAGAACAGCTGGGGCAAATATAACGGCGAATTCGGCGGCAACTTCTTCTGCAGCAAGGCTTTCGTCCGCTACAAGACCATGAATATCGTGGTCCACAAGGATGCTATCCCCGCTGCCATCAAGGCCAAGCTCGGCATTGCCGACAGCGCCAAGGCCGCCCCTGCCAAGAAGGGCAAAAAGAAATAATGTGAGTGCCCCGGGCCACGGAAGTCAATCCGCCATTCCGCTATGGCGGATTGACTTCTATGTATAGCCCCCCACATGCTAATCACTACATATACAGACAACCATAAATTCAAACCCAAAATGAAAAAGACAATAATCCTTCTAGTCGCGATGGCGCTTGGAATGGCGGCCAGCGCGCAGATGACCTACCGCGTGGTCTATGTGCCCGGCCCCGGCGAGCGCCAGGCAGGCTTCAGTGTGATGCCGGCTTTCGTGCCGCAGCACCTCAATGTGGAGGGCACATGGGTCGATGCCGTCAGCGGCGATCGCATGTCGCAGGACGCCGAACAGCGCCTGTCGAACCTGGTGAGCGTCGGCGTGGGTGCCTTCTACGGCTACGAGACCGTGGGCCACGACTTCGGCTGGGGCAATTACACGTCGCTCTACTACAGCGTCACCCCCTTCAGCGGGACGGTCACCCTCAGCCCCAACGGCACCCCCGAGGAGCACCAGCTGAGCTTCCTGGCCCAGCATGTGCGCCTGCAGGTCAACCCCTTCCTGTCCTATCGCATCAGCGACCGCTTCTCCGTCAGCGCCGGCTTGGGTATAAACCTGGCTCCGCGGCTTTCGAGCAAGGTCAAGATGGACGGGCAGGCACTGGAGAAAAGCAACTCGGGCGACGAGGAGTCGCTGGTGCTGAACATACTCAGCGGACTGGCGCTCGACGCCAACGCGGGGATGAAATACTGGTTCTCCGACGACATGTTTGTTGGACTCCGCTTGCAGTACGCCTTCCTGAATGTCATCGACCTGCTGTCGCGCGACAACAGCGAGGATGCCGACGAACTGCTGCAGGAGGTCAACGGAGTGGTGAGTCTGGACCTGGACAACCAGACAGCCCGCACCACGCTGCTGCCGCGCAACAGTTTCCAGGCGGTGTTTTCCTTCGGCTTCGCCTGGTAGAGGGTTTGTTGCCAGTGATTAAGGCGCGGCTTGCCGCGCCTTTTTTTGTGTCCGGCGGTCGCGCTGGCGTGTGGTGTACCGGTCGCGCTGGCGGCTGTCCCGCCGGCGCCGCATGGCCACATGCCCGGAACCCCGACCGGTGGACGACCGCAGAAGGTGCTGTAATCGGCCTGCGTCGGACATGCTAACACCTTATCAACTACTACTATAGTAGGTGTTGGTAAGTCGTTGGTAAGTCGTTGGTAAGTCGTTGGTAAGTCGATGATAGGTTGGGAGCTTGACGTTCAGTGGGTTACAAGGGCGTTTTTTCGCGTCACAACAGGTGGCTTTTTTTTAGGTCGGAGGTCGGAGGTCGGAGGTTTTTTAGGTCGGAGGTCGGAGGTTGGAGGTCGGAGGTGGTGCGCGCTGGCGGATAATAATGTGGGGGCGGTACAATAAAGGCGGGTGAAGCACGTTATGTGGAATATGCGAATACTGCTCATCACACCGCCGCTGACCCAGCTGAATACGCCCTATCCCGCTACGGCGTATCTGAAAGGGCTCTATGTGTCGCAAGGGCACGAGGTGCGTCAGGTGGACCTGGGCATCGAGGTGGCGGACCGCGTGCTTTCGCGCGAGTACCTTGGGAGCATCGGGCTGGAGCGGGAGTCGCGGCTGATCGAGCCGGTGAAGCGTTTCCTGCGGGGGGAGGACGATACGCTGGGGCCGCGCATAGCCAATCGCACGCTGCTGCCGGAGGGCGGCCGTTTCGCGCAGCTGGACGAGGACAATCTGGAGTGGTCCTTCGGGGTGAGCGGTACGACAGACCGGGCGCAGCATCTGGCGACGCTTTTTGTGGAGGATATAGCGGACTATGTGCGCGAGCATGTGGATGTGCATTTCGACCTGGTGCGCTATGCAGAGTATCTCTCGAACGATGCGCCGACGTTCGACCCGCTCTTCGAGGAGCTGCAGGGGCCGCCGTCGTCGGTGGACCGCATGATGCTGGAGTTGCTGGAGGCTGCGGTAGCGGATTTCCGTCCGGAGCGGGTGGAGCTTACGGTGCCTTTCCCGGGCTGCCTCTATGGGGCGCTGCGGTGCGGGCAGTGGCTGCTGGCTCACACGGGGGCACGGGTGGAGATTGGGGGCGGGTTCCCCAATACCGAATGGCGCCAGTTGGACGAGCCCCGGATATATGAGTTCTGCCATTCGGTGGTAATCGACGGTCATCCGGAGGCGCTGGACCATTGTCCGGACTATAGCGACCTGCCGCTGGGTCGCTACCTTTCGCTGAGCGAGCTGACGAATCCGATGCACCGGCTGTGGAGCCAGGGGCGCTGGAACAAGATGGTGATGGCGCAGGGTTGCTATTGGCACCGCTGCGCTTTCTGCGATACGTCGTTGCCCTATATCGGTGACTTCCGGGCGCCGCAGGCGGCGACGGTGGTGGACCGGATGGAGCGCATCGTGGAGCAGACGGGCAGGACGGGTTTCCATTTTGTGGACGAGGCGCTGCCGCCGAGGCTGCTGGGCGAGGTGGCGGAGGAGATTCTGAGGCGTGGGCTGGCGGTGAGCTTCTGGGGCAATATACGTTTCGAGCGGGCCTATACGGCGGCTCTGTGCCAGCGGCTGGCCGAGGCCGGCATGGTGGCGGTCAGCGGCGGGCTGGAGGTGGCGAGCGACCGCCTGCTGAAGCTGATGGACAAGGGCGTCACCATACAGCAGACGGTGGAGGCGTGCCGCCACCTGCGCGATGCCGGCATCATGGTGCACACCTATCTTATGTACGGCTTTCCGACGGAGACGCTGCAAGAGAGCGTCGATGCGCTGGAGACGGTGCGCCGCATGTTCGACGAAGGCATTGTGCAGAGCGCTTTCTGGCACCGCTATGCTATGACGTGCCATTCGCCGAGCGGGCGCGAGCCGGGACGCTACGGTGCCCGGCGTCTGGACGTTGGGGCCAACCCATTCTGCAACAACGAGGTGGACTGGGAGCCGGGGTTCCCGTACGATGTAGAGGCTGTGGGGGCGGCGTTGCGTGTGGCTACCTATAATTACATGAACGGCGTGGGGCTGGAGCAGCCGGTGCGTTCGTGGTTTCCAATGAGAGTACCTAAACCTAGCATATGATGAAGACAATCTTTTTGGCTGCGGGCTGTTTCTGGGGCGCGCAGCATTATCTGAAACAGATACGCGGTGTCGTGGAGACGGAGACGGGTTTTGCCAACGGCAACACGGAGAATCCCACCTACGAGGAGGTATATACCGACCGCACGGGCTATGCGGAGGCGGTGCGTGTGGTGTTCGACGCTGAGGTGCTTTCGCTGCGGCGGCTGGTGCAGCTCTATTTCGACTGCATTGAGCCGACGAGCCTGAACCAGCAGGGTGAGGACCGCGGCACGCGCTACCGCACGGGGATATACTATATCGAACCGGAGGACCGGCTGACCATACAGGAGGTCTACGAGGAGGTGCAGCGTGGCTACAGCGCACCGCTGGCGGTGGAGGTGGAACCTATACGCAATTTCTTTGCTGCCGACGAGAGCCACCAGGACTATCTGGACAAGCATCCCGACGGCTATTGCCATCTGCCGCAGGCACTCTTCGAGTATGCCCGTGAGGCGAATAGCAGGCGCTAGAAGCGGAAGTTGACGCCGAAGCTGGCGAGGAGTGGCAGCTGGTTGACGCGCTCGAAGGTGGTGCGGTTAAAGTAGAATATGTTTTCGCGGCTGTAGATATTGGTGGCCGAGAGGGAGAGGTCGAGTACGGAACGGGCTCCGATAGAGAACTTGCGCTTGATGCCTAGGTCGAGTCTATGGTAGGCGGGCAAGCGTCCGCGGTAGAGCTCGGCGTAGTGGATACTGTATTCTCCGTTTTCGCGGCCGTAGTCTGTGGTGATGCCTGAAGCGAAGGGGAGCTGCTGGTAGACGCCCTGGGTCTGGGTGAAGGGGAAGCCTGAACCGTAGGTCCAGCGGCCGCTGAGTTCCCAGTCGTTGTGCGAGCCGAAGGTGTAGGTGGCGAGCAGGTTGACGGTGTGTCGCCGGTCGTAGTGTGGCGAGTAGGATTGCAGTTCGTCGGTACGGCGGACGAAGCCGAGGGAGTAGGTGGCCCAGAGGTAGAGCCGGTCGAGGTCGGCGGTGAGGCTTAGGTCGAAGCCGGCGGCATAGCCTTTTTCGATGATATAGTCTTTGCGCAGATATTCCGGCTGGTAGTAGGGACTGGAGGGGGAGTTGTAGGCTGGGTCTGTGTCGTCGTAGAAGTGGTTGCGGTTGGCGTTGAGCAGCTGGTCGAATTGTTTGAGGTAGAATTCGGCGTTGAGGGTGATGAGGTCGGTGAAGTCGTATTCGGCACCGAGTATGATGTGTTTGGCGCTCTGCACATAGCTTGTCACCTCCTGCTGGAGGAAGGTGGAGGGGACGTAGAGGTCGGTGGAGCCGGTGAGGAATCCGGAGAAGAGGTTTACGACGTCGTTGTCGGAGCGGGCGTCGAGGAAGACCTGGCTGTAGAGTCCGCCCGCCATTTTGAAGCGGAGCTTACTGTTGGCGTTGTATTTTGCCGCCAGGCGGGGCTCGAGTCGGGGCACATTGAGGGGGGTGGCGTAGTATGTGAAGCGCAGACCGGGGTCGAGAATCCATTTGCCGGCGGCTATCTTGTAGGTGCCGTAGACGGAGAGATTGGTGGAGCCGGGCGAGTACTGCGAGGTGGAGACGTTGTATTGGTTGGTGAAGCGGTAGTCGGTGGTGTAGCTCTCGATGGTGAGTCCATAGCGCAGTCGGTTGCTGCCGATGAAGTTGGTTACTTGGAAGGTGGTGTTGAATCCGTTGATGGAGCTGCTTTTGTCGTTGACGGAGCCGTCCTCGAGGCTGATGTCGTAGTCGCTGTAGGCCATAGTGCCCTCGAGGATGGCGCTGCTGCCGGTGACGAGCATGAAGTTGGTGCCCATGCCATAGTTGCGCCAGTGGTAGTTTTCCAGCATCTGATAGCCGTTGACCTGGTCGTCGAAGCGAAAGCCGAAGAAGCTGATTTTGCTGCCTGTGCCGGAGTTGATGGTCAGTTTACCATAGAGGTCGAGGAAGTCGAAGGGCAGTCCGGAGGCCAATGCGGGGAAGCGGTCGGCAGGGTAGAGTGGTTTGTAGAAGATGTTCCACGAGCGGGAGAGGTAGGAGTTTTTGGCTGTGAGGAGGTAGGTGACGGTCGACCTGGACTCGTTGGTCTCGCGCTTCAGCGGTCCTTCGAGGATGAGACTGGCTCCAAAGGTGCTGAGACCCACCTTGCCGGAGTGGTGGCGTTTGTTGCCGTCGCGGGTGGTGATGTCCATCACCGAGGAGAGCCGCCCGCCGTATTCGGAGCCGAAGCCACCGGTGTATATGTCGGCATTAAGTATGACATCGGTCTCGAAGATGGAGTAGAGGCCGATGGAGTGGAAGGGGTTGTAGACGATCATACCATCGAGGAGGGTGAGGTTCTGTATCATCGAGCCGCCACGGATATAGAGTTGTCCGCCCTGGTCACCGGTGGAGTTGACACCGGGCAGCACCTGCATGTACTGGGCCAGGTCGGCGGTGCCGCCGATAGAGGGCATCTGCTGTATCTGGCTGGCGGTGAGTTTTTCTACGCTCACCTGTGTCTGCACGCGCCGTTCTTCGGCTCGGCTGTCGGTGATTTCGACGGTCTTTAACATCTGGGCCGAGGGCTTGAGGTGGATGGTGATGGTCACGGTGCGGCGGTCGGTGACGGTGAGCGTCTGCAGGTACTCTTCATAGCCCATGTAGCGCACGCGGAGTGTGTATTCGCCGGCGGGCACTTTGTTGATGAGGAAGAATCCGTTGAGGTCGGTGGCGCAACCGTAACCGCTGTTGGCTGCGCTCCCGTCCCCCTGTGTGAGCACCACGTTGGCAAACGGGATGGCCTCGCCATTGGAATTGTCGAAGAGCACGCCCTTCACCGTGCCCTGGGCAACAGCAACGGCAGCAAATATGATGTTCAGTAGGATGATGGACAGCGTTCGTTTCATAGGGGATGTATTATCGGCGGTATTATTCGCTTTTTTTCAATTGTTGTTAGTGGATTACTTTGAAGATGAGCTCCTTTAGTAGTTCTCCGTCGGTTACGTTGCCACTGTTGCGTACGCCCTTGCTCCGCAGGTCGGTCTCGTAGAGGTAGCCGATGCAGGTGGCCAGCTTGCCGAGTGGATAGTTGCGTGCGGCGGCAGCATAGTCCTGTACGAACGAGGGTGGGCACCCCAGCGCGCGTGCCGCCTCGCTCTTGTTCTCCAGTTGGTGGAATATCATCACCTTGATGAAGTAGCCGTAGAGTATGGGCAGCATCATCTGTATGGGGTTCTTCTTGGGATTGGAGGCGAAGTAGTTGACGATTCGGTTGCACATCACGGGGTCGCGACGGCCGATGGCTTTCTGGAGTTCAAAGATGTTGTAGTCCTTGCTGATGCCGATTTGTTCCTCCACCAGCTGCTCGGTGATGGTGGACCCTTGTGGTACCAGCGGATAGAGCTTGGATAGTTCGTTGGCTATCTTGCCCAGGTCGGTGCCCAGATTGCCGGCCAGCATGGCGGCGGCCTTGTCGGTTACCTGGCGTCCCTGAGCTTGCACTTGGGTGGATATCCAGGCGGGCACCTGATTGTCGTAGATGCGTTGGCTCTCGAATACCACTCCCGCGGCGGCGATGGCCTTGTAGGCTGCGGTGCGTTTGTCCAGCTTTTTGTGGCGATAGCAGAAGACCAGCACACTCTGTGGTGAGGGACTCTTCAGGTAGGTGGCCAGCAGTTCCCACTGCTGCAGCGGTATGTCCTGCGCCTCCTTCACCAGCACCAGATGCACGGGCGACATCATCGGATAGCGTTTCGCCGTGCTTACCACCGTGGCCATATCCACATCGCGCCCGTAGACCACCGTGAGGTCGAAGTCGCGCACCGCCGGGTCAATTACCTCCTGCTCGAAGCAGTCGGACACCAGGTCGATGTAGAAGTTCTCCTCGCCTGTGAGCAGGTAAACGGGCTTGAACCGTCCGGCTCGCAGCTCTTCAATCAGTTGTCTTTCAGTTATTGCCATAGCCTTCTCGCCTTTTTTAGGGGCTACAAAGATACGCTTTTTTTACAGATACACGGGCTTCTTAACACAATTTAAGATAAAAAATAGTACTATGTAAAAAAATAGTCGTACTTTTGCAAATCGTTTACCAAAAAGAAGACTATATGCAAGAACCGACCCGATTGTTCGATTTACTGGAGTGGCGCAAAGAGCTACAGCCCCAACGTCCCGTGTTCAAATACAAGGAAAACGGCGAGTGGCGCGACCACTATATCGACGAGTATATTGAAAAAAGCAACCTCATCAGTTATGCCCTGATGCACCTGGGTGTGAAGAAGGGTGAGAATATCGGTCTCATCAGTGCCGGTCGACCGGAATGGAACTACGTCGACTTCGGCGTGCAGCAGACTGGTGCCGTGCTGTTACCTATATATCCCACTATCAGCGAGGAAGACTACCAATACATACTCAATGATGCCGAGGTGCGCCTGCTGGTCGTTGAGACCCCGGCGCTGTACAAGAAAATCAGCAGCATACGTGCACAGCTGCCCCGCCTGGAGAATCTCTGCACCATCGTCCCGATGGAAGGGGTGAAGAGCCTGGACGACATCTACGAACTGGGCCGTCGCTATGTGGCCGAACATCCCGAGGCACCGCAGCAGTTGCAGCAGATGAAGGACAATCTCACCACCGACGATGTCTGTACCATGATTTACACCTCGGGCACCACCGGTATTCCCAAAGGCGTCATGCTGGCCCACCGCGGTCTGATTATGAACGTGCAGGAAATCAAGGAGAGCCCCGGCAAGACGTGGACCCGCGCCCTCTCCTGGCTGCCCATGTGCCATATCTACGAGCGCATGATGGGCTACCTCTACCAGTGGCTCTGCTTCGAGATTGCCTATGCCGAGAGTATCGCCAAGGTGGGCGACAACTGCAAGGAACTGCATCCCCATATGCTGGCCTGTGTGCCCCGGTTCATAGAGAAAGTCTATGACAAGATATACCGCAAGGGTGAGAAGATGACCGGCATCAAGAAGAAGATATTCGACTGGGCGCTGGACCTGGCTTTCGACTACGACCTCGACGAGTCGAAACTCTCGGCATGGTACAAGTTGCAGAAAGCCATCGCCGACAAGTTGGTGTACAAAGAGATACGCGAGAGCATGGGTGGCGAGTTGGGTATGCTCGTCAGCGGCGGTGCTATCATACAGCCGCGTCTCACGCGCTTCTTCTCCTGCGTGGGCCTGAACCTCTTCGAGGGTTACGGCCTCACCGAGACCTCGCCTCTCATCGCCGTCACCAACAGCAACAAGGCAGGCCGCAAGATAGGCTCGGTGGGATTTGCCATGCGCGAGATAGAGGTGCGCATCGACCCCGACACCAACGAGATACAATGCCGTGGCGGCAATGTGATGAAAGGCTACTACAACCAGCCTGAACTCACCGCCCAGGCCATCGACCCCGACGGGTGGTTCCACACCGGCGACACCGGCTACTTCGACCCCGACGGCTACCTCTTCATCACGGGCCGCACCAAGAGCATGTTCAAGACCTCGATGGGCAAATACATCAATCCCGAGGTAATCGAGGAGAAGATGAAGCAATCACCGTTCATTCTGGACATGATGGTGGTAGGCGACGGGCAGAAGTTCGCCGCCGCACTTATCGCGCCCGACTTCGACATGCTGCGCGACTGGTGCCGGCGCCACGGCGTCGGGGCGCAGACTCCGGACGAGATGGTGGCCGACCGCGAGGTGGTGGCCCGCTTCCAAAAGGTGGTGGACAAGTACAACGCCGAGCTGGGCGTCACCGAGCAGGTGAAGCGCTTCACCCTGGTCGCCGAACCCTGGACCGAAGCCAACAAGATGCTCACCCCCACCCAGAAACTCATCCGCCGCAACGTCAGCGCCGCCTACAAGGAGCAGATAGAGGCGCTGTTCAAATAGCTGACCCCGGATTGGAGGTTATTTGTGAAAAAAAAGCGTGCCTCAGGCACGCTTTTTTTATATCCCAACCATTCTCGATAGTGGCTTCTGAAATGTTAAAATGCAAGGATGGTGCAAGGATGGTGCAAGGATGGTGCAAGGATGGTGCAAGGATGACCCCTCGGCGGCGGGAGCATCTGCCGGGGGGGGCAGGCGGGACATCTTTTGCAGACATCCCGCCTGCGCTCCCGTTTATTGCTTTTTACGTTTGGCGGGTTTGCTGTGGCGGTGGGTGGTTTTCGCTCCGGCGGTCTTGCCGGCTTTTTTCTTGCCCGTCGGTCGGGGGCGGGTGTCGGCCTGTGGGGAGGCCGATTCGTTCTCGTCCACCAGCTCGAAGTCAATCTGTTTCTTCAGCATGTCGACGCGCTTGACGCGGATGTGGACGGGGTAGCCAAGTTTGTATGTGTGGCCGTGGCGGCGTCCGATGACTTGGTAGTTGTCCTCGTCGAGCATGTAGTAGTCGTCCTTGAGGCTTCCGATGGGAATCATGCCCTCGCATTTGTTGCCTTCGATTTCGGCATATATGCCCCACTTGCTGACTCCGCTGATGAGTGCTGGGAAGACCTGGCCCAGCTTGTCGGCCAGGAACTCGGCCTGCTTGTACTTGATGCTGGTGCGTTCGGCGTCGGCGGCTTTCTTCTCCATGACGGAGCAGTGGCGGCAGTAGTCCTCGTACTCGTCGGCGTTGACGCTGGCGCCCCCTTCCAGGTAGCGCTCCAGCAGGCGGTGCACCATCAGGTCGGGGTAGCGGCGTATGGGGGAGGTGAAGTGGGTGTAGTAGGGGAAGGCGAGGCCGTAGTGGCCGATGTTCTCGGTGCTGTAGTAGGCCTTGGACATGGTGCGGATGGCGATGGTGTCGATCATGTTCTCCTCGCCGCGGCCGGCGATGTCGCGGAAGAGGTTGTTGTAGCTTTCGGCCAACGCTTTGCGGGAGCCTACCTTCATGCTGAAGCCCAGCTTGGCCACAAACTCGACGAAGGTGTTCAGCTTCTCGGGGTTGGGCTCGTCGTGCACGCGGTAGACAAACGTCTTTGCAGAGTTTTGAGCCTTGCCTCTTGAGCTTTGAGTCTTCGGCTTCCCGATGTATTCGGCCACGGTCTTGTTGGTCAGCAGCATGAATTCCTCGATGAGCCAGTTGGCTTCCTTGCTTTCCTTGATGTACACTCCCGTTGGGTGGGCGTTCTCGTCGAGGATGAACTTCACCTCCTGACTCTCGAAATTGATGGCACCGCTCTTGTAGCGCGCCGCCCGCAGCACTGTGGCGATGCCGTGCAGGGCGAGGATGGCGTTGGCGACATCGGTGCCGTCGCTGACGCCGGAGTCGATGATGGCTTGTGCCTCCTCGTAGGCCATGCGTCGGTTGCTGCGGATGACGGTCTTGCCCATCCAGCTCTTGTGCACTTTGCCTTTGGCATCCATCTCCATGACCACGCTGAAGCAGAGCTTCTCCTCGTCCTGACGGAGGGAGCATAGGTCGTTGCAGAGTCTCTCGGGCAGCATGGGAATGGTGCGGTCCACAAGGTAGACGGAGGTGCCGCGTTCGTATGCCTCGCGGTCGATAGCGCTGCCGGGCTTGACATAGTAGGAGACGTCGGCGATGTGCACGCCCACCTCGTAGAGGGGGCCGTTCACTCCCTTTCGGTCGTGTTCGCCCACCTCCACGCGGCCGTTCTCCAGCTTGCGGAAGGAGAGGGCGTCGTCGAAATCTTTGGCATCGGCGGGGTCTATGGTGAAGGTCATTACATCGCGGAAGTCTCTCCTGGAGGCAATCTCTTTCTTGGTGGGCTTGCGCATCTTCTTGGCTTCGTCTTCGGCCTCTTGGGGGAACTCGAGGGGGAAGTCGTATTCGGCCAGGATGGACTGCATCTCCACGTTGTTGTCGCCGGGGCGGCCCAGGCGCTTGACCACCTTGCCCACGGGGTTGTTCATCCGTTCGGGCCAGTCGGTCATCTCTACCAGCACTTTCTCGCCGTTCTCGGCATCGCACAGGTCGTCGAGGTGGATGAAGATATCCACGGGCATGGTGCGGCTGTCGCTGACCATGAAGGCGAACCGCTCCTGCTTCTGGATGACGCCCACGAAGCGTGTCTTGGCGCGTTTGATGATTTCCACCACCTGCCCCTCGGGCTTGTGCATCTTACGCTGCGGGAAGATCAGCACGCGCACCGTGTCGCCATGCAGGGCGTGGTGTGTGTTGTTGGGGGCTATCTGTATGTCCTCGCGGCCTTCCTCGTCGGGTATCACGTAGGCCTTGCCGCCCTGCTTCATGTCTATGGTGCCGGTGACGCAGTTGTGCGGCACCAGGTCGTCGTTGATGTTCTTGGGGTTGATTTTATACTTCCCTTTGTGGTCGTCCTCGACGAGCTGTTTCTGCTCGGCGAGTTCCTGTATGGTGCGAATCACCTCCTGCCGGTCGCGCTTGGTGTTGATGCCCAGGCGCGAGCTGATCTGCTTGTGGTTGAAGGCGTCGAAGGGGTTGTTGACGAAGATTTTGAGTATTGTCTTTGCTAATTGTTCGTTCATATATTTTTAGTTTTAAGTTTTTAGCTTTAAGCTGTAAGTGGCTGCGCAGGCCGCGTTAGCCCACTTAAAACTCACAGCTCACAGCTTACAGTTTGTTAAACCCATCCTCTTCAGCAGGGCCTGCGGGTCGGGTTCGCGACCCATGAATCGGCGGAAGAGCATGGCGGGGTGCTCGGTGCCGCCGCGGCTCAGTATCTGGTGGCGGAAGCTGTCGGCTGTCGCGGCACAGAAGATGCCGTCGGCCTTGAATCGACTGAAGATGTCGGCGTCCAGCACCTCGGCCCACTTGTAGCCGTAGTAGCCGCTGGCATAGCCTCCACCGAAGATGTGACTGAAGTTGGTGGCTGTGCAGCACCCTGCGACTCGCGGAAGCAGGTCGGTCATGGCGGCGGCCTCCACGCTTTCCGCTTTGAATTGAGAATTGAGAATTGAGAATTGAGAATTATCTGCTGCATCAGCCGAATTTTCCATTTTCAATTTTCCATTTTCAATTGCCATCGTGTGGAAAGCCAGGTCGGTCATGCCCAGGTTCAGCTGGCGCAGGCAGAGCCATCCGGCCATGTGGTTCTGCGCGGCGCGAATCTTTTCTATATACTTGGTCGGCAACGTCTCGCCGGTCTGCCAGTGGCGGGCGAAGGTGGCTAGAAACTCCGGCTCGTAGCACCAGTTCTCCATCAGCTGCGACGGCATCTCCACAAAGTCGCGCTTCACGTTGGTTCCCCCGAGGCTTTCGTACTGCACTTCGCTCAGCATGCCGTGCATGGCATGCCCCATCTCGTGCATGAAGGTCCTCACCTCGTTGAATCGGAGCAGCGAGGGCGTGTCGGCCGTGGGCTTGCTGAAATTGCATACCACCTGTATCTGCGGACGCACCGTACCGTGTTGGCCCCGGAATTCGGTCATCCAGGCGCCGCTGCGCTTCGACGCCCGTGGAAACATGTCCAGGTAGAGGATTCCCTTTTCAGTTGGCAGTGGGCAGTCGGCAGTTGGCAGCTGGCTGACGCGGTACACTCTCACGTCCTCGTGGTAGACGGGTACTTCGGGGGCGGGCTCGAACTGCAGGCCGTACAGGCGGCCGTAGAGGCCGAAGATGCCCTCGCGCACCGCCTCCAGCGGGAAGTAGGGCCGCAGCGCTTCGCTGTCGAAGTCGTACAGCTTCTGCCGCAGCTTCTCCGACAGGTAGCTCACATCCCACGGCATCACCTCGCCGCCGGCCGTCTCCTGCAGCTGCCGCAGGTCCTTCTCGGCGGCGGGCAGCACGGCGGTCCTGAGCGTGTCCATGAATCGGCGCAGGCCCGCCAGCGACTGCACCATGCGGTCCTCGAGCACATAGTCGCAGTAGGTGTCGTAGCCCAGCAGACGGGCCTGCTCGGCGCGCAGCTCGACGATGCGGCGTATCACTCCGTTGTTGTCGTGCTCGCCGCCGTGGTTGCCTATGGCACCATAGGCGCGGTACATCTGTTCGCGCAGGTGGCGCCGTGTGCTGTAGGTCATGAAGGGCATGTACGACGGAGCCGCCAGGGTGAACAGCCATCCCTGCATGCCGCGGGCGGCAGCCTCCTCGCGAGCGGCGGTGCAGACGCTGTCCGGCAGCCCCTCCAGGTCGGCCTCGTCGGTCAGGTGCAGCGTCCAACTATTGAGGTCGGCCAAGGCGTTCTGTCCGAAGCGCACCTGCAGCTCGCTCAGCTCCTCGGCATTGCGCATGAAGCGCTCGCGCTCCTGCTCCGGCAGTCCCACCCCGTGGCGCTCGAAGCTCTTGAGCGTCTGCTCCAGCAGCATGCGCCGCTCTCCACTCTCCACTCTCCGCTCTCCACTTTCCACTCTCCTCACCCGCTCGTAAAGACGCCGGTCGGTGGCTACCCTCAGGCTGAAGCGCGTCATCTCGGGCTCCATCCGCATCACGGTGGCCTGCAGCTCCTCGCACGTGCAGCATTCGTTGAGGTTTGTCATGATGGCGCTCACGCGGTCCAGCCGACGCGAGGCGCACTCCAGCGCTTCCACGGTGTTCTCGAAGCTGGGCTCGGCGGGGTTGGTGGCAATGGCTTCCACCTCGCGCTCGGCCTCCCCGATGGCGGCGCGGATGGCGGGCTCGAAGTCTTCGGTCTTTATCTTGTCGAATGGGGGAAATTCCCATTCCTGTAGCAGTATATTCTCCATGTCCTTTTTTTAGTGTTCAGTGAGCAGTGTTTAGTGAGCAGTGTTCAGTGAGCAGTGTTCAGTGAGCAGTGTTCGGTTGATAGTATGTGTGCGGCAGCACGCTCTCCGCTCTCCACTCTCCACTCCGTTTGTCCCCTATAACGAAAGATTAATGTAAATATTGTGTGTCTTTAGTGAGTGGGTAGTGGAGAAGCGGGTAATGTGCAGTTGTTCTCCACTCTCCGCTTTCCACTTTCCGCTCTTTCGACACCCGTCGAGGCACCCCTCAAGCCACCTTCCGAAATGTTAAAATGGTAGGATGGTGGTAGGATGGTGGTAGGATGGTGGTAGGATGGTGGTAGGATGGTGGTAGGATGACCCCCTGGGAGTGGAGAGTGGAGAGCGGAGAGTGGAGAGTGGAGAGTGGAGAGTGGAGAGTGGAGAGCAACTGTCAACTGCCAACTACCCACTACCCACTGCCCACTATATTCATTAATTTCTCATCTTTTTTTTGCCAGAATGTTTTTATTTGCTATTTTTGCCGCCGGTTTGGTCGCCCGACGAGGGCGCCAAGAGGGAAGCCGGTGCAAGTCCGGCGCAGTCCCGCTGCTGTAAGCTCGATAGTTGAGGCCCAATCTGTTATGTCACTGTGTGTCGCTATAGGCGCATGGGAAGACAGGGCCCCAGAGAGCAAGCCAGAAGACCTGCCAAACCGTATAAAATCGGTTCCGCTTTCGAGGAAAAAGCCATCCGGTGACATCAGACTGCCCGTGTCTTTTGTGCTCCCAATGTGTTTTTCTTGCCGAGTGGCCGATATTGAGGACAGAAATATTAACTGATAAAACTGTATCAATATGGTAAAAAAACTACTTGTGTTTGCTTGCGGCCTGCTGATGGCCGCCGGTGCTTCGGCTCAGTGGGAGCCGATCGTGAATCCCACAGTTCCTCAGAATATGATCCGCTACTGGACCGGTACGGGTGATAGCAAGGCCGTCATCTGCATCACGTGGAACGACGCCGTGGCCGGCAATGTGGGCCTGGCCTGGGGTGTGCAGTGGAACGGCACCACCGCCCTGATGCGCGACCTGATGGACACCATCGCAGCCTACGACAGCCGTCTCTCCATCACCTGGAACAGCACGCACACCTACATCAACAACCTGACCTACGTCGACACCACGCTGGGGCTGAACATCACGGGTGTGGTGGATGATATGTCCGGTGTGGCCTGGTGGATGTACAACTGGAAGGACGCCAGCGACGTGGATAAACCGTCGGGCGGCGTGATGGGCGACAATGTGGCCGACGGCGACTTTGTCGACTGGCTGCCTATGGACCCCGAGACCTACGAGACCGAGGCTGCCGAGATTATCTACCCCGCCAGCAATCCCAATGCCGCCCCGCTGCCTGCGGCTTCCACCTTTGCCGCCAGCGACATCCTCTACTGGGTGGGCACCGGCGCCAATCAGGTGGTGCTGGCCGTCAACTGGGCCGACACGGCCCTGGCCTGGGGCTACCGCTTCGACGGTGAGAAGAGCGTCGCCGACATGCTGAACGCCATTGCCGCCGACGATCCCCGCTTCAGCATCGAGATGGGTGCCAATGGTCTGGAAGACATCGTCTTCGTCGCCGCCCCCGGCGACACCCTGCGCAAGCAGGCCTACAGCTGGTGGGAAAGCACCAACAACGGCGTGTCGGACGCCGGTATGGGACAGCCGCTGAACAATGGCGATTTTGAGAAATGGGCCGAGCCCGCAGCCGGTGTGGAAGCCAGTGTGATGTTCCTCGCCAACTATAGTTATTGGATGACTACTTACGTCTACCCGATGGAAATCCACGCTGTCAGTGACCCCAATCCGGATCCTCTGCCCGAGGAGGGCACCATCGCCGCTAGCGACATCCTCTACTGGGTTGGCACCGGCGCCAACCAGGTGGTGATGGCCGTCAACTGGGCCGACACGGCCCTGGCCTGGGGCTACCGCTTCGACGGTCAGAAGACCGTGGCCGATATGATGACCGACATCGCCGAGGCCGACAACCGCTTCAGCTACACTATGGACGGCGCATACGTGGGTGACATCGTCTTCGTCGTTGCCGAAGGCGACACCCTGCGCAAGCAGGCTTACGGCTGGTGGGAGAGCAAGAACAACGGCGTCAGCGACATGGGTATGGGTCAGACGCTGGCCGACGGCGACTTCGAGAAGTGGGCCGAGCCCGCAGCCGGTGTGGTCGTGGACAGCTCGGAGTATGACGGCTACTGGTACTACACCTACGTCTACCCGATGGAGGTCCATCCCGTCAGCGTGCCCGTGGGCATCGCCGAGGTGAACAGCGTCAATGTGAATCTCTATCCCAACCCTGCTGCCGTGGTGCTCAATGTAACCTTCGACGCATTGGAGAACAATGGCGAAGCCGAACTCTTCGACATGACGGGCCGCCGCGTGATGGTGCGTCCGGTGGCTGTCGGCAGCAGCAGCGTGCAGATGCCTGTCAGCCAACTGGCCGAGGGCGTCTATATGCTTCGCGTAGCTGGTGCAACGGCTCGTGTGGTTGTTGCCCGCTAAAATCGTTTAGTCTTATGAAAATGAAGATTTTGTCATCGTTTGTGACCTTGCTCGTGGCTGGCACGGTGTGCTGCTACGGGCAAGGCCCGTATTGCGGCGCGGTGGGCACACCCGGATGCAATGCCATACGCTACGACAGCAGCGCCATTGTGGGCTGGGCCACGACATGCAGCGTGGTGCGTGGTCCGGTTGATATTGTCAACCCAGACGGTCCTCGTGTCAAATATGGCGAGGAGGAGTACGGCACCGGCGCCGCCTCGACAGTGACCACAGCGGCTGTCAGTTTGGGCGACGGCGGTACGGCCACCCTCACCTTCGACCGTCCCATTTGCAATGTTGCGGGTCCCGACTTTGCCGTGTTTGAAAACTCGTTCAACGATGCTTTTCTGGAACTGGCCTTTGTCGAGGTGAGTAGCGACGGTGAGCGCTTTGTGCGTTTCCCGGCTACGTCGCTCACGCCGACCGATGTGCAGGTGGGCTCCAATGGCTCAATCAATCCCGCTTTGATCAACAATCTGGCGGGCAAATACCGAGTCGGCTACGGCACCCCTTTCGACCTAGAGGAGTTGCGTGACAGCGCGGACCTTGATATAGACAATATTGTCTACGTGCGTCTGGTGGATGTGGTGGGCACCATAGACCCGCTCTACGCCACTCGTGATGCCGAGGGTCGCATGGTCAACGACCCCTATCCCACCAATGACACCATCTGGGGTAGCGGCGGATTCGACCTTACCGGCGTGGCGGTGCTGCAGGCTACCCAAGCGGTGCAGACTGTAGCCGCGTGTGTGGAGCCCGCGGTGTGGCCCAATCCGGTCAGCGAATGGATGATTGTGGGCAACGCCGCGGGAGAGATGGTTCGCCTCTTCGATATGCATGGCCACGAGGTGGGTTGTTGGAAGCCAACCTGCGACCGCGAGACGTTGCCCTTGGGTGATTTGCCTGCGGGTGTGTACGTGCTGCGTGTGGGTGAGCACCATGTGCAGAAGGTCGTTAAACGCTGAAGCTTGAATGCTTCTGATAAAGGGAGTCTGCTGTGCGGGCTCCCTTGTTTTTTGCGGGAATATGGACGAATGGCAATTGTAGTATGGGTGAAAACATGGTTTTACAGGTTGATAGTTGAAGGCAATAGGGATGGCCGTTTTAACATTATTTACGATATTGGATATACTATCGGGCAGAAATCGGCGTTATGAAATCACCGCGATTAGGCGGAGAAGTGTTTACAGAACAGACAATAAAATGATGAACGATATGAAGAAAATTGTTTTGACATTGGGATTGGCTCTTGTGGCCGCAACGCTCAACAGCTGCAACCAGAAAGAGCTTGAGTCGCGTCAGACGACCATCGACTCGCTTCAGACTATCGTGAACAACAAGGATGCCGAAATCGACAGCCTGTTTGTGATGCTCAACGAGATTGAGGACAATCTGTCGATGATCAATTCCAAGTACAGCACCGTGCAGGAATTGCGCCGCAACACCACCGAAGGCAACTTCAACCAGAAGAAGGCTATCGCCGACCAGATGAGCTCTATCGAGTCTATGATGGCTGACAACAAGAAGAAGATTGCCCAGCTGAACCAGAAAGTGGGTACGCTCGACAAGAAGGCAGCCGAGCTGGAAGCCTTCATCACCCGCCTCGAGGAGCGTGCAGCCCAGCAGGAGCAGCAGATTGCCGCCCTCACCGCCGAGCTGGAGAACAGCATGGTGGTAATCAAGGACCTGAACAAGAACGTCAATGAGCTCACCGCTCAGAACCAGCAGAAGGACGAGTATATCGCTCAGCAGACCGCCGACGCCAACCGTGCATGGTTTGTGGTGGGCAGCTACAACGAGTTGCGTGAGGCTGGCATCGCCACCAAGACCGGCGGATTTATCGGTATCGGCCGCAAACAAGGCACCGTGGCCGACATGAACACCGAGCTCTTTACCGAGATTGACCGCTCCAAGGTGACCACGATTGCTATCAACAAGAAGAAGGCTGTCCTCATCACACAGCACCCCGACAACAGCTACGAGATGGTGGCTGACGAGGAGAATCCTTCTGTCACGGCCTACCTCCGCATCCTCAATCCCACTCAATTCTGGAAATACACCGACTATCTGGTGATCTCGACCAAATGAAGAACAACCGCGTTCTAATCGTCTATACCGGTGGTACGATTGGAATGGTGCAGGACGAGAATGGCTCGCTGCACCCTTTCGCTCTCGACCGTATCTATGATGCTGTGCCGCAATTGCGTGCCTGTAGCTATGGCATCGACTCGGTGACGCTGCCCGATATCATCGACTCCTCGAATATGACCCCTTCGATGTGGGTGGAAATAGCCAATATCATCGAGCGAGAGTATGACCGTTACGACGGCTTTGTGGTGCTGCATGGCACAGACACGATGGCCTACACCGCCTCGGCCCTGAGCTTTATGTTCAAGAATCTGGCCAAGCCAATAGTGCTGACCGGTAGTCAGTTGCCGCTCGGTATGCTCCGCTCCGACGGGCGCGAGAATATAATATGCGCTCTGGAGGTGGCATCCACCCGCTTGGTGACCATCCCCGAGGTGTGTATCTTCTTCGACAGCCACCTCTACAGAGGCAACCGAAGCACCAAAATCAATGCTGAAAACTTCGACGCTTTCGAATCGTACAACTATCCTTCGCTGGCCAAAGCCGGCATCAACATCACCTTCAAGGATCATCTTTTCCAGCCGATGCCTACCGAACCGTTGCAGGTGCGCAAGCGTTTCGACACCCGGGTGGCCATCCTGAAGCTGTTTCCCGGCATCGGTCCCGAGGTGGTCAATGCCGTGCTGGGTACGCCGGGCCTGCAGGGTGTGGTCATAGAAACCTATGGCTCGGGCAATGCACCCACCGATGCGTGGTTCATCTCGGCCCTCGAGGCGGCTATACGGCGCGGGGTTATCGTGCTCAATGTGACGCAGTGCAAGGCTGGTGCCGTCAAGATGCGGCAATATGCTGCCAGTTGCGACATGGACCGTATCGGTGTGATAGGGGCTGGTGATATCACTATCGAGGCCGCTATTGCCAAGATGATGTGCCTGCTCGGCGAGTATCCCGACGATAAGGAGCATGTCAAGGAGCGCCTCAGCCAGTCGCTCCGTGGCGAAATAACGCAGAATTAATATGAAACGCAGTACACTTATAGGACTTATAGGGCTTGTGGCACTTATAAGTCCTATTTGTGTTTCGGCCCAGGGGCAGATAGGCAATCTGGGCGGTTTCGACCGTCGCCTGCTGCACTATGGCATACAGGTGGGCTACACGCAGTCGAAGTTCGACCTGCAATTCAGCGAGGATGCCACACTGCGCGAGACCCTTCAGGGCACCACGTCGTACTATGCTCCGGGCTTCCATATCGCCGTGATAGGCGATATGCGGCTGGGGCGCTGGCTCAATCTGCGCATGTTGCCCGGCGTGACCCTCGTCACCCGTGAGCTGTCGTTCGCCTGGGAACCCACCTATCTGGCCGAGCATCGGATAGCCGAGCGCAGCCGCAATGTGGAATCGGTCTACGGCGATATTCCTATCGAGCTGAAGTTGCGCTCGGTACGCTATGGGAATTTCCGCCCCTATCTCACTGCCGGCGCCAGCTATGGGTTCGACTTTGCCTCGTTGCGCAAGAACCGCAACCAGACCAACCAGAGTATTGTCCGCCTGCAGGCCAGCGATCTCCGCTACACGATGGGCGTGGGCTTCGATGTATTCCTGCGCTATGTCAAGTTCGCTATCGAGATGAAGATGAGCGTCGGCCTGCTGGATCTCAAGGTCGAGGACCCGGACATCTATATCCGCAGTTTTGATTATCTGAATACCCGCACCTTCATGTTGAGCTTCACTTTCGAAGGATAAGTGAGCATAATGGCAGGTGACGAGGTGACTATAGCCGCATGAACGTCTGGGCTGCAAGGAGGCAGTCTTCTTAGGATGTTCGTTTTAGCGGAAGTGTTCCGTGGTGGGATGGTGCTAAGCCTTGGGTAAATGCATGCGACATGCCTCGATGCAGCGTATGCCGTCGAGGGCGCTGCTGACGATGCCGCCGGCGTAGCCGGCGCCTTCGCCGCAGGGGTAGAGGCCTGGCAGCTGGGGGTGTTGCAGGCTCTCCCGGTCCCGGGGTATGCGCACGGGGCTCGACGTGCGGCTCTCGACGGCCAGCAGGGTGGCATCCTCGGTGATGAATCCGTGCATCTTGCGGTCGAAGTCTTTGAATCCTTGTATCAGTGCTTCGGTGACGAACGGCGGCAGCAGCTCGTGCAGCGGGGCGGCGACGGTGTGACCCATGTAGCCGGTGGCGGGCAGGGTGGAGGAGGGGCGCCGGCGCAGGAAGTCGACCAGCCGCTGGCTGGGAGCGTATATTTTGTCGCCGGCGGCATGGTACATGCGCTCCTCTACCTGCTGTTGGAAGTCGAGCAGGGCAAATTCGCCGCCGGTGGAGCCCACGTCGTCCGGCCCCACGGTGACGGCTATGCCGCTGTTGGCGTAGGGCGAGTTGCGGCGCGAATTGCTCATGCCGTTGACTACCTGCTGGCATGGACCCGTGGCGGCGGGCACTATGACACCGCCGGGGCACATGCAGAAGCTGAAGACGCCGTGGGTGCCCACCTGGGTGGTGAGGCTGTAGGCGGCGGGCGGCAGCAGGGGGGAGTGGTCTTTGCCGTGATATTGTATCTCGTTGATGAGCTGTTGCGGATGCTCCACGCGCACGCCGAGGGCGAAGGGCTTGGCCTCGAGCAGCCACCCGTGGCGGTGGAAGAGGCGGTAGATGTCGCGTGACGAATGGCCGGTGGCCAAAATGACTGCGCTTCCCTCGATGGCGTTGCCGTGACGGTCGACGACGCCGCACACGCGTCCGTCGCGCAGCAGCAGCTCTTCCACGCGGCAGCCGAAATGGTATTCGCCGCCGTGTTCCTCTATGCTGTGGCGCATGTGGGCTATGATGCCGCTCAGGCGATCGGTGCCTATGTGGGCGTGGGCGTCGAGCATGATATCGGGGTCGGCGCCGTGGGCCACGAAGGTGCGCAGCACGCGTCCCACGTCGCCGCGCTTGGTGGAGCGGGTGTAGAGTTTGCCGTCGCTGTAGGTGCCGGCTCCGCCCTCGCCGAAGCACCAGTTGCTGTCCGGGTCTACGACTTGCTCGCGACCCAGGCGTGCAATGTCGTATTTGCGCTCTTCCACCGCCTTGCCGCGCTCCACGACGATGGGTCGCAGGCCCAGTTCGAGGGCTCGCAGTGCGGCGAAGAGGCCCGCCGGCCCCGCTCCGACGATAACCACCCGCGGTGCGTCGGACTGCAGCTCCGGCATGGGCGGCAGCGGCTCGTCGGACAGGAAACGGCCGTTGCTGTCGGCAAGTTCTATCGTGCAATGGTATAGCACGTTGCGCCGGCGGCAGTCGATGGCGCGACGCACCAGTCGCATCGGGGGCACGTCGGTTGCACGCAGGCCCATCTGGCGGGCCACGGCGAGGCGCATTTGTCCACTGTCGTGCATCTGTTCGGGGCTGAGGTCAATCTGCAGGGTGTTCATGGCAGAGGTGCATCGGGTTTGTAGTCAGTGTGTTTGCGGGCCATCGGGGTGGCGCATTCGGTCTGCAAAGATACGCCCTTTTTTGCATTCTGCCGATGCCGGTGCGGCGACAGTGGCCTTGCGGGGTGCTTTTTTAACATTATTTATGTTTTTCCCTCCGTCCAAGAAGTCCTCATGTTAGCACAATCCTGTCATAAACTAGCATAATAATATGTTAAAATGGTAGGATGGTGGTAGGATGGTGGTAGGATGATGGTAGGATGGTGGTAGGATGATGCCTTTTTTTGTGCCTCGTGGTGGCCCGGCGGTACAATATTTGTGGTTCGGATGCGTTATGGGATAACGATGGATTTTGAACTGAAATCAGATTTTGCCCCTATGGGCGACCAGCCGGAGGCCATACGCCAGCTGGTGGAGGGGGTGCGCTCGGGCCAGCGGGCCCAGGTGCTGCAGGGCGTTACCGGCAGCGGCAAGACCTTCACGGTGGCCAATGTCATCAAGGAGCTGAACCGCCCCACGCTGGTGATGAGCCACAACAAGACGCTGGCGGCCCAGCTGTACGGCGAGTTCAAGCAGTTTTTCCCCAATAACGCCGTCGAATACTTTGTCAGCTACTACGACTACTATCAGCCCGAAGCCTATATTCCCGCCACCAATACCTACATAGAGAAGGACCTGGCTATCAACGACGAGTTGGACAAGCTGCGCCTGCGTGCCAGCAGTGCGCTCCTGAGTGGCCGGCGCGACGTGATAGTGGTGTCGTCGGTGAGCTGCATCTATGGCATCGGCAACCCCGACGAGTTCAAGCGCGGTACGGTCACGCTCCGCGTGGGCGACCGGCTGCAGCGCGACCAGCTGCTGATGGCGCTGCTCGAGGGGCAGTATGTGCGCAACGAGATAGAGTTCGTCAACGGCCGCTTCCGCGTCAAGGGCGACACGGTGGATGTCTATCCGTCGTTTGCCGATTTCTGCTATCGTATCTCCTTCTGGGACGATGAGATAGAGCGTCTGGAGAGCTTCGACCCCGTCAGCGGCCAGCGCCTGGAGCGCTTCGACGAGGTGGTTATCTATCCGGCGTCCAACTTCCTCACCAGCAAAGAGCACATGGGCGAGGCCCTGCTGCAGATACAGCACGACATGTACGAGCGGCGCGACTACTTGTACAGCATCGGCAAGAATTTGGAAGCCAAGCGTCTGGAAGAGCGCGTGAACTATGATGTGGAGATGATTCAGGAGCTGGGCTACTGCTCCGGCATCGAGAACTATAGCCGCTACTTCGACGGTCGTGCCCCCGGCAGCCGCCCCTTCTGCCTGATAGACTATTTCCCCGACGACTTCCTGCTCGTGGTGGACGAGAGCCACGTCACGGTGCCGCAGATTGGAGCCATGTTCGGTGGCGACCGCAGCCGCAAGACGTCGCTGGTGGAGTACGGCTTCCGTCTGCCGTCGGCCTTGGACAACAGGCCGCTCACCTACCAGGAATTCTACAGCCTCACCGGCCAGACCATATATATCAGCGCCACGCCGGCCGACTACGAGTTAGCCGAGGCCGAGGGTGTGGTGGTGGAGCAGGTGATACGGCCCACCGGTCTGCTGGACCCCGTGGTGGAGGTGCGCCCCGCCGTCAGCCAGGTGGACGACCTGCTGGACGAGATAGAGAAGACCGTCGACAAGGGCGAGCGTGTGTTGGTTACCACCCTCACCAAGCGTATGGCCGAGGAGCTGACCAGCTACCTGATCAATCTCGGCATCCGCAGCAAATACATACATAGCGATGTGGACACGCTCGAGCGTGTGGAGATTATGCGCGACCTCCGTATGGGAGTGTTTGACGTGCTGGTGGGTGTCAACCTGCTGCGCGAGGGCCTCGACCTGCCCGAGGTGAGCCTGGTGGCTATCCTCGACGCCGACAAAGAGGGCTTCCTGCGCAGCGACCGCGCCCTCATCCAGACCATAGGCCGCGCGGCCCGCAATGTGCACAGCAAGGCTATCCTCTACGGCGACACTGTCACTGGCTCGATGCAACGCGCCATAGACCTCACCAACCGACACCGCGACAAGCAGATACGCTACAATATGGAGCATGGTATAGTGCCGCGCCAGATTGTGAAGAGCACCGAGGCCATCCTGGGTACCACCAGTGTAATCGAGCGTGCCGCCGAAGAGCGCGAGTTGTCGGGTGGCAAGCCCGCCGTGCGGCCCTACGGCGAACAGGAACCCCAGCCCTCGTTGGCTGCCGAGGAGGAGGCTGCCCCCTACGGGACACCGGCGGTTGACCCCAAGCTGTTGGCCATGAACAAAGAGCAACTCCGCAAGGAAATCCGCGACCGCCAGCGCAAGATGCAGCTGGCTGCCAAGGAGTTGGACTTCATGGCCGCTGCCTCGTTCCGCGACGAAATCAAGCAATTGCAGTCTCTCTTGGAGTCTGCACGATAGTCAATCCAACACTTCTTGCCTATGATGAAAGATTACCACTGGTACGACATACTGCAATATACCGCTCTGCTGCTGGTGGCTGCCGCCGCCCCGGTGGGTTGGCGTGTGGCGCTGTGGGTGGCGCTGCTGCTGGCCTTGGTCTCGGCAGTCAAGGTGGTGGCCCGGCGCAGGTTGGGCAATCCGGCACTGACTCCGGCCCTGCGATGGGTTCTGTTGATGCCGCTTGTGTACTGGGCGGTGCTGGCCGTCAGCCTGTTGTGGTCGGGCGATGTGGCCGCTGGATGGGCGGTGCTTCGGCTCAAAGCCACACTGCTAATCTTCCCCCTCAGCCTTTTGCTGACCGATACTCGCTATCTGGACGCCGTGCGGGTGCGCGCGCTGGGCTATGCCCTGGTGGCCTCCGTGGTCGGCGTATTCCTTTTCTTTGCCGTCAAGGCGGGGCTTGGCCTTGCCGATGGACGATCGTTTGCCGCGGTCACCGGTGTTACCTTCGACCCGCGCCACCATGCCTATACCGCCATGTATGCCACTGTGGCTATGGTGTTTGTCTACTGCGAACTGTCTGCTGGCTGGACCGCTATGCGTGGTTGGCAGAGAGGTTTGTTGCTTGCTTCGTTGCCGCTGATGATTTGCTACGTGGTGCTAGTCAACTCGCGCGCCGGTATGTTGGCTATGGGCGTGGCCGGTATGGCCTGCGTGGCGCATCTGGCTGTCGTCAGACGCAGCTGGCGACTAGGCGTCGGCGCTGCCGTTGTGCTGGTGGGCGCCATAGTTGCTGCCACACAGCTGCTGCCGGGACATGTGGACAGGTTCGCCTCCACGCTGGAGAATGTGGAGCAGGATGCCCGCACATATATCAATCGCTCCAACTGGAACGCTGTCTGCCAGCGGCCGTGGTTTGGCTATGGGGTGGGCGACTACCGGTCGGCTCAGGTTGCTCAATACGGTGTCGACAGCTTCGATGCGGGCACCCGCGCCGCCTACAATGCCCACAATCAGTATATGGAAAGCCTCTTGGCTGCCGGGCTGCCGGGCTTGTTGACGCTCTTGCTCTATCTGCTTTCACCCTTGGCATTGGCCCTGAAGTGCCGTAGTGCGTTCCGTTTCCCGGTGGCTATGCTCACTGTTGTCATTATGCTCAATCTCCTCTTCGAATCTATGCTCGAACGGCAAATGGGCTTACTCTTCATTGGCTTCTGGATAGTGGAGACCGTATTGATAATGAGCGTGGAAGAAAATAAATTTGTCCGTATGCAAAAAAGTTAGTACTTTTGCACCCTCATTCGATGAGAGATTGTCCTATGGTGTAATGGTAGCACACCAGATTTTGGTTCTGTTTGTCTAGGTTCGAGTCCTGGTAGGACAACACATAAAGCAGGGGCGCCGACCGTCAGGTTGGCGCCCCTGCTTTGTTTATCTGTTGTAGATTGCTATGTTTCGGATGATCATGTAGGCCAGTCGCAGGCCGGCCACGCCGGTTGAGATGTAGTGCGGCCAGTCGTCGTCGCGATAGGCTTGCTTGCGCTTCTTCTCGGTGGGCGGCACATAGACGATGTCACCCTGCTGCAGATAGTAGTAGGGCGACTCCAGTATGTCGCGTGTGGTCAGGTCGACGGTGTCCACTTGTTGCCCGGCGGGACTGCGGCGGACGATGACTACCTCGGTACGCAGGCCGTCCATCGTGATGTCGCCGCATTGGGCCAGCGCTTCATAGATGGACATGCGGTTGCCGTCGCCACGCAATTCGGTGGGGTTCTTCACTTCGCCAATCACCGCCACGCGGAAGTTCATCAGCTTTACGGTGACCAGTGCGTCGCTGACATAGTTGCCGTTGCGCAATCTGGCGGTCAGGTTGGTGGCCAGACTGTCGAGCGAGAGGCCGGCGGCCTGTACGCGCCCGATGAGGGGGAAGTCGATGGTGCCGTCGGCCGATACCAGGTAGCCACGCTTGTTGTCGACGTGCAGCGTGTCGGTCAGGAAGGTGGTGTTGGCGCCGACTATCCTGGGGTCGCGCACGGTGCCCTGGTTGAAGGGGACGGTGGAGAGCGGCGACTGGCTGTGGACCTCGATGTAGAGCTGGTCGTCGGGGAAGATGGTGTTGCTGTAGCTCTCCTGCACGGGTATCTCCACATGGCGGGGTACATGCTTGAAGTAAGCGTATTCCTGTTGCGGGGCGCATGCGGCGAGCATGGCTGCGGCTAGCGCGAGGGTGGCGGCCAAGGGTATGCGGTGTCGGGCGTTCATGGCTGTTTGCTCTTGTGTTCAGTTCTTTTTGCCCCAGGGCATGGTGGGGAGCTCGACGCTCTTGAAGGCAGAGAAGAGTCCGCCCGAGCTGGGTTTCTCGCGGCCGTAGATTTCTGCCACCACGTCTTTGTATTTCTCCATCAGCGGGGCGCGGCGCAGCTTGAGGGTGGGCGAGAGCATGCCGTTGTTGGTGGTCCACTCGTCGGCCACCAGGCGGAACTGCTTGATTTGCTCGTGCGGCGCCAGCGAACGGTTGTATTCGTCGAGCACTTTGCGCATTTTGTCGTGCACCTGCGGCAGGGAGACCAGCTCTATGTTGTCGCGGTAGTGCAGTTTGTGCTTCAGGGCCCAGTAGTGGAGGGTGTTGAAGTTGGGGCTGATGAGTGCGGCCACCTGCTTCTCGTTCTCGCCTATGACCATGACCTGCTCGATGTATTCCGACCCGCGCAGCATGTTCTCTATCAGCTGCGGAGCCACGTATTTGCCGGCCGAGAGCTTGAAGATGTCCTTTTTGCGGTCGGTGATTTTCAGGTAGCGTCCGCCAACGAGTTCGCCGATGTCGCCGGTGTGGAACCAGCCGTCGCTGTCGATGACCTGGGCGGTGTACTCCGGGTCTTTGTAGTAGCCCAGCATGACGTGCGGTCCACGGGTGAGTATCTCGCCGTCGTCGTCGAATTTCATCTCCACACCGCTCAGCACGGGTCCCACGGTGCCTATCTTCACCTGATGGTGGGCGGGGTCGTTGACGGCAATGACGGGCGAGGTCTCGCTCAGGCCGTAGCCTTCATAGATGTTGATGCCGGCGGCGGCGAAGAGGCGTACCATCTTGGGCTGTATCGAGCTGCCTCCGGTGATGACCGTCAGGCGTTTGCCGCCGAACTTCTCGCGCCACTTGCTGTAGACGGCTTTGTCCAGGAACCACTGTGCCAGCTGGTAGAAGAGGCTGACGCGCTTGACGAGGGTGTAGTCGTAGCGCTGGCCGTGTTTGAAGGCCCAGTCGTAGATGCGTTTGCGCATGCCGGTGAAGTCTTTGCCGGCGGCATAGAGTTTGTCGTAGACCATCTCCAGCACGCGCGGCACGGCGCAGAAGCCGTCGGCCTGCAGTTCCTGCATGTTCTGCTGTATGGTGCCCATGTTCTCGGCATAGTAGATGCTGATGCCCTTGGCCTGGTAGTGGTAGTTCATCGAGCGCTCGTAGATGTGGTTGAGCGGCAGGAAGGAGAGGAAGCGGTGCTCGTTGGTGCAGGGGTTCACCTGGGCGTGGGCCATGAAATTGCTGCACAGGTTGCGGTGGCTCAGCATCACCCCCTTGGGCAAGCCGGTGGTGCCGCTGGTGTATATCATGGTCACCCAGTCGTCGGGCTTGATTTCGCGCTTGCGGCGCTCTATCTCGGCCATCCATTTGTCGCGGCCGGCGATGCCGGCTTTCAGTATCTCCAGCATGCGGTGCTCGCCCTCGATGTTGGCCAGGGTGAACACCTTCGGCTTCACTTCCAGCTGCTCCAGGGCCGGACGCAGGCGTCCGAGCAGCACCTTGGTGCTCACAAAGACAGCCTGGGCCTCGCTGTGGCGCAGGATGTAGGCGTAGTTCTCGGCCGACAGGGTGGGGTAGATGGGCACGTGGATGATGCCGCTCATGGCCAACGCCATGTCGATGAAGTTCCATTCGGGACAGTTGCCGCTCATGGTCACCACGCGGTCGCCGGGTTTCAGTCCAGTCTCGCAGAGGCCATAAGCCAGATAATGAGCATATTTATAGTAGTCGTGCGACGAGTATTTCACCCATTCGCCGTTCACCTTGCCGGCCAGCATATCGTCCTTGGGATAGCGTTCCACCAAGTGGTCCAGCAGGTCGAAAATGCGTGTGATTTCTGCCATTGTTTTCCTTTCGTTTTAAAATGCAAAAGTACATATATTTTTTTATACCGCAATAGAAAAAGTTTCTTTTTAACTTTGTTCTGTGTCTATATGCTTGAATTTCATGGTTGTGGTGTGTCCCGGGGCGGCGTCCGCCTGGAGTCCCGGCCGTTGCCGCCCGTTCGGGGCACAGGGTCCGGCGCGACCACCGCCGACCATCGGCGTTCTGTCGCCTCTCCGTCCACCTTCCATCGAGGCTCCCGAAATGTTAAAATGGTAGGATGGTGGTAGGATGGTGGTAGGTTGATGGTACGTTGGTGGTAGGATGGTGGCTGGATGACCCTTGTTGGGACGGAGAGGGGGCAGTTGATGAATGATGAATGTTGAATGTTGAATATCAGTTGACTACGAACTGTCAACTGCCAACTGTCAACTGTCAACTATTCATTTTCAATTTTCAATTCTCAATTTTCACTTTCCACCCCCTCAGCGTGCAGTTGGATTTGTCAAGAGGAAAATTCATAAATAATCTTAAACGCCCGCCGCCGGGCTTCCGGTAGGGCCGGAAGGGCGTTAACCAACAATCGGTTGTTGATTTGTTTTTGCGCCGCGGCATCCCGTGTGCGAAAGTTTTTGTATTTTTGCATCTTGAATTTTATGCACCCCGATATGGAGAACAGCGAGAACAATGCCCAGTCGAATGCACTGGTATGGCTTGAGAATGTGATCATTAGTCATGACGAGGAGCCGCTGCTGAAGGATGTGAACCTGCACCTGCAGCAGGGCGAATTTGTCTATCTGATAGGCAAAAGCGGAGCGGGCAAGACGTCGCTGCTGCGCTCGCTCTATGCCGACCAGCCCATCGCCTCGGGTCGGGCGCGCGTGTGCGACATCGACGTGGCTCGCATCCGTCGGCGCCAGATTCCCCTGCTGCGCCGGCAGATAGGTTTCGTGTTCCAGAACTTCCGCCTGCTGGACGACCGCGATGTGTACTCCAACCTGGAGTTTGTGCTGCGCGCCACCGGCTGGAAAAAACGGGCCGAGCGCAGGGCGCAAATCGAGAAGGTGCTTCAGTCGGTGGGCATTGCCGACAAGGCCGGCGCCATGCCCCGCCGCCTCTCCGAGGGCGAGCAGCAGCGTGTGGGCATCGCGCGGGCGCTGGTCAACAATCCGCGTCTCATCCTGGCCGACGAGCCTACGGGCAATCTGGACCCCGTCACCTCGGGCGAAATCATGCAACTGCTGGTCGATGTGGGCCGCAGTACGGGCACCACGATGCTCATTTCCACGCACGATTTCATGATGATAGACCGCTTCCCGGCGCGTGTCGTGGTCTGCGAAAACGGTACCGTCGTGGACACCGATGCACAATAATATGCAATAAATGCCGTTGTATAGGCACTAAATAAGAAAATACACAACCGCTATGAAGAAGATAATCAGTCTGATGATGGCCGTGATACTGCTGGGTGGCAGTCTCGATGTGGCTGCACAGGCCAAGCCCAAGTCGAGCAAGAAGAAGGCGTCGCCCTATATCGAAGGCCGCCAGAAGGTGCGCCAGGACGACTACGACACAATCTGGAAGTTCACCAATTTCAATACCAAGGACACACGCATCTACTACCTGCCCTACGACTATGCCCAGATAGCAGGTGCGGCGCGCCAGAAGAAGCCCGACTGGGGCTCCCTGGCGCCGGTAGTCAACTATCTGCAGAAGTCGTCGCGTGCCACCGCCACCCTCTGCTTCGTCTATGCCGTCAACCCGGAAATCGAGGACAAGGACATACGTGAACAGCTGGTCGAGAAGGGCCGTCAGGATGCCAAGCAGGCTATGGACGCCTTCGACGCCTGGAAGGTGAAGCAGGAGATGCGCAACAAGCTGCAGTATCAGGTGGCCGAAATCGACTACCGCTACTTCAAAGGTACCGACTATCTCAACCAGAAGCGTGACGAGGCGGTCATCCATGTCGGTCTGCTGATGTACTTCGGCAGCAAGAAAAAGCCTATCTTCCAGACGGATACCACCAGTCGCCACTTCAGCGACATCCGCTTCTTCCCCAACGATGCCACCATCGTGGAGTCGTGGATGCCGCTCATCGACACCCTGGCCACCTACCTCAAGGAGAACGAGCGCAAGAGCGTGATGCTCTGCGGCTATTCCGACAACCAGGGCACTGCCGCCTACTGCGAGGGCCTGTCGCGCCAGCGTGCCACCGAGGTGAAGAAAGCCCTGCTGATGCGCGGCATCGAAAAGGAGCGCATCGAGGTGGAGGTCAAAGGCGATGCCGACCCCATTGGCGACAACAGCACCCGCGAGGGCCGCATCAAGAATAACCGCGTCGCTATCAAGATACTGTGACCGCCAAGGAACAATATCGCCAGCTGTGTGAGACTGAGGGGATTTATATTCCCCTCTTTCAGCAGTATTGGTGGATGGAGACGGTGTGTGCCGGCAAGCGTTGGGACGTGCTGCTGGTGGAGAAGTCTGGCGAGATTGTGGGTGCTTTGCCGTTCCTTGTCGGCAGCAAATTTGGATTCAAGTATGTCCTGCAGCCCCAGCTGACGCAATATAACGGGCCGTGGCTGAGCGAGGGATTGGGCTTCTCGGAGCGCCAAACGGTGATGTCCGAGCTGGCCGACCGGCTGAAGGGTATGCATCTGGCTCTCTATTCTCAGTGTTTCCCGCCGTCGGTCTCCGATTGGCTCCCGTTCTATTGGGCTGGATTCAAGCAGACTACACGCTATACTTACCGTTTTCCGGACATCTCGTCGCCCACGGAACTGATGAGTCGTGCGTCTCGGGCACGCAGACAGAATCTGGACGATGTGGCGTCGGTGTGCGTGCTCGACGCCGATTTCCGTGATGTGGCCCTGTTTGCCGCCATGCATGAAGCTTATTTCAGACGCAAGGGCATGAGGGATGTATTGTCGCGCGAGCTGATCGAGCGTGTCTGCCGGACGGCTATCGAGCGGGGACAGGGGCGTTTCTGGGCGTTGAGGAATGCCGACGGCGAGGTGGTGCATGTGTCGTTTGTTGTATTCGACAGCCGGTGTGCCTACGCCCTGATGTCGGCCATCTCCGACAAGGCTCCGCGCAACAGCCAGACATATCTTTTTTGGCGTATCATAGAGCAGCTCTCCTCTGTGACAAGGGCTTTCGATTTCGAGGGAAGCATGGAGCGCGGAAATGAGTATTTCTACCGTAGTTTCGGCACCGTGCAGACTGCCTACCACTGTATCTACCGTTCCCGTATCCCCTTCGGAAGACGTATTCTTGGCGTATGAATATCAAGTTGATAGTTGTTTCTAAAACCGATGTGCCCTATTTGCAGACGGGCGTCGACGAGTATGTCGGCCGTTTGAAACACTATTGCGAATTCGAATTGGTGGTGATTCCGTCGCTGAAAAACGTTGGTAAAATGTCGGCTGACGAGGTGAAGCAACGCGAAGGAGAGTTGATTCTTAGGCAGTTGGATCGTGTCGACCGGATAGTGTTGCTCGATGAGCATGGCAAGGAGTTTACGTCGGTCGGGTTTGCTGATTACTTGCAAAAACAGATGAATGCCGGCGTGCGTACGCTGGCATTCGTCATTGGTGGTGCCTTTGGCTTCTCCCCCGCCGTATATGAGGCCGCCCATGCCAAGTTGTCCCTCTCGCAGATGACGTTCAATCACCAGATGGTGCGCCTCTTTTTCCTGGAACAATTGTACCGGGCGCATACCATCTTGCGTCACGAGAAGTATCACAACGCCTGATTTACATTCCTTTGGGTGTAAATTCAACGATGGCGTAATGTTCGTCGAAACGGATGTCCTGTAGCGTGATATGGTCCAGCAGGCTGCCCGCTTGTTGGTTTTTGCCCAGCGAGAGTAGTATGCGATTGTTGTCGAGTGGTTCTATGAGTTCGCCGCCGGGCCTGTTCTTGGCCATGTTGATGGCTTGGCGAACCATGAAGTCGATGCCGGCTCCGCCGTCGTAGGAGAGGAAGATGTCGCTTCCGTTGACGCGTTCCACCGTTAAGTCGAGGCCGACGCTTGTGGTTTTGAATAGCACGTTTACATCGTAGCTGATGCGCACGGTGTGCGGTCCGCCATAGATTATAGGTAGTGAGCGACCCGCTTTTTTCTCAATCATTTCGCTGATTTCCTGGAAGGTGAATCTGAGTTCCATTGTTGTTGTGTTGTTTTTTATTCTTTCGATGGGGCCAGCCGTTCGGTGACGGTGCTGGCGTAGGTTTTGGTTACGGGGATGTTTTTGCTGCTTCCGCTGAGTTCCAATATCAGCGAGATGCCTTCTTTGCGCAACAGCTTGACGTTGTCAATGTTGACCATATACCCGCGGTGGCAGCGCAGGAGCGAAGTGTCGGCAAGCTGCCTCTCCATCTCTTTCAGTGTGTTGTGCAGTATAAAGGTGTCTTCGTGACCTTCGTTCAGGTAATGGATATTCACGTAGTTGTCGGCTGCTTCGATATAGAGCACGTTCTTGCCGGCGGTGCTGAATACTAGGCGTTTGCCTCGGTCGTAGAAGTTGATGGTGCGTTCACCGAGCGGCCCTGCCACCAGTATCTCCTGCGATTGGTTTTGGTCGAGTAGCTCTTGCAGGCGTTGCACCTCGCGCACCTCTTCGCGCAGACGGTATATAAGGAATGAGATGACATACGGCATTGCTTCGATGGCTATGAGGCCCAGGAGCAAGTCGCCGGCCAATGGGGCCAGTGTCAGGCGCCCGCCCCCGCTCACTTGCCACAAGACAAAGCAAAGCACTGCTATAGTGACAATTAGTTCCACCAATATCCATATCAGAATACCGGTCGGTGTAACGTCGTGACGCGATGCCAATATGGCCAAAAAGATTCGGCTGGCAACCAGTGTCAGGAGCCCCGCCATCGTCGTGAAGGCTATCTGCAGCTGGGGTATGATAGAGGAGCTTTGGGTTGTGAACGCCAGTAGGCCGGTCGGTTCGCCAAAAACTACTATGAGCACGGCAAAGAATACCGTGAGTATCAAAAAGTGGGATATGGGCGTCTTTTGGGTGAAAAATGGTGTTATTTCCGCCAAATTTCGCTGTTGGTGAATGTTCATCCTGTCTTTATTTTGTCAAAAATACCATAATTTTACCCAAAATAACACCGTTTTGCCCAAATTATTGTATCTTTTGCCTAATTTAACTTTTTTATTTTTGGGAGTTGGTGTTTCTTTGCACTCCGATTTTTAATAAAAATTAAGATAATAACACGGGCGTACGCATTTTGCAAGCACAGAATCAAGCCCACAAAAACGATAAGATGAAAATACTTGGAACTGGAAGCGCCGTACCGAAATTCACTGTCACCAACGACATGCTTTCCGACTACGTCGACACTAGCGATGAGTGGATCACCACTCGCACTGGCATCAAGAGCCGCCAGATTATCACCGATGAACGCTTTGAGGATATTGCCGCCTTGGCAGCGCAGCGTGCCATTGACGCTGCTGGATTGGTTCCCGAAGACATCGACTTTATCATTTGCCACAATGTCTGCAACGTTTATGTGACGCCTTCGTTGGCGTCATTGGTGCAGTACAATCTGGGTATCAAGGGCCCGAATTGCCCGACGATGGACATCAATTCGGCATGCGCAGGATTCACCTATGGTCTGGATATCTGCGATGCTTTCCTCCAGACTGGTCGTGCTTCGCGTATCTTATTTATATGTGCCGAAGAGGTGACCCGCATGGTGGACTGGACGCAGCGCGAGACATGCGTGCTGTTTGGCGATGCTGCAGGTGCTATGGTGCTCGGCAAAGGTGATAACTACTTGGCCAGCAAGCTGACATCCGTGCCGATGCCCGACGTGATTTACTACCGTCTGCCGTGCGAGCCCACACCCTTTGAGACCGGTGAGGGTATCGACACCCACATGGCAATGCAGCTCAAAGGCCGCGAGGTGTTCCGTATGGCTGTCACTTCAGCCCAGCGCGACATTAAGGACGTGGTGGCCAAGGCCGGACTAGAACTTGAGCAAATAGACTATTTCCTGCTTCATCAGGCCAATATGCGCATCGTCGACGCCATCAAGCAGAACTTTGATTTGCCGCAGGAGCGCTTCTTGCACAACATAGAGCGGCGCGGAAATACCAGTTCTGCCAGCATCCCTGTTCTGTTGGACGAGAAAATCCGCGAGGGTGTCATCAAGCGTGGAGACCTGATGGTCTTCAACGGTTTCGGTGCAGGATTTGTTACCAGTGCCGCCGTGATGCGTTATTGAATCTGATTGAAAAGACGAAGAAATATTGAAACAATAAAACATTATCATGAATAGAGTATTCATTACAGGCGTGGGCTGTATAACCCCACTTGGAAACAATATCGAGGCGCTGTGGAACAGCGTGATAAACGGTGTGTGTGGTATTGACTACATCACCAAGTTGGACCGTGAAAACCTGCCGGTGAAAGTGGCTGCCGAGGTGAAGGATTTCCATCCGGAAGACTACGGTATAGAGAAGACTATGATTCGCCATAACGACACGTTCGCCCTCTACGCACTGGCCGCTGCAGCTCAAGCTATGCAGGACAGTGGACTGCGTGTGGGAGAGGATGTCGACCCGACCCGTTTCGGCACGGCTATTGGTAGCGGTATTGGCGGCATCACCACCTTCGAGCGTGAGCATGCCAACAAGTTGCAGTACGGACTGCGTCGCATTTCGCCGCTCTTCATTCCCGAGATGATATCCAATATCGCTGGCGGCAATGTGGCTATCACCTATAACGCCCAGGGCCCCAATATCCCTGTTGTTACGGCATGTGCAACGGGTACCCATTCGGTTGGCGAAGCCTACCGTCTCATCCATGAGGGCCGTGCCGATGCCGTCATCACCGGTGGTACCGAGGCCGCCATCTGCGAGATGGCCGTTGGCGGCTTCTCCAACATGAAAGCCCTGACCACCTCCGACGACCCGATGGCCGCCTCGCTTCCGTTCGATGCCCGCCGCAAAGGCTTCGTCCTGGGCGAAGGATGCGGCATCCTCATTCTTGAGAGCGAGGAACTTGCCCGCCGTCGTGGCGCCAAGATGTATGCAGAGGTGTGTGGCTACGGCAACACTTGCGATGCTCACCACTACACTGCGCCGCATCCCGAAGGCCGCGGTGCCGCCCAAGCTATGAAACTGGCTCTCGAGGAGGCTGGCTTCCGCGCCGATGAAAAGCTGTATATCAACGCCCACGGAACCGGTACTCCCCTCAACGACAAGGGCGAGACCAAAGCCATCAAGACTACGCTTGGCGAGGATGGAGCCCGTCGCGCAGTCATCAGCAGCACCAAGTCGATGCATGGCCATATGCTGGGTGCCACCGGTGCTGTCGAACTCATCATCAGTGCCCTCACGTTGAAGAACGGCATCGTGCCGCCCACTATCCATCTCGACCAGCCCGACCCCGAGTGCGACCTCGACTATACGCCCCATACGGCACGCAACTGGCAGGCCGACATCGCGCTGAGCAACACCTTCGGATTTGGCGGCAACAACGCCAGCGTGGCCCTGCGTCGAATCTAAAATCGAGTGCGTTGCACAATAAAAAAGAGTCATACAAAGTTATAGATACAATGAATGTACTAGACCGTAATGAGATTAAGACCTTCCTGCCGCACCGCGAGCCGATGCTGCTCATCGACGATGTCGTGATGGAAGGCCAGGAAGCTATCGCCCACTACCATGTGCGCGGCGACGAATTCTTCCTGCAAGGACATTTCCCTGGCAACCCTGTGGTGCCGGGCGTAATCCAGTGTGAAATCATGGCCCAGTCGTCCTGCATCCTGGTGCGCGACGAATTGGTCGGCCGCACCCCGCTCTATAGCGGTATCAACAATGTGCGCTTCCGCCAGCCGGTGCGTCCCGGCGACACCATCGAGGTGCACGCCCACATCACCAACCGCCGCGGCATGATCTTCTTTGTGGATGCTAAAGCCAGCGTCAATGGTAAGCCCTGCTGCCAGGGTGAACTCACATTTGCCTTAATTGATAATCCGAAAGAATAATGAAACTGCTAGAAAACAAAATAACCCTGATTACCGGTGCCTCGCGCGGCATCGGCAAGCGCACCGCACAGCTCTTTGCCGAGCACGGTGCCACCGTGATATTCACTGATTTGCAGGAGAACGACGCCAGCCGCGAACTCTTGGCAGAATTGCAGAAAGTGAGCCCCCGCAGTACCTTCATCGCCAGCAATGCCGCCGACTACGACCAGACGATGGCCGTGGCCGAGCAGGTGCAGAAGGAGTATGGCCGTCTGGATGCGCTGGTCAACAATGCCGGCATCACCCGCGACACCCTGCTGCTCCGCATGAGCCCCAAGGACTGGGACCTTGTACTCGAGGTCAATCTGCGCTCGGTATTCAACTATTGCAAGGCTTTTGCACCCATGATGCTCAAGCAGCGTTCGGGTTCCATCATCAACACGTCGTCCGTTGTCGGCGTCAACGGCAACGCAGGCCAGTGCAACTATTCCGCATCCAAGGCAGGCATTATCGGCTTCAGCAAGAGTCTGGCCAAGGAGCTCGGTTCGCGCGGCATCCGCTGCAATGCCATAGCGCCCGGCTTTATCGAGTCGGCCATGACGCTGGCCATGCCGCAAGAGGCCCGCGACAAGTGGCTCTCCGACATCCCACTGCACCGTGGCGGCACCGACCTCGACATCGCCCGCACCTCGCTCTTCCTGGCCTCCGACCTCAGCGAGTATATCACCGGACAGGTAATCTGTGTCGATGGCGGTATCTCGCTCTAAGATTATGCAGTGTGTCAGGTCCTTGCGACCTGACACACTTGTTCTACTCGCGTTGGCGGCATGGTGGGTGGCCAATCTCTTTCAGGCCGCCTTTATGGACCTGGCGAACGACGAGGCTTACTACTGGTATTTCTCCCAACATCTGGATTGGGGCTATTTCGACCACCCGCCGATGGTGGCGCTGCTGGTGTGGCTCACGGCCTGGATGCCAGGCACCCTGGGGGTGCGGCTGGCCTGCACGCTGCTGCAGCCGCTCTATCTGCTGCTTTTCTGGCGGCTGATTCGCCCGGACGGGGCATCGCGACGCGACGCGCTGTTCTACATTCTGCTCTGTTTCTCGCAGCCTTTGCTGCAACTCTACGGCTTTCTGGCCCTGCCCGATGCGCCGCTGATGATGTCCACCGTGCTCTTTCTGTGGGCCTACAAGCGCTTCAGTGCCCGGGTCAGTGTGCCCAACGCCTTGCTCCTGGCCCTGACGGTGGCCCTGTTGGGCTATAGCAAATACCATGGGGCGCTGGTGGTGGCGCTGGTGATTGTGTCCAATCCCAAGCTGCTCCTGCGTTGGCAGCTGTGGCTTGCCGCCGTGGTGTGTCTGGTGCTCTATGCCCCGCATCTGTGGTGGCAGTATGAGCACGACTGGGTGTCGTTCCGCTACCATCTGGTGGACCGTACCGCCGACGCCTATCGCGTCAATTTCACCCTCGAGTATCTGCTGACCGCGCTCGTGATATTCAATCCCCTTTGGCTCGTGCATCTGGTGCGTGGCGTCGGCCGTGCGCACCTGTCCGACCCCTTTGCCCGCGCCCTGCTCTTCCTGGGCGGCGGATTTTTGCTCTTCTTTCTGGTCTCCACACTGCGGGGCCCCGTGCAGCCGCAGTGGGTGCTTCCCGTGGTCTTCCCGGTGGTGGCCTTCGTGTTCTGGGCCGGACGCGGCAGCCGCTACACCCGTATCGCGGGGTGGGTCAGCCTGGTCCTCTTCCTGGCGGCGAGGCTGCTGGCCCTGTTCAACCCGGTGGGCCTCAAGGGCGAGCTCTGGGGGCAGCGCGAGCTCTATGCCTCCATCGCCCGTGTGGCCGACGGACGCCCCGTGCAGTTCATGCACACCTACACCGCCGCGCCCAAGTACACCTTCTATACCGGCGGCGAAGCCTACTGCGCCCCCTACTATTTCAACCGCCACAGCCAGTGGCAGTACGACACTGCCGACCGCCGTTTCGCGGGCCGCGACATCGTGGTGGGCAACTTCACCAACCGGCAGAGCCACCGGCTGGAGCTGCCCAACGGCAAGCCGTTCTACTACGACATAGTGCCCGACTTCCACCCTTTGCGCGAGGTTGCCATCGCCGCAGCCGAGCCCATACAGGCGCGCCTGCCCATACTGCGCTCGTCCAAGGGGGCCGACAGTCTGGGGGCGCTCCATGTCGTCCTCGCGGTCACCAACCCCTATCCCTACGACATCTACAGCACCGACAGCCTGCCGCTGCGGCTCACAATATTTTTCAACGAAGCACGTTATAAAGCCAGCGGCGGCGGATGTCCGCTCACGGACACGCTGCGGGCCGGCAGCACCACCCGCATCGAGTGCGACATGCAGATGGGCCGTCCGCCCGCCGACGGCACCTTCCCCTCGGGATTCTGCCTTGCCCGCGGAGCGCACCCCACCGACAACAGCCTGCGACTGCCGGCCTCCGTCAGCCGCACAGACGATAGTGTAACCATTACAAGACCGATTGACCATGAGTAAAGACCCCATCGAAATCATGATGCAGCACCGCAGTGTGCGCCAATTCACCCCCGAACCCGTCAGCGCCGAGCTGCTCGACGAGCTGCTTGCCTGCGGCCTGCGTGCCTCCAACACGGGCAATATGCAGCTGTACAGCATCATCACCACCCAGCGCGACCCGCTGCGCAGCGAGCTCTGCAAGCTGCATTTCGGCCAGTGCGCCTCGGCTCCGCTGTGGCTCACCGTGTGTGTCGACGTGGCTCGCTACCACCAGTATTGCCGCGTCAACCAGTGCGACGAGCCCTACGGCAACCTGCTCTGGTTCACCTCGGCCCTGGTCGACGCCTCGCTCTGCGCACAGAATATCTGCATCGCCGCCGAGTCCAGGGGGTTGGGGTTCTGCTATCTGGGTACCGTCAACTACAATACGCGCCAGATAGCCGACCTGCTGCAGTGCCCCCGCGGGGTGGTGCCCGTGATTGCCATCGCGATGGGGCACCCGGCCGAAGAGCCGCGCCGCAGCGAACGCCTCGGTGCCGACGCCGTGGTGCACAGCGAGACCTACCATGTGCCCACCGACGCCGAGCTCGTGGAGAGCCATCGCGTGCGCGACGACGACCCCTTCAACCGCCGCATGGTGGAGGAGAACGGCACGCGCAACTACTGCGAAATATTCACCACCAAGCGCTACCCGCGCCAGATGAACGAGAGCGTCAGCCGCGACCTGCTGCAATTCCTGCGCGACAGCGGCATGTGGCAGTTCTGACAGCGCCCGCATCGGGCCATGCCACAGGGGGACCTCCGGCCGGAGGTCCCCCTCTTTTTGCCCCCTCGTCCCGGCCAAATGTTAAAACACCCCCGCCTGTTGTGACGCGAAAAAACGCCCTTGTAACCCACTGAACGCCAGGCTTCCAACCTATCATCGACTTACCAACGACTTACCAACGACTTACCAACGACTTACCAACACCTACCGCGGTAGGTGTTGGTAAGGTGAAAATGAGTAGAATACAGGCCAATCGTGGGTGCGGTTCCGGTTGTTGCCGGCAGTGGCGGCTGGGGTGTGGGGGCAGGCGGAAACGTTAAAATATGGCCTGCCGGACACTTTTTTGTTGCCATGTCGTAAAAAATGCGTATCTTTGCATTGTTAAATTGTATTAAAATATGAGTCTGAAAATTGTTGTACTTGCCAAGCAAGTTCCTGATACTCGCAATGTTGGCAAAGATGCTATGACGGCAGAGGGCACGGTGAACCGCGCCGCGCTGCCCGCCATTTTCAACCCCGAAGATTTGAATGCGTTGGAGCAGGCGCTCCGCATCAAGGAGCAGAACCCCGGCACCACTGTTGGCCTGCTGACGATGGGCCCGCCGCGTGCCGGCGAGATTATCCGCGAAGGTCTCTATCGCGGCGCCGACACCGGTTGGCTGCTGACCGACCGCCTCTTCGCCGGCGCCGACACGCTGGCCACGAGCTATGCCCTGGCCACGGCCATAGAGAAGATTGGCGACGTGGACCTGGTGATAGGCGGCCGTCAGGCCATCGACGGCGACACGGCCCAGGTGGGTCCGCAGGTGGCCCAGAAGCTGGGTTTGAACCAGGTGACCTACGCCGAGGAGATAGTGAAGGTTGAGAACGGCAAGGCCACCATACGCCGCATGATTGACGGTGGCGTGGAGCTGGTCGAGGCCCCCCTGCCCCTGGTGGTCACCGTCAACGGCAGCGCCGCCGAGTGCCGTCCGGCCAATGCCAAGCTGGTGATGAAGTACAAATATGCCGCCTGCCCGCTCGAAGTGGCCGACGACGACCCCCGCAAGGCCCTCCGCGCCCAGCGGCCCGAGCTGGTGCTCACGCAGTGGAGCGTGGCCGACGTGGACGGCGACCCCGCCCAGTGCGGCATGAGCGGCAGCCCCACCAAGGTCAAGGAGGTGCAGAGCATCGCCTTCCAGGCCAAGGAAAGCAAGAGCCTCACGGCTGCCGATGCAGATATCGAGTCTCTTATTGTTGAACTTCTCCAAGATAAAATCATAGGATAGTCATGAATAATGTTTTTGTATATATCGAGCTGGAGAACACCGAAGTCAGAGAGGTGTCGCAGGAGCTGCTGACCAAAGGCCGCAAGCTTGCCAACCAACTCGGTGTGGAACTCCATGCTGTTGCCATAGGCACCGGCATCAAGAATAATGTCGAGCAGCAGATACTGCCCTACGGCGTCGACAAACTCTTTGTCTTCGACGCCCCCGGCCTGTTCCCCTACACCTCGGCGCCGCACACTGACATCGTGGTGAACCTCTTCCGCGAAGAGCAGCCTCAGATATGCCTCATGGGCGCCACCGTCATTGGGCGCGACCTGGGGCCCCGCGTCTCGTCGAGCCTCACCAGCGGTCTGACGGCCGACTGCACGCAGTTGGAGATAGGCCCCTACGAGGACAAGAAGAGCGGCAAGGTGTATGAGAACCTGCTCTATCAGATACGTCCCGCCTTCGGTGGCAACATCGTGGCCACCATTGTCAACCCCGAGCACCGCCCGCAGATGGCCACCGTGCGCTCCGGCGTCATGCAGAAAGCGCTGTACGATGGGCCCTGCCGCCAGGAGGTGGTCTATCCCGAGGTGGGCAAATATGTGGGTCCCGAGGCATTCGTAGTCAAGGTGCTGGACCACCATGTGGAGGCCGCCAAGCACAACCTGAAGGGCGCCCCCATCGTCGTCAGCGGCGGCTATGGTGTGGGCAGCAAAGAGGGCTTCGACATGCTCTTCGAGCTGGCCAAGGTGCTGCATGGCGAAGTGGGCGGCAGCCGTGCCGCCGTCGACGCCGGATGGATAGAAAACGACCGCCAGATAGGCCAGACGGGCGTCACCGTGCACCCCAAGGTATATATCGCCTGCGGCATCAGCGGACAGATACAGCACATCGCCGGTATGCAGGACAGCGGCATCATCATCAGCATCAACAGTGACCCCGACGCCCCCATCAACAAGATTGCCGACTATGTAATCACCGGCACCGTCGAAGAGGTTGTCCCCAAGTTGATTAAATATTACAAACAAAACAGCAAATAAATCATGGCAAACTATTATACAGACCATCCTGAGATAGAGTTCCACCTCGGCCATCCGCTGATGAAGCGTCTGGTGGAGCTGAAAGAGAAGAACTACGCCGATGCGGCCGAGCACGCCGACGCCCCCGTCGACTACGAGGACGCTATAGAGAACTATCGTCGCATCCTCGACATCACGGGCGACGTGGCTGCCAACACCATAGAGCCCAATTCGGAGAGCGTGGACCTCGAGGGTCCGCACCTGGAGAATGGCCGCATGATTTATGCCAGCAAGACATTCGAGAACCTGGACATCACCCGCAAGGCGGGCCTCTACGGCGTCTCGATGCCGCGCCGCTACGGTGGATTGAACCTCCCCTCCACCATCTTCAGCATGATGAGCGAGGTAATCAGTGCTGCCGATGCCGGCTTCCAAAATATTTGGAGTCTGCAGAGTTGTATCGACACCCTCTATGAGTTCGGTAGCGAGGAGCAGCGTGCCAAATATATTCCGCGTATATGTGCCGGCGAGACTATGAGCATGGACCTCACCGAGCCAGATGCCGGCAGCGACCTGCAGCGGGTGATGCTGAAGGCCACATACGACGAGAAAGAGCAGTGCTGGCGCCTGAACGGTGTGAAGCGTTTCATCACCAATGGTGACTCGGACATCCATCTGGTGCTGGCCCGTTCGGAGGAGGGCACCAAGGACGGTCGTGGCCTCTCGATGTTTATCTACGACAAACGCAATGGAGGCGTCGATGTGCGCCACATAGAGCATAAGCTGGGTATCCACGGCAGTCCCACCTGCGAGCTGACCTATAAGAACGCCAAGGCTGAACTCTGTGGCGACCGCAAGCTGGGTCTGATTAAGTATGTGATGGCGCTGATGAACGGTGCCCGTCTGGGTATCGCCGCCCAGAGCGTCGGTGTGGAGCAGGAGGCATACAACGAGGGTCTGGCCTATGCCCGCGAGCGTGCCCAGTTTGGCGAGAAGATTATCAACTTCCCCGCCGTCTACGACATGCTGAGCCGCATGAAGGCTAAACTCGATGCCGGCCGTTCGCTGCTCTACTGCACCTCGCGCTATGTGGATATCTACAAGAGCCTGGAGGACATCAGCCGCGACCGCAAGCTGGAACCCGACGAGCGCGCCGAGATGAAGCTGTACAGCAAGTTGGCCGACGCCTTCACCCCCTTGGCCAAGGGTATGAATAGCGAGTATGCTTCGCAGAACGCCTATGATGCTATCAGTATCCACGGTGGTTCGGGCTTCATTATGGAGTATAAGAGCCAGCGTCTCTATCGTGATGCGCGCATATTCTCCATCTACGAGGGTACCACCCAGTTGCAGGTGGTTGCCGCTATTCGCTATGTCACCAATGGTACTTACCTGCAGGTGATGCGCGACATGATGCAGAGCGAGGTGAGCCCCGCCATGCAGCCCCTCAAGGCCCGCATAGCCCCGCTGGTGGACCTCTACGAGAAGGCTGTCAATTATGTCAAGGAACAGAACAATCAGGAGGTGCACGACTTCCTGGCACGCCGCCTCTACGACATGACTGCCGAAATCATCATGAGCCTGCTCATCATGGACGACGCCACCCGTTGTGCCGACCTCTTTGAGAAAAGCGCCAATGTCTATGTGCGCATGACCGAGGAGGATGTCTGTGCCAAGGCTTACTATGTGATGCACTTCACCGAGGCCGACCTCCCGTCGTTCCGTGCCGAATAAATCATGAACCATAATAAATGAGACAACAATGAAAGTCAAAGAACTTGTAGAGAAACTGAACCTCAAGGTGCTGAGCGGCGAGAACGGTCTGGACCGCGATATCGACGGCTGCTATGTCAGCGACCTGCTGAGCGATGTGATGGGCAATGCCGAGATGGGCAATGTGTGGGTTACCCTGCAGACCCATAAGAATGTGATGGCCATTGCCTCGCTCAAGGAGTTGTCCTGCGTCATCCTCGTCAAGGGGCTCACCGCCAGCGAAGACACCGTGGAGCAGAGCAACGAAGAGGGCATCCCCTTCCTCAGCACCGATATGCAGACCTATGAGACGGTAGGTAAAATCTATCAATTGCTGAATCAGTAATATGCTAGCCCCGTTCAAAGCCGATTTGCACATCCACACGGTGCTATCGCCGTGCGGCGACTTGGAGATGTCGCCCACGGCCATTGTCGACCGTGCCCTTGAACGGGGCTTGGATATGATTGCCATCAGCGACCATAATACCACACGTCAGGTCAAAGTGTCCCAGCGTGTGGGACGGCAGAAGGGACTTTTTGTCCTCGGCGGTGTAGAGGTGACCAGTCAGGAAGAAGCCCATTGTCTCTGTTTCTTCGAGAACGACGGACAGCTGGACGAGTTCCAATGTTTTCTGGATGCGCACCTGCCACCCATACCCAACGATGAAGACCGCTTCGGCTATCAACTGATTGTCGACGAAAACGAGGAGATAGTGGGGGAAGAGCCCTACCATCTGCTCAATGCCATAGACGTGGATATCGACGGCATCTATGACGAGGTGCACCGTATTGGTGGCCTCTTCGTGCCGGCCCACGTCAACAAAGGGACCACCAGTCTGATGAGTCAGTTGGGTTTTGTCCCGCCGGATTTGCGTGCCGATGGCATAGAAATCAACAAGTTCACCACCCGCGACGAGTTCGTCAAGAAGTTCGCCTACCTGAAACGTTTCGGGTTTATCACCGACAGTGATGCCCATTTCATCAACAATGTTGGCGATGTCTACAATGTCATCTACATGGAACATCGCTCGTTTGCCGAGTTTGCCAAGGCATTGCGCGGCGAGGATGGCCGCTGGATAGACACGATGGCTTTCCGCCAGAAGGGGTAATGAATGCCATGAGGAAGCTGCTTTTGTTCTGTCTGATGCTCGTATGTTGGCTGGGAGCTATGGCCCAGCCGTCTACGCGTGCGGGTGCACCGCCACCGCCGGTGCACTACAGTGCCAGCTTCACCTCGCAGCATGGCGAGACCTTCAGCGTGTACATCGACGGCGAGTTGCAGAACCGGCTACCGCAAAGCCGTGTGCTGGTCAATGAAATCAGCGACCAGACCCACGAGGTGGTCGTCGTCCTGAAGCGTCCGGCCGACAAGGCTGCCGTGCTGATGCTGCGCCCCGGTGAGCGTATGGTCACCGTGAACGTCAACTATGACTCGCGTTTGGAGCAGCTCTATCTCTACACGGCGGCGCACAACAGGCCCGAGGCCCCGCTGGTGGTGCCGACGGTGGAGCGTCGCCTGAGGCAAGGCGAGTACGGTGGCGAGGCCAAGCCACTGGCTGTGGAGCCGGTAGCCGACGTGCGCCGTGTCACCGCCGACGAGCTGGACTCTATGATTGTGCGTATGCGCAGCCAGTCGTTCGACAACGACCGCTTGGCCTTGGGCAAGGTCATTGTGGCCTCGTCCCACCTGACGGCCGCACAGATAGCCCGTCTGGCCGAGACCATCGACTTCAGTAATTCCCAAGTCGATTTCCTGAAATACTCCTATAGTTATTGCATCGACCCGGCCAACTATTACCGCACGGTCGATGTGCTCACCTTCTCTGTCGACAAAAAGAAGGTGCTCGACTACATTGCCACGCAGCGCTAGGGGCGCTAAAGCGACAGCTGTCTGGAGGTGTTGTCGGCTAGCGATACCGCCTCGATGGTGTTGGAAAAGCTGACTGTGATATAGGCATGTGAACCGTAGACCAGTATGTCTTGGGCTACATCGCCAAGCCCGCGGCCGTTGGCAGCGGCGAATACGCCGTTCTGCATCTCGCCGGAAGCGAGGTTCACGCGGCTGAGCGAGGCATTGTTTCCGCTCCAGGTACCCTCGTTGAGCACATAGGCGGTGCCGTCGGGCAGCTCTATCACGCGCGAAGGCAGCATGCCTGCCGTCTGACGCCAGACGGTGGTACCGTCGGACGTGCAACGCAGCACATCGCCCGCAGCCGTGTAGTTGCCGGTGGTGGTGAGCAGCACGTCGCCGTTCGACAGCACATTGATACTGTAGGGATTGGCTACAGTGCAACCGTCAAGGATGGTGGTGCTTTGCATCGTGGACGGGGCGAGGCGCAGGTAGTTGACGGACGCACTGGTGTAGGGACTGCTGTAGCCATATACCTGTCCGTCGCGTGTGCACATGGACGTCAGCTCCAGTCCGGTCTGCGTGACCTGGAGCGTGTTGGCGTCGATGATGGCGCTGCCGCCCGGATTGGCGTTATAGTCGCCGTTGTAGTTCACAATCAGATGCTCTCCGTCGATGGCCAGGATGCGCTGTGGGTTGGTGCCGACGGTGACGGAGTCGACCACACGGAAGGTCGAAAGGTCGACGACATATACCTTGTCGTCGTACAGATACTCGCCACGTTCGTCGGCCACCCAGGAGCTGACAACGAAGAGTCGGCCCGCCAGCGCGGCTATGCCCTCGGGATTGTAGTTGCCCAGGCGGCACATGGCGTCCACCTGCATGGTGGCGGTGTCGATGCGGACCACGGAGGCCGGGCGGTAGCAGCTGACATACAGCTTGCCACCGTGGGCCACCATCATGCGCGGTGTCTGGACGTGGGTCTGTTCCACGGGGGTGTTGCTGGCGGGATTGTCGTCTTCGCAGGCTGCCAGCCCGAAGGTCAGCAGCAGCGCGATGCAGAGCAGATGGCTGATTCTTTTCATGTTGTATCTAGAATATATAGGTGATTTTCAGACGGTAGTTGCGGCCCATCATGGGGTAGGAGCGTACCACCTCGTATTGCACGTCGAGCAGGTTGAGCACTTGCACCTGCAGGCGGATGGAGCCAGGATGCAGGTCGAACTCGCGGTCGGCCGAGAGCCCCAGGTCGCAGTAGGCGGGCATGAGGGTGGCGGGACTGTTTTCCATGCGGTAGTAGCGGTCGCCCACCACCATCGCGGTGGCGCCCAGGTTGACCCACGGCGATTCCCACCGCAGGTTGGCGCCGCCCGAATGGCGCGGGGTGTAGGCTATCTGGTGCCCATAGGTCTTGCGGCGTTCCACGTCGACCGAGTCGGTGCGGTCCAGCGCGCGCTGGTAGCTGTAGTTCAGTTCCAGGGTGATGGTCGAGCGGCGGAGGCTCAGCTGGCTGTTCAAGGTGGCGTCCAGGCCGAGGATTTCCACGTGCCCCAGGTTCTGCATGCTCCAGAGGAACATGTTCTGTGTCGGGATGGCGAGGATTTTGTCGGTCACTTGGTTGTAGTATCCGTCCAGGGTGGCACCGAAGTAGCGCGAGCTGTGCGTGATTCCCACGTTGTGCTGGCGTGCATGTTCGGGCCTCAGGTCGCGCGGCATGGCGAAGAAGTAGAGCTCGCTGAAGTTGGGTACGCGGTAGGTCTCTTTGTAGAAATAGCGCAGTGTGGTGTGTCCGCCGAGGGTGACATTGATTCCGGCGTAGGGCGACAGCCGCTGGTAGAGCGGCATGGTGTCCAGGTCGGCCACGCGGTCGCGGACGTGGGTGCCCAGCAGGCTCAGGTTCAGCTCGGCGCGGTTCATGAGGCTGTCGCTATGGTGCAGCCGCAGTGCCGCCACGGCCATCAGGTGTTCGCGGTGCACGTCGTTGCGCTGGGCCAGGTTGGACTGCAGGGCGGACAGGCTGCCGTCGGCGGCGCCTTTCACGTCGAGCCATGCCAGCGCGTGCCACACTGCGCTGGCGCTCAGGTACGCCTCGCGCTGCCGATAGTCGTTCATCATGTAGCCGGTCTGCGTGTTGGCGGCGCTGTCTTCAAAGCGGTCGTAGGTGCTTTGCAGTTTGGCCAACAGCTGCCATTGGGCACGGCGGCGGTCCACGCGCCATTTGCCTTGGGCGAAGGCCACCTCCTCGTGCGTGTTCTGTGCGCTTGTGTTCTGGCGGTAGAATTGCACGGGTCCCGGCAGCTGATGCTGTCCGCGCATGTAGTGGAGCTTGGCGCTCAGTGTGTTGCCGCGACCGATGGTGTAGAACAGGTTGCCGTCGGCGGTAGCCATGCGCATGGCCGAGTGGCTGCGCTGCTCGCGGCTGTGCTGCCCCTGGCGGTCGTCGGTGTAGTAGAGTGTGAAGGGGTAGTCGCCGTTGCTCTTCAGCCAGTTGGCCCAGAGGCTGGTTTTCAGCCTGCGGCTCCAGCGCTGTTCCCACAGTGCCGAGGGGCTCATCATGCCGAAGGAGCCGAGTTCCATGCCCACCTTCAGGTTGGTGCGTTGCAGCAGGAAGAATTGCGGCTCGGCAGTCTCCAGGTTGAGCACATTGCCGGCGGCGTAGGCGCGTGCGGAGAGCAGTGCCGACTGCTCCTGCCCTTGGCTGAAGCTGACGTAGGCGGCGTTGCCCAGCAGATAGCGGCTCAGGTCCACCTGGCCGTTTTGCGCGTCGCTGATGGCTATGCCGTCCACGGTGACGGTGGAGAATTGGCTGCCCAGGCCGCGGGCCGAGACGGTCTTCATGCCACCCACTCCGCCGTAGTCCTTGATGGTGACGCCCGCCATGTGGCGCACGGCGTCGCTCAGCTGCAGCAGGCCCTGGCTCTCAATCTTCTGCGCGTCCAGTACCTGGGTCGGCGCGGCAGTCTGCATGGTGGCCGGGGTGCGCTGGGTGGTCACCTGCACCTCGTCCAGCACCTGTATGGTGTCTTGTGCGTTGGCAACAGAAAAGAAAGCCCAGGAGCACAGAACGCAGAGCGCCGCGGCCACCATCCGCAGATGCCGGCCGACGATAAACTTTACGATACGATACAATACAATGCTCATGCCTTAGTCCTTTCCTCGAGGGCTTTTCTTTGTTAAAACGGCTTTGGCAGGTCTTCTGGCTTGCCTCGCATGCCCGCCTTCCCATACGCCTATGGCGGCGCACAGTGGCTTTGTCGGTACATGCAACTTGCTGAGGCTCACAGCAGCGGGACTGCTCAGGATTTGCACCTGATTCCCTCTTGGCTCCCCTCGCGGGGCGACCAAAACCGATGCAAAAGTACAAAAAAAATATTATATGGCCGCAAACATTTTCGCCATGCGGCTACGATGGCCCCGCCAGCGAGGCTTCCGAAATGTTAAAATGCAAGGATGGTGGTAGGATGGTGGTAGGATGATGGTAGGATGGTGGTAGGATGATAGCCTTCGGGTAGGTGTTCAGTGCTCAGTGTTCAGTGTTCGGCATTCAGTGGAAAAGAGGTTGCTGTACGTGTTCTACGGTCTTGATACTCAGTGCTTGACAATGAATGCTTAACACTTGGCACTGAATAAAGCTCGTTTCCGACTCTCAATTCTCAATTTTCAATTCTCAATTTTCAATACAACCCCCCTCAGTGTGGATTTGAATTTTGCAAGTGGAAAAATGTTAAATAAACTTAATGCACCGAACTGCCAACTGTCAACTGTCAACTGCCCACTGCCAACTGCCCACTGTCAACTGCCCACTGCTAACTCCCTACACCATTTGGCCGACAAGGTCGTTCTCCATAGCGTCGGTGATGCGTACCTGTATGAAGTCGCCGGGGCGGACGCCGGGGCGTGTCTGCCGGATGAGCACTTCGTCGTCCACCTCGGGGCTGTCGTATTCGGTGCGTCCGATGAGTGTGTCGCCTTCGTGTCTGTCCACGATGCAGCGGTACACCTTGCCGATGCGTTCGCGGTTGCGCTGGAGCGATATCTCTTCCTGTATGGCCATCAACTCGCTGACGCGCTGCTGCTTGACCTCGTCGGGTACTGGGTCGCCGAGGGGTTCGGCGGGGGTGCCCTCTTCGGGGCTGTAGGCGAAGCATCCCATGCGGTCGAAGCGTGCGGTGCGGACGAATGCTTTCAGTTCGTCGAACTCGGCTTGGGTCTCGCCCGGGTAGCCTACGATGAGGGTGGTGCGTATGGCGGCATCGGGCAGTTTGGCGCGGAAGGCGTCGAGCAGGCGCAGGGTGCCCTCGCGGTCTATGCCTCGCTGCATGGAGCTGAGGATGCGGGTGTTGATGTGCTGGAGGGGTATGTCTATGTAGTTGCAGATGTTGGGGTGGCGGGCTATGGCGTCGATGGCGTCGGCGGGGAAGGAGGTGGGGTAGGTGTAGTGCAGGCGTATCCAGGGGGCGCCGCTCTCGGATTTCTTGTGCCGTTGCTCCCATTCGGTCGCCACGGCAGTGGCCAGCCGGTCGAGGAGCTCGCCGAGGGCACGACGGTGGTAGAGGTCTAGGCCATAGTAGGTGGTGTCCTGGCTGATGACGATGAGCTCCTTTACCCCGTTGGCCACCAGTGTTTTGGCTTCTGATACTATGTCGTCGATGGGCCGCGAGCGGTGGGCGCCGCGGATGAGGGGTATGGCGCAGTAGGAGCAGCTGCGGTTGCAGCCCTCTGCAATCTTGAGGTAGGCATAGTGGCGGGGGGTGGAGAGGGGGCGGATTGGTTTTAGGTCGGAGGTCGGAGGTCGGAGGGGGCAGTGTCCAGTGGTAAGTGTTCAGTGTTTGTCAACTTATCAACGTCCAACTTATCAACTATTTTGTCCCATTCGTGTACACCATACCAGTGGTCCACCTCGGGCATCTCCTGGGCCAGCTCGGCCTTGTAGCGTTCTACCAGGCATCCGCATACGATGAGTTGGCGGGCGCGGCGGCCACGGGTCTTGACGGCTATCTGCTGCAGTATGGCGGCAATGCTTTCCTCCTTGGCGTCGCCGATGAATCCGCAGGTGTTGATGACGATGGTGTCGCAGTCGTTGCGCGTGCGGTCGTAGTAGACGGTGTGGCCACGGGCTTGCAGTGCTGCGGCAAGATTTTCGCTGTCGACGGTGTTTTTCGAGCAGCCCAGGGTGATGATGTTTATTTTCATTGTCTTTGTGGCGGTTTTGGGGGTGGTAAGTAGTAAAGTGGTTATCGCTCGCTCCTTATTAGTAGTTAAGTAGTAAAGTAGTTATCGCTCGCTGCGCTCGCTAGTAGATAAGACATATGTGCCAGTCTGCGGTATTGCCTTAACTACTTAACTACTGTCTCCTTAACTACAGATTCATTTGTCTTAACTCCTTAACTACTGTCTCCTTAACTACTGATTTATTTGTCTTAACTACTGTCTACTCAACTACTGATTGTTTCTTCATTCGAAGAGGGAGTCGACGAATTCTTCGGGGTTGAAGAGTTGTAGGTCGGTCATCTTTTCGCCGAGGCCGATGTAGCGAACAGGCACGCGGAACTGGTCGGAGATGCCGATGATGACTCCGCCTTTGGCGGTGCCGTCCAGCTTGGTGAGTGCGAGTGCGTTGACGTCGGTGGCTTCGGTGAACTGGCGGGCTTGTTCGACGGCGTTCTGGCCAGTGGAGGCGTCGAGCACGAGGAGCACCTCGTGGGGTGCGTCGGGGATGAGCTTCTGCATGACCTTGCGTATTTTGGAGAGCTCGTTCATGAGGCCCACCTTGTTGTGCAGCCGACCGGCAGTGTCGATGATGACGACGTCGCTCTGGCGTGCTATGGCGCTCTGCAGCGTGTCGTAGGCTACGCTGGCGGGGTCGGCCCCCATGCCCTGCTGGACGATGGGTACACCGACACGGTCGGCCCAGAGCTGGAGCTGCTCTACGGCGGCGGCGCGGAAGGTGTCGGCGGCTCCGAGCAGCACTTGGCGTCCGGCCTGCTTGTAGCGGTAGGCGAGTTTGGCGATGGTGGTGGTTTTGCCGACGCCGTTCACTCCGACTACGAGTATGACGTAGGGGTGGTGGGGCAGGGGAGCGTCGAAGGCGGTGGGCAGTCCGTCGTTCTCGTGCCGCAGCAGCTGCGCTATCTCGGCCCGCAGGATGGAGTTGAGTTCGCTGGTGCTGATGTATTTGTCGCGCCGGATGCGTTGCTGCAGCTGTTCGATGACTTTGAGCGTGGTCTCGACACCTACGTCGCTGGTGATGAGGGTCTCCTCCAGATTGTCGAGCACATCGTCGTCGACGGTGCTTTTGCCGAGGATGCTCTTGGTGAGTTTCTGGAAGAAGTTCTCTTTGGTCTTGGCCAGACCGCTATCGAGGGTTTTGCGCTCGGAGCTTTTTTCTTTCTTGCTAAATAGTCCCATGGTTGATGTGTTTTATGTTATTTGGATGGTTAGATGCCGAGGGCCTTGTTCATCTGGGGACGGATTTCCTTGTCGAATATTTTCTGGTAGCGCTCGAAGGGGTATTTGTCGCAGTCGCCGCTGGCGAAGTACCAGAGGATGACTTCGAAGTCGCGGGCTTTGTAGAAGCCCGGGATGGACTGCAGGGGTGTGCCGTCGGCGCGATAGAGGACATAGGTGGGGTAGCCCTGCAGGCCGCGTGCGAATTCGTGCTGCCGGTTGCGACCCTGATTGACGGGGCGGTAGGTGCGGCCATGCCAGTTGACGATTTGCTGGCTTTCGGCGTCGAATTTGACGGGGTAGTAGTACTTGTTCAGCAGCATGGCGACGGTGGCGTCGGTGAAAGTTTCGCGGTCCATCTTTTTGCAGTAGCCGCACCAGGAGGTGTAGAAGTCGACGAAATAGAGCCGGCTGCCCACTTTGGCGGCCGAGGCTTCGTCTACGGTGTGCCACTTCACCTGTCCCTGCGCTCCGCCAACTAGCAGACAGAGCACCAATGCTATGAGCGTCTTCTTGATATTCATATTCATTGTTCTATCGTTTTTATTTGTTCTATTCAATAATGTTTTCTACCATTCGTATTGCCAGTCCTTCTCGTTGTCCTGTTCGGATTCGATATATACCTCTTCGCGTTCTTCGCGGTCGCGCAGGCGGAAGAGGCGCCCGAGCCAGTCGTCCTTCTTGGAGCGCACTTGGGTCTTGCGGTTTTTGTCTTCTTCTATGATGCGGGCCAGCTGTCCGGCGTAGTTTTCGACATAGCTGCGGTTGGCGGTGGGGTCGTGGTGGATGTGGGCGCCGGTGTAGTAGTGGCGCAGAATGCTGTCATAGCTGTATCCGAGTCCGACCATGCGGATGGTGCCTTCCTGGCTGAGTCCCACGCCGTGGCCGAAGCCGTGGCCGTGGAGTATGACCGAGCGCGCCGCGCTGTCGACGCTGACGCTGAAGAAGGTGGACTTCAGCTGGAAGTCGGACCTGATGCGTGTGAGGGGTATGCCGAGGAGCCGTACTTTGCGGCTGGTCTGTGTGAAGTGGAGCAGCTCGCGGAGGTTGGCTGTATCCTGGGTGTCAATCTTGTGGGTCTTGCGGAAATAGCCGAGCCAGCGGTCCAGGCTGATGGTCTTCACCCAGTTGCTTTGGCGCATGCCGAAGGAGAAGGTGTCCTGGACGGAGCGCAGATAGGGCAGTGCGGCTTTCCATACGTCTTCGGAGTTGCATGTCTGGCCGCCGGAGTTGCTGTGGAAGGGGGTCTCGATGAGGCGCCCGTCGGCATCGACTAGGGTCTCGCCGCTGCTCTGGATGGCGCCCATCATGATGTCGGGCCGTATGCAGCGGTTCTGGTAAGCCTGACAGTGTACGTAGTCGCAGAAGTTGTAGCCATCGGCAGCATGCTTTTTCATGTTGCGCAGGGCCCAGGTGCGGCTGATGATGGCCTGGATACGGAAGATGTCGCTTTGGTTGCCGTAGATTTCGCTCTGCACCACGCCCGCGATATAGGTCTCGAACTCTACGTCGTTGATGATGCGCAGGCGTCCGCCGACAACGGTGATGTCCAGGTTGCCTTCGTAAGTACGCTGTTTGCTTTTGGCAGAAGCACCACCCTCTTCGATGGGATTGAGGCAGAGGATGCAGGCAGTGTCGGTGGCTTCCAGGCGCAGGGACTGGAAGGTGCCGTAGTCGTCGCTGTTGACGCTGACGTGCAGTTTGCCGTTTTGTATATCCACGCTGACCGAGCGTCCTTCGCCCACCATATCCTCCAGCAGTTGGTCTCCGTTGCCGTAGAGGTTGTAGGTGCCCAGGTCGAAGGATACGTTGAGAAGCGACACCCTCGAGTTGCTGAAGAGGCATACTTTCACTCGTTCGGCATGTATGTCGTGCAGGCCGAAGAGAAGAAGACAGAGTATGAGCAGTAAGCGTTTCATTTCAGTAGGTCGATTATTGCTTGTGCTGTGCGGTCGCTGGCACCGCTGCCCCCGAGTTGGGTGCGCAGAGCGGCGTATTGGTTGAAGATGCGGATGCGATTGGCGTCGTCGGTGGTAATCTGCTGGAACTCCTTCTCCAGTCGCGCGGCGTTGAAATCGTTTTGTATCAGTTCGGTGACGACGGTTTGGTCGGCGATGAGGTTGACCAGCGAGATGTAGCGTATGCGGCGGCTGACGATGGCTTTGGCGATGGCGATGGAGACAGGGTTGGCACGGTAGCACACCACTTGCGGCACGTTGAATAGGGCGGCTTCTAGGGTGGCGGTTCCGGAACAGACAATGGCGGCATAGGCATTGGCCAGCAGGGGATAGGTCTGATCGTACACCACCTCAAGGTTGTCGGCAGCAGGCAGGTACTGGTGGTATATGGCATCGCCCAGCAGACTCATGCCTGCCACTATGAAATGGTATTCCGGATGCTGGGCGGCCAAGTGTGCCATCAGGGGCAGGTTGTGCTTCAACTCCTGTCGGCGGCTGCCGGGCAACAATGCAATGACATGTTGTTTGCGCTGCAAGCCGGGTTGGAGTACCTTGTCTTTGACGGCATCAATCAACGGGTGTCCGACGTACAGGGCTTGCTTCATCTTCTGTTCGGCGAAGAATTTCTCTTCGAACGGAAGAATGTAGCAGAGAAGGTCGAGGTTCTGCTTCATGCCGCGTATGCGTCCCTTCTTCCAGGCCCAGAGGTTGGGAGAGATATAGTGTGCGGTCCGGAAACCTTGTTTGTGGGCCCATTGTTCTATTTTGAGGTTGAAGCCAGGGTAGTCGATGCCCACCACTACGTCGGGCTGGTAGTCAAGGATGTCTCGTTTGCAGAAAGAGATGTTACCTAGCACGGTGCGAAGATGAGTGGCAACTTCGACAAAGCCCATGATGGCGAGGTCGCGGATATGGCGTACGGGGGCGCTACAGGCTGCCGCTGCCATCTCGTCGCCTCCCCAGATTCGGAACTCGGCGGCAGCGTCTTGCTGTCGCAATGCCCGTATCAGGTTGGCGCCGTGTAGGTCACCCGAAGCTTCTCCTGCTATGATATAGTATCTCATTTCAATACGAGGATATGTGCCTGAAATAGAAAGAGCATGAATGCAATGAAGGACAGAAAGAAGACGATGATAAGCGTCTTGGTGACCGTCAGGTGGGTTTTGCTCTTGGCGTAGGCGCGCAGTATGAGCAGTATGGGGACGAACATGATGCCGAACCACCGTTCGTGTCCGCTGATGCCCAGTCCGCTGACCAGGAGTATAGCTGCCAGTAGTGTGGTGGTCACCAACTCGGAGCCGATGCCTGCCACCAGCCCCACGATGATACGGTCTTGTGTGAAGAAGCGTTTCATGAGCGTTCGATACTTTTCAGTTCCTCGATGGCGGCGTAGTGGGTAAAGTCAGGATGGATGGGCACAATGGACACATATCCGTTGGCCAGTGCCCACTCGTCGCTGGTGACGGGCGGATTTTGGCATACGAATTTGCCGGTGAGCCACCAATAGGGGCGTCCCTGGGGGTCGATGCGCTTCTCGAAACTGTCGTTCCAGTAGGCGCGGGCCTCGTGACACACCTTCATGCCCTTGATTTCGTTGTACGGCAGGCGCGGAATATTGACGTTGAGAGATACATCTGGCGGCAGCCCGTGTTCCAGTACGTGTCCGATGATGTCGCGGGCCACCCGTCGAGAGGCTTCAAAATCAGCCTCCGGACTATGGTTGAGTAGGGAAAAACCGATAGCGTTGAAGCCTAAGGCTGTCGCCTCGATGACGGCCCCCATCGTGCCGCTATAGAGCACATTGATGGAGCTGTTGCTGCCGTGGTTGATGCCGCTCAGTACCAGGTCGGGCTTGCGGGGACAAAAGTATTCGCTGGCCAGTTTGACGCAGTCGACGGGCGTGCCGTCGCAGGCGTAGACGTTGAGCCCCTCGTCGAGCTTCACTTCCCGCACCCGCAGTGGGCGGCTGGTGGTGATGCTGTGGCTCTTGCCCGAAGAGTTCTGTTCTGGTGCCATTACCACCACATCGCCAAACTCCTGAGCCACCTCGTCGAGGGCGCGCAACCCACGGGCGGCAAAACTGTCGTCGTTGGTTATGAGTATCAGTGGCTTCATCTGGCTATCAGTTGTTTCTGCTCGCCAAGGAAATAGCTGGCGGGCTGGAGTATATTGTCAAAGATGTAGTACTGGATGAGCACGGTGTCCTCCCTGGCGTTTGTACCATCGGTGTAAAGTCCGCCGCTTATGATGGCGTACAGGCGGTCCATGTCGAAGGTCTCATACATGGTGGGGTCGGGCATGGCTTGCAGGTCGTCGGGATTCTCGTATTTGATATAAGTGCGCATCTCATGCGTGTGTCCTGCGGTGTCGGTGACGCGCAGAATGGTGCGTGGCGTGCCGCTGACACAGCTGTCGGCGAACGAGTTGGGGACGATGGCGGCAAACTCGTCGAAGTTGAGGTAGGTGAATCCCGAGAGCATCTGGGCCACGCGGGCAGTATCGAATCCGTCGACCCGCTGGCCCTGCATCTCGAAGCGGAAGTTGTCTCCCTCGCGCTGCACGGCAAAGCTCTCGTCCGGACGGTTGGGAATCTCCAGTTCTACACGTTCTATCTGGTGCACGTCGAGGTCGACGATGGTGTGGCTGCGCCACTTCAGCGGGTCGGTGACAAAGCGGGGTGTGAGGAATCCGCGGAAGCCGGGGATGTGGATTGCATAGGGCATTTTGTCGCCTTCACGGAACATGTACGAGGCGAGCATATCCTGCGTCTCTCGGCCTACGAAGTAGGTGACCGTCAGGCGCTCGCGTGTGAAGAGGTGCAGGCGGCCACCAAACCAGTTGATGAGCGGGCGGCGCTGATAGACCTCCACCTTGATGGCACGTGCCGCCAAGTCGTTGACGACATACGGCACCGCATTGCGATTCACCTGTTGGCGTATGCGCATGGTGTGGAGGGTCTCTAGCAGCAGGTCTACCATAGGCTGGTTGGCCGGATATTTGTTGTCGACTATCCATGTGGAGTCGGCGTTGCGGCTCAGGAGCACTTCGTTGTTTTGCTTGTCGGCCATGAATATGCGGCTGACGGTGGAGATGTCTTCAATATGGAAGTCTTGTTCGAAGGTGGACTTGCGCGACCCCCGCAGCGCTATGACGAGCGCCACGACGGCCACCACAACCACGACGGCGATGAGGATAAGGTTCTGTTTCTTCATTTCTTCTTGCAGTATTTCTTGCGTCTGACGAGCACGATGACACCGCCGGCAGCGGCCAGCAGCACCAGTGGGCAGACGATGTTGATAATCTGGTATAGCGAACGTTGTTCGTGTATTTTCATCACATTCAGCTTGCGCAACTTGATGCTGCGCGAGCGGGAGGCCATCATGCCCTCGTCGCCCACCAGATAGTTGACGGCGTTGAGGATGAGGTCTTTGTTGGCGTACTGTGTCTGTGTGAAATAGTCGTAGCCCAGCGGCAGCACTGCGCCGTCGTCCATGTAGCGGTTGCGGATGATGTCGCCGTCGGCGATGACTATCATCTTGTTCTCAGGGCTGACCTCCTTGAATCCCATAGCAGCCTGCGAGGTGAACTCGGGCGAGAGGCGGTTGCGCCATGCCGAGCGGAACTGTCCCTCGAGCAGCACTGCCACCGGTAGGTTGCTGGCCGAGAAGAGACGCCGGTCGGGCTCCTGCTGCGCTTCGGCCAGGTCCACCAGCACCGGGGCATTCTTCTGGCGGGTGTACTCCGAGCTGGTGAGCAGCACCGTCTTGCGGATGTCGTTGTCTATCAGGTCCAGACTCCCGACGAAGTCGGTCTTGATCAGGTCCAGGTTGCGCACGATGGGGTGTTCGGCCAGTGGCACTATCTCGGGGAAGTAGAACCAGGGGCAGAAGCGGAACTGGGGCTTGTCGCCCACCAGCCCCACCTGTATAGGTATCGGGCGGCAGCGCATGTCCATCAGCAGGTTGGCGTTCAGCCTCACACCATAGGTGAAGAGCATCTCGTCGAGCCCCAGCGGATAGCGCGTGGCCATCATCTGCCCGCGGTCGGCCAGGCTGTCCAGGTCGGCATCCAGTGCGTCGACCAGCCACAGCACCTTGCCGCCGTACATGATGTATTGGTCCAGTATGTACTGGTCCTGTTCGCTGAACGGCTGTGTGGGCTTGGCCACTATCAGCAGGTCGTACAGGTTGTAGAATTCGTATTGGGTGGTGTCGGCCGTGCTGCGGTGGTGGGCCGTGAGCGACTGTATCTGCCCGTCGATCGTGACGTAGTCCAGGCTGTAGTACTCCTGCAGCGAGCGCTGTATGTCGTACAGCACACCGCCGTTCAGCTCGCCGTGTCCCTGCAGGAAGCCCACCTGGTGCTTCTCGCCGCGGGCCAGCAGGCGTATGGCATTGCTCAGCACGTATTCCAGGTTCTGTATCGAGTTGTTCAGCAGGTCGGCGTCGCTCACATAGCGTTGGTTCTGTATGAGCTGTATGGCTGTCTCGCGGCCGCGGTAGTGCACCTCGGCGGCGGGGATGATTATCTGGGTCGTGGTGCCGTTGCCCGTGGCCATCTGGACCTGGGTGGGCTGTATCCCTTTCTGCGCCAGCTTCTGGTAGAACATCTGCTGCTCCTCGCGCGAGGGGAACTGCGTGGGGTCGACAAACTCGTATTCTACGTTGTCGTTGTAGGCGCGGAACTGGTTCAGCATCTCCTTGGTCTCGCTCTGTAGCCGCTTGAAGTCGGCCGGGAAGTTGCCTTCCAGGTAGACACGGAAGAGCACAGGCTCGTCTATCTTCTTCAGCATCTGCCGCGTGGCCTTGCTCAGCGTGTAGCGGCGCTCGCTGGTGAGGTCGGCCCGCAGGAAGACGTAGTTGCTGATGACACTGACGGCGATGACGATGGCCAGCGTGGCACCCATCTGCAGCCAGTGGGTGAGCCTCAGGTTGCGCCGGCGGCTGGCACCCTCGCGGCCACCCCATCCGCCCCATTGGCGGCTCTGCAGCACCATGCGGGTGGCCATCAGCATCACCGCCATCACACACAGGAAGTAGACCACGTCGCGCGAATCTATCACGCCGCGGCTGATGCTCTCGTAGTGGTGGCGCAGGCCCAGCCGCTTCACGAAGAGGTCGGCCGAGCCGAGGATGCCCATGTTGTAGATGCTCTCGAAGCCCAGATAGGCCACCGCGCACAGCAGTGCCGCCAGGATGAAGGAGACTATCTGGTTGCTCGTCAGCGACGAACAGAAGAGTCCGATGGCCACAAAGGCGCCGCCGAGCAGCAGCAGGCCGATGTAGGAGCCCACCACGCTGCCCGTGTCTATGTTGCCCACCGGGTCGCCCAGGGCATAGACGCTGAAGTAGCATACCAGCGTGGGCAGCAGCGAAATCAGCACCAGCGTCCAGCAGGCCAGGAACTTGGCCCACACGATGGTCCAGTCGCTCAGCGGGCGCGTCATGAGCATCTCTATGGTGCCCGTGCGCCGCTCTTCGGCCAAGGCGCGCATCGTGATGGCGGGTATGAGGAAGAGGTAGAGGAAGGGGCCTATCAGGAACAGGCCGTCCATGCCGGCATAGCCGTAGTCGAGTATGTTGAAGTCGCTCTTCAGCACCCACAGCATCAGGCCCGTGAGTACCAGAAAGACCGCAATGGTCAGGTATCCTATGAGCGAGGAGAAAAAGCTGGAGAGTTCTTTTTTGTATAGGCTGAACATAGTGTCGGTGGTCAGTGTTTGTCAGTGAAACGTCTACTTGAAACTAAAGACTTAAAAACTCAAGACTTAAAACTCAAAACTTAAGACTTAAAACTCAATATCTGTTTCCCTTGCTCTTGGGGCTGCGGCCCTGGTAGCGTCCGTCGGCCAGCTCGGCCGCCGTCTCCAGCAGCAGCTGTGTGGAGCGGGTCAGTATGGTGCGGTCCACATTCTCCCAGATATCGGAGCTCACATGGTTGTGCTGCATCCCGTTCAGGGTGGTCACCACAAGCGAGGGGATGCGGCGGTTGTCGAAGGCGCGTGCGTCGCCGCGCGGGTTGGTCTTCTCCGCGTTGTGGGCCATGTAGCGTCGGTAGGCGGCCGTGTCGTGCGAGTGCGCCACCTCCCACAGGGTGGGGTAGCGGTTGTCGCCCAGCACCACGATGCTGTCGCCGCTGCCTATATTCTGCGGGTTCAAGAATGCCTCCACCCGGTTCAGCTTGGGATACTGTGCCAGAAATTCGCGCGAGCCCAGCCACTGCTGCTCGCCGCCGCTGAAGAGGACGAAGAGCACGCTGCGCTTGGGACTGTAGCCGCTCTGGCTCAGTATGCGCGCCACCTCCAGCACCGCGGCCACGCCCGAGGCGTTGATGTCCGCCCCCGGGAAGAGGGTGGTCTCGCCCTGCAGGCCGGCACCGTCCAGCGAGGCGCCCACCACGATGACCTCGTTGCGCATCACGCGGTCGCTGCCCTCCAGCCGCGCCAGCACATTGGCCGTGCGGGCCTGCGAGCGGTAGCGGGCGTTGACGTCTATCTCGGTGCGCTTGAGCAGCGGGAACGAGCAGGCCGAGCCCTCGCCCAGCCGTGCGATGGCGGCGTCCAGGTCCACAGCCTCGGTGGTCAGCAGCTCGCGGCCGCAATCCATCGTCAGCTGCAGGATGGGGAATGTGGCCAGATGGGGCAGCTCGCCACAGTAGATGCGGCTCTGCGGCTCGTAGCTCAGGCAGCTCGGGCTGATATTGATGGCCAGCAGGCCGATGGCGCCGTGGCGCTCGGCGGTGCGGGCTTTGTCGCGCAGCGTGGTGTAGCGGTCCGCCACGCTTGCGGGCAGCCATTCCGGCACGCCCGTCAGCACCACGGCCACCTTACCCTGCGCGTCCACTCCCTTGTATTCGTCCAGCACCGGGTCGTCCACCCCGTAGCCGAGGAAGACCATCTGCGCGTCCACATAGCCGCGGCCCGTCATGCCGGCGCAACAGAACTCGTTGCCCAGCGTGAAGTAGCGGCGCTCTTTGCTGCCGGGAGTGTAGATGTTGAACTTGCAGTTCTCCACCTCGTTGCATTCTATCGGAAACTCCTGGCGCTCCATACGGCTCATGCCATAGCCCGCCAGCACGCGCTCCACATAGGCCATGGCACGCTCGTGGCCGAGGCTGCCGGCCAGACGCCCCTCGTACACCTCCGACGAGAGCTCTGTGATGTGCTTCATCAGCGAATCCGTGCTCACACCCGGAACAGGCAGCAGGTCCAGCTGCAACATCTGGGCGTGCGCCTCTCCGGTCAGCCCCACCAGCGGCAGCGCTGCCACACATAGACGCATAACGATGCGACTCAGTCTGTTTTTCTTCATTTTTATATTTATTATATTATTCTACTTCGTTGATTTATTGACGCGTGCGCGTCTGCGCGCACGCATTTGTCCGTGCAAATATACGTATTTATTCCGATATAAGCGCGAAAAAAATCATCCCCCGCCCCCACACCCGCAGGCCGTCGCCCCCCGACACGTCCATCCCCCGGCGGCGTTGGCTATTGAAAGAAAGGCCCTACGGGCCAGGTTGCGGCGGCGTTGGGTATTGAAAGAAAGCTCCTGACGGAGCATCATGGGTGGGTTTCAGGGCCTTGCTATTGAAAGGGAGCTCCTGGCGGAGCACCCCCTGCGGCCGTCGGGACGTGGCCCGTGGGGCCTTTCTCTTGATA
>JAZNHG010000006.1:0-19687 GCA_045576855.1 Bacteroidales bacterium | reverse complement strand
CGCTGCCGAATGGCAGCGGGCCTTCATTTTGGTATCGTTGTGTCAAGATACTTACTCAGCCTTGGGGGCTTCGGCCTCGGCGACGGGGGCTTCGGCTACGGGAGCCTCGGCCTTCTTGGCGCGCGAGCGGCGGGTGCTCTTGGCCTTCTTCGTGGTGGCCTCTTTGAGCATGTTCTCGTTGTAGTCGACGAGCTCGATGATGGCCATCTCGGAGTTGTCACCATGACGGATGCCGGTCTTCAGGATACGGGTGTAGCCACCGGGACGGTTGGCCACCTTGGTAGCGACCTCGCGGAAGAGTTCGTTGACGGCCTCTTTGCTGTGGAGGTAGCTGAAGACGATACGGCGGTTGTGGGTGGAGTCCTCTTTCGAGCGGTTGATGATGGGCTCGACATAGACTCGGAGAGCCTTGGCTTTGGCAACGGTGGTCTCGATGCGCTTATGCATGATGAGCGACGTGGCCATGTTGGAAAGCATCGCAACGCGATGGGCGTGGGTTCTTGACAGATGATTTACTTTGCAACCGTGTCTCATATTGATTTCTTATTCTTTATCGAGTTTATACTTTGAAACATTCATGCCGAATTCGAGATTCTTCGAAGCCACGAGGTTCTCGAGTTCGGTGAGGGATTTTTTGCCGAAGTTGCGGAACTTCAGGAGGTCGCTCTTGTTGAACGAAACGAGATCGCCCAGAGTCTCCACCTCGGCTGCCTTGAGGCAGTTGAGGGCGCGGACCGAAAGGTCGAGGTCGATGAGCTTGGTCTTGAGGAGCTGGCGCACATGGGCCGTCGTCTCGTCAAACTCTTCCTGCACAGGCTTGGTCTCCACGTCGAGCGTGATACGCTCGTCGCTGAAGAGCAGGAAGTGCTGGATGAGAATGGTGGCAGCCTCTTTGAGGGCTTCCTTGGGATGAATCGAACCGTCGGTCTCAATGTCGAAGGTCAGCTTCTCGTAGTCCGTGCGCTGCTCCACGCGGTAGTCGTCGACGGCATACATAACCTTCTTGATTGGGGTATGGATGGAGTCGATGGCGATGACGCCGATGGGGTCGGTAGGACGCTTATTCTCGTCAGCGGGCACATAGCCACGGCCCTTGTCGATGCGGAGGGTCATATGGAGCTCGGTGGTGGGCTCCATGTGGCACAGCTCGAGGTCGGGATTGAGAACTTGGAAGCCGTTGAGGTGACTATTGAAGTCGCCAGCTTTGAGTACGGTCTGTCCCTTGACGGTGAGCTTGAGGACCTCGTGTTCGATGTCGTCGAGTTGGCGACGGAAGCGGATTTGCTTCAGACGCAGGATGATGTCAGTCATATCCTCGACCACTCCGGGGAGCGAGGAGAACTCATGGTCAACACCGTCAATCTGCACCGACGTGATAGCATAGCCTTCGAGCGAAGAGAGAAGGACGCGACGCAATGCGTTGCCAATGGTGGTGCCGTAGCCGGGTTCGAGCGGGCGGAATTCGAACGAGCCGCGGAAATCGTCGGCTTCGAGCATGACCACCTTGTCGGGTTTCTGGAATGATAAAATTGCCATTTGTTATCCTTTCTTTCTTTGTTGGTTTTATGTCCGGACGGTGTGTCCGGCCTTGAACCTCGCTGTGAGGCTGATTACTTCGAGTAGAGGTCGACGATGAGCTGCTCGTTGATGGTCTCGGGGATATCCGAGCGCTGAGGGAAGCTGACGAACTTGCCGCACATATTGGCGCCGTCCCACTCGAGCCAGGGGTAATTGTTGGCGCGGGAGGCCAAGCTGTCAGTGATAATCTCGAGCGATTTGCTGCGCTCACGGACGGAAATCACGTCGCCCTCGCGGAGACTGTAGGAGGGGATGTTGACAACCTCACCGTTGACAGCGATATGACGATGGGAAACCAACTGGCGGGCCTGGGCACGGCTGCGTGCGATGCCGAGACGGTAGACCACGTTGTCGAGGCGGGCCTCGATGAGTTTCATCAGCTCTTCACCGGTGACGCCACCACGACGGGAAGCTTCGGCATAGAGTTTGCGGAACTGGCGCTCCAGGATGCCATAGGTGTACTTGGCTTTCTGCTTCTCGTTGAGCTGGATGCCGTATTCCGAGGTCTTACTGCGGCGACGGTTCTGACCGTGCATGCCGGGAGCATAGGGTTTCTTCTCGTAATTCTTGTCCGGGCCATAGATAGGCTCGTGGAATTTTCTTGCGATTTTGGTCTTCGGACCTGTGTATCTTGCCATTGTTTACTTGTTTCTGTTAAGATTAATAATTACACGCGACGACGCTTCGGGGGACGGCAACCATTGTGGGGCAGCGGGGTGATGTCGGTGATTTCGGTCACCTCGATACCGCAAGTGTTGATTGCGCGGATTGCAGATTCACGTCCTTGACCGGGTCCTTTGACGAAGACCTTGACTTTTCTTAGGCCCAAATCATAAGCAACTTTGCCGCAATCTTCCGCAGCCATCTGGGCGGCATACGGAGTGTTTTTCTTCGATCCGCGGAAGCCCATTTTTCCGGCAGACGACCAAGAAATCACTTGACCGGCATTGTTCGTCAACGAGACGATAACATTGTTGAAGGATGCAAAGATGCATGCTCTTCCCTGAGGTTCAACTTTTACGACTCTCTTTTTGGTCGGTTTTGAAGTTTTTGCCATTTCTTTTTTTGCTTGATTTTCTTTGTTTCTTACTGCCAACCGCTTCTGGGGTCACATTCTGGTCCGCGGCTGGGGCGCTACAACCATGACTTTACTTGGTAGCTTTCTTCTTGTTAGCGATAGTTTTCTTCTTACCCTTACGAGTACGGGCGTTGTTCTTGGTGCTCTGACCGCGGAGCGGCAGACCCAGGCGGTGACGGATGCCGCGGTAGCAGCCGATATCCATCAGTCGCTTGATGTTCATCTGCACCTCGGAGCGGAGGGCGCCTTCCACTTTGTACTCATCGTTGATGATGTTGCGGAGGGTGTTCTGCTCGTCATCGGTCCAGTCCTGCACCTTCTTGCCTTCGTCGATACCGGCCTTGGCCAGAATCTCCTTGGCGGTGCTACGTCCGATTCCGTAGATATAGGTCAAACCTATCTCTCCTCTTTTGTTCTTGGGTAAGTCAATACCTGCAATACGTGCCATAGATTCTTTTTATCTGTTTTTTATTGTTTAATTATCCTTGTCTCTGTTTGAACTTAGGATTCTTCTTGTTGATTACATAGACCACTCCGTGGCGGCGAACCACCTTGCATTCGGGCGATCTTTTTTTGACTGAAACTCTTACTTTCATTTTGTGTAATTATTAATCTTGTTGTTGTTTGCGTTACTTCTTGTCAACCTGACAACCCTACTTGTGGCGATAGGTGATACGGCCTTTGGAGAGGTCGTAGGGTGACATCTCTATCTGAACCTTGTCCCCAGGCAGGATTTTAATGTAATGCATACGCATCTTGCCGGAGATATGGGCAATAATCTGATGTCCGTTTTCCAATTCAACACGGAACATGGCGTTGCCGAGCGACTCGGTGACGGTTCCGTCTAACTGTATGGATGCCTGTTTTGCCATTCGATTTTGTTGTGTAGGGTTATTTGTTGCTGTTTTCTATGAAATCGAAGGTGGTGAGGATGTCTGGTCCCTGAGCGGTGATAGCTACCGTATGCTCGAAATGGGCAGCAGGCTTGCCATCGCGGGTGCGGCAGGTCCAACCGTCCTCCTTGGAGAATTTGACATTCTTTGAACCCATGCACACCATCGGTTCGACGGCAATGACCATTCCCTCCTTGAGGAGAGGGCCAGTGCCACGGACACCGAAGTTTGGCACATTGGGCGACTCATGCATCTGGAAACCCACACCGTGGCCACACAATTCGCGTACCACCGAGTATCCATTCTTCTCGCAGTGCATCTGCACGGCATGGCTGATGTCACCCACACGGTTACCAGCTTTGCAAAGGTCGAGGCCGATATATAGAGCCTCACGCGTTACACGCATAAGACGCTGCATCTCCGGACTAATCTCGCCGACAGCAAAAGTGTAGGCAGAGTCAGCCACATAACCGTTGAGTTCGATGACACAATCAAGAGTGACATTGTCGCCTTCACGTATGAATTGCTCACCGGGGATACCATGCACCACCACGTCGTTGACCGAGATGCAGAACGCCGACGGGAAACCTTCGAAGCCTTTGCACAAAGGTTTGGCGCCGTTGTCGCGGATGTACTGTTCGCCAATCTGATCCAGATAGGCTGTAGTGACACCCGGACGGATGTGACGGCCCACCTCCGCGAGAGTTTTCCCGAGGAGGAGGCCGGCATCACGTATGAGCTCTATTTCTTCTTTGGTCTTGAGCAATATCATTCTCTACCTTTTCTTTCTCTTGTTGTTTGTTGGTTAGGCTTGGACGGACATGGAGGTACGACCTTTGATACGACCGGTCTTGGTAAGGCCGTCGTAGTGGCGCATCAGAAGGTGGCTCTCAATCTGCTGGAGGGTGTCGAGGATAACACCGACAAGGATGAGCAGTGAGGTGCCGCCATAGAACTGTGCGAACTGCGTGTTGACACCAAAGAGACGAACCACGGCAGGCAGCACGGCGACAACTGCCAAGAAGATGGAGCCGGGCAGGGTAATCTTGGAGAGAATACCCTCAAGGTACTCAGCTGTCTTCTTGCCTGGTTTGACACCGGGGATGAAACCGCCGTTCTTCTTCATGTCGTCGGCCATCTGGTTGGGGTTTATGGCGATGGCTGTGTAGAAGTAGGTGAACACAATCACCAAGAAGGCGAAGACCAGATTATACCAGAAACTGTTGTAGTCGGCAAAAGCCATCCAGAACTTGGAACCCGAGTTGCCGGAGAAGCCCATGAAGGTAATCGGCAGGAACATGATGGCCTGCGCAAAGATGATGGGCATAACGCCGGCAGCATTTACCTTAATGGGGATGTACTGGCGCACACCACCATATTGTTTGTTACCGACAATACGCTTGGCATACTGCACAGGAATACGACGCGTACCCTGAACCAGTAGGATGACAAGAAGAATGACGGCAAGCAAAACTACCAGTTCGAAGAGGAACATCACCAGTCCACCACCCTCGGACAGACGCGAGGCGAACTCAGCCGAGAGGGCAAAGGGAAGACGGGCAATGATGCCGATCATAATGAGGAGCGATATACCGTTGCCGACGCCCTTGTCGGTGATGCGCTCGCCGAGCCACATCACGAAAAGCGTGCCGCTGATCAGAATGATGATGCTGCTCACCCAGAAGAAGGGCGAGGGGGCGCTGCCATCAAAGGGATAGATTGCGGTGGAGGAGGCACCGAGTTGGTACATCATGTTGGTGATGTAGGCAGGAGCCTGCATGGCCGTCACAATGACGGTCAGCCAACGGGTGATCTGGTTCATCTTTCTACGGCCACTTTCACCATCGCGCTGCATCTTTTGGAAATAAGGCACCACCATCACCAACAGCTGGATGACAATCGAGGCTGTGATGTAAGGCATGATACCGAGTGCAAAAATCGAGGCATTGGAGAATGCGCCGCCCGAGAACATGTTGAGCAGGCCCATCAAACCTTCGGAGCCTTGTTTTTGCAGACCCTGCAACTGCGAAGGGTCAACACCTGGCAGAACAACATAGGACCCAATGCGGTAGATAAGCACCAATCCAAGTGTATAGAGGATTCGCTTCCGCAGGTCTTCAATCGACCAGATGTTTTTAAGTGTCTGTATAAATCGCTTCATTGTAACAGTTGGTTTTATTCAATAACAGTGGCAACACCGCCTTTGTCCTCAATGGCTTTCTTGGCTGCAGCCGAGAAGGCATGAGCAGTGACATTGACAGCTTTGGTCAACTCGCCACGGCCGAGGATCTTGATGCGATCCTTACCGGAGATGAGACCGTTCTGCTTCAGCACCTCTGTGTTGAAATCGGTAATATTCTTGGCCTCGGCAAGAGTATTGAGAGTATCAATGTTGATGCCGACATATTCAACACGGTTGATGTTTTTGAAACCGAACTTGGGAACACGACGGTAGAGAGGCATCTGACCGCCCTCGAAGCCCACCTTCTGGTGGTAACCCGAACGAGCTTTGGCACCCTTGTTACCGCGTGTGGAGGTACCACCCTTGCCGGAGCCGGTACCACGACCGACACGTTTAGAATGCTTGATAGAACCTTCAGCGGGTTTGAGATTACTTAAGTTCATTATCTGTTTCCTTTCTTACTTTACACTGGTTTAAATTTCTTCAACGGTGATGAGGTGCTTGACACTCTCGATCATACCCAGAATCTGGGGCGTGGCAACAACCTCGCGGGTGTGGTTGATGCGACGCAGACCTAGGGCCTCCATTGTACGCTTCTGACGGGCGGGACGGCCAATGATGCTTCTCACCTGTTTGATTCTAAGTTTCTCTGCCATAATATTGACCTCCTGTTTTATTAACCGTTAAACACTTTATCGAGGGAAATACCACGAAGCTGGGCAACCATGTAGGGATCCTTCATCTGAAGGAGGGCATTGATGGTAGCCTTGACCACGCTGTGGGGATTGGAGGAACCCTTGCACTTGGCAAGCACGTCCTTGACACCCACGCTCTCCAGCACAGCACGCATGGCACCACCGGCAATAACACCAGTACCAGGGGCAGCGGGTTTCAGGAACACTTTGGCTCCACTATATTTACCAATCTGCTCGTGGGGAATGGTACCCTTAAGCACCGGGACACGGATAAGGTTCTTCTTGGCATCGTCAACACCTTTCTGGACGGCAGCCTGAACCTCTTTGGCCTTACCAAGGCCATATCCCACAACACCGTTTTCATTTCCAATAACGACAATGGCAGCAAAGGTGAATGTTCTACCACCTTTGGTGACCTTGGTGACGCGATTGATAGCGACGAGACGGTCTTTGAACTCAATCTCGCTCGATTTAACTCTGTTTACGTTTACTTCTGCCATGACTTCATTAGAATTTTAAACCACCTTCTCTGGCACCATCAGCCAAGCTCTTCACACGGCCATGATAGAGGTAACCATTACGGTCAAAAACAACGGTATTGATACCAGCGGCAATGGCGCGCTCGGCAAGAGTCTTACCGACCTTGGCGGCCACTTCGCTCTTTGTGCCACTCTTTTCAAAGCCTTTCTCGTGAGAAGAGGCTGCGGTCAGTGTCACACCTTTTACATCGTCAATCACCTGGGCGTAGATATCCTTGTTGCTTCTGAAAACCGACAGGCGAGGCATCTCAGCGGTACCGCTGACTTTATGACGGATGCGGAATTTAATCTTTGTTCTTCTTATATCTTTTTTCGTTGCCATAATTATTTTCTTTTTTTGGCTTTGGGATTATCTGTTTACCCTATTTATTTAGCAGCTGCTTTACCGGCTTTCTTACGAATCTCTTCACCCTGGAAGCGGATACCCTTGCCCTTATACGGCTCGGGCTTGCGGAGCGAACGGATTTTCGCAGCGGCCTGACCCAGGATCTGCTTGTCGCAGCAGGTCATGGTGATAATGGGGTTCTTACCTTTCTCGGTGACAGTCTCGACTTTGATTTCAGGAGCAAGTTCGAAGAATATCTTGTGCGAATAGCCGAGATCCATCTCCATCACGTTGCCCATGGCCTGGACTTTATAACCGACACCGATAACCTCTTGGACGGTCTTGAAACCTTCGCTGACACCCTTCACCATATTGGCAGCAAGGGCGCGGTAGAGACCGTGCATAGCCTTGGTCTGACGCTCGTCGTTGGGACGATTGAAATGCAACGAACCATCCTCGACTTTTACCTCAATCATGGGGTCGACCTTCTGTTGAAGCTCTCCGAGAGGGCCCTTGACGGTCAGCACGTTGTCATCAGAAACTTTCACTTCAACACCTTTGGGAAGGTGGATAGGCATTTTACCAATTCTTGACATTGTTCTGTTTCTCCTCTCTTTGATTAGCTGATATAACATAAAACTTCACCACCCACGTTCAGAGTGCGAGCCTCCTTATCAGTCATCAGACCTTTAGAGGTGGAAACAATAGCGATGCCGAGGCCATTGAGGACGCGAGGCATCTCTTCGACCGACACATACTTACGCAGACCGGGGCTGGAGACACGCTTCAACTCAGCAATGGCCGACTGCTTGGTGACGGGGTGATACTTCAGAGCGATTTTGATACTCTGGTTGTGAGCTCCCTCATTCTCGAACTTGTAGTTCAGGATGTAGCCTTTCTCAAAGAGAATCTTGGTCATCTCTTTTTTCAGCTTGGAGCCAGGGATCTCAACCACGCGATGCTTGGCGGCGATAGCGTTGCGCATACGGGTCAGATAATCTGCAATGGGATCTGTTACCATATTTAATTTTTGATTTTAAGTTTTGTAGTATTGGTGTTATGCCAACTTGCAAAGCTACCAATAAATTATTTACCTTTTTTGTTTGTTTACCAACTAGCCTTCTTTACGCCGGGGATGAGGCCAGAGACAGCCATCTCGCGGAAGTTGATACGCGAAATACCGAACTGACGCATGTAACCTTTGGGACGACCCGTAAGCTGGCAGCGATTGTGTTGACGGATGGGGCAGGCATTCTTCGGAAGCTTCTGAAGGGCGATGACAGCCTTCTCCACCTCTTCGGGTTCGCCAGTACGGACGATTTCTTTCAGGGCAGCGCGCTTGGCAGCGTATTTGGCAACCATTTTAGCTCTCTTGCGCTCTCTTGCTTTGATTGATTCTTTAGCCATTATGCTTATTTTTGTTGATTCTTGAACGGTAAACCAAACTGTTTGAGCAGCGACATAGCCTCCTTGTCGGTCTTGGCCGAAGTAACGAAGGAGATGTCCATACCCTGAATGCGGTCAATCTTGTCGATGTCAATCTCAGGGAAGATAATCTGCTCGGCGATACCAAAGGTATAGTTACCCTTGCCATCGAAACCTTTGTCGTTGATGCCACGGAAGTCGCGGATACGGGGAATAGAAGCAGTGACAAGACGCTCAAGGAACTCATACATGCGATCACCACGAAGGGTAACACGGACGCCGATGGGCATACCGCGACGCAGTTTGAAGTTCGAAATATCTTTACGCGACTTGGTGGCGACAGCCTTCTGACCAGTGATGGCGGTCATCTCTTCAATACCCTTATCGATAACCTTCTTATCGGCGATAGCTGCCTTGCCAAGACCCTGGTTGAGGGTAATCTTAAGCAGGCGGGGGCACTGCATGACGGTCTTGTAGTTATACTCCTTCATCAAGGCGCTAACTATCTCCTCTTTGTACTTGGTTTTTAATGTCGGAATATATGCCATTACTTAATCTCCTCCCCTGTTTTTTTAGAATAACGTACTAACTTACCGGTCTTCTCGTCAACGCGACGACCGACCTTAGTGGGGGTCTTGCCAACCATAACCATGAGGTTGGAGATGTGAATCGGAGCTTCCTGCTCAACGATACCGCCCTGCGTATTTTTAGCATTGGGTTTGGTATGCTTCTTGTTCACGTTGACACCCTCGACGATGGCGCGGTTCTTTTCGGGAATGACCTTCAGGACTTTGGCAACCTTACCTTTGTCGTCGCCAGCGATAACCTGAACCATGTCCCCTTTCTTAACGTGCAGTTTCATTGTTCTCTTCTTTTCTTTTATTGTTTACAATACTTCGGGAGCGAGAGAGACAATCTTCATAAACTGTTTCTCACGCAGTTCACGACCCACAGGGCCGAAAATACGGGTGCCACGGAGCTCATCAGAGGCGGTGAGCAAAACGCAAGCATTGTCGTCGAAGCGGATGTAGGAACCATCATTGCGGCGAATCTCTTTCTTGGTGCGCACGACGACTGCTTTCGACACGCTACCCTTCTTCACGTTGCCAGAGGGAATAGCATCCTTGATGGCCACGACAATGGTGTCGCCAATCGAAGCATAACGCTTCTTGGTGCCACCGAGCACGCGGATGCACAGAGCGCTTTTGGCGCCGCTGTTGTCGGCAACTGTCATTCTGGTTTCTTGTTGTATCATTTCTCTTTGTTTTTCTTGTGGGTGGATGTGGTTTACTTGGCCTTCTCAACGATTTCGACCAGGCGCCAGCATTTATTCTTGCTCAGCGGACGAGTCTCCATGATGCGGACAGTGTCGCCCATGCCAGCCTCGTTCTTTTCGTCGTGGGCCATAAATTTGGTAGACTTCTTGACGAACTTACCGTATTTCGGGTGTTTAACCTTGCGCTCGACAAGAACCACGATGGATTTCTCCATCTTGTTGCTCACCACAACACCGATTCTTTCTTTTCTTAAATTTCTTTCCATCTTCTACAGGATTTTACTTCGGTTGCCATGCTTACTTCTGTTCGGCGATTTCTCGCGCGCGGAGCTCGGTAAGGCAGCGGGCAATAGTTTTTCTACTTTCTTTGATTTTGTTGGGATTCTCGAGGGGCGAGACAGCATGGCTCATAACCATTTTCTGGTAATTGGTGCGCTCGTTATCGAGTTTCTCCTTCAATTCGGCAGTCGAGAGCTCCTTTAATACGATTTCATTTTTCATGACTGTAGGGGTGCTTCTTATTTATTCTTCGATATAGTCTCTTTTGACAACAAATTTGGTCGAGATGGGAAGTTTCTGGGCAGCCAGACGGAGAGCCTCCTTGGCGACATCCATCGGAACACCCTCGCACTCGAAGAGCATGGTGCCGGGCATCACACGAGCCACAAAGTACTCGGGAGCACCCTTACCCTTACCCATACGCACCTCGTTAGGTTTCTTGGTGATGGGCTTGTCCGGGAAGATACGAATCCAAATCTGACCTTCACGTTTCATGTGACGCGTTACAGCTTGACGAGCAGCCTCAATCTGACGACCCGTGATGAAACAGGTCTCAAGCGACTTGATGCCGAAGGTGCCGAAGGCAAGTTCGTGACCGCGGAAGGCATTGCCTTTGATCTTGCCTTTCTGCTGCTTTCTATATCTTGTTTTCTTGGGTTGTAACATTTCTTCTTATTGTTTAGTGTTTAGTGTTTAGTGTATTAACGCTAATGCTAAACCGGATGTTTTTATTTACTATTATTGTTTCTTGCTCCCTGACGGCGACGCGGGGCACCTTCGGGGCGACGGCCACCGATGCCGGCGCGATGCTCACGCTGCTGGCCACCGACCGTGGAGGACACCAGTTCAGGACGTCCATAGATGACACCACGGCAAATCCACACCTTGATACCGATTCGACCATAGGTGGTGTGAGCCTCAGCGTTAGCATAGTCGATGTCGGCACGGAGAGTGTGCAGAGGAGTACGACCCTCTTTGAAGTGCTCGCTACGGGCAATCTCGGCGCCACCGATACGACCGCTAATAGACACCTTGATACCCTCGGCACCAGTGCGCATAGTAGTGGTGATGGCGTTCTTGATAGCGCGGCGATACTGAATGCGGCCTTCAATCTGTTTGGCAATATTCTGAGCGACGAGAACAGCATCCATCTCGGGGTGCTTCACCTCGCTGATATTGATTTGCACGTCCTTGCTCGTGAGCTTCTTGAGCTCTTCGCGCAGTTTGTCGACCTCGGAACCGGCACGTCCTATAATCAAACCCGGACGAGCGGCGTTGATGGTCACAGTGAGCATCTTCAGAGTGCGCTCAATGTAAATCTTGGAGATACCGGCCTTGGCGAGACGGGCATTGAGGTACTTGCGAATCTTATCGTCCTCAACGAGTTTCTGTTCGAACTTTCTACCGCCGAACCAGTTGGAATCCCATCCGCGGATGATACCTAATCTGTTTCCAATAGGGTTAGTCTTTTGTCCCATTGTTGAGTGTTTCTTCTTTTTGTTACTTTATTTTGTTTCTTCTTTTTCAGCCTTGGCGGCGGGAGCATCCTCGAGACGGCTGCCGAGAATCATGGTGATGTGGTTGCTGCGCTTGCGGATACGATAACCACGGCCCTGGGGGGCGGTGCGCATACGTTTCATCGTGCGGCCTTCATCGACCATAATCTGCTTGACATAGAGCTGAGCGTCCTCCATGCGCACACCCTCGTTCTTGGCCTGCCAGTTGGCGATAGCCGAGAGGAGGAGCTTGCGCATCTTGGGAGCGGACTCTCTGGGATTGTACTGGAGGATACCCAGGGCTTTCTCGACATCGACACCACGAACCAAGTCGGCGACGAGACGAGTCTTCTGAGGCGAAGTAGGATTATTCATCAACTTGGCCACATAGAGGGTCTTGTTGGCCTCTTTGCGTGCTTCTGCACTATTATGTTTTCTACGTCCCATTTTCTTTCAGTGTTTACTTTTTACCTTTATCTTTAGATCCTGCATGGCCGCGGAAGATGCGGGTGGGAGCGAACTCGCCGAGCTTGTGGCCCACCATGTTCTCGGTGACATACACGGGGATGAACTTATTGCCATTATGCACGGCGATAGTCTGACCCACGAAGTCGGGCGAAATCATCGAAGCTCTCGACCATGTCTTGATGGTAACCTTCTTGTTGGACTGCTGTGCCTCGATTACTCGTTTTTCCAGTTTGTGGAAAATATAAGGACCTTTCTTTAACGAACGACTCATTGTTACTTCTTTTTACTGAGTTACTTCTTTCTTCTTTCGACGATGTACTTGCTCGACTGCTTCTTGGGAGCGCGAGTCTTGTAGCCCTTGGCGGGAATGCCCTTGCGCGAACGGGGATGACCGCCGGTCTGACGGCCCTCACCACCGCCCATCGGGTGGTCCACGGGGTTCATAACGACGCCGCGGTTGCGCGGACGACGACCCTGGTGACGGCTACGGCCGGCCTTACCGCCGACTTCGAGGTTGTGCTCAGGATTGCTGACGATACCGACGGTGGCACGGCAGGCCTGCAGTATCATGCGCATCTCGCCGCTGGGCATCTTGATGATGGCGTACTTGTCGTCGCGCGACATCAGCTGGGCATAGGCGCCAGCCGAACGCACCATCTTGGCACCCTGGCCGGGACGGAGTTCAATGTTGTGGATGAGCGTGCCGAAAGGAATCTCGGCAAGGAGCAGGGTGTTGCCGACCTCGGGAGCCACACCGGCACCTGACATCACGGTCTGACCCACCTTCAGCCCCTGGGGGCAGAGGATGTAGCTCTTCTCGCCGTCAGCATAGCTGATCAGGGCGATGCGCGAGCTGCGGTTGGGGTCGTACTCGATAGTCTTCACGACAGCGGGGATGCCGTCTTTGCAACGCTTGAAGTCAACAAAGCGATACAATTTCTTGTGGCCACCGCCGATATAGCGCATGGTCATCTTACCCTGGTTGTTGCGGCCGCCGCTTTTACGCTTGCCGTACACAAGGCTCTTCTCCGGACGGGTCGCAGTGATGTCATCGTTGGTGACAACCAGTTTGTGGCGCTGACCCGGGGTTGTGGGTTTGATTTTCTTTAAAGCCATTTCTTTGTTTTCTTATTGGTCTCTTATCAGTGGACCTGACTATTATTTGTTGTTTTACGTTCTTCTGCTCGTTATCAGATACTGGCGTAGAAGTCGATGCTGTCGCCTTCGGCGAGGGTGACGATGGCCTTCTTGAAGGCGTTGGTGCGTCCGGTCAGGAAGCCAGCTTTGGTGTAGCGAGACTTCACTTTGCCCGAATAGTTCATCGTATTCACATCGACCACCTTCACATTGTAGAACTGCTCCACGGCAGCCTTGATCTGAATCTTGTTGGCGCGTTTGTCGACAACAAAACCGTAACGGTTGCGGGCAGGAGCGGCAGCAATGCCTTTGTGACGCTGGATGCGGGTCTGCACAGGGCTGGCAGCAGCCTCGGTGAGACGAGTCATCTTTTCACTAATCAGCGGTTTTACTATTATGTTCATCATTTGTTAAACTTTCTTAAATCGTTATACTCTCATGCCTTATTTTGTTGCCAAAACACGGTTGATTTCGGTCAACGAACCCTCACAAACGACAATATTAGAGGCGTTAACAATGTCGTAAGTGTTTAACTGTGACACATTTACCACCTTCACGTTCTTCAGGTTTCTAGCGGACAAAGATACGAAATTATTTTGATTTTCGAGGACAAAAAGTGACTTTTTGTCATTCAACTTCAAATTGTTGAGCACCTCGACCATCTTCTTGGTCTTGGGGCCCTCGAAGGCGAAGTTCTCCACCACAGTCATGGCGTTCTCGCTGGCTTTGTAGCTGAGGGCGCTGCGGCGGGCAAGGCGTTTCACCTTGATGTTCAGTTTGAAACGGTAGTCGCGGGGCTTGGGGCCAAAGATGGTACCGCCGCCGACGAAGACGGGGCTCTTCAAATCACCCGAACGGGCACCGCCGGTGCCTTTCTGGCGCTTCAGTTTGCGGGTGCTATGGGCGTTCTCGCTGCGCTCCTTGGCCTTGGCCGTACCCTGGCGGTTGTCGGCCAGATACTGCTTAACATCCAAGTAGATGGCGTGATCGTTGGGCTCGATGGCGAAGATAGAATCGTCGAGAGTGATGGTTCTACCGGTTTCGCTTCCGTTGATGTTATAAACTTTAATCTCCATGTCTTATTAACTCCATCTTTCAAGTTTGACAATAGAACCCTTGGGGCCGGGCACGGAACCCTTGACCAGCATCAGGTTCTTCTCAGCGATGATCTTCACCACCTGCAGGTTCTGCACCTTCACGCGGTGGTTGCCCATCTGACCAGCCATGCGCATACCCTTGAAGATACGCGAGGGATAGGACGAAGCACCTATCGAACCGGGGGCGCGCAGACGGTCGTGCTGACCGTGAGTCACGTCGCCGACGCCACCGAAACCGTGGCGGGTGACGACACCCTGGAAGCCTTTACCTTTCGAGGTACCGACCACGTCGACGAACTCGCCTTCCTGGAACACCTCGACAGTGAGCACCTCACCGTATTTCTTCTTGTGACCCTCCTCGAAGCGGCTGAACTCGGCCACATACTGCTTCGGGGTGGTGTTGGCCTTGGCGAAGTGGCCGCGCATGGGTTTGCTCGTGCGGCTCTCCTTCTTCTCGCCGAAGGCAAGCTGGATGGCCTCGTAGCCGTCCTTCTCGATAGTTCTCACTTGTGTAACCACACAAGGACCAGCTTCAATCACTGTGCACGGAATCTGCTTTCCGTCGGCATCAAAAAGACTGGTCATTCCGATTTTCTTTCCGATTAATCCTGACATCTTTCTAGTTGGATTTTTTTCTTTTTGTTAGACAATTCAGCTTATCTGTCTTGACATAGGCTGATTAAACTCACACTTTGATTTCGACTTCCACACCGCTGGGGAGCTCGAGCTTCATCAGAGCGTCGATGGTCTTGGCGCGATCGTTGATTTCGATGTCCATCAGGCGCTTGTAGGTGCTCAGTTCGAACTGCTCACGCGACTTCTTGTTCACGAAGGTCGAGCGGTTCACCGTGAAAATCTTTTTGTTGGTAGGCAGGGGTATGGGGCCATTGACCACTGCGCCAGTCATCTTTACGGTCTTCACAATCTTCTCGGCCGACTTGTCGACGAGGTTGTGGTCGTAAGATTTGAGCTTGATTCTGATTCTTTGACTCATTGTTATTTATTGTTTAATTATTTTTATTCTTCAGTATGGCATCCTGTTGGTCGCGCGTCAGCTCGGCGTAGTGTGAGAACTCCATCGTGGAGTTGGCGCGGCCCGAGGTGATGGTGCGCAGCGAGGTGACGTAACCGAACATCTGCTCCAGAGGCACTTTGGCATGGATGGCCTGCACGCCCACCTTGGCCGTGATGTTCTCCAGCACGCCGCGGCGGCGGTTCAGGTCGCCCGTCACGTCGCCCACATAGGCGTCGGGAGTCAGCACCTCCAGCTTCATGATAGGCTCCAGCAGCACCGGGTTGGCCTTGCGGCAGGCCGTCTTGAATCCTATCTTGGCGCACAGCTCGAACGACAGCTGATCCGAGTCCACCGGGTGGAACGAACCGTCGATCACGCGCACCTTCATCGAATCCATCGGATAGCCGGCCAGCACACCGTTCTGCATGGCCTCCTTGAAGCCCTTCTCGATGGCGGGCATATATTCCTTGGGGATGTTGCCACCCTTCACTTCGTTCACAAACTGCAGACCCATCACGCCTTCGTCGGCAGGACCAATCTCGAACAGTATGTCGGCGAACTTGCCCTTGCCACCGGTCTGCTTCTTGTATATCTCGTGGTGCTGCACCGTGGTGGTGATGGCCTCCTTGTAGGCCACCTCCGGACGGCCCTGGTTCACGTCGACGCCGAACTCGCGGCGCAGGCGGTCCATGATGATGTCCAGATGCAGCTCGCCCATACCGCTGATGACGGTCTGGCCGCTCACCTCGTCGGTCTTCACACGGAAGGTGGGGTCTTCCTCCACGAGCTTCATCAGGGCGTTGGTCATCTTGTCCATATCGGCCTGCGTGTGGGGCTCGACGGCGATGCTTATCACCGGCTCGGGGAACTTCATCGACTCCAGCACTATCGGGTGCTGCTCGTCGCAGAGCGTGTGGCCCGTCTTGATGTCCTTGAATCCCACGGCGGCGCCGATGTCGCCGGCCTCGATGCGCTCCAGCGGGTTCTGCTTGTTGGAGTGCATCTGCATGATGCGCGAGATGCGTTCCTTCTTGCCCGTGTTGGCGTTGTACACATAGGAGCCGCTCTCCAGCGAGCCGCTGTAGACGCGGAAGAAGCACAGGCGTCCCACATAGGGGTCGGTGGCTATCTTGAACGCCAGGGCGGAGAAGGGGGCCTTCACGTCCACATGGCGCTGCTCCTCGCGCCCGGTCTTCGGGTTCACACCCGTCACCTCAGGCTTGTCCAGCGGGCTGGGCAGGAAGGCGGCCACTGCGTCGAGCAGCGTCTGCACACCCTTGTTCTTGAAGGCCGAACCGCACATCACCGGCACTATCTTGCGCGACAGCGTGGCTTTGCGTATCTCGGCTATGATCTCGTCGGCCGTGATGGAATCGGGGTCGTCGAAGAACTTCATCATCAGTTCCTCATTCTCCTCGGCCACACCCTCGATCAGACGCTGGCGGTATTCGGCCACCGTCTCCTTCAGGTCATCCGGCATGGGGATTTCCTCGAAGCGTTGACCGTTCGAGCTCTCGTCCCACACCAGGGCCTTGTTGGAAATCAGGTCCACCACACCCTTGTACAAGTCTTCCTGGCCAATCGGTATTTCGATGGGGATGGGGTTGGCGCCCAGGCGCTCCTTGATTTGGCTCACCACCGAGAAGAAGTCGGCACCGGCGCGGTCCATCTTGTTGATGAATGCGATGCGCGGCACCTCGTACTTGTCGGCCTGGCGCCAAACCGTCTCGCTCTGGGGCTCCACGCCGCCGACGGCGCAGAAGATGGCGATGGCGCCATCGAGCACGCGCAGCGAGCGCTCCACCTCGACCGTGAAGTCGACGTGGCCCGGAGTGTCGATGATATTGTACTTGTACCGGTTCTGGTGCCAGTCCCAATACACCGTGGTGGCGGCCGATGTGATGGTGATGCCGCGTTCTTGCTCTTGCACCATCCAGTCCATCGTAGCGCTGCCTTCATGGGTCTCACCCAGCTTGTAGTTCTTGCCGGTGTAGAAGAGTATGCGCTCCGTCGTCGTCGTCTTGCCGGCGTCGATATGGGCCATGATGCCAATATTTCTGGTGTAGTGTAGGTCTGACATATCAGTGTGTTGTGGCGGTGAAGTTCTCTTTCAGCTTGTCTGTTCGGATGCTATATATAATATTGTTACGCGCGGAAGTGCGAGAATGCCTTGTTGGCGTCGGCCATGCGGTGGATATCCTCTTTGCGCTTGAAGGCGGCGCCCTCTTCCTTGTAGGCGGCCTGTATTTCGGCGGCCAGCTTCAGGGCCATCGTCTTCTCGCTGCGCTTGCGCGAAAAGTTGATCAGGTTCTTCATGCCGATGCTCTGCTTGCGCTCGGCACGGATCTCGGTGGGGATCTGGAACGTGGCGCCGCCGATGCGCTTGCTGCGCACCTCGACACTCGGCGTGACATTGGCCAGTGCCTTCTTCCACACCTCCAGGCCGTCCTCTTTCGTACGCTCGGACACCACGTCGATGGCATCGTAGAAGATACGGTAGGCGATGGTCTTCTTGCCACCCATCATCAGGTTGTTGACGAATTTCGTCACCTGTACATCATTATATTTGGGATCCGGAAGGATGATTCTTTTCTTGGGCTTAGCTTTTCTCATTGCTGAAATGCTTTAACTTTTAACTCTTAACTTTTAACTCTTAACTAGGTTTACTTGCCGGCCTGTTTCGGACGCTTGGCGCCGTACTTCGAGCGGCGCTGGCGGCGACCGTCGACTCCGCTGGTGTCCAGTGCACCGCGGATGATATGATAACGCACGCCGGGGAGGTCCTTCACGCGGCCTCCGCGGATCATCACGATCGAGTGCTCCTGCAGGTTGTGGCCCTCACCCGGGATGTAGGCATTGACCTCCTTGCCGTTGGTCAGACGCACACGGGCCACTTTGCGCATGGCCGAGTTAGGTTTCTTGGGGGTGGTGGTGTACACACGCGTGCAGACACCGCGACGCTGCGGGCAGCTGTCGAGGGCGGGAGACTTACTCTTGTACTCCATCTGCTGACGTCCTTTGCGAACTAATTGCTGAATTGTTGGCATTTTTCTGTTTGTTATTTTTATTTATTTACTTGTTTTTCAATTATATCGCCGGGCACTCTACGCCCAAAGCGGAAATGCAAAAATACACCATTTTTTCCATACCGCCAAACATCCGGCGTTACATTTACTGTTAAATAAAGTTAAAATATCTTGGCACCGCTGAAAAACAGCCAGTTACAAAATCAATTTAACACTTTACACGACCCGCTCCGCAGGCAGTTATCAACAGCTATTAACAGCCCTGCGGTCCGCCCCGCCGCAGCGGCGCCTCCGTCGCCGCCCGTCCGGCCTGCCCGGGTCGAAAGCGAGGGCCCGACGGCAGGCCCCGACGGCGGATAGGTCGCGCACGACCCATGCCGCCCCCGCCCCGCCCTCTCCTCCGAATCCCCTCCGTGTCCGGTCCGTGTCCGCTCCGAGTCCGGTCCGACCCTAGGCGGTGATTATCCGCACTTTAGGCGGCGAAGGGGCGCCGACAGGCCCAGCCTCCCGCATAGCAAACTGGCAATCAGTCACGTAGCGCCACCCGACGCCACCGGCACACACACCGCGCCCGCTGCGGGCGTGGAGGCCGCAGCGGGCGCGGAAAAGGCGGAATAGTCGTGCGCGACCCATTTTCTGGCCGAGAATGGAGAGAGGCGAAAGTAGAGTGTATAATGGGCAGCCGCACCCGGAAACTGAACACTAAACACTACTCACTGAACACTGAGTGAACACTGCCCACTGCCCACTACCCACTGCTCAACTTCCCACAATCAGGCGGCGGGTGCTGATGCCGCGGGGGGAGACGAGCTTGAGCAGGTAGGTGTCGGCGGGCAGGCGTGAGATGTCGAGCGAGAGCGAGGTGCCGGCGAGTGGGTGCACGGAGAGGGTGCGCCCGGCTAGGTCGCAGAGCTCAAGGGTGGCGCCGGCGATGCTCTGTGGCAGGGTGATGCCGACGGAGCCCGAGGCGGGGTTGGGGTTGACGCTGAAGTCGTCGCCGTCGGCAATCTCGCCGATGCCCACGGTGCGGAAGATGGCGGGCTGGCTCCAGCCGCTCCACACGGTGGTGTCGTAGCCGGCGGTGGTGTAGCGGCAGGCTTTGCGCACCCAGATGCCCATCACGGTGTTCTGCTCGTGGGAGGAGGAGGTGTAGAAGGTGTCGGTGGTGACGAGGAGCG
>JAZNHG010000005.1:0-9854 GCA_045576855.1 Bacteroidales bacterium | reverse complement strand
CCTTGGCCCACAGAACGACATGGCTACGATCCGACTTCCCCGACACCAGCATGTGTCGGGGCGGTCGCTCAGGTATGTATGCAGGTATGGCCGGGGCTGTCAGAAGGTGAAGTCCACCTTCTGCACTCCCTGCCCGTAGATGGTCTTGAAGTCGTCGCGCATAGAGACCACGTGATAGCCCGCCTCGAGCCAGCGCTCGCCGAGGGCAAGAGCCTTTTCGCGGTTGGCATGGTCGCGCTCCTCGTCGTCGGCAATGAGCATAAAGGCGGCGGACTTCAGCGTGTTGCCGAGGCAGTAGTTGTGCATAGCCGCGTCGCCGCCGCTGTTGCCAAACGAGAGCACCGGCACCTTGCCTATTTCCTGGGCTATCTGCAGCACCTTGTTGGTCTTGAGATTCTTGATGATGAGCTCGTCGGTGCGGACTATCTCTTCCTCGCGCCCAAGGGTGTAGTTGACGCCCTCCTCGCTGCCCTGGCTGCTGGACACCAGCCTGACATCCATGCCAATGACGCGATTGGGTTCGATGCCCAGCGGCTCGACCAGCGCCCGGCAGATGAAACGGTCGGACCCCGAGACGACATAGTAGGTGAAGCCGTGGTCGGCCAGATACTCGAACACCTCGAGCATGGGCTGGTAAAAACTCTGTCCGTAGGTCATGCCTGTGAAGCCATTGGCCGGCAGCGCAGCGTAGGCTTTGACGTAGGCGTCGAACTCGGCCAACGTCATACCCGCATATGCCTTGGCGGCGGCACGGGCATGAATCATGTCGAAATGGTCGGGCAGCGGCGTTCCATCACGTACAAAGTCGCGAATCTGCTGGGCAGCCTGACGCACATCCTCGGGAGCATGGTTGCCGTAGGCCGTGTCTTCCAGCACACGATACTCCAATAGATTATACTCAAAATAAGTGGGATACAGCTCGCCGACGAAGGTACCATCCATATCGAAGGTGGCGATACGGTCCTTCTGCGGTATAAAATTGGCCGACGAGGGGTTGGTGACATCCTCTACGTATGCCTTCAATGCCGACAATGCATCGCAACCGTTCCACGAGGCAAAGTACTGCTTCTGCTCGACGACATCCACGTACTCCTTGCTGCATGCAGACAAGAGCAGCACCGCAGCGACTGCAAGAATCAATCTCTTCTTCATAATGTATTGTTTAAAGATGCTTTAGGGAGGAAAAAGGATACCCCGGAACAAGTCCGGAGTATCCCAACCATAACCAAATAAATATGAAAAACTATTTTTTCCTTTTTGGTTGTGTGCAGCCTTCGGCCCGTATTATTTACGGAGGCCAAGCTGCTTGACGATGGCACGATAGCGCTCGATGTCGGTCTCTTTCAGGTAGTCGAGCATGCGGCGACGCTTACCGACCAGAGCCACCAGGGCGCGTTCGCTGACCTGGTCTTTCTTGTGCTGCTTCATCAGCTCGGTCAGATGCTGGATGCGATAGGTGAAAAGGGCTATCTGACCCTCGGCGCTACCGGTATCCTGAGCCGATTTGCCATACTGGGCGAAGATTTCTTCTTTCTTTTCTTTTGTCAGATACATAATCTTTTACGTTATTTTGTTCTCTATTTTCTCGTTCTCTTTTCGGCTGCAAAATTACGACTATTTCTTAAATAGGCAAAATATTTTTGTAGTTTTTGCTATATTTAACACTTATTAAGAACTTTTATCGCTCACCTACGACAACCAATTTGCGTATGCCAGTCCAGTTGGGAGTCTGCACTCGAACGAAATAGGCACCGGGTGCAAGCTGGCTGATATCAAGGTCAATATTGGACTCGCGGATGTCGACGCTGAGCATCATCCGCCCGTCGGCACTGAAGATACTGGCTGTGGCCGGAATATCGGCTTCGCCGATAGCAATGCTGACGTGCGATGTGGCAGGATTGGGCGCAAGACCAAACTGGCACCCCTGCGACTCGGGACCATCGACACCGAGCAGGTTAACCTCCACCTCGTCGGTCCAGGCACTGTTCCAACCGACACTGCAGAGCGAGCGGACACGGAAGCCGTAGCGATAGCCCGGGGTCAGATTGGCGATAGTGGCAACGGGTTCCTCCACTTGGAGGTAACCCAACTGCTGGTTGAGTTCGAAGTCGGCGTATCCATAGCTGACCAGCCATCCGGTATTGAACTCGCCGGGTGTCCAGCTGAGACGCACACCGCCGTCGACGGCTGTCGCCTGTACATCACTGACGGGAGTGCAGACGAGGTCGAAGGGCACGGCATCGCTATAGTCGCCCACCACGTGGCCGTCGCTTCCGCAGTAGGCGCGGATGGCGGCGTGATAGCTATAGCCCGTGGGCAGACCCGCGACGGTGGCGGGCTGCGAAGTGAGGTCGAAGTGATAGTCACCGCCGTCGCCCCAGACATGCAGCTCCCACCGGTTGCCCACGACAGGGCCATCGTTCCATTCGAAACGGACGGTGTCGGCGCTGAGCACGGTGACACGCAAGTCCTCGGGCACAGAACAGGCGGTGTCGGTAATGACCAAGATATCGACCCAGTCTGACCAGCCGATAGCGGCCACACTGCAATCATTGCGCAAACGGATGTCGAATTGACTCATGGCGGGCAACGAGGCGAAGGTATAGCTACAGGTGCCGGCAGCGACATTCACCGCCCCATCCCAGGCGCTGCCGCCGGCATCCCTAATCTGGAGCTGCACCGGGGTATTCTCATTGTACCACTCCACGGTTATCGTGCTAGAGGTGGTAGTGACTCGGCGCACGACGGGCTCGTGGCAGACAGGGTTGCAGCCATAGAGCGTAATGTCGGGTACAACATTGGAAGCCCACTTGTTGGCAGGTGGAAGCAGGTTGGCCTGCGAGGGTCCAAATCCAGCACTGTAGCCCGTGTAGTAGCCACGCATCAGGTGGTTGGTGGCGACGCGGTGGGCCCCGAGGCTGGTGGTCTCACCATAGCCCAGGCTTGGGTCATTGGAATAGACAGCGAGGACAAGATTTCCTCCGGTGTAATCATACGGAGTGTCGAGCAAGACGAGTTGCTCACCGACAGCACTGAAGTCCAGGGTACCCGTGTAGACCAAGGCATAACTGTTACTATCAAACTGGAATGCACTAATGGTGTTCTGTGTGGTGGGGCCGATATAGACTTGGCAGGAAATGCCTTGCTGCCCGCCACGAAGGCTATCGGCTACGAAGCTGAATGCATTGATAGTGGAGAGGCCAGCCAGGTGCACACTGTCAATGAGTATCTCGGTATAAGAATAGTAGGCGTCGTAGTCAATCAATCCATTGGAGAGGACGGTATCTATGGCGGATGAGCCATAGTTGACGGCGGCCACATGGTCCTCGCAAAGCGTTGTGGTGAAACGGACGATGGCGCTGTAATCGCTCTGTTCATAGGGAGAGCACACCCGGGCCACACGCACCTCATAGGGAGTGTACATATCGAGCGGACTGATGACGACAGAGTCGCCAACAGTGGTACGTGCATTCCACGCCCAGCTGCCGGCGGAGCGGTACTGTACCTTGTAGGTGGCGCCGGGGTCTGCATCCCAGCGCACAATGGCAGTGCGCTCGGTGATGTCACCGACGTTGATATTCATAGGCGGACGGCAAGTGGTAATGGGACCGACCTTGATATTCTCCAAATTGACACCCACAGGGTTGGCATGAGCTTGACCGACAAAGGACAGTTGATATACCGAAGCACCTTGAGACGCAGGCAACTCGAGGAAGAAACGGTGCCAAGCTCCGGTGAGAGTACTGTCGACATGGGCCAAGAGAGTCCAATCGCCACTCTCACCAAGCCGGTAGTAGACAGAGAGCGTGCTGGCTGCATACGAGCCGTAATAATCATTATAGCTGTCAATATACTGGTAGAAAGAAAGCTCAGCGGGACCACTCATCTGGCTAAAGTCGAAGCTGGGCAGCACCAGGCGTGTCGAAGCCTCATTGTTGGCAACGAACGAAACCATCCGTCCACCGCTGTAGGCGTTGACGGGACTATCATAGTCACCACTGCTCCGAAGGGCCCAATAGGAGTGTCCTTCCTGTGTCTTCTGCCATATGCATTCTAGGGCGGTGTTGTCGTCGAATTCATTGAAATAGACTATATCGTCAGTCACCTGCACGAGCGGACAGAGTGTACTGAACGGAGCAAGAGCCATATAGCGGCTATGGTCGGTCGCTCCGCAGTCGCCCCGCACCCACACATAGTAAGTGGTACTGGACTGCAGCCCCGTGAGGGTGGCCGCGGGTCCGCTCACCGTCATGCTGTCGACAGCCTGTGTCACATCGTCGGTGTAGCCCCACAGAACAGTATAGCCCGTGCGAGTATATTCGTCGCTTATTTGTATCTCGGCGCTGTTGCGGGTGACATTGGCCAACGCGACGCCCGACAGATTGCGGCACGTAGGTATGACGCTGACCGTAAGGTCATCAATATAGAAGGTTGTCTGATTACTACTGGCGCCACGGACAAAGATACGGCCATCGGGACCAGTGTAGCTGTCGAAGTCGAGACTCAGCAAGCCATACTCCTCCTCGCCGGTGGTCAGGGTGAATGTGTTCACCACGGTGTATGTAGAGACATCCGCCGGATCGGTACACACGCCGACTTCTATGATGGGAGTACCACCATAGGTGTAGTCATACATGGCATAGAACTCGACATTCAGCGTGTTGACCGGCGCATCCATCCGGGGTAGCACCAGGCGTGGACAATTCGAATAGCCATAAAAGTACATACTCCACGTGCCGCCATGCGAACTGTAGCTCGAATTCAGGCAGTAGGGATAGTAGGTTGCATACGATGTGCTGACATTATCGCCACTGCCGCGATACCAGCAGCGCTCGGTCTCAGGCTCGGCACTAGGGGCGGTGAACCACTCGAATCCAGTGCTGTACGGCAAGCCATATCGGTCGCAAAGGGTGACTGCACGCACTGTGGTACCAACCACCGTGTCGTCACAGTTGCTGCTGACGCGCAACACATATTCGGTGGCGGAGAGCAGACCTGTGACGGTATAGCTGGTGCCGCTGACCGAAGCCGCCGCCTCATGCCACACCGTGCTGTCACTGACGCGATACTCCACCTTGTATGAACTGGCATCGTCGCTCATTCCCCAGCTCAGCTCTATACTATGGGTGTCGGGCACAGCCGTCAGATTGGCGGGCGGAGCACAGACGAGCTCGCTGCATGGGGTCAAGAAGACGATATTGCTACGGTAGCTTTGCACACCGTAAGTGACGGCAGAGGCCAGTGGGTCTGCCACCAAGGGGTTGAGACTGCTATAGCTGTAGCCGTAGATTGACATAGGCTCGGTTGTGCTGTTGCGACGGAAGTAGCCGGTACCGTAGGTGTTGCTGTGGTCATAGACGGTCAGCACCACATTCTTGCCCTCGGGCACTACAAAGGCGCTGTCGAAATTGATTTCAATCCACCCCTGCCCCATATTCAGCGTACCACTATAGTAGAGCCGGTCGGGCGTCGGCGGCAGGTAGTCGCTCGCCGCGAGGAAGGAGGTCTGCGATGTGGTGTCCAGATACACATCCCACTGGCGCACATTCACCGCACTGGTGGTCTTGTAGATGCGGAAACCATAGATTGCGTTGGCACCTCCCAGCTCACTGTTGAGGTATATCTGCTGTCCGATGGAGTAATAGACGCCATAGGCAGGCAGGTAACTGGTGGTGGCCGTGGTAGTGCCTATCTGCTGTGTGCCGCCCAGGTCGCAGACGGTGAGGAACACTGTCCCGACAGTATCGGCTCCGGCACAGTCGACCACCAGTTCCACCCTGTAGAGGGTGCGCTCGCTGAGGTCGGTAAGCTGATAACTGCGGTCAGCTCCATCGACGGCAATGGTCTCCGTGCTTCCGGCAACCACATCGGTAACCATGAGCGAGAAGCCGCCAGCCTCGCCCAAAGAGGTGTCGTACTGCCAGCTGACGGTGGCCGTTGAGCCTGCAATATTGCTCACCGTGAGGCCATAGGGCGTAGTGCAGTCGGGCATATCCTCGCAGCTGACATAGAACTCGTAGCCGGGAGCGAGTGCATAGGGGTAGTCCGAACCAGAGAACCAGATGGTCATGGCCCCCACCTCCGACGTGACGTCGATGTCGCTCACCGCCATGTTCTGATAGGCAGCCAGCAGGCTACCCGTAGTATCGGAGCCGGAGAAGATACGTATCTTGCTGGGGTCATACGAGTCGCCTCCCAGGTCGACCGAACCCCGCAGACGGATGGTCTGCCCCGGCTCGGAGGGTTGCAACACTATCGTCTGCACGATACCGACGGTATAGTCGCCGTCGAGTCCACCGTCGTCAACGATATTGAGGCTGCACGACGTGATGGTGTCGGTCAGGCCGCTCACGATATACACATTCGGTTTGGCGCTGACGGGGTCGGTCCAATAGCCATACGTGGTGCCGCACACGGTACGCACACGGAAGTCATAGAGCACATTATCGTCCAGCCCGCTGACGGTCACGCTGGTGCCGGTGGCATCTACAACGGTACCCGTCTGCTCGGGATCGAAACCACTGGGGCCGTAGATTACCTGCCACTGGCTACCGGCGGTATCGACCCAACTGAGGGCCATTTCGCCACTCGCCTGGATGCTGTCCACCACGGTCAACCCCGTAGGCAAAGGGCAGTCCACATACTCTCGTATGACGACATCGTCGACATACACATAATCCGACCCGACGCCAGAAGCACGACGCAGCACCACCCAGATGCTGTCGGTGGTTGTGACCGTGTCGAAAGCCACGTGGAACTGCTGCCACTGGTATATGCTGCCGTATTCACCCGGCGTGCTGCTCGAAGGGCCGGCGGTACCTACCAGATGGAAAGCGGCGTTGGCCGCGTTGCTGGTGACATAGCCCACCTGGATTGCATCCTCGCCCATCACCCACAGCGTCACATCTACCTGATTGGCACTTACCGGCATCTTGGGGCTGGCTATCGAGGCTGCGGTGCTGGTGGTGGAATAGAGCGCCAGTGCGCCCGACGAGTTGTGTCCATATCCGCCGGTCATCACCGTGGGGAAGGTCTCGGTATAGCCATATTGCGAGATTGTCGTCTGCTCCATCGTCTGCCAGCAGAAGGGGATGTTCGACCCGTTGCTCTCGAATCCCTCGACCAAAGGCAGCGACTGATGGCCGCAATCCGTGCGGAAACTGTGCGTCTTGACAGTCGAAGAATCGCCATCGCCGCAATACGAGTAGACGAAGAAATAGTAGAGTGTGTTGGCCTCCAGACCGCTGAGGGCCACCGACTGGGTGCCGCTGTAGGTCCACTCGTTGCCCGGCACCGGCGAGGTGCCGTAGCTGTAGTACCACTGCGTAGCCGACCCCATCTCGGTCCAGCTGACCAACGCCGACGAGGCGGTCACACTCCCCACATGTACAGCCCCTGGCTGGGGGCACGAGGGACAGGGCGTGACGGTGGCGAAAATGCCATCATTCAGCGTGGAACCGTCGCTGCAGGAATACAGGATTCCTCCCAGCGAGTCGGTGATGGTGAACGAGGTCTCGAAAGCATAATTGCCCGTCGTCCACAAGAGTTCCACTGCGCCATTGTCGGTGCAGAGGCGCAGCGTGTCGGTATAGCTGGTGCCGGTGTTGATGGTGAACTGGCCCAGCTGCATCCCATTCTGGCGGAAGGTAATGGCATTGCCGTTCCAGCCGTCGCCAAAGCCGTCCTGACCCGTGATGACGATATAGCAGTCCGTGCCGTTGCACTGGGCCTGTACACGTCCGCCCAGAGCCGCCACGGCCACAAGCAGTGCGAATATGATGGATATCTTCTTCATAGTATCATTCCTCCTCTTCATTATTATTTATTAACCACAATCTTGGCACCCTGCACACCCCGGGCCGTACTGATGCGCACGCCGTAGGTGCCGGCGGACAGTCCCTCGGTCGGCAGACTGATGGTACCCGAGAGGTCGGCATAGCGCCGGTCGAGCACCCGGCGGCCCTCGGCACTGAACACCTCGATACGCTGCACCTGCTCCGCCTCCACCAGTATGACGTCGCTGGCCGGATTGGGATATACACGCGCACTGTTCGACTCCACATCGGCAATATCCACAGGGTCCTGACCCGTGATGACCACGCGCACCGTGGCCGTGTCGCTGTTGCAACCGCTGCCGCCGGTGGCTATCAGCCGGTACTCGCAGTCCTCGAATATCATGGCCGTGGTGTGCAGACTGTAGGGGTCGTCCAGCCCGGTCGTGGGCTCCCAGCGGTAGCTGACCTCGCCCTCGCCGTAGACCAGGTCGGTGCCCACCTCGAAGCAGGCATGCGAGCAGCGGATGACCGTGTCCTTCAGCCGCACATCGCCTCCGCGGTCGAGCGTGAAACGCATCGTGTCGTAGGCCACCAGCTGCGGGAAGGCCGTACAGAGCGACGTGGCCAGATAGAGCTCTATGGTCTTCTCCTGGCTCAGGTCGGCATCGGGCAGGCCGCGCAGCACAAAGTTGCGCACGCTGCGGTCTATCGCCATTCCGGCGGCGCCGAAGGGGTTGCCCTGCTCGTCTACCAGCTCGAAATCCTGCCCCTCGACAGCCGTACCGCCGAAGCTGAAATGCACCCAGCCCTCGTCGAAGTCGGTCTGGCCCAGCGTCAGCGGCACGCGGTACGGGCAGCTGCCGTGCAGCGCCTGCACATCGCTGCGGCTCAGTCCGATGGCCGCCGACGGTGCTGCGAAGCTGCCTCCCTCCAGAAAGACACCGCTGTCGTACGAGTTATCGCCCACATTGCACACCGAGATATGCATGTGATAGACCACACACGGCAATATGGCGGCCGAGGCGGCCAGCTTGCTGGTATAGCCGTCGTACTGAACACCCTCCACAACGCTGCCGTCGGTCGTGCTGTTGTCCACATAATAACTCGTGTAGTTGTAGTAGCAGCCCGACCCGTTGCCGCCATATGTGCCGGCCACTCCGGGATTCACCGAGTTGATGGCCACCGCTATGCCGTTCTCCACCAGCGCATCGGTGCCGGGTATGATGGCGATATTGCGCGTCACCTCCTCGCCCGTCTCCGGGTCGGGACCCGTCAGGAAGAAGGCAAACACATCGTTGTATTGCGAACATACATACTCCGGATACTCCTCCGAAGCAAAGCAATAATTGAACGACACGCTGTTGCTCAGACTCACAAAGTCGAAATCAAGCGTTGAGCAGCCGTTCACCTCGTCCGACGCCACAGGCGCCATCTCCGGGTCCGAATAGTTGCTGTTGCCCGTGGTGCTCGCACCATCTTGGTCGTTGGGGCCCACAGCCAGACTGATGTCGCCGGTAGTCATCAGTATGCCGTTCTGCATCGACAGACCTCCGAAACCATTGCTCTGGAACGTGCCGATACCGGGCACCGAAATAGCACCCGACATATTGGCATACTTGGCATTGAACACATACACACCGCCGCCCAGCAGATTATTCTGCACAAAATCGGCGGGCAGCTGACCCGTGGCCGGCGTCACACTGATATTGTTCCCCTGCGCCATCGCACTTGCCACCATACACACCAATGCACACAAAATTGTAAAACTCTTGTTCATAGTCGTTTAATTGGTTTATATCATAATTATTTGCTTTCCAAATAAAGAGCAAAACTACAAAATATGCCGCACAAAAGCAATTCTGCGACCAAAATATTAACAAATATTAACACCACCAGCACCCTACCCTCCCGCCATCCCAGCCCCGACAATCCACAAGCTCCACAAGATCTCGCGAGCGCAGCGAGCAGGCGACACTCCCAGTCCCAGCGGCCTGTAATCCATTAATCCATAGAACCCCCGCCCGCCGCAGGCGGAATAATTTATAAGATTTACCAGATTTCGCGAGCGCAGCGAGCAGG
>JAZNHG010000004.1:0-13724 GCA_045576855.1 Bacteroidales bacterium | reverse complement strand
TACTAATGGCCAACTCCTTGGCTCACAGAACGACATGGCTACGATCCGACTTGTGGTAGGATGGTGGTAGGTTGATGGTACGTTGGTGGTAGGATGACCCCCTTCGGGTCAGTGTTCAGTGTTCAGTGTGCAGTGTTCAGTCTTCAGTGGAAGTCGGAGGCCAAGCGGTCTTAGGAAGACAATACTAATGGCCAACTCCTTGGCCCACAGAACGACATGGCTACGATCCGACTTCACACTGAGAGGGTTTTATTCAATGATCAGTGTGTAGTGTTCAGTGAGCAATGTACAATGTGCAGTGTACTGTGGGCAGTGTTCTGTATTTAGTGTGTTGCGTCGGCGTAAAGTGTTTAGTCTTAGGTTTGTATGACGTATGCGGCAGCCTCTTTTCCGCTGAAGACTGCACACTGCACACTGCACACTGAACACTGACCCGAAGGGGGTCATCCTACCACCAACGTACCATCAACCTACCACCATCCTACCACCATCCTACCATTTTAACATTTCGGATGCCGGTTTGACGGCTGTATGGCGGGAGCATGAAAGGGCGATGGCGAGTGGGTGTCGTGGAGTCGGCATCCGCCCGCCGCCGTCCGCTAGTGTGCGTCGAGCCAGTTGTTGCCGACGTCGATACCGACGTCGATGCTCAGGCCGTCGAGCGGCAGGGCCTGCTGCATCTCGCGAACCACCAGTTCGCGCACTTCGGCTTCCTCCGGCCGATAGAGGTCGAAGACCAGTTCGTCGTGCACCTGCAGTATCATCTTGGTCTTCAGGTGCCGGCGTTGCAGCTCGCGCCATATGCGTACCATCGCCAGCTTTATCATGTCGGCCGAGGTGCCCTGGATGGGCATGTTGACGGCGTTGCGCTCGGCGAAGGCTCGGGCCGAGGCGTTGCGGCTGTTGATATCGGGCAGATAGCGCCTGCGCCCGAGGAGCGTCTGTGCATAGCCGCACTCGCGGGCCGAGGCGATGCTCTGGTCTATGAACTGGCGTATGTCGGGGTATTGGGTGAAGTATTCGTCGATGAGGGCGGCGGCTTCCTTGCGCGGGATGTTGAGTTGCTCGCTGAGGCCGAACGCCGAGATGCCGTAGACGATGCCGAAATTGACGCTCTTGGCGTTGCGCCGCTGGTCCTTGGTCACCTCCGACATGGGCACCTTGTATATCTTGGCGGCGGTGGCGGCGTGGATGTCGTAGCCCGAATTGAAGGCTTCCAGCATGTGCCTGTCTTTGGCCAGCGAGGCAATGATGCGCAGTTCGATTTGGGAATAGTCGGCCGCCAGGAGCAGATGGTCGCTGTTTCGCGCCACAAAGGCGCGGCGTATCTCGCGGCCGCGCTCGGTGCGGATGGGGATGTTCTGCAGGTTGGGGTTCGACGACGAGAGGCGCCCCGTGGCGGTGACGGTCTGGTTGTAGACGGTGTGCAGGCGGCCGGTGGCGGGGTTGATGAGCTTGGGGAAGGAGTCGAGGTAGGTGCCCACCAGTTTGGTGAGCGAGCGGTATTCCAGAATGAGGGGGATGACGGGGTGCGTGTCGGCCAGCTTGGCGAGCACGTCTTCGGCCGTGGAGTACTGCTTGGTGGCCGTGCGCGGTGGTTTGTTGGTGACCTTCAGCTTCTCGTAGAGCACTTCGCCCAGCTGCTTGGGCGAGCTGATGTTGAAACGCTCGCCGGCCATCTGGTAGATTTGCTCCTCGATACCGAGCCGTTCGGCGGTGAGCCGGCGGGAGTAGTCCTTCAGCGCCTCCACGTCGATGCGCACGCCTTCGCGCTCCATGTCTATCAGCACGTCGACCAGCGGCAGCTCGACGTCGCGGTAGAGCCGGTCCAGCTTGCCGTCGCGCAGGCTGGAGACCATCAGCGGATAGAGTTGCCACATGGCGGCCACCTGGGCCATTGTGTCTTGCGGCTCGAAGCCCAGCATGGCCGAGCAGATGAAGTCGAGCGTGTGGCGCATCTCGGCGTCGAGCAGATAGTGGGCCAGCTGCACGTCGAACAGGTCGCCCTGCAGCTCGATGTCCAGTTCGGCCAATATATATTTCAGGTTCTTGAGGTCGAAACACAGCTTGGTGGTGGCCGGGTTCTGCAGCACTTGCGCCAGCCGTTTCAGGTCGATGGCGTCCACTTTGGCCACCCACACCGAGTCGGCATTGGTGCTCATCATCACCTGCGGCCCGTCCACCAGGATGGCCACATCCTTGTCGCGCAGCGAGTCCAGCACCTCGGCCGTCAGCGCGGCCTGCTGCACCGAGGGCACGGGCTGGGCGGCGGGTTCGGTATCGAAGAGTGTAGGCGCCGCGCTGGGTGCGGGGACGGCGGGTATGCGTCCGCCGTCCAGCGGCCACAGGGCAGCCTTCGAGGGGTCTTTCAGCGTGAGGTCGGTGAAGACTTTGCGGGCAAACTGGCGGAACTCCAACTGGTCGGTCAGCGACTTCAGCGCGGTGTAGTCCGGGTCTTCCAGCCGCAGCGCCTCTTCGTCGAATGGGATTGGCGCGTCGAGGCGTATGGTGGCGAGCGTCTTCGAGAAGAGGGCCTGCTCGCTGTAGTCGCGCACCAGCTGGCGCATCTTCTCGTTTTTGATGTCGTCGGCGTGCTCCACCATCTGCTCTATGCTGCCGAACTGTCCTATCAGCTTCTTGGCGGTCTTCTCCCCCACTCCCGGTATGCCGGGTATGTTGTCCGACGCGTCGCCCCAGAGGCCGAGCAGGTCGATGACCTGACGGCAGTGCTCCACGCCGAATTTCTCCTTCACCTCGTCGACGCCCATCAGGCTGTCGGGACGTCCCATACGGCCGAAGCGGTACATCTTCACATGCTGTGTCACCAGCTGGGCAAAGTCTTTGTCCGGCGTCACCATCACCACCTCGTCGAAGCCGGCCTCTTCTGCGGCGTGGCTCAGGGTGCCGATTACGTCGTCGGCTTCGTATCCTTCGCAGGTGAGCACCGGGATGCGGAAGGCGTCGATAATCTTCCTCACCCAGGGCAGACCCACCTGAATCTCCTCCGGCATAGCCTCGCGGTTGGCCTTGTATTCGGCATACATCTCGTGCCGGAAGGTGGGCTTGGGCAGGTCGAACGCCACTCCCACGTGTGTGGGCCGCTGGCTGCGCAGCAGGTCGTAGAGCGTGGTGGTGAAGCCCAGCACGCATGAGGTATTCATGCCCTTGGAGTTGATGCGGGGCACTTTGTTCAGCGCGTAGTATGCGCGGTACACGGCCGCCATACCGTCGATAAGCAGTAGTTTCTTCATTTCTCTCTACACCGCAGACCATACGCGCGGTGTGGCCTAATATGCGGTTTTACTTCAGCGGGTTTTCGTTCAGCTCGTTGTACTCCATCCGGTTGCGCAGCACGTTGCAGGCCAGGTAGACGGCCGAGCGGAACGACTGTTCGCTGGCCTTGTCCTTGCCGGCTATGTCGTAGCCGGTGCCGTGGGCCGGGCTGGTGCGCACATAGGGCAGGCCCGCGGTGAAGTTGACGCCTTCGGTGAAGGACATCAGCTTGAACGGTATCAGCCCCTGGTCGTGATAGAGAGCCAGCACACCGTCGAACTTGTTGAACTCGGACGAGCCGAAGAAGCCGTCGCTGGGGAACGGGCCATAGGCCAGCACACCCTTGGTCTGCACCTCGTCGATGACGGGTCGGATGACGCGCTTGTCGAAATCGCCAATCACTCCGTCGTCGCCGGCATGCGGGTCTAGGGCGAGCACAGCAATCTTGGGTCGGGTGATGCCAAAGTCGCGCTTCAGGCTCTCGTTCATCAGCATCATCTTGTCGTACAGCAGATTGTGCGTCAGTGCGCCGGGCACATCCTTCAGGGCCAAATGGTTGGTGACGATACCGATACGGATACGGTCGCACACCATAAGCATGAGGCTGGAGCTGCCGAACTGGTGTGAGAGGTATTCGGTATGGCCCGGGAAGTCGAAATCGGGGGCCTGAATGTTGCGCTTGTTGATGGGTGCCGTCACGAGCACATCCACCTTGCCGGCCTTGAGGTCTTCGCAGGCGCGGTTCAGGCTTTCGCGGCTCAGCTGTCCGGCAATCTCGGTGCTCTTGCCAAGGTCGATTTTGATTTCCTCGCTGGTGAGGTTGATGAAGTTGAATTTGTTGTCCTGGGCTTCGGCGGCGTCGCGTATGGAGGAGAACTGCATCTCCTGCGGCGTCGAGGCCAGCAGCTTCTTGTGGTAGGAAGCAACCTTGGTGGAACCATACACCACGGGGGTGCAGAAGTCGAACATACGGCTGTCGCTGAAGGTTTTAAGGATTACTTCGTAGCCCACACCGTTGATGTCGCCGTGGGTGATGGCTACACGTATTTTCTTTTCGTCTTTATTCATTGTGTTGTTGTTTTTATAATCTATCTTTTTGTAGTAGATGTTACCAGCAAATGTTGCAGTTGATACTTTTGCCTTAACTACTTAACCACTTTTCCACTTCCTTGCTTGTTCACCACATCCTGCATCTGCAGGAAGGCATAGAGCATGCGGATGCCGTAGCCAGAAGCGCCCACGCGGTAGTAGTGCTGGGGCTTGGTGAAGTAAGCCACGCCGGCAATGTCGAGGTGGATATAGGGTACTTTGCCGGCGAAGTGGGCCAGGAACTTGCCTGCGGTGATGGTGCCGGCCTGCGGGGTGGTGCCACAGTTGCGGAGGTCGGCCATGTCGCTCTTGATTAGCTCGTCGTATTCGCTCCACATGGGGAACTCCACCAGCCGCTCGTAGACCTGCTCGCCAACCAGTTTCATGAGTGTGAGCGGGTTGGCTGCATTTTGTTGCATGACGGCGATGCCGAAGGTGGAGATGGCGCGTACGGCGGCGCCGGTGAGGGTGGCGGAGTCGACAATGAGGGCGGGGTTGTAGTTGCGGGCGGCATAGGCTATGGCGTCGGCGAGTATGAGGCGCCCCTCGGCGTCGGTATTGACGACCTCGACGGTGGTGCCGTCGTACATGGTGAGTATGTCGTCGGCGGCATAGGCGTTGAAGCCCGGACGGTTGTCGGTCATGGGTAGCAGCGCGACGAGATGCACGGGCAGGCGGTTGTCGGCGGCGGCAAAGAGCACAGAGGCCATCGTGGCGGCTCCGGCCATGTCGCTTTTCATCTCCTGCATATAGTCGTCGGGTTTGATATTGAGTCCGCCGGTATCATACATGATGCCTTTGCCGACGAGACATATAGGCTGTTTGCCTGCGGCGCTGCGGGGCTTGTATTCCAGCACGACAAAGCGAGGTTCGTCGACAGAGCCACGGTTGACGGCGAGGAGACCGCCCATGCGCAGGCTCTCGATCTGTTTCTTGTCCATGACGGTGCATTTGACATCGGCGAGGTCGGCGGCTATGGAGGCTAGTTCGTCGGCAAAGGCTGGGGCGTTGAGGTCCTGCACAGGCAGGTTGACCCACTCGCGGCACCAATAGATGCGGTTCCATAGGCGCTGGGCACTCTCGAGTTCATCGGGCTTGAGATATCGGTCGTCGATGACGAGGGATTGCAGGTGCCACACCTCTTTGTTGCGGTAGCGGTCGAAGCTGTAGTCGGCCAGAGTGAGCCCCTCGACGACGGCGATGATTTCTTCGGGCAGCACTCCTTCGCCGCTGATGGTGAGGGTGTCGACATGGTCGGCCTCCAGTTGCGGCAGCAGCCGGGTGACGGCGCGGCGCAGCTGTTCTTGGCATTCGGCAGCGGGTTTCTCGCTGTCGAACGAGAGGAGGTAGAGACGGTATGGCAGACGGTCGAAGCAGAGCATGCAGTCGCGCTGTGCGGCACGGCGCTCACGTACCAATTCTATTTCTTTGCGGCTGAGTGGCAGGGTGCGTTCCGACACTTCGTCGCCATAGAGGAAAAGAATAGACCCATCGACGGTCTTGGGGTTTACGGGTTGCAGATTGTAGGTCATATTTATGCGTGTGTTATCAATATGATGATTTTATTGTGTTTCAGTTCTTCTATCAGGTCGTAGAAATGCTGTCTGGCGTCGACGTCAATCCACGCCACGGGTTCGTCGAGCAGCAGCAGCGGTGCATCGCTCTGCAGGGCACGGGCGAGGGCTATGCGTTGCCACTGGCCCATGCTGAGTTCGGCGCCACCGTCGAAGAGACGACCCAAGAGGGTCTCTTCCCCCTGGGGGAGCTGCGCTACAAATTCTGTGGCGCCAGATAGTTCAAGGGCTTTAGACACGTTGGCATTTCCGTCAGGATTGCCTGGCGACACGTTTTCGGCCACGGTGAGGTTGAACCGTACAAAGTCCTGAAAGAGGACTCCGATGCTTGCGCGGAGTGCGCCGGGGTCGAAGTTGCGTATATCCACCCCATTGATGAGTATTGCCCCCTGCTGTGGGTCGTAAAGTCGAAGCAGAAGTTTGAGCAAGGTGCTCTTGCCATAGCCGTTGCGCCCCTGGATGCGCACGATGTCTCCCCTGTGCGCATGGAGGGAGTAGTGGAACAAAACGTCGCGATTCATGTCGGGATACCGGAAAGTGATGTCGCGAAACTCCACTTCGTCTATGGTCTCCGGCATGGGGACGGGCTTTTCCGGGGCAAGTATGGTAGGTTCCAGTGCGAGAAATTCGAAGAGATTGCTGACGAAGAGTCGGTTGTCGTAGAGCCCTGCCACACCGTTCACCAGCGAAGTGAGGTATCCCTGTCCGCGGCGAAAAGCCTCGAACAGCATGACAAAGGAGCCTATGGTGATGGCGCCCGCCCAGGCACGGCTGACCAAGAGCCATACGACACCAAACATGGCAGCTGCCTCTATGATTGCACAGAGAATGTCCAACATTCCCAATCGCCGGGATATATGGAAGAGGCGTTGTGTCAGTTGTTGCCGGACAGATACAAAGCGCTCACGGAAGAAGGGGGACAGACCGTAGGTGCGCAGCTCTTTGGCAAAGTCGCGTACAGTCAGCACGGCTCCATAATAGCTGGTGCGACGGTATAGTTGGGTATTGTCGCGACGGAACCGATAGACGCTGCGTGCTTTGTAGAGCCTGACGGCAAAGCCGGGCACTACGGCCACCACCATGACAACTATCACCCACCACGAGGCTGCAGTGAGCATAAGCACAACTCCCATGACCGATATCAGCGCACCGCCAACAGACATGAAGTTTGAAAGTATCTGCATAGGCCGGAATGAGGATTCCTGCTGTGCACGATGCAAGATGTCGTAGTATGTGGGGTTGTCGTAGTATTGCATGTCCAGACGTGCCGACTGGCGCTGCAAGAGGTCGCTCAGATAGTCCACCAGGCGCTGTCCCAGTACATCGTTGTTGACTCCGTTTAGGGCCGATACAATGCGGTTGAGCAGAAAGACTCCACACATGGCCAACAATAGCCACATGGTTTGAAGACCAAAGCCTCCGGCTGAGATGCCTCCCGATACAGAATCTATCAGCAGCTTCAGCAGATAGAGATTTACCAGTGGCAACACACTCTGTAGCAGCACATACAACACCTTTCGGCGAAACGACCACCGGTCGCATCGCCTCACCATCATCAGTGCCTGCCACAGTCTTTTCACTTCTCTGTATAAATAATATGTATTCTATTGTATAATGATATTCTTCACCACATCCCCCCTCAGTTCTTCATTTATTTTATCTTTCAGGCTATCGCGACGTGCACTCATCTCGTGCCGCAGGGCAGCCGACATGTATTTCAGCCGCAAGGTGCCCTTCTTAAAGCTCACTTTCTGCGTGAGTCTGACTATCAAATCGCCTGCCAGCTGGCGATAGACGCGCTCCACCTCCACTTCCGACGCCAGGTCAGCCATATCCCACTGCCTCAACATACGCTGTATATAGTAGTCGGCAGTCCTATCTTCCCAGTTCATGTACGCCTCCTTTCTCCACCTCGAACAGTCGATGCTCCAATTGAGGCAGCTCATCGAAGATGGCCTGTACACGTCCTGGTTGAGTGTCGGTGAGCAACACTTGGCCGAATCTTTCGCTTCCCACCAGTGCAATCAGTTGTTTCACCCGCAGCATGTCCAGTTTGTCGAAGATGTCGTCCAGCAGCAGTATCGGCTTTTCTCCCAGATGGTCGTTCATATACTGGAATTGCGCTAGCTTCAGTGCCAATGCGAAACTCTTCTGCTGCCCTTGCGAGCCGAACCGCTTGACGCTCATTTCGCCTTCCAGCAGGAAGAGGAAGTCATCTTTGTGTGGTCCACAGGTGGTGTATTGCGTATATTTGTCAGCCTGCCTGCTTTCCATCAGTTGTAGGTCCAGCGGCCTTTCGTCATGCTGGTATTCAATGCACCCCGGTTCATCAGTGCCAGCAATGGCATGATAGTATTCCAGAAAAAGCGGGATGAACGCCTCGACAAATTGGCGCCGGGCGCCGTACAGGTAGTCTCCGTGGCGTGACAGCTGGTCGTCCCACACACACACCATAGCCTCTTCCCACACTCGGTCTTCCCACATCTGCTTCAACAGGCGGTTGCGCTGCTCCAGCGCTTTGTTGTATTGTATCAGGTGGTCCAAGTACTTCCGATCGGTCTGTGAAATGACGCCGTCCACAAACTTGCGCCTCAGTTCGCTGCCACCCGTAATCAGATTCTGGTCGCCCGGCGACACCATGACCAGTGGCAGCTTGCCGATATGTTCCATCAACGCCTTGTAGGGCTTCTTGTTGCATCGCATTTGCTTGGCTTGACCACGCTTCTGTATGCAGCTCACTGTCATCTCGCCATAGTGTCCATGCACGGCAAAGAAGTCGGCCCCCGTCCGTATGTTCTGGCTGTCAACGGGGTTGAAGTAGCTCTTGCAGAACGAAAGATAGTAGACGGCATCAAGCAGATTGGTCTTGCCTGCGCCGTTGTTGCCGACAAAACAATTCACGTTGCCGCAAAGTGTTATGTCTGCTTCCGCATAGTTCTTGAAGTTTGTCAGTATAAGCCTGTCAAGCGTCATGTTTTTTTGCTCCTAACTCATAACTTTTAGCTTCGCGGCCACCTCTTCCATCAGCCATCGCGGGGTTGAAGTGGCGCCGCTTATGCCTACGCTCTGCGCCCCTTGCAGCCACTCTGCCTTCACCTCGTCGGCCGTGCCTATCAGGTAGGTGGTAGGCTGCACCTTGCGGCAGTATTCGTACAGGTAGTGCCCATTGCTGCTGTTGGCACCGGCCACAAATAGCAGCACGTCGACGCTACGGGCAACCGCTTCCAACTCTTTAGCTCTGTTGGCCACGCGGTTGCATATGGTGTCATAGGCCACAAAGTCGGCTCCCTCGGGCAGCCGGAGCCGTATATTCTCTATCAGCCGCTGGTATTCTTCGCGGCTCTTGGTGGTCTGGGAGTATAGGCGTATGGGCCGCAGCGGGTCTATATGCTCCAGTTCGTCCTCACGGCTCACGATGACGGCCGTGCCTTCGGTCTGTCCGTTCAGGCCGATTACCTCGGCATGGCCGGGTTTGCCAAAGATGACTATCTGTCCACCGCGCTGACGCATCTCCTCGTACCCGCGACGTATGCGGCTTTGCAGGGCAAGCACGATGGGACAAGTGGCGTCTACCAGCTCTATCCCGCGCTCCTCGGCCACCCGGTAGGTCGAAGGGGGCTCGCCGTGGGCGCGTATCAGCACGCGGCAACCCTGCAGCCGGCGCAGCTGCTCGTGGTCGATTACCTCCAGTCCTTCCCGCTTCAGCCGCTCCACTTCGGCGCTGTTGTGCACAATGTCCCCCAAACAATAGAGGCCACCGCCGTGCGCCAGTTCTGCCTCGGCGGCTCCGATGGCTTTGACCACTCCGAAGCAATAGCCCGCATTATCGTCAATCCGGATATCCATTTCTCTATAACCTATAACCAATAACCTTTAACCTATAACCCTTTACACCGTCGCCTAGCTCATGCTCTGATTGTCCTGCCGTGCCGCTTCCAGCACATCCTCGTATTCCTGAGGCGTCAGGTCGTTGTAGAAGTAGTAGACCGGGTCCACCTTTTTTCCATTCTGTATCACCTCGTAGTGCAGGTGGTTGCCCGACGACATGCCCGAGCTGCCGACGGTGCCTATCTGTTCGCCGCGCTTCACCTTCTGCCCCACCCTCACGTTGACGCCCTGCATGTGGGCATAGAGGGTCTGGAAGCCGAATCCGTGGTCCACCAGCACCACCACGCCATAGCCCGAATAGCCCTGGGCGTTGCGCCCGGCCACGCGCACCACACCGTCGCCCGTGGCATAGACCGGGGTGCCGGCCGGAGCCGTCATGTCAATGCCCGAATGCAGTCGACGGTAGTGCAATATGGGATGGTAGCGGTAGCCGAATCCGCTGACCACTTGGCTCTTGTTCTTGGCCAACGGCATGATGGCCGGCATTGCGGCCAGTCGCTCGGTCTTGTTGCGCGCCATATCATATATTTCGTCGAGCGATTTCGACGCCACATACACGCGCTTGGTCAGCTCGTCCACCCGCTGGGCGACGGCTTTCAGCTGGCCGTCGTCGTCCAGGTGCTCCAGTTCGGCATACCGTTCCACGCCGCCGATGCCGCTGTGGCGCTCGGCGTCGCTCACCGGTGTGCTCTGGAAGATGGAGCGGTACAGGTTGTCGTCGCGCTCCTCCAGGTCCTCCAGCACTCGCTCGGCACGCTCCACACGGTCGTTCAGGCGGCGCGTCTGCCGGCGGTACTGCGCCAGCTCACGTTCCAGCGCCCTCTCCTTGGGCGACTCCATGAACTGCATGCCCAGCACTACCAGCACCACGCCCAGCACCACGCCCACCAGCACATTGAAGCTGATGCGGCGTATGCGCGAGCGCAGCGACACGAACACCTTCTCGTAGCGCAGCGTGTGGGGGTTGAACCGGTAGGTATGTTTCTCGCGTTTCTTCAAAGCTTTTTCTTCAGTTCATCGACCGCATGCACGAAGTCTACGACGACATGCGCGTGGTTGAAGTAGAAGGTCAGTTTCAGTTCGGGAATCAGTATCATGCAGGCGGCATCGCCGATGCGGCTGCTCAGCATCTCGGTGGTCTCCTCGATGGCGGTCTCCTGACACACCATCGTGAGGGTCTTCAGCGGCACGATGTCGAAGTCGACCGAACTCCGCACCACCAGCACCGCGTCGGGCAGCAGGTAGTAGGTGCCGCCCACCGAGTCGCGTATCACCGGCAGGAAGTTCTCGTTGCGGATGAAGTCAAAGATGCCCAGGTCGAAGAAGACCTGCGCAAAGTTGCCAGTCACCTTTTCGTTGTGGTGCCACACGCGGCGGCAACGCGCCGCCATCTTGCTGAAGGCTTCCACCATCGTGTTGTAGGCGGCATACACCTCTGGACTGTAGTGGTCCTTCAGGTGGTACTCCACCGAGATGATGTCGCGCTCCAGCTGGTTGATTTTGTGCTTGTAGTGGCTGATGACGCTCACCATGTACTTGTTGGTGTGGTGGCCCATCTTGCGCTTCACTCCGCGTATGGTGCGCTGTATCTCCTCTTCCATGCGGCCTATCACCAGGGCGTTGGAGTAGCACTCCAGCAGCTCGCGCTTGCGCGGGTCGGTGGTCGCTTGCATGGCCTCGTGGGCCACCTTCAGCTCGCGCTCGTAGTTCGGCTCGCGGCCCAGCAGCATGTTCAGGTAGCGGGGCTGCTGCACCGACATGTGGCTGCGCACAAACTCGTGGTAGCTGTGGCTCTCGCTGTCGCGCTCTATGAAGCCGGTGCCCGGCGTGCCTGTGCACACGTAGCGGCGTCCGTAGCGGCTCATGTCGGCCCCGTCGCGCACGCCGAAGTCGGAATAATAGAAGTGGTTGCTCACCTTGACGCGCAAGTGATCGCCGATTTTCTTTACTTTATAGGGGAATATAGTCATAGTTCTCATGGGAGGTTGGGTTAACCGTGGATTGCTTCGCCGTGGGCGCCTTCGAGGGCTTCCATGACAGCCTCGCTCATCGTGGGATGCGGATGGATGGCTGCCGCCACCTCGCGGGCCGTCAGGCCGGCTTCGCGCGCGGCCACTATCTCGGCTATCATCTCCGTCACATTGTCGCCACACATGTGGCATCCCAGTATCAGGTCGCTCTTGGCGTCGACCACCACCTTCACAAAGCCGTCCGTCGAACCGGCCGCCGTGGCCTTGCCGCTGGCCTTGAAGAAGAATTTGCCCACCTTCACCTCGTGGCCGGCCTCCACTGCTTTCTTCTCCGTCAGGCCCACGCTGGCCACCTCGGGCACCGTGTAGGTGCAGCCCGGCACATTGTTGTAGTTCACCTTGCGGGCCTCGCCTTTGACGATGGCCTCCACACAGCAGATGGCCTCCTTCGACGCCACATGCGCCAGCGCCGGTCCGTGCACCACGTCGCCGATGGCATAGTAGCCCGGCACGTTGGTACGGTAGTAGTCGTCCACCTCTATCTTGCCGCGCTCGTACTTGATGCCCACCTCGTCCAGCCCCAGGCCCTCCAGGTTGGTCACCACGCCCACGGCGCTCAGCACCACGTCGACGTCGATTACCGTCTCGGTGTTCTTCTTGATGTCCTTCACCGTCACATGGCACACGTCGCCCTCGACGTCCACCTTCTCCACCGAGCAGCTGGGCATCACCTTCATGCCCATCTTGCGGAACGAGCGGCTCATCTGGGCGGCCACCTCCTCGTCTTCGTTGGGCAGTATCTGGGGCATAAACTCGACCAGCGTCACCTGCGTGCCGATGCTCTGGTAGAAGTAGGCGAACTCGCTGCCTATGGCGCCGCTGCCGCACACCAGCATACGCTGGGGCTGCTCGCGAAGCGTCATGGCCTCGCGGTAGCCTATGATGTGCTTGCCGTCCTGCGGCATGGCCGGCATCACGCGGCTGCGCGCTCCGGTGGCTATCACTATGTGGTCGGCTTCATATTCCGTGCCGTCAACACTCACGCGGTTGCCCGGCAACAGCGTGGCCGTGCCCATGATGACCTCCACGCCATGCTTCTTCAGCAGGAAGTCCACTCCCTTGTTCATCGTGGCCGCCACGCCGCGCGAGCGGTCCACCATAGCATTCAGGTTGGCCTCCACCGTATCCACCTTCACTCCGTAGGCGGCGGCATGCTTGGCATAGTTGAATGCCTGCGCACTCTTCATCAGTGCCTTGGTGGGGATGCAGCCCCAATTGAGACAGATGCCGCCCAGGTTCTCTCGTTCCACGACGGCCACTTTCATGCCCAGCTGGGCTCCCTTGACAGCAGCCACATAACCTCCCGGACCGCTGCCGACAACAATCATATTGTATTTCATAATCAGTATATTGTCTATTATTTATAGATTTATTATAAAATGCAAAGATACAACTTATATTTGAATTATGCAAATAAAAGTTTCCGCCGCGGCCCGAACCGGTGCCTGACAGGGCAGTTCTCCGGTCCGCTGCGCCCGCTAGACCTCGTAAATCTTGTGGATTTCATAGATTACAGCCCGCAGGGCTGGGAGACGGTTCGTCCCGCCGTCAAATCTGTCCCGGCGGCCACGAGGGGGTGGTTGCGGCCTGCTTTCTCCCGTTTATCCACGGCTTGCCGGGGTCTGCAGCGGATGCCGTCGAGGGGGCTTCGACGGGGCTTTCCGGCTGGGATACAAGGCCCACGGCGTCAGCGCCTTCCGTCTCCGGCACCAGCGGGCCGTAGCCCACGTAGAGCGTCTCCGACCAGCGGCCCTGGGCGTCCTGCACCAGGCCCCAGAGCTGCACCTCGCAGCCCGCCATGACCTCCGGCAGCACGGCCTGCAGCAGCCCGCTGCGGCGGTAGACCGGTGCCGAGAGGAAGCCCACCTCC
>JAZNHG010000003.1:0-4737 GCA_045576855.1 Bacteroidales bacterium | reverse complement strand
AAGACCGCTTGGCCCCCGACTTTCTTTTTTCTGCTTTGCGGCGGTTCAGCCCAGCATCTCGGCCAGCGCGGCGACCATATGGTCGGCGCCGTCGAAGATTTCGCTGATGCGGGTGGCCACCATATAGGCCGGGGTGGTCACCACCTTGTGCTCGCTGTCGACGCAGACGTCGGTGGGGGCACAAGCCTGCACACGGCAGCCGAAGCCGGCGGCCACCTGGGCTGCCTGATTGTCGGCGGCACCCAATGTGAGCTCCACTCCGTAGCGGCCCAGCACTTTGGCCACCACCATCGGAGCTATGCACATGGCGGCGACGGGCTTCTTGGCGCGGTAGGTCTCCAGTATGGCGTCGGCCACGCTGTCCATCACCTCCATGCGGGGGCCGTCGAAGGCGAAGGTGCTCAGGTTGCGGGCGGCGCCCATGCCGCCGGGCAGGGCCAGGGCGTCGTAGTCGGCGGGGCGGTACTGCTCCAGCGGGAGCAGGTTGCCGCGGGCTATGCGGGCGCTTTCCACAAAGATGTCGCGCTGCTCCATGTCGAGCACGGTGCCCTCCTCCTCGGTGTCCTGCACGTCGACGTGGGGCACCACCTCGAACAGCCCTTCGGGGGCAAAGCATTGGTACTGCCAGCCGCGGCGGTCGATGGCGAGCATCAGCGAGAGGCTTTCCTGCAGCTCGCTGCCGTCGCGGTTGCCGCAGCCGCTGAGTATGATTGCTATCTTTTTCATTGGAACTTGAATATATATAGGTTTAATGGGTTTAATGAGTTTGATGAGCAATGCCCATTCGACCCATTAAGCCCATTAAGCCTATTAAGCCTATTGATTATTATTTACTTGTTGAAGGCGTCCACGCTCTCCTTGATGAGCTGGAAGGTGGCCTCGATATCGTTGTCCAGACCCATCGAGAAGCGGATGAGACCTTCGCTCATACCCATCTCTTTCTGGATGTCTTCGGGCACCTCGCTGGAGGTGGACTTGCCGCTGTTGCTGAAGAGGGTCTTGAAGTAGCCGAGGCTGACGGCCAGATAGCCGACACCCTTCTGCTGCATGAGTTCCATGATCTTGCTGGCGCGCTCGGCAGTGCCCATGTCGATGGAGATCATGCCGCCGAAGCCGTAGCCCTCGTTCATCATCGAGCAGAAGAGCTTGTAGTCGGGATGCTCGGGCAGGCCGGGGTAGTTGTACTTGAAGCCCACCTCTTTGAAGCGATTGGCCAGATACATTGCGTTCTCGCCATGTTTCTTCATGCGGATGTGCAGGGTGTGGAGGTTCTTGTTGATGGAGGCGCTGCGCATGGGGTCGAGCACGGGGCCCAGGAGCATGCAGGTGCCGTTGTTGACGTCGATCAGGCTGTTGATATACTCGGCGCTGCCGCAGATGGCACCGGCCACGCAGTCGTTCGTGCCGTTGATGTACTTGGTCATCGAGTAGACGGTGACGTCGGCACCCAGGCGGCAGGGGCTGAATATCATGGGGGTGAAGGTGTTGTCGACGATGAGCTTGGCGCCGGCGGCATGGGCCATCTTGCTCAGCTCGGGCACATTGGCGATGCGGAGCAGGGGGTTGTTCATGGTCTCGGTGTAGACCACCTTGGTGTTGGGATGCTCGGCAAGGGCTTTCTTGACGGCGTTCAGGTCCTGCATGTTGACGAAGGTGCAGCCGACGTTGAACTTCTTGATATAGTTGGCCATGAAGGCGAAGGTGCCACCATAGGTGGTCATGGAGGCCACAATGTGGTCGCCGGCCTTCACTTCGTGCAGCAGGGCGCAGGTGATGGCGGCCAGACCGCTACCGGTAACCCAAGCGGCTTCGGTGCCTTCCATTGCGGCCAGGCGCTGGCAGAGGGCCAGGTTGGAGGGGTTCCAGTGGCGGCTGTAGAGGAAGTAGCCCTCGGTTTCGCCGTGGAATGTCTCGGTCATCAGATGGGCCTCGGGAAAGGTGAAGGTGGCGCTGTCGCAGATTGCGGGGTTCACACCACGGTTGGCATCGCGTCCGTCGATGCGCTGGATTGCGGTTGCGGGATCGAATTTGTTCATTGTTAATGTATTTATGTTTGTTTATACTTTTTTTCGAACTGCAAAGATACAACTTTTTTCCAACATGGAGAAAAAAGAAATCCACAGTCGCCGATGCCCGCTCGGAACACACTACAAGCCAAATGGTTGCACCCGAGAGAATAGCCATCCCGCAACATTTAATATTTTTTAACTTGCACAATCCAAACCTACGCTGAGGGTCCGTTGCGCTATCCGGACGAAAAGGCTGGGCCAACGGCAAGCCGACGGGCCACCTTCGCACCCGAAAACACGCAACAATATCGCAATCAACCAGATAGCAAAAACCACCCGCCACAGGGCCACAAGGGGTCATCCTACCACCAACGATGCATCAACCTACCACCATCCTACCACCATCCTTGCATTTTAACATTTCAGAAGGCTCCGTGAAGGGGGTGTCGGGAAGCGGCGAAGCGGTCCACGCCGGCGGGCGAGACCGGAGGCATGGCCGCCGGCCCTGCCGCACACGGGTCGCAACGGTGCAATTTGGCCTCTACCGACCGGGAAAAAGGGGCTGTTTGTGGGGCCCAGAACACAAATTACACTTCGGTAAAAGCATGATATTGGGCGATATATATATTTTTTTTCATCAGTCTGCAGTGAAATCGAAAATCTTTGCGTAAATTTGCATTTTGAAATATAAATCCTTAATATGATGAAAAGGCTCTCTATATTACTCATCCTCACCGTCCTGACGCTGGGCGGAGCATCGGCCCAGAAGCCCGTCTACGAGAGTGCCATGAAGTGTTTCGGCTACAAGAACGACAACGGCACCTGGCGCATCATGCCCCAGTATCAGCGCGCCGGCGACTTTCAGGGCACCACGCGCCGCTGGGCAGTGGTGAAGCTCGACGGCCACTGGGGCTGCATTGATATCGACGGCAACATCATCTGCCGCAATATCTTCGAGGAGCGCGAGGTGGCCGAGCAGGCCGGTCGCGAATGGGAGGCCATGAGCGAACCCGGCAAGTGGGTCTATCCCGCCCGCAACCAGAGCGACGGCCGCTGGGGCTACGTCGACTACTACGGCCGCTGGAAATACCAGCCCGTCTACGAGCGCGCCAACGTGCACCGCGGCAAGGACCCCAAGAGCTACGCCGCCGTGCGCAAGGACGGCCGCTGGGGCTGCATCGACGGCCGCGGCATCATGGTCATACAGAACATCTTCCACACCGCCGAGCAGGCCGAAGAGGCCGGCCGCCAATGGGCCATAGCACGCAACTACTACACCTGGCGCATGCCGGTCACCAACCCCAAGACCGAGCTCTGGGGCTTCGTCGACTACCTGGGCCGCTGGGCCGTGCAGCCCGTCTTCCAGGAGGTGCGCCCCTTCGGCGAGGACAACAACTACGAGTTCACCCAGGTGAAACAGGACGACCGCTGGGCCAACATCGACCGCAACGGCGAGATTGTCAGCCAGCCCATCTTCTTCACCGACGCCGACGCAGCCTACGCCCTGCGGCAGATGGAGCACGGCCGCTCGCTCGAGGAGTGGCGCGTGCCCGTCACCAACCCCGCCAGCGGCAAATGGGGATGGGTCGACTGGAGCGGCGAATGGCAAATACAACCCATCTTCGAGGATGCCACCCGCTTCGCCAACGACACGGGCCTCTTCGCCACCGCCAAGCTCGACGGCTTCTGGATGGCCATCAGCGACACCGGCGAATACCTCTCGCGCAACGTCTTCACCCTCAGCAGCGAGGCTTGGCAGGCCGGCAACCAGTGGGACACCCACCAGGAACTCGGCCACTGGCTCTACCCCGTCATGGACCAGGGCACACAGGCTTGGGGCTATGTCGACTACAAAGGCATGTGGGTCATCAAGCCCACGCTGGAGGACGCCAAGCTCTTCACCTACGTGTGGAACGACCGCGTGGCACCCGCCAAGATGGACGGCAAGTGGGGATGCATCGACCACACAGGCCAATTTGTGGTCAAAAACCAATACGCCACCTCGGCCGAAGCCCAAATGGCCGGCCGCCGCTGGGCTGAAGGCAAGAAGTTCTGATATATGAAAACACTGATTCACAATGCGACCATCGTCAACGAGGGCCGCATTTTCGTTGGCTCCGTCCTGATCGAGGGCGACCGCATCGCCGAAGTATTCGAGGCTTCCGACCCGGAGCTTCGTCCCGTGGCCGAGGGCTTGCCCTCGGCAGCCATCATCGACGCCCGGGGATTGATTCTCATGCCCGGCATCATAGACACCCATGTGCACTTCCGCGACGGCGGACAGAGCGAGAACCCGGCCGGCACCTTCTACAGCGAAAGCCGCGCCGCACGCGCCGGCGGCGTCACCTCGGTGGTCGACATGCCCAACACCAAACCGCAGACCGTCACCCTCGAGGCACTGGAAGCCAAGGAGGCCCTCGCGGCGCGCGACAGCGCCGTCAACTACGGCTTCATGCTCGGCGCCACCAACGAAAACATAGACACCCTGCTGGCCATCGAGCCCACACGCTACGCCGCCATCAAACTCTTCCTCGGCTCGTCCACGGGCAACATGCTGGTCAACGACCCCGAACAGCTGGACCACCTCTTCCGCGACGCCCGCAAACTCATCGTGGCCCACTGCGAAGAAGAGGCCATCATCCAGGCCAACCTGGCCAACGCCAAGCGCGAGTACGCCTACACCGCCCCCGCCCCCACAGCATCCCCAGCCCCCGCCCCCACTGCATCC
>JAZNHG010000002.1:0-107836 GCA_045576855.1 Bacteroidales bacterium | reverse complement strand
GGGCAGGGCGGGGCTACCCGCGGGCTGACGGCCGCGGCACTGGGGCACCGATCCCCGCCCCACGCCCGCCACCCCGCCCCCGTCGCCCCGGCAATCCGCCCCCGTTTCCCCGCCTTCCGACCGGCGCCCCTCCATCGCCATCCTTGCCTCCGTGTCGGGGGCGTCAGACCCCGACCGTAGAAATGTTAAAATAAAATACATCGCGCACGATGTAATCATCGATTTTCACCTCCCATTCCGCCCCCGCCACACCCCCTCTGCCGACCCGCCAACCGTACCCTCCGCAGGGCCCCGAAAGCCCCAAAAACGGCCCTCCGACCGCCCGAGGCGCCCACAACCGGCTGTCGACAAGCGATTTAGCTTCCGCCACCGCCGTCGGAGGACCGTCTCGGGGTCGGCGCGAGTCGGACCAGACACGGAGGGGACACGGAGGGGACACGGAGCAGAGGCGGAGGTGGGAGGAGGAAAAACGCCCCCCGGATGCGGGTCTCCGTCGTGGGTGCCGGGTGGGTGTCGGAGAGATAGGTCGTGCACGATTTAATTGCATATTTTGTATGTTAAAAAAAAGCGGCGGAGGTGTGTCTAAAAAAAGGGAAGTTGCGCCCCCGGATGCTCCCCTGAGACAGGGGAGCTCCCCGCAGGGGTGAGGGGTGGATCTGGAGGGTGGACTTCTGGTCATCCGCTTTCCACCCCTCAGTCGCTGCGCGACAGCTCCCCTGTCTCAGGGGAGCATTCAAGATACTGGACGGGGGCTGCCCGCTGGGGGTAAATGTTAAATATACATAAAGCACCCGATTTTTTTCAACAGGGTGTGGATATTTTGTGTATCTTTGCAAATCGGTGTATATCATCGGGACTTCGATATATTATTATATATCAAAGTTTTGCCCGAGGTATGCACCCTAGTGAACAAAGCAGAAAAAGATGAAGCAGATGAAAATACAACGACACACTGACGCGAAAGCGAAACTAATGCTACTGTTGCTGACGGCCGTGCTGTGGCTTCCGAGCCAGCAGGTGGCCGCGCAGACCACTACGCAGGAGAAGTACACCCTGACCAACGGCCGCCTGTGGTGGTTCGACGGCACGGAGAGCGACTCGTACGAGGCGTATCCCGTCGGCCACAAGATACCGGTGGCCTACGACACCGTGGTGCTCGACGCCCAGGGCAACCCCACGCCCGTCTACATCTCGGGCGACCCGATGAACACCGTCACCCACATCACCGAGCAGGGCGACGTCTACCTGGTGCTGGAGCCCAACATGGCCGACCCGAAGAACAGCACGGTGGGTGCCAAGCCGACCAGCGAGGAGATGACCCCCCTCTGCGTCTGGAGCCGCACCGGCGCCACGGGCTACTACTACCAGGAGTGGCACAACACCATCGACGGCAAGGACTACCGCTCCTACATCATCGGCACCAAGAACGCACTGGAGGTGTACACCATCGAGGCGGGTGCCCCGAACGAGAAGACGAGCATCTGGTTCAACTGGGACTTCGGCGCCGCCATCACCAATGTGACCTACCACAACGGCCAGCGCGCGGAGACCAACCACTGGCTGTACTACGACACCGTGGGCCTGAGCCACGGCGACCCGATAGCCGGCTGGAAGATGTCGGGCAACAGCTACGAGCGCCCCGAGACCATCAAGTTCGGAAGCTACAAGACCGACCCCACCGCCGCCGACGCCACCAAGCGCTACTACTACGGCTATGTGAACGGCTCGAAGGGCGAAGCCTACGGCAACGGCGCCCTGTTCCTGCCGGTGAAGGAGATCACCCACGGCATCGTCATCGACGAGGCGGCGGCCGACCCGAACCTCGGCCTGCAGGGCATCAACCTGACCGAGGTGGGCGGCGGCAGCGCCAAGACCACGCTGCGCTACACCGAGCAGCTGCAGGCCGCGGTGAACATCGTGCGCAACGGAGAGGGCAAGCTGACCCTGCCCCTCACGCCGTCCTACACCGAATATGTGGAGACCGTCAAGCGCATCGGCATCCACCTCGACTACCGCGAACGCAGCACCGAAGCCTTCGGCTCGGCCGGCGTCCCCACCACCGATACCATCTACTACAAGGACGGCTCGCGCATATTGACGCCCCCCTCGCCGATCAACAAAGAGCTGACCTTCGAGCAGGCCATCTACAGCATCAACCCCTCGGCCCGCCGCTTCCTGCAGACCAAGCTGGAAGGCGCCTCCGAGTGGAGCACGCGCCCCGACACCACCACCGACGAGAGCACGAATATCCTGGTGCAGTGCTACTCGGTGCCCACCAGCCCCACGGCCACCCTGACGGCCGTGGTGAAGTACAGCTTCGTCGACGGCGGCACCACCTACTACGTCTACGACACCATTGCCGAGACCATCACCTTGGACCGCACGCTGAACAAGGCCGACGACCGCGACCCGCTGTATGCGCCCGTGGTGCTGGGCTACGTGTGCGGCGGCGGCCGCATGGCCAACGTGGGTGTCGACAACGGCTCGACCGACCCGGCTGCTCCCACCTCGGTGGTCAGCGGCGGCCAGACGGCCGTGACGGTGCACAACACCGACACCATCTGGGCCATCTACGGCGGCAACGACATCGCGGGCTGGGTGCAGGGCGCCGCCACCATCCAGGTGGGCACCATGCAGACCCTGCGCGACATGCGCATCGCCTACGTCTACGGCGGCGGCTGCGGCTACTACAGCTACAGCTCGGCCTACAACGTCAGCGATAGCACCTGGGCCAGCGCCGACACCCTCACCGGCTCGGTGGGAGCGGGCAACTACTGCTTCGGCAACGGCGACAAGTCGGGCAAGGTCTACCCCTGGAGGTGGAACCTCAGCGAACACAGCGCGGCCGAGAACGAGGCCCACGTCATCGCCAGCGGCTTCGGCTACGAGCCCTTCAGCGGCACCGACTTCCAGCACGGCGAGAAGGGCCAGGGCGGCACCGGCACGGTGCCCTACATCAAGACGGCCCACGTGATCATCGGCGTGCCCGAAGCCACGGCCGGCACCGCGGCCCTGGCCGCCCAGCACAACGACCTGCTGCATCTGGACACCGTCTTCGGCGGCGCCGAGAACGCCTTCATCGGCATCGACGGCACCGGCACGGCCTCGACGGCCATCACCGTCGACGTGCACGGCGGCAGCATCATGGCCCTCTTCGGCGGCAACAACTACGGCGGCGCCATCGCCCAAGGGGCGCACGCCTACACCACCGTACACAATACCAAACTCACCAACGAGCAGAACACGTCGAACACCTACTTCACGGGCTACGGACGCGACTTCGGCATCCGCCACCTCTACGGCGGCGGCAACCTGGTGGAGAGCGCCCACGCCCAGGTGACCATCCTGGGTGGCATGACGGACACCTGCTTCGTCGGTGGCAACCAGGCCTCGGTGGTACAGCCCGTGGGCACCATCAACTGCCGCGGCGACAAATTCATCTACGAAAACACCTCGCTGGCCTTCATGGATCCCGGCAACGCCGACTACGTGAACCTCCAGACCTGGAGCAACCTCGACCCGCGCAAGCCCAGCGATACGGCTGCCTGGAATGCCGGCCGCAACAAGATGCTGAAGACCAACCCCGGCGCCGTGGTCACCGAGACGGGCCGCTACAACGTGCGCGTCTTCTTCGGCGGCAACAACAAGGCCGACATGGCCAACCTGAGCTACATCCACCTGGCCTCGGGCGGCGTGGAGTATGTCTACGGCGGCGGCAACCAAGGCGACATGGTCAACACCACGCGCTACGACAGCCCCTTCTACCAGCGCTACGCCCACCCGACCGACCCCACCAAGCCCATGCTGACAGCCGCCAACCCCGGCTTCGACGAAGCCACGGTGCTGGCCGCCGGCTACATAAAGGTGCTTGACTTAGGCGACTCGGTGCGCGGCTCGCTGAGCGACAACGGCTGGCGGTACGAGATGCCCGGCGTCTTCGGCTCGATGGTGAACGCACCGCAGCACTCGAGCATCTTCGTGGAGAACATCTACGGCGGCTGCCGTATGGCCAACGTGCTGCACTCGTCGGGCCTCAGCCTCTCGGGCGGCGTGTTCGGCTACGTGCAGGGCGGCTGCGACATCAGCGGCGACGTGGGCTCGAAGGTGGCCGGCGAAGGCACCTGGGTCATCGTCGACAGCAACGCGCTGGTGCTGCAGGACGTCTACGGCGGCAGCGACGGCTACTACCACTGCCACGACAACAGCACGGGCCTCTACCTGGAGGAAGACGTGTACAGCTACGCCGACGTACCGTCGGACTACTACCACGAGTATGTGGGTCTGCCCACCCCGACGCAGAACAACTCGAACCTCTTCATCAACGGTGGCAACATCCTCTACAGCGCCTACGGCGGCGGTGTGATGTGCGACATCGGATATAAAGAAGGCAACAACTACTATTATTATCGCAATGGCGCGCGCGAAGCCATGACCCCGGCCAGCGGCAGCCAGAACGGCAGCATCCACGTGCAGATGAACGACGGCACGGTGGGCAGCCCCTACTGGCACTACAACGCCAACCTGCTGGACACCGGGGCCTACATCACGGTCGCCGACCTGGCCACCAACCGCGCCGCCGCCAAGACGGCCGACGAGCTGGCCAACCACGACGGCAACCTGTACGGCGGCGGCTACCTCTCGTCGCTCTACGGCTTGAGCTACTTCAACATCAAGGGCGGCAAGGTGTACGGCTCGGTCTTCGCCGGCAACGACTGCATGGGCAGCGTGAACCACTTCGGCAAATATAAAATCAACACCGGCGACGCGGCTCTCGACATCGCCGAGGCCGACTTCGAGGCCACCGACGGCACCGAGCTGAACGGCAGCGACAAGGCCAACTTCGCCTCCTACCTGCTCATCGAGGGCACGCCGCGCCTGGCCAACGTCTACGGCGGCGGCAACGGCGCCTACAACTACGGCATGCCCGACCGTCCGGAATACAGCGACTTCGAGCCCGTGTGCATGAGCAACGTGGTCGACAACCGCCCGATACAGCACTCCTCGTTCATCGACATCCACACCGACAACGGCGCCTACATCGACACCGTCTTCGGCGGCGGCAACGGCGTGGGCGTGAGCGACATCGTGCGCGTCCTCTTCAACGTAAACCAGCCCGACGCGACGGCCGACGTGGGCACCATCTTCGGCGGCAACAACCGCGACGACATGACCAAGTGCGTGCCCATCATCGACCTGAAGGCCGGCGTGGCGGAGAACGTCTACGGCGGCGGCAACGCCGGTTCGATGCGCGGCAACGAGGAATTCACCGATGTCTGCGACAACACGGTGGAGAACGTCTCGACCTACGTGAAGATCCAGTCGACCGACGTGACCATCAAGCAGAACGTCTTCGGCGGCTGCCGCATGGCCGATGTGGAGAACATGGCCTACGTGGACATCCGCGGCACCAACGACGCCGGCGTGCAGTACGTCTACGGCGGCAACGACATCGCCGGCACGGTGTTCGGCAACACGCGCGTGGACGTCAGCGGCGGCACGGTGTACAACATCTGGGGCGGTTCGAACGGCTACTACGAATACCAGTCCATCGACCCGCGCGTGAACGAGAACGTCTACGCCTACGACGACACGTTGTTCACCGGTGACCCCATCGCCACCCACACCACTGGCGAGCCCTATGTGGACAGCGCCACGGTGAACCTCTTCGGCGGCACCATCAAGACCAGTGTCTACGGCGGCGGCCGCATGGGCGACGTGCGTGCCACGACGGTGATGGTGGACAACAAAGCCTGCACGGAGCGCCCGCTGACCATCGAGGGCGCCATCTACGGCGGCGGCGAGGGCAACTGGGCCCACCTGGACCAGCGGCGCCGCGGCAACACGGGTGAGAACACCACCGGTTTGGCCAGCGGCTCGTCGGCCGTGGGCGCCACCCACGTGCACCTGAAGAGCGCCACCAACCTGACCAGCGCCACCGCCTACGGCGGCGGCCGCGGTGGCGACGCCTATAATACATATATTACTACCTACCCCACCTGGACGCAACCCTTCAACGCCATCTACGGCGGCTGCTGGGGCTCCGACGTGAAGGGTACCGCCCACGTCATCCTGAACGGTGTGACGCAGCCCCGCGAGGCCAGCGTCACCGCCGAGCTCTACACCGCCCGCAACGTCTACGGCGGCAACGACTTCACCGGCAACGTCTACGCCAGCAACATCACCGTCAACAGCGGCACCTACGGCAACATCTACGGTGCCGGCGACGGCTTCGGCGGCATGGGCGGCGAGGACGGCGACGACGCGGACGGCGCCATCGCCGGTATCGGCAGCGAGGCCGGCAGCTACTCCACCCTCTATACCAAAGACACCTTCGGCATCGACCTGACGGTGCCCAACACCGAGTATGTGGACATCGAGGTCAACGAGTGCCGCCTCACGGGCAACCTGTACGGCGGCGGCAAGCTGGGCACCACCTTCAGCTACCAGAAAGATGCCGCGGGCGCCTACGTGCTCGACGGCAGCGGCAAGAAGATAGCCGACACCAATATGACCACCGACACGGCCTACGCCGACCCCGAGAAGTACAGCCACATCATCGTCAACGTGCACGACGGGGCTGTGTTCGACAACAACATCTTCACCGGCGCCTCGGGCCGCATCGGCGGCAAGACGCTGGTCTACGGCTTGAAGATGCTCAACATGGACGGCGGCATCGTCGGTACCTCGATCTACGGCGGCTCGGCCAACGTGAGCGACGGCTACGCCAACGAGTGCATCGATACCAACACCACCACCAACCGCCCCTCGGCCGTAATCAACATGACGGCCGGCACCATCGGCCACTCGGTCTACGGCGGTGGCTACAAGGGCGTCATCCACGGCTCGGCCTACATCAACGTGGGTGTCGACGCCATCGACAAGTGCGAGTTGTGGAACGACACCATCCAGGGGACCCCCGACGCCTACGCCCTGTTCAAGCCGGGCGCCACGGGAGGCCACGTGCCCGCTATGGCGACGCTGGTCAGCACCAACCCCCTCACCATCAACCAGTCCATCTACGCCGGCCCCAACTGGGGTAACAGCTCGGGCATGGCCGACTTCACCCTGCCCGGCGTCTACGGCGGCGAGACCCGCATCTTTGTGGACGGCAACGGCTACAACACGGGTAGCGAATCCCTGAAGCCCACGATGTACATTATCGGCTCCATCATCGGTGCCGGTACCTCGACGGCCGGCGGCGACGTGTACAGCCGCATCGACATGCGCAACTACGGCGAGATGGGCGACGACTGCCGTCCCACCCGCGAGCTGAAGGCCATACAGCGCGCCGACGCCCTGTGGCTGAACAACACGGCCATCGAGTACACGGGCTCGACCGACGCCATCAGCGCCTACCTCAGCAACCAATACACCCTGAACCGCCTCGACACCCTCCACACCGTGGGCTACAACGTGATCGACGTGGACTACGCCATCACCAACATCGGCGAGGTGAACTACTGGAAGCAGGCCGAGTACCCCTATTTCCCGCGCTACGAGGCAACCCTCGCCAGCCTGAAACGTGACGCCGACAGCAAATACTGCGACACGACCAATGCCAAACTCATCTGCGACCAGCTCGGCATCCTCGACAAGACGGACAACGCCTACACGGCCCTGGTGGTCAACGACGGTATCAACATCGATTTCATCTACAACGGTGTCTACTCCGAGATCCACGGCTACGCCTACCTGCTGACGCCGAAGAACAGCAGCGCCGTGGTCACGGCAGCACGCAAGTTTGGCACCACCAATGAAGATAATGGCGGCTTCCTCTCCGTCTGCCAGGATTCGCTGATGGTCAACACTGGAAATAATGGATACATACTCACTTGGGATAGCGTCAGCACTCCAGAGCAGCTACAGAACCAAGCGGAATTCCCCTACTACAACTACAGCTCGGAGTACCGTGTGTGGTCGCTGGGCAACGGCACGCGGCGCCGCTTCGCCGTGGTGGAAGCCCACTCCAACCCCGACAATCCGCTGGCCGACAACAAGAAGATTACGCTGGAGGGCGACGCGGGCAAGGACTACAACCTGTCCATCGCCCACAGCATGCTCATCCTGCCGCCCACCAAACCCGGACACTACTATAAGATCAACGTCAAAGGCGTCGACCTGACCGACGAGAACGAGGAGATGCGCCTGGTGGACAAGAGCTACCTGCCCGTCGACTGGGCTAGCGCCACCGACGACTCGCTGAGCAACAGCTGGCGCATCGCCTCGCCCAACAGCAGCGCTGACCACGACGACGCCAATGTGGAGCCCGCTGCCCACGGTTCCGTCCACGGGTTGTCTTACGCCTCCGGCTCCTCGGGCATCGGCATGCTGGGTATCGACTACATCTACCAGAACTCGAACACCTACTTCGGCCTGATGATGATGTCGGGCGCCAACTTCGCCACCTACACTACCGAAGACCAAACCAACGGTCTTATCCCCAGTGGCAGAAATGTCGGCGACATGAAGGCTCCCGCCGAGTTCAAGGACAGCACCAACTGGTACGGTGGCACAACCCTCTCGGGCAACAGCCACGTGAATGTGATTAAGGACTTCTCCACCGCCGTGGTGGGTGCCGACGAGAACGTGTCGCCCGAGCTGGACCTCTACATGCTCTACGACAACCGCTTCAGCCACTCCATCCTGGGCACCGTGAGCCTGCAGCTGGATGAGTACGACTCGGCTGGAAACAACCTGAACAAGCCCATCGAGGTGGAGATTACCCTCAGCACCGCGCTGGAGGAATTCACCGACATGGAGTACGAGGTGCTGGCCATGTACAACGAAGGCCGCACCAACATCTTCGAGCGCAAGGTGGTGCTGCCGGCCACGCTGCAGACCCGCGACGTGTACCTGAAGAGCATCAGCTGGGCCCCGACCGACCAAGACGGCAACTGGCTGACCGCTGTGGAGACCCCCGCACCTAACAAATTCTACATGACCGACAAGCAAGACAGCATCACGGGCGAGGACGTCAACGACGCCAACCGCTTCGGCATGGAGATTTACGTGACCGACAACGTGCCGAACACGCTGACCACCTCGGTGGGTTGGTACACGCAGAACCTGACCTACGACAAGAAGAAGAACCTCTACACCATAGCCGGCTACCACGCCATCGGGAAGAAGCGCGTCACCGGCGACAACGAGGACGCCTACTTCCAAGTCAACGGCACCAACGACACGATAGCCAGAAAGAACGTCGTCGACGCCAGCGCCGTGTACGGCGAGCAGCTGGGTACCCTCGACGGCCGCGGCGAGGCCGCCGTGGTGGTGCGGCTGAACTTCGACGGACGCCGCATCTACCCGAAGATCGAGGGCAAAGGCTATGTGGGCAAGGTGGTGATGCACCTGGTGAGCTACAACTCCGAGAGCCCCCACAGCGCGGCGGACGCCAACGAGTTCGACCTGACCATCTACGTGAAGACCCGTGCCCACGGCGACACCATCTACCTGGCCACCGCCCCGTACACAATCACGCGCAACGGCATCACCATGCATTCGCACTCCAGCGGCACCGATGGCACCAATACCCGCACCACCGAACTCACCAAAGAGTGCGGCAAGGAGCCCAACGACTACCTGCACACCTTCCAGGAGGCCTTCACCGGCCCCTACCAGGAGGGCGACGTGATTGCCATCCTCGACGAGGTGACTATCGGCAACAACACGCAGGTCTTCATCAAGGGCGAAGAGTACATGCCCGTGCAGGTGATCCGCTACAGCGGCCACCACCATACCTTCCCCGGTGAGGACTGCGCCTACCGCGGCCCGATGATCACGGTCGACGGCAACAATGCCGCCTTCACGGCCCGCTGCATCGAGTTCAACGGCAGCATGCTTACCAAGACCAAGCCCAAAATCGTGGGCGACCAGTGGGACGGCACGACAGAGGCGCTTTGGAAAGCGGCACACACCAACCTGCTGAGCGACTACAAGGTGAACGGCGACGGCAGCATCACAGGCGTCTACGACAAGTATGCCGACACGCTGAAGGCCCAAGGCCCCATCCTGGCTGTGAAGAACGGCACCCTCACCCTGCAGAACGGCACCACGGTGGCACACAACTACAATACCTATAGCGGCACCGACCACTGGCGGATGGGCGCCATCAGCGTCACCGGCGGCAGCACGCTGAACCTGATCAACAATGTGACCATCAAGGAGAACCTGAGCATGAAGCTGACCGGCGACACCCGCGAGCACCCGATGAACGGCGCCGTGTATGTGGACGGCGGTTCGGTGTGGCTGCAGTCGCCCACCAGCAAGGGTACCGCCATCGTGGCTACCAAGAACCTGCAGGTGGAGGATCCCGACAATCAGGACTACTACGCCATTGAGACCATCAACATCAAGGGCCTTGCCGGAGGCGCAAACAACAAGGTGCACTACTCCTTCCAGGAGGACAACCTCTACAACAGTGCAGGCGAACTGACCAACACAGATTACAGCCTGGCCAACATCTACCTGACCCGTACCGAACAGACCGCCGGCGACAACATGAACGACCAGCAGACCGACCTGATCTACATCTCGTCGCTGCCCACCGCCGGTACGAAGATTGGCATCAGCAAGTGGTTCCCCGGCCCCTCGGAGCGCGACACCATCCAGGTGGTCTTCCAGTCGAGCGCCACGCAGCTGAAGGAGGCCGTCTACACGAACAACAACTTCTCGTCCGACGACGGCTACAACATCTTCTACAACTACGGTGTCAACGGCCAGCGCGCCTACCTGCACCGCTGCGCCACCTTCAACTACCAGCAGGGCGACGGCCACAGCTTCTTCGTGAAGAATGTGGAAAGCACCTCGAAGACGACCAACTTCATGAGCGACCGCGCACTGGACTACAAAGTGCTGCCCGATGCCAGCTGCCCGACCGGCGGCGACACGCTGCTCTACCGTCTGCAGGGTGGTTTCCTCCCCTACACCTACACCTGGCAAGACATGAACGGCGGCGGCGCCGTGGCCCGCACCCGCACCACCACCAACACCGACCTCGAGATTAACAGCCAAGTGAAGAACGGCGTCTTCGACGGCCTGCGTCAGGCCGTGGTCGACAGCCTGGTCACCCCGCCGATCAGCATCCCGTACAACGCGGCCTCCGGTTCCTACCACTACAAGGTCAGCGCCCAGGATGTCACTGGATTCTGCACCCTGACCAAGGATGTGGAGGTGCAGCTGGTGAAGGACATCAGCGGCGGCGTCATCACCCCGATGGAGTACACCGCCAACTGGAGCGACAACGCCGTGGTGGACCTGGATGCCAACCCCGACGGCAAGAACCCCTACAACGGTACCGATGCCGAGGGTAAGCGCACCTATGCCGCCATCAAGATCACTCCCTATGTGTCGCCCAACGAGACCTACGGCCGCATCCTGGCCGTGGTGGGCAACGACATCTACGACTCGGACGATCCCAGCAAGCCCGGCCTGCAGACCCTCTCGTTCTGCGAGGGCGACGTCATCACCCTGGCAGCAGCTGACAAGGCGGGCAAGAAGTTCGTCATGTGGGACTTCTCGCCCTACTACAACACGCCGACCACCTATGTGGTGCCTTCGGCCAGCACGGACGTGATTGCCTACTACAGCCCGAATGACTACTGGATCGATGTGGTCGACGACACGGTGGAAGCCGGTGCCGTGTACCACAACGACTACTACTACACGGCCCGCCCGAGCGGAGCCAACTACGTCACCACCCACAACGGCGACGTGCACATCTACAACGAGAACGGTCTGGCCTGGTTCATCAGCGTGGTGAACGGCCTGAACGGCACGCAGGCACGCCCGTTCTTCTTCAACAACGTGTACCTGCACGACAAGACCGGCGGCTACGACATGGCGGCCCACAAGTGGACCCCCGTGGGCACGCAGCAGCACCGCTTCCGCGGCCGCTTCTATGGCGTAGCCTCGGATGAGACCGCCACCACCCCGCTGGCCGACGGCAGCTATGTCAGCATCAAGCACCTCATCATCGACGAGCCCAACCTGAACGAAGTGGGTATGTTCGCCTTCCTCGACTCGGCCACGGTGCAGAGCATCAAGCTGGAGGCCGAGATGGCGCGCGGTGCCCAGTATGTGGGTGCGCTGGCCGCCAAGTCGGTGCAGACCAAGGTGCTGAACGTCGCCGTCATCGACAACCTCGAAAACAGCACCAGCAGCACCACCATCCTGACCACCCATTACGTAAGTGGCGGTATGGTAGGCCAGGCCGAAAAGAGCACCATCTCCAATTCAAGCGCCTCGGCCAAGTATGTGGGCGATGCAGTCTACAGCGGTGGTATGGTGGGCTATAGCCTGGGCAGCAAAATCCAAGACAGCTACATGCGCAACATCAACCGCATGAATGCCGTCTACCTGGGTGGCGTGGTCGGCTATGCCGATGCCACCAGCAGTATCAACCCCAGCAGCATGCGACGCGCCAAGAGCGTCGACGACGGCCGCTCCTACATCCTGAACAACTACGTGCACACCCTGAACCAGGGTCACAACCAGCGTGTGGGCGGACTGGTGGGCTATGCCAAGAACACCGTCATTGAGAACAACTATGTCTACGGCACGCTGAACGGAGAATCCACTGAAGGCGGCGTGGGCGCCATACTCGACGAGGGCAGCGAAGCCGACTACAACTACTACGCCAGCCACTCGAGCAACAAGGCCGTGGGCCAGACGCGCGGCAACGGCACGTCGCACAACAGCAGCGCCTTCAGCGGCAGCGGCAACCAGGTGACCCTGAGCAACTACACCAACGGGGTGAACAACCTGACCCGCACGCTGAACCTGTGGGTGCGCGCCAACGGCAACGAACACCGCACCTGGCGCAGCGACCTGGAAGGTACAAACCACGGCTACCCGCTGTTCGGCACACCCGACATGATTCCCGTCCGCGAGGAGCTCACCGTCACGGGTTGCGACAGCGTGGAATGGGACGGCGTGACCTACCTCTTCGACGACGAGGTGGTGAGCCACATCGTCGACTCGCTGATGATGGTGGACAGCACGCACACGCTGCACATCGTGGTCAACCACTCCACACGTGAGCAGGTGACCGACAGCGTGACGCTGGGCGACTCCTACAGCGGCTACGGCTTCTACCTCACCGCCACCGAGGTGGCCCTGATGCAGACCACCATGCAGATGCACGGCTCGGCCAGCATCGTACTGCACGACACGCTGCAGAGCGCCATGACCGGATGCGACAGCATCGTCACCCTCCTGCTCACCGTCAACAACACGGAGGGCATCGTCGAGGCCGACACCGAACTGCAAATCCGCGTCTACCCCAACCCCACCACTTCGCGCGTCACCATCGAAGCCAGCGAGACAATGAGCCATGTGGAACTCTACGACAACGAAGGACGTCGACTGCAAGATTACAATACACGTAACAACGACAATATAACCATCGACGTGAGCCATTATCCCACCGGCGCATACTACCTGCGGGTACACACGGCTGGCAATGTCACCATACAAAAACTAATAAAGAAATGAAGAAGCGCTATCTGAAACCCCAACTGGAGGTATATCTCTATCAGCCCGAGGAGGGCTACGCCAACAGCGTAGCCCTGCACAAGGACTATGTGCTTATCGCCGGCGATGACAACACCACCCAGCGGTCGAGCGACGAATTCACTGAATATACCGACAACGACGGTCAATATACCACCGGCGATTGGCTGTTCTAACTTCAACCACAAAAGGCAACACAAATGAAACACACCAAGATAAAAGGAATGCTTCTGACGCTGGCCTCGCTGCTCAGCCTGACGGCCTGCGAGGACAAAGAGGAGATGATGCAGTTTGAATTCGTTTCGACGATAGAGCAGATGCAGTCGGACAACAACGCGAAGGTGCACTTGGTCAACGAAGAATGGATATACTGGGAGCCGAACGACAAGATAAGCATCAGCAGCGACACCTGGACGGGAACCCCCTCGATGGGTTACCTGACCGGTAGCGGTGGCCAATACGAGGACTACAACGGAACCTTCCTCAGCGAACTGACGTGGGACTCCAAGTACTTCCTGGGTCTGCACCCCTACTCCGACCAGAATGTCATCACCCATAGCGGCACAAAGGCCGACTTCAGCACCATCAAGCTGCTGGTGCCCACCACCCAAGGCTACCGCAACGACGTCTCTTTTGCCACCGACGTGATACCGATGGTAGCTTGGTATGGCGGCGAGTGGGACGACAAACCGCACTCCGAAGCCTTCAACCTCAACTTCCGTGCTATGGCTGCTATCGTGCGCCTGCAGTTCTACAATGCCACCGAAGGCCAGCACAACATCACCAGCATCACCGTCGAAGAGGTAAGCGACACCCCCAAACCCCTCACCGGCCTTTTCCCTGTGCTCAACTACAAGACCTACGACCCCTTCTTGGACAAGAACGTGAGCAATATTGATAACGTAGGCTACACCATCACCCTTCAGATGCCCGGCGGCAGCCTGCCCTTCATGAAAGACTCGCTGCGCAGCTTCTACCTGGTGCTGCCTGCCGTGGCCCACCGCGACGTGACCACCGACTACAAGCTCCGTGTGACAGTCAACACCACCGACGGCCACTTCACCAAGGATGTCAGCGTGCACACACGCCGCAACGGCATCACCTACCTGCGTGCCATCGGCATCACCAGCCTCACGGCCGGCGAATGGGATGTGGAACCCGGCCTCGTGGGCAACGGCACCGAAGAGCGCCCCTTCAAGATCTACACCCTGGCCGACCTGACCCACCTGCGCGACTGCTTCAACAATCCCCGCACCGGCGGCGACGTCTACATCAACGGACAGAAGGTGACAGCCAACACCTGGTTCCGCATCATGCGCTCCGATATCATCCTCAACAAAACCAACTGGACCACCGGCATCAACAACTTCACCGGCCACATGACCTACTACAGCAATGCCGCGCGCACCACCCACGGTATCACCAATCGCAGCTGCGTGCCCCTGTTCAACAGCATCGGAACCAACGGCCACGTGAAAGGGTTGGCCATCGTCACCGACAGCCTGATCAACCTCAGCACTGATGCTCACGTCGACACCCTCGACTACTCACCCCTCTGCCACACCAACAAAGGCACCATCGAGAACTGCCGCAACATATCTAACACCATCTCGACCGACGACAACAAGCGCTTCTATGGAAAACCGGGAGGCGTCAGCACCTATGCCGGTATCTGCGTTATGAACAAAGGCACCATTATCGGCAGCGACTGCGGCGTGGTACGCATATTGCACAACAACAGCGACTTCGGCGGAATCTGCAAGAACAACCAGGGCACGATACAGGGCTGCATCCTGTCGTCGCCGGCCTCCATCGCCGGTTCGGGTGGCGACCGCGGCGGCATCTGCCTCACCAACGAGGGAGTCGTGCAAGACTGCTACACCGATATCAGCTACAACAACTTCACCGACGCAGCCAACTGGGGCGGTATCGTCTATAACAACCTGAATGGTGCAAGCCACATCGTGAAGAACTGTTACATGAGCGCCAATGCCATCCTGCGCGCCAACGGCACCGTGGGCGGCATCGTGAACACCAATGGCGGCATCGTCGACTACTGCTATGTCGAAACCCATGCCTTGAGCGGCAACAATGTGGGCGGCATCGTGGCCAACCTCAACGGCGGCGAAGTACGCAACTGCTTCATCGACGACTCGTCACTCTTCATCACCCTTCGCACCGTCGGTGGAGCCCACTATGCAGGCGGCATCGTGGCCACGCAGAGTGGTGGCAGCATCACCAACTGCTACGCCCTGCTCAAGCACTTTGTAGTCAGCAGCTCGGACGCCACCGGCATCTATGGTACCTTGGTAGGCCACATGACAACCACCTCGGCCTCCGTCAACAACTGCTATACCCTGGAGGTCGATGCCACCACGCCGCAATTCTACGGCACAAAGACAAACGGCACCCTGACCAACTGCCACCTGGTAGGGGGCACACAAGCCGACGTGAACGACTGCATCACCACCGTCGACAACACGACGTTGGGCACCCTGCTCAGCTCGCTCAACAGCAATCGCGGAACCAATGGCTACGAATGGACCCGTGGCAGCACCCCGTCCGCCCATAGCGCCCCATCGCTCAAAGCACCTACCGCCACCAAATATCGCCACAGATAACAAACCGATACAATGAAACCGAAAGCCACCCTCCTGCTGCTCCTGCTACTCTCCACCCTCGGCGTGCAAGCCCAATGGGCCGACACCGACCCGTGGAAGCTCCATATGTCGGTCGGCAGCACGGTGGCCAGCGGCTTCGGACAGACCCAGCTGCTCAGCTGGGCGGCACCCTCTATAGAATGGCATCCCAACACGCGCCTCACTATAAAAAGCGGCCTGCTGGCGGCAGGCAACCTGCTGCCCACCTATGAGTTGAAAGGCCGCGGCGAGCGCGACCTGGCACCCCTGCGACAGGGCACACGCGTCAACGCACTATGGGCCTCGGCCGAATACAAAGTGGCCGACCGCCTCTCCCTCTGGGGCGCCGTGGCACACCTGTTCGGCATGGCACAACCCCTGTGGCTCGACCACAGCCTGCCCGTACAGACCACCATCCTCAGCGGCGGCTTCCGCTATGCCGTCACCGAGAACAGCCTCTTCGAGATGCACTTCCACTTTATCAAAGACAACAGCCCGATAGGATTTTTAAGTCCTATTGGCCCTATGAGTCCTATAAGCCCTATAAGTCCAATAGGGACTATGGGGCTATACGGCCCATTTGACTTGTAAAAAAACTCTATGGAATACAACACCCAACGCGAAAAACTGAAAATCAACGACTATGGCCGCAACGTAGTCAAGATGATCAACTATGCCAAACAGCTTGAGAGCAAGGAGGAGCGCACCAAGATGGCCAACGTCATCATCGACGTCATGGCCCACCTAAACCCCAAAGTCAAGGAGCGCACCGACTACCGCCACATCCTGTGGGACCATCTGATGATTATGGCCGACTATAACCTCGACGTGGACTGCCCCTATACCATAGCGCGCGAAGAGACCGAGAGTTTCAAGCCCCACACGCTTCAGCACAACGGCAGCCCCATCCGCTACCGCCACTATGGGCGTGCGCTGGAAGAAATGGTACGTGCCGTGGCAGCAATGCCGCCAAACCCCGAACGCGACCTGCTGACGGCACAGATAGCCCACACCATGAAGCGCCAATACCTGCAGTGGAACCGCGACACGGTGGATGACAACCTGATACGCGAACAATTGGCCGAACTCAGCGGCGGACAGCTGCAACTACCCGACAACTTCCGCTTCCACAACTCGAACGAACTGCTCGAAGCCATCGCACAAGCCCAAACCAACAAGAACGACAACAAGAAAAAGAAGAAAAAGAAGAAAAAATAAATCGGGAATTGAACAATAAGTCTTATAAGTCCTATAAAACCTATAAGACCCACAAACCCCACTAAACAAAACCCATCATGGCCAGTTTTGAGATTACCGGAGGACATAAACTGAGGGGCGAGATAGTGCCGCAAGGCGCCAAGAATGAAGCCCTGCAGGTGCTGTGTGCCGTGCTGCTCACCTCGGAAAAGGTACGCATCAGCGATATACCCGACATACGCGACGTCAACCGACTCATCGAACTGCTCAAACTGCTGGGCGTCAGTGTGCGCCAAGATGTCAGCGCCACCACCGAAAGCGGCCGCACCTTCGAATTCCAGGCCGACCAGGTGAACCTCGACGTACTGAATAGTCCCGACTACCGCGAACAAGCCGGCACCCTGCGCGGCAGCATCATGCTCGTAGGGCCCCTGCTCTCGCGCTTCGGCCATGCGGTGGTGCCCCAACCCGGTGGCGACAAAATAGGCCGGCGCCGACTGGACACCCACTTCATAGGCATGGAGCGCCTCGGCGCCACCGTCGAATACAAACGCGGCGCCTATCTCGTCGACGCCAAACACCTGAAAGGGTGCTACATGCTGCTCGACGAAGCCTCGGTCACCGGCACAGCCAATATCGTGATGACCGCCGTGCTGGCCCGCGGCACCACCACCATCATGAACGCCGCCTGCGAACCCTACGTCTACCAGCTCTGCAACATGCTCAACAACATGGGTGCACGCATCAGCGGCGTGGGAAGCAACCTGCTCACCATCCGCGGCGTGAAAGAGCTGCATGGTTGCGAACACCGCCTGCTGCCCGATATGATCGAGGTGGGCTCCTTCATCGGCATGGCCGCCATGACCCAGAGCGACCTCATCATCAAGAATGCCCAGGTGCAACACCTGGGCCTCATACCGCAAGTCTTCCGCCGCTTGGGCATCGAAGTGTGGCAACGCGGCGACGACCTCTACATTCCTCCGCAGGAGCACTACGAGATAGAGCGCTTCATGGACGGCAGCATCATGACCATCGCCGACGCGCCGTGGCCCGGATTCACACCCGACCTCATCAGCATCGCCCTCGTCGTGGCCACCCAAGCCAAAGGGAGCGTACTCATACACCAGAAGATGTTCGAGAGCCGCCTCTTCTTTGTCGACAAGCTTATCGACATGGGCGCCCAGATAATCCTCTGCGACCCCCACCGCGCCACCGTCATAGGACTGGACCGCGAGCACAAGCTGCGCGGCGTGCGCATGGCCTCGCCCGACATACGCGCCGGCGTGGCACTGCTCATCGCAGCCCTCAGCGCCGAGGGCACCAGCCGCATCGACAACATAGAGCAAATCGACCGCGGATACCAACACATCGACGAACGCCTGCGCCGACTGGGAGCCGACGTGCGCCGAGTATGAACAACAGCAACGAATATCCAAACCTCAACATAGAACGCAATGGCACTATTCAACCTCTTCCACAAGAAATACACCGCACGGCCCATCTTTGCCGCCCTCGGCACCGACATGCACTGCCACCTCATTCCCGCCGTCGACGACGGTTCGAAATGCACCGAGGAGAGCATCGAATGCCTGCAGACTCTACAGGAGGTAGGCTACAAGAAAGTCTACATCACCCCCCACTTCCAGCATCCGCGCTTCCCCAACGATGAGGACGATATCGTGCGTCGCTACAACGAACTGAAACAGCAGGCCCAAGCCGCCGGCATCACCATCGAGATGGCCGGCATAGGCGGCGAATACCGCATCGACAGCGGCTTCCGCCCCCGGCTGGACAACCCGCGCTTCCTCAAGGTGGCCGACAAATATGTGCTCGTCGAATTCTCGCTCCACCAGCAGATGATGGGCTGCGACGAACTGATATTCGACATGCAGATGAAGGGCTACGAAATCATACTCGCCCACCCCGAGCGCTACCCCTACCTCAATATCGACGGTGCCCGCATGGAGCAGCTGCTCAACCAAGGCGTCTACCTGCAGGTCAACGTGCTCTCGCTCGGCGGCTTCTACGGCGACGAGGCCAAGAAGCGCGCCTTCGCCATGATCGAGCGCGGTTGGGTCAGCTTCCTCGGCACCGACACCCACAACAGCCTCTACTGCCAGGCCCTGCGCGACGTCAGCTGCAACCGCAAGGTGGAGAAGCTGATAGAGAAATACCAATTCATGAACAACACTCTTTAAACACGCACTAATATCAACTAACCCAACGCCCGATAAAGGCATCATTAAAACCAATAAGTAGACAGAAAGAGAAAATATCTATAATAAAAAGACAATACTATAGCGTTTGCTACTATTCGGCACTGCTTCAGGAATCTGCAAATTCAAGGTAAGTAAAGGTCACGCATAGGTTCGCAAGCGTCTACGTTGAGCGTGGACGGAACATATCGACTTTTACGGGCATTGCAGAGCCTCTGAAGCGTGGATTTGACGAAGTCCGCGCCCTTTTTATGCTCTGCCGTCCGTGGAAGCCGGATAGGCGTAGACCGCTAGGGAACACAAGGAATGTGTTATGAAGGCCCGCAAAGACGTACACATCGGCAGGGAGATAGAGCGTGTGTTGCACGAGCGCGGTATCACGGTCACCGAGTTTGCCAACCGCATCTGCTGCCATCGCAAGAATGTCTATGACATCTTCACGCGCAAGAGCATCGACATCGACCGCCTGATCCGCATCTCGGAGGCGCTCGACTACGACTTCATCCTTGGGGTCTACTACCCTGGCATAGGGCAGACAGAGGCCGGGAATGAGCAGGAGTTCAGGCTATTATATAAAAACGGAGTGTTGAGGGTGGTCACAGAGTGAAGAGAATGTTACACCGGTGTGCAGTAAACTGTTACACCGGTTTCTTGTCTACCTGCGTGAATGTCTGTAATTTTGCACCTCGAAATAGCAAGAGCATCGAAGCTGTAAGAGATGCATAAACAAAAACTTTCAAAACATGGGATGTTTATATGAAAACACCGCATCCTCGAATGGTTTTACCAACGGGCGAAGCGACGAACAGTGCAAGGCAATCTATTATTTTGTTCCCCGCGGAGGCTGCATAGGCAAGCTCTTCATGAGGCCAATCAGCGACGAGCAGTATGACGCGATGGTGGAGGCTAAGGCCGCCACTGTGAGGGACAAGAAATATGCCCTCAAGAAACTCGGCATCGACGAGGATATGGTCAAGGAAGTCGCCCCGCTGTGTCTCGAAGGCTACAGCTTCACAGGCAATGTATTCTGCAAGCAGGGCAAGGACCTGAAGTGGCGCAGCTCGAAGTACCAGATTACCTGGGTGTTCTGCGGCGACAACCAGCTCTACTTCTACAGCTACACCTTCAACACCGACGAGGACGGCAAGAAGACCGAGGCCGAGGAGTACTTCTACAAGGACGTCACCAACATCTCGCATTCGTCGGAGACGGAGGAGATTGTCTCCCTGCGCGACAGCAAGGGCAACCCCCTCATCCGCAACAACGTCACCTACAACCAGTTTATGATCAGCGCCATGGGCGACAAGCGCTACTGCGCCATGGAGGCCAACGAGACCACCGAGCGCGCCATCCAGGGCTTGAAGAACAAGCTCCGCGAGAAGAAGAACGCCTAAGCGTTGCGCGACAAGATGAAATCCGATGACAAGAGCTCCCGCCCCGCACAGGGACGGGAACCTGCCACGGAGGCTTATGTATTGTGGTACGTCAGGGAGCGTCAGCTGACGCGTCCGCGAGGAGCCATAATCAAATTGCTCGGAGTGCTTCTGGCGGCAGTGGTCCTGACAGTAGGTATCGGCTACGGGCTCGCAGCAGCGGGGCTCGGCAGGCCATGGACGGTGGCGACAATTGCCGTCGCGGTCCTGCTGGCGCGCAAATGGGTGATAGCCGCCGTAGAGGTGTACCAGCGCTATGCCTCCGACGAGATACGCCGCAGCTGCCAGATGATGCCCACCTGCTCGGAGTACTGTATCCTCGCGGTGAGAAAGTACGGGGCTGTGGTGGGCTTGTGCAAGACAATGCACCGGCTTCTCTTCGACTGCAAAGGGCCGCACTTCCACGAGGACTGGCCATAGACAATAAAATCAGACACAAAAATGGGACTATTCAACAACCGGAACGCCAATGAAGACGCCTATGTGGGCGGCAAGAAACATTGGGTAGATGTAATCAAGAACTCGGGCGACGAGGATATGCTTATCTGGCGGCAGCCGGAAGAGGACTTCAACACCAACTCCACCTTGATTGTCATGCCTGGCGAGGAGGCCATCTTCGTCAACAACGGCAGCATAGAGCAGGTGTTCACCAATGGAAGCTACAAGTTGTCGACGCAGAACTATCCGTTCATCAGCCGTCTGCGCAACTACTTCTCCGGCGGCGTGTCGGTGTTCAACTGCGTGGTGTTCTTTGTGCGCACCGCCTACAGCAAGGAGATCAAGTGGGGCACCATGAAGCCCATAGAGTACTATGACGACCAGTACCAGCAGCTTAACATCAAGGGCTTCGGCGCCTACAAGGTGAAAGTGAACGACCCGAAGGTGTTCCTCGACCGCATGGTGGGCAGCAACATAGAGTTCAAGGATGCCGACGACCTGGACGAGTTCTTCGCCAACGAGTTCTTCCAGCACATCTCGGACACCATCGTCAACGCCCTCGACAGCCTCAAGGCGAGCCTCGGGCAGCCCATCTACAAGGTGGTCAGCGGCCACAAGGCCGAGATAGGCTCCACCATAGGCGACGTATTAGGCCCCATACTGGCCAAGAACGGCCTGAAACTGGAGAACTTCTCGGTGTCGCACCTCAAGGTCGAGGGCGCCACGCCCGAAATCCAGAAAGCCATCGACACGGCCATGCAGATGGGCGTGATGAGCAGTGCCAAGGTGAACGAAGGCTGGCAGGCTATGACGCAGCGCGACATTATGACCAACCTCTCCAACAACCCCGGCGGCGGCGGTATGGCCTCGGCAGGCATGGGCGTGGGCATGGGTATCGGTGCCATGGGAATGATGGGCAACATGATGGGCGGCATGATGCAGGGCGGCATGATGGGTCAGCCCCAGCAACAGCAGCCTCAACCCCAACCCACGGCACCGGCGGCCGACGACCCCATGGCCAAGCTGCAGAAGCTGAAGCAGATGCTGGACATAGGCCTCATCTCGCAGCAGGACTTCGACGCCAAGAAACAGGACATCATCAATAGCATTTAGGCATGAAGAAGGACAATTTATGGCTTTGGATTGCGCTCGGCACGGTGGTGATAATAGCGTTTAACGTCTTTTTCTTCGCTCTGTCGGCCGACAACAAGCCAGCCTCGGTATGGGTGAACTACGTTTTCATTACATTCTCGTACATCGTCCTGATGCTCACCCCCGTGCTGGCTGGGGAACTGACGGTAAAAAACAACAAGCGTCACCTGTTATACTATGGCACTTTCGCCTATCTTGTGCTGACAGTGTTGGTGGACACCGTCTTCATCATGATTTCGCCAGAAAGCACCAAAGCCACGTGGCTGGTAAATATCGGCATGCTTGCCTGTGCCGCCACATATCTCATCGTCACCATCCTGATGGTGGGACAGCAAAAGATAGACGACCCAGAATAGTCACCAGATAAACACAATAGATATGAAAAAACAGGTTCTTTGGATAGCGCTGGATGCAATATTCCTGATAGTATTCAACGTGTGCTTCTTCGTTCTTCTCGGAGGAGCCAAGGAGAGAGGCATCGAGGGCATACCGCCATCGGTGTGGGTAAGTTACGGCTTCATACATTTTAGCTATCTGCTGCTGCTCTGCACCCCACTGATGGTGCGCCGCGGTAACAAAGCTGTGGCCGATTATGCGCGGCCACTCTATGTCGGCACGTGGATCTATTTCCTCGTCGCCCTTGTAGTCAACCTTGTCTTTATCCTTGTCTCGCTCAACAGCACACTGGTGCAGCTCTTCCAGCAGCTGCAGCTGTCGCCGAAGAGCGGCCTGCTGGCATGGCTGGTCAATAGACTGGTCAATGCCGACGGCATCACCGCAGCCTGGCTGCTCAATCTGCTGGGGAGCCCCATCTCGACGGGCACGGCATGGGTTGTTAATGTCATCTTGGCAGGTCTGGCGGCAATCTACCTGATAGCCAACGGCCTTGTCAACGAGGACACCGCCGAGAAGCAGGAACGCCATGAGCAGGAATTGGTCTACGTAAAGACCGCAGCGCCCCGTCTCAAGGCACTGGTGGACGGCGCCACAGATAAAAAAGTGGAGGCAGAGCTGGAGAAACTGTACTACACCATAAACAGCAGCCCTTTGCGCTCCAACGAGGCAGCCAAGAGCCTCGAGCGTCAGGTGCTCATGATGCTCAACGACCTCGAAGATGCCACAGAAAAGGAAGACATGCTCCGTATCTGCGACGAAATGGTCAAACTGGCGAACCGCCGCAACAGAATGTTGAACACAAACAATTAAAACCATACCTATGGCAACAGCAACAATTTTGGTCTGCCCCAACTGCGACAGCACCCTCGAACGCACCACCAAGAAATGCGACTACTGCCACCAGCCTGTCATCGTCGACAGTGGCTCTCTGGTCAAGATGCAGGACGACCAGGTGAAGAAGTACGTAAAAAGCTACAACCAGATGCTCACCGACGGCAAAGGGACCTCGGGCGAGATGGAGAGCTACATCGCCATGTGCTTCCTGCGTCTGCACCAGTACGACAAGGCTCTTGAGCACTTCGACAAGGCCCTCGACGAGAGCTTCGACGACGCCGAGACCTACTTTATGACCGCCGTCGCCCTGATGCGCAGCAAGAAGCCGTTCCTCGCACAGCGCGCCGACATCAACAAGGCGGTGAGCTATCTCGAGACAGCCTGCGAGCTTGAAGAGAAGCCCATCTATCGCCAGATGCTGGGCTACATCAAACAAGACTATTTCGACCGCAAGTACCTAAATGTAAGCCCCTCGACGGATGAAGAGTATGCCCGTGCCGAGGAGTTGGGGCTGAACGACGATGATATCAACACCCTCGTATCTTTGCTGAACATCAAGGAGAGTTAGCGGTTCACCTTTAGCACTATTCTATTTATATGCCAGAGAGTCACGCCTTTATGGCGCGGCTCTCTATTTTTTTTTGACTTCTGGGCAATAAAAAACCTGCTTTTGTGTTAATAATGAGTTACTAAAAGGATAGGAAAAATGAACAGTCTGAATGCCGTGTCGCCCATCGACGGGCGCTACCGCAGCAAATGCGAGTCCCTGGCCAAATACTTCAGCGAAGGGGCACTCATCAAATATCGTGTGCGCGTGGAGGTGGAATACTTCATCGCGCTGGCCGAGAGGCTGAAAGAACTGCGCCCCCAACTGGCCGTCGTGGCCGGCCGCGCCGAGGAACTGCGCGACATATACCGCCACTTCACCGACCAGGATGCGCTGGCCATCAAAGAGATAGAGAAGACCACCAACCACGACGTGAAGGCCGTGGAATACTACCTCAAAGGCCGCTTCGACGAGCTGGGACTCGCCGAACTGAAAGAGTTCATCCATTTCGGACTCACCTCGCAGGATATCAACAATACCAGCGTGCCGCTGAGCATGAAGGACTGCCACCGCGAGGTGCTGCTGCCCGCCTACCGGCGCGTGCTGGCCATGCTGGACGAGAAGGCCGCCGAGTGGCGCGACATACCCATGCTGGCCCACACCCACGGTCAGCCGGCGTCGCCCACCACGCTGGGCAAGGAGTGGGGGGTCTTCGCCTACCGCCTGCGCCGCCAGCTCGACGAGCTGGAGCGCCTGCCCTTCACCGCCAAGTTCGGTGGCGCCACGGGCAACTTCAACGCCCACCTGGCCGCCTTCCCCGAAGTGGACTGGCGCGCCTTCGGCAACGATTTCGTGAAGAACCACCTCGGACTCGAACGCCAGCAGCTGACCACCCAAATCGAGAACTACGACACGATGGCCGAATACTTCGACGCCTGCAAGCGGCTGAATGTCATACTCATCGACCTCTGCCGCGACGTATGGACCTACGTCTCGATGGAGTACTTCAAGCAGCGCATCAAGGCCGGCGAAGTGGGCTCGAGCGCCATGCCCCACAAGGTGAACCCCATCGACTTCGAAAACGCCGAGGGCAACCTGGGCCTGGCCAACGCCATCTTCGAACACCTGAGCCACAAGCTGCCCATCTCGCGCATGCAGCGCGACCTGACGGACAGCACCGTCAGCCGCAACATCGGCGTGCCCGTGGCCCATTCGCTCATAGCTCTCGCCTCGCTCGAGAAGGGTCTGGGCAAACTGCTCCTCAACGAGCAGGCCCTCTACCGCGACCTGGAGAACAACTGGGCCGTGGTGGCCGAAGCCATACAGACCATACTTCGCTCGGTAGGCTACCCCAACCCCTACGAGGCACTGAAGCAGCTGACGCGCACCAACGAGAAGGTCACCGCACAGACTATCAGCGACTTTGTGGACACGCTGCAGGTAGCACCCGACGTCAAAGAGCGCCTCAAGGCCATTACACCCCACAACTACATAGGATACACCCTCTGACAACCCCCGCCCTTCGCCGTGTCGCGAGCGCATCACCCCCGGCTCGCCTCCGAGTCGACTCGGACCGGACACGGACCAGACACGGACCGGACACGGACATGACACGGACCAGATAGGGCTTAGGGGCTGAGAAACAGCCAAATAGACTACGCATGAACATAACGCTCAGATATTCAAAGCCATACAGTGCCCGCGGGGCACTGTATGTGCTGTTGGTGATACTGAGTGTGGTGTTCACGATGGCTACCGCTCTATCGGTGGCCGACTTCCTGAAGATACTCTTCGGCACCGGCGATGCACCGGCGATGCCCACCGGCAATCTGGTGGCCCAGGGGCTCAACTCGCTCTACGCATGGCTCATCGGCTTCGGACGCCTCCGTGCGCTGCTCCTCTTCTCGGCCATCATCTTTGTGCTCTACAGCCTGAAAAACATATTCAGCTACCTGGCCGCCATCGAGATAGGCATCGTGCGCACCCGCATCGTGCGCGATGTGCGCAACGACCTCTTCCGCAAGGCCCTGCGGCTTCCGATGAGCTACTACGACCGCCATCGCAAGGGCGACGTGCTGGCCCGCTTCGGGAGCGACATGGTGGAATACGACGAGAACACCCTCGGCTCGGTGCAGATGCTGCTGACGGCCGTGGTGAGTCTGGTGCTCTATCTGGCCATGCTCTTCTACCTCAACGTGCGGCTGACGGTCTTCGTGCTCTGCATGTTGCCGCTGGTGGCCGGCGTGGTGGCCGGACTCTCGCGACGGCTGAAGCGCAAATCGCAGACCGTGCAGGAGATGAATTCACACCTGGTGTCGCTCACCGACGAGACCATCGGCGGGCTGAAGGTAATCAAAGCCTACACCGCCATCGACTTCAGCAACCGCCGTTTCCGCGAATACAACCGCGACTACACGCGTCGCCGCACCTCCATGTTCCGACGCATCTACGCCGCCTCGCCCATCAGCGACTTTCTGGGCAACGTCATCGTGGTGGGCATCCTGCTCTTTGGCTCCTACCTGATTATGCGCGGCGACCACGGCCTGACGGCGGACCTCTTCGTGAGCTACGTCATGATGTTCGTGCTGATGATACCGCCCGCCAAAGACCTCTCCACCGCCATAGCCCAAATCAAGAAAGGGCGCGCCTGCGAAGAGCGCGTGGCGGCCTTCCTGGCCGAGGCGGAAGAGGAGGTGCAACCGGCCCGGACAAGCGCCCCGACCGCCCCGTCGGACCCGGACAGCCCGATGGTGGAGCTGCGCCATGTCGACTTCAGCTACACGCCGGGCGTGCCGGTGCTGCAGGACGTCAGCCTGCAGGTGCCGCGCGGAAGCACGCTGGCGCTGGTGGGAGCCTCGGGCAGCGGCAAGTCGACCATCGCTGACCTGCTCTGCCGCCTCTACGACATCGACGGCGGCGAGCTGCTGCTGGACGGCACCGACGTGCGCCGCATGGGGTTGGCCGAGCTGCGCAGCCGCATCGGTGTGGTGTCGCAGGACACGCTGCTCTTCCACGACACCGTGAGCGCCAACATTGCCTTCGGCGCCAACCGCAGCGTGACGGCACGCGAGATAGAGGCTGCCGCACGTGCCGCCCAGGCCCACGACTTCATCGCCGCCCTGCCCCGGGGCTACGACACCGACCTGGGCGAAGGGGGCAGCCTGCTCAGCGGCGGACAGCGCCAACGCATAAGCATAGCCCGCGCACTGCTGCGCGAACCCGACCTGCTCATACTCGACGAGGCCACTTCGGCCCTCGACACCGAGAACGAACGCCAGCTGCAGCGCACGCTGGACGAGGTGCTCCGCGGACGCACCGCCATCGTCATAGCCCACCGTCTCTCCACCGTGGCCGGCGCCGACCGCATCGTGGTACTCGACCACGGCCGCATCGTGGAGCAGGGCACGCACGCCGAGCTGATGGCCCTCGGCGGGCACTACAGCCACATGGTAGAACTACAATCTTTCAGCTGATGCGCCGCAGCCTGCTCATACTGTTGCTCTTGCCATTGGCAGCGGCGGCACAGGAGCCGGTGGCTCCCGTCAGCGGATGGCGCGCCACGGTCGACAGCGCCACGCAACAGATAGTGCTCAGCTGGCATCCCAGCGCCGACAGCACCGCTATGGGCTACCATATCTGCACGGGGTCGCCCTGTCTGGACTACGACACCGTCTTCGGACGGTTCGACACCAGCTATGTCTGCCTGGACCATAGCCCGCTGGAGGCACACACCTACCGCCTGCATGTCTTCGACAGCGCCCGCAATGTGAGCGCCCTCAGCCCCCCCTTCGGCAACATGGTGCTCACGGCCGAGGTGCCCGAATGCGAACGCACCGTCAGCCTCGGCTGGACGCCCTACGTAGGCAACCCCTCGGGCCGCACGCGCTACAACGTGCAGGTGCGCCAAGAGCCCTTCGACTACGAGTACACCACCCTCTACTACACCACCGACAGCAGCCAGCTGCACTACAGCTTCGACATAGCCACCGCCGTGACACGCATATGGATGCGCATAGAAGCCGTGGGCGACAGCGGCCTGCAATCCTTCTCCAACACCGTCATGGTGGAGCGGCGCACAGTCGATACCGCCTCGGTGGTGGAAATCAGCAGCATAGAATACGACAGCATCAATACCGCCATACGGTTGGGTCTGCAGACGGACCCGGCATTCAGCTACACTCTCTACCGCAGCATCGACGGCACCCCCTGGCGCGAAGTGGCCACGGTGAACGGCTCCTCGTTCGCCGATAGCGACATCAACCCCTTCGACTCGCTGCACTGCTACCAGCTGGGTGTGCTCGACGCCTGCGGCATGAACGAGCGCTTCTCGTCGACCGCCTGCATCGTAGTGCCCGACCCGCCTGCACCCAAAGCCTGGTTCCCCAACGCCATCCTGGCGGGCGACGAGCGCAACGGGCTCTTCCTGCCGGTGCTGCGCGGACTGATGGGGGACCTGTACGAACTGTACGTCTACAACCGCATGGGCGAGCTGATATACCACACCACCGACCAGAACGCCGGTTGGCGACCCGCTGCCGACACACCGCTGGGAGTCTACACCTACCTGCTCCGCTGCCGATTCAACACGGGCTCCATACAGGTCTACTCCGGTAACATACTGCTAATCAAATGAGCCCGACCATGAAGACCAACGACTATCTGCTACGCATAGAACGCTACTCACACCACGACCGCGACGACTGGGGGATGGAAAGCGACAGCTATGCCTGCTACGATGCCGACCTTGCGGGATTGCAGGCAGGCGACACGCTGTACCCCACCGAATACCGCGGAGAAGACCTTGCGCGGCGGCGCGACCCACAGACCTACCTGGAGTGCCTGCAGGTGGCGGAAAATTGGCTGACCTTCCGCTTCCATTTCCTCGAAAACTACCGCGGTGTGGAAATCACCGTCGGCCCCGATGACCCAGCCGCAGCGGGAGGCAGCACCGACCGCTCCAGCGCCCGTTACACCGTCAGCCTCGTTTCAAAAGAGAAATACATCCCCAAGTCAGGATATATCAATTACCAATAACCTAGAAAATATGTACAAACGCAACGAAGACGGCAAGAAATATCATGGCGACTGGCAAGACGGTAGCGTCATACAGCAGAAGCTGGACGGCCCCATCGGCCAAGGAAGCATCGACTATCCCAACGGTGACCGCTTCGAGGGCTACTTCCACCTCAGCTTTGCCCACACCAACGGACCCGCCTATATGGCCTCCGGCACCTACACCTTCGCCAACGGCGACCGTATAGAGCACTGCTGGATTGACGGGCACGACATGCTGTGTGGTGTCTACGAAAGGCTCCACGCCAACGGTACCCGCAGTATCGCCATGTGGCACAAAGGCGAGCGCGTCGGCATAGAGATAGCCGACGATGGCAAAACCTGCATCTATCGCGAGCGGGGCTACCTTGTGCATAGCTATAGCCAGCTTAATTACGACTACACCTATACTCCCGACAGCCACGGATTCAACCGGCTGGAGGTGACGCTATATAATGGCATGCGACTGGTGCACCAATTCCGGGACAACCATAACGAGCCTGATCTCTTCTGCGAGCTCTACTGCCCCAACGGCGACTGGATAGAGTACCGCGGATGGAGTCAACTGAAAGACCTCCGTCCGTGGGATGGTGTCTTCACCTACCACCGCGTGGCCGACGGCATGAAGAAATACGACACCTGGAACGCGGGCAAGCCGCAGGAGCCAGACCACTGGGAGCACGACCCGCAGGGGGCCCGCCGCATCCATGTGACCCTCGACCCCTATGGTCGTCCCTTCGGCCACGACATACTCCTTTGGCCCGACGGCCAAACACAGTGGGGCTACGGATACCACTACCAAGGCGAGCTCCACAACGGTCTGCCCGAAGGGCACGGTGTCTTCCACGACGATGCGGGACGCCGCTACGAAGGCGACTTCCACGAGAGCCTCTGCCACGGCGAGGGCACCTATACCTTCCCTGCCGCCGACATCGAATATAGGGGCCGCTGGGAGCATGGGCGTTTCCTCAGCGCCTACCGTCCCGCAGAAGCCATCATGCTGCAGGTGCACTGGCAACACACCCACTGCAGCCCGTCTGGCGAATTTCCTCAAGACGAGGAAGAATGGGCTGTCGAGGCTGCTGTTGGTGAGCTCGACCTGCCCCGATACACCGACGGCCTCACCATCGAGGCTATCGAGCCCGGACGCATTGTATTCAGCTGCCACGGCCACGACATCAAGCAGCTCAGCCCCGGTCAGACCGTGGGCTACCTGCGCGAGGTGGAGGGACGCGAGTACAGCGACGGCATCATCTATGAAAGTGACGAATATTCCATCCGTATCACCTGGCTAAACTAAACACAGAACACCGATGAAAATAGCACTCTATTACCGACATATCGACGAGGCCGACCAGCCCGCCTTCGACGAGCTGACAGCCAGCCTGTCGGCCAAAGGCATAGACACCGTCACACTGCGCGACGGCGATTCAGCCGCCGGCTGCGACTACCTGTTCAGCATCGGCGGCGACGGCACACTGCTGAGTTCGGTGCAGTTTGTCAGCAGTGGCAAGGCCGAATCATTCCCGCCCGTTCTTGGGGTCAATTTTGGCCACCTGGGCTTCCTGACGACCGTGGGTAAAGAAAACCTCCACGGCATGGTAGAAAGCCTCCTGAACGGGGATTTCTCGCTCGAGGAACGCACCCTGCTCCAGCTCACCTCCACAAACTGCCAACTGCCAACTGCCAACTGCCAACTACCAACTCAATACTCCCTCAACGAGGTGTTTCTGCACCGCACCGAGGAGGCTTCGCTGCTGCGCACGGAGGTATATGTGAACGACGACTATGTGGCCACCTATGCGGGCGATGGTGTCATTGTGGCTACCCCCACCGGCTCTACAGCCTACTCCCTCTCCTGTGGCGGCCCTATTCTGACCCCCGACTCGCGCTGTCTGCTCATCACCCCCATCTCGGCCCACACACTCACCCTGCGGCCCATCATAGTGCCCGACACGGCCGTGGTGCGGCTCCGCGTGGCCAGCGACTGCTTCCTCGGCACCGATTCGCGTCGCACCACCCTCGCCGCCGGCTCCTCCCTCGCACTGATCCGCGCTCCCTTCACCATACGCCTCATCCGCATGAACACCCAGAACTTCTTCACCGCCATCCGCGAGAAACTCATGTGGGGCACTGAGGTGAGAGGGTGAGAAGAATTAAGAATTAAAAATTAATAATTAAAAATTAATAATCAATAATCAATTAATAATCAACAATTAACTATTAACAATTAAAAACTGGAAATTAATAATATAAAGCTATGCAACAAAAGACTTTGTTTCGAATACTGCTGGTGATCACCTTTATCTTTGCTGGGTTGAGCGCCTTCTCCTACCTGGTCACGGCGGCCATGCTCCCCTCGATGCAGCAGATATATGCCGACAATCCGACGATGCTGCCCGAACAGTTCAGCGTGATGATGCAGCAGCTGATGGACACGCCTCGCGGCTACTTCCTGGGCGCCGGCATGCTGTATGTGCTCGAGGTGCTGGGTGCCGCCCTGATGTGGCGCCTGCGCTGGACGGGTTTCCACTGCTACACCCTTGCCCGACTGCTGCTCCTGTTGCTGCCGCTGCTCTTCCTGGGACGCGGCTTCGTGGGCATCGGCGACGTGATGATGGCGCTGCTCTTCGTGGCCGTCTACTACATGCTCATGCGCCAGCTGACGGCCCAGGAACCCCAGCAGCCGCAAGACCCGCAGCTGCCGCAGGAGTGACCTATCCCCTGCCGGCTCCGAAGGCTGAACTGTAGAAAAAGGCAGGGCTGCTATCATGAGATACCAGCCCTGCTTTTACTGTTGCCCATGCACTTCCGCGGGCAAACATAATTACACTCTGCTTTACAGCAGTTTCTTCTTCAGGTTGAGGATCATGTCGTCGGTCATGCGCTCCAGGTCGTACTGAGGGTTCCAACCCCACTCGGCGCGGGCGCAGCTGTCGTCCATCTTGTCGGGCCAGCTGTCGGCGATGGCCTGCTTGATGGGCTCGGGCTCGTAGACCATCTCGAACTGCGGGTAGCGCTTCTTGATGGCATTGTAGATAATCTCCGGGTCAAAGCTCATGGAGGTGACGTTGAACGAGTTGCGGTGCACCAACTTGCTGGGGTCGGCCTCCATGATGTCAATCATGGCCTTCTGGGCGTCGGGCATGTACATCATGTCCATGTAGGTGCCTTTCTTCAGCGGGCAGACAAACTTCTCGCCCTTGACGGCAGCATAGTAAATCTCGACGGCGTAGTCGGTGGTGCCGCCGCCGGGGAGGGTCTGGTAGCTAATCAGGCCCGGGAAGCGGACCGAGCGAGTGTCGACGCCGAAGCGGGTGAAGTAGTAGTCGCTCAGCAGTTCGCCAGTGACCTTGGTGACACCGTAGATGGTGTTGGGGCGCTGGATGGTGTCCTGCGGCGTGTTGTCGTGCGGCGTGCTGGGGCCGAAGGCGCCGATGCTGCTAGGCGTGAAGACGGCGCAGCCGAACAGGCGGGCCACCTCGAGGCAGTTCACAAGGCTTCCGATGCCCACGTTCCAACCCAGCATGGGGTTCAGCTCGGCCGTGGCGCTCAGGATGGCTGCCAGGTTGTAGATGGTGTCGATGTTGTACTGCTTCACGGCAGTGGCAATCTGCATGATCTGGGTGCTGTCGATACGCTCCACCGGACCGCGCTCGTAGGGGTCGCCCTTCAACGGACGCAGGTCGCTGCACACCACGTTGTTGTCGCCATAGATGTCTCTCAAATTACGTGTCAGCTCGCTGCCAATCTGGCCGCCGGCACCGACGATAAGAATCTTTTTCATTGTCTCTATATATTAATAAATCATTATAAACAACAATATATCATGCCATTGCACAGCACAATAGCCCCGCAATGACAAGCGCAAAGATACAAAATAAATTCAATACTCGTCAAAATACTTACCGTTTGGCTTTCAGGTGCATCACCAGCTCCAGGGTCTGGCAGATGCGGCTGTTGGTCTCGGATATCTCGCCGCTGCCGTCCACCGTCACCAGCAGGCCCGACACGCGGTAGTAGTCGAGCACCGGCGTGGTCTGCTGGTCGTAGAGGTCGAGGCGGTGGCGGATTACCTCCTCGGTGTCGTCGGCACGGCCGCTGATGGCGGCGCGCTCGTGGATGCGGCGCACCAGCTCGTCGCGCGGCACGTCGATGGCCACCACGCAGTCGATCTTGCGCTTCAGGCGTCCGAAGAGGAACTCCAGCGTCTGGGCCTGCGACACCGTGCGCGGAAAGCCGTCGATGATGCATCCCTCGGGGCGGTGCGGACGGCCGTGGCGCTCCACGTCCCACGGGTCGAGGGCAGCGTCGGGGTCGGGCAGCGTGGACCGCAGCTCGAGCGCGCGCCCCAGGAGCGACACCACGATGTCGTCGCCCACCAGGTCGCCACGGTTCATAATGGCCTGGGCCCGCTGGCCCACAGGCGTCTGCAGCGCCACCTCCTGCCGCAGCAGGTCGCCCGTCGAGATATGCAGGAAGTCGTACTTCTCCGCCAACAGCTGCGCCTGCGTGCCCTTCCCAGCCCCCGGCGCCCCAAAGATAACAATATTGATCATAGGTGTTTATGCTTAGATACCAGCTGACCGTTCATCAACTCATAGAGGTAAGCCGGACTTTGTACGTACAATTCTGATTTCTCATCCTGGAGAGCATTCATCAGCGGCGAGTTATAGACCCTGTCCATCGCCTGCTCGATGTCGCATCCCGTGTCTTCCATCACATATTTCACCAACTCACTCAATACATAGTTGGTGAGATATGTCGCTATTTGATGATGTGTGGGCTGGTTCATACGGTTTCCGCATTTATCTTGTGCAACAAACGGAGTGCCCGTTCCGTACTAAAGCAATATTGTTGGTCGAGATACCTGTCTTGCAGCAGTTGGGCTGCCTGTTCAGGGGAATAAATACCCTCGCGATAGTTGGTCAATTGCAACACAACACCATCGTCGGCAATTGGACCAACAACAAGGTCATAACTGTGAATAGGCAGTTTGTTCTTGCGATCACGGTTTGCATCTATAAACAAGAACCACTCTACAGTGGCTTTTTCGGGAAAACGCTTGACCGACAAGTCGGAGGATAGTGCCGCCTCGTCAAACTCGTAGGTAATCAGCGTGGCCTCGCCCCCAAACAAACGGGCCTTTTTCTGCGCCATCCTGACTGCGGTCTCTCTGTTGGCCGTTGTATAGAAGCCCTGGCCAAAGTCCTTGTATCGCAAGCCCTGACCAAGATCGATCGTGTCGAAATCCTTGTTTGTACCATGAAACAACCTCATGCTATGACACCTCCATTTTTTTGACAGACAATGAGCACGTCATCAATAGTTTCATCCATCGACTGCAAGTGTTCCACATCATAGAACTCAATTAAGAATGCCAGCCCCTTATGCTCACGCAAATAATTGAACGCAGCTTGTCGCGTCATCGCATAGCGCTGAGCGAAAGCCTGCACGGCAGCCGTAAGGAATGGTATTTCAAATTTGCTCATATCGCATCTAACCAATAACAATTTCCGACTGCAAAGATACACAATAAAAACCACACGACAGAAATATTTTTTAACAACGCCGGGAAACACATCACGATAGCGCACCATCATCGGTACTCCTCCGACGCCTCACCTCCACATTTCCTCCGACTGTAGTCGGACAAAACACGGAGGGGACACGGACATGACACGGAGGGGACACGGACAAGATACCTCCGTAACCCAGCCTCGACTCCGGCCATACACCACCGCCTGTACCGCATTGACAGACTGCCATATTCGCCATCCTTTCCCCCCTTCGCCGCCCCGGCAACTGCAATTTCGATGCATCTTTCCGCCCGAGCCCCCCAAATAGCCGCAGATTACCCACGGACCAGTACACACATAACCACATAACAATGTGCACCTTACGGAATATTTTCCGCACACCTGCCCGCAATTCAGGAAAAATGTGTATATTTGCAGATAAAAAGAACCTCAAAGACTCGTAAGAAAACAGGAGAAAATATGAGAATAAACAGAATTGGTAATTGGGCAAAGACAACCGTATTAGCAGGTTTATTAGCTACAAGTCCGATAGCTGCAAAAGCTCAAGCACTTAATAAAGGCGAAACTGTACTTGCAAGAGATACCGTTGAGTTGTTTAATAGCAGAAAGGCTCAAGCATTATTAATTGATACAGACGGAAATTTTAACAATTTTGAAAAATTTGCTTTAAACACGGTAAGAAGTGCGACCAGTGGCCATGCAAAGTTACAAGGGAAAAAAGGAACAAGAGTAATTGAGGAAACTCAATACGTTGATACTTTGATTAGAGTATTTAAAAAAATAGAAGGTGAATCCAGTGAAAAATTGGAATATTATTTAGCCGGACCTTGGATTAAAAAAGGTATTGTAGTTGAAAATGAAACCGGCAAAGTAGTAGCTAATGAAGCATCAAAAACCGATATGAATGCTGTAAGACAAAGAGAAAATTTAAGAATGGAAATTCCAAAAGCCCTATATGATGAAATTGATAGTTTCTTAAAACATGTGGCTAAAAAAGATGAACATGTGATTGAAAAGCGTAGAGTTGAATTCGATCCTGACGATTGGGATTAATGATAATTAAATACTTTTTACCCGATACTTTTAACTAATACAGATGACCAATTTTGGTAATGAAACTTTTGATTAAAACTTATACAATTTTAATGTAAGCCAAGCGGCTTATGATAAATCAGTCTAACAGACCTCTGGTGCCCACCGCCTTTTTGCCAATTGTACAGTAGTTCAACCCGAATATCCAAAGAGGAATAATGTTGCCGTGACGTAGTCTATATCCTCCTTGACGATTAATCCCTCTTTGGGGGATTTGTAAGATAAGGAGGGTTATGTCCTTTTGAAAACGATACACCACAACACATCTTGCACTTTTTTTGGTGCATAAAATACATTACACTGCACTTTTTTTAGTGCATATCAAAAAATATTTGTATCTTTGCATCGGGAAATCTAGAAGATTGTTATCACGTAAAAAACTAAAATAAAGCAGCTTAACCATGATCGACATTATCCTTGCAGATTACATGCGCGAGCAATTGGCAATCACAAGTCTTGACTTCGTACGCTACATGTACACGAAAATAGACTGGTCACTCCGTATGGTGGGTTTGGTCGGACCACGCGGTGTAGGCAAATCGACATTAGTGCTGCAACATATCAAGACAGAGAAGTGGCAGCAAAACGCCCTCTACGTTTCAGCCGACCACAGCTATTTTGCACAACACACTCTTGCCGAGACGGCTTCCAACTGGGTTAAAGAGGGTGGCACGCACCTCTATATCGATGAAATACACAAGTACCCTGGGTGGTCGACGGAACTGAAAGAGATTTATGACGGACATCCCTCGCTGCACGTCATATTCACAGGATCGTCAATTCTCGACATACTGCGCGGTCAAGCCGATTTGAGTCGACGGGCGGTGATATACACCATGCAAGGACTCTCATTTCGAGAATACCTTGATATGTACCACAGAATAAAGATGCCCGTCTACACACTGGCAGAAGTGATAGAAAACAAAGTGGACGACACCATCCTGGCGCACCCACTCCCACTTTTCCACCAGTACCTGCAAGACGGCTATTATCCGTTCAGCAAAGAAGGTGCATTTAAGTCACGCCTCGACCAAATTGTGATGCAAACGTTAGAGTCGGATATACCGCAGTATGTCTCGCTGTCGGTCTCTACCGGACGCAAGCTTCGCCGATTGATGGGCATAGTGTCGCAGAGTGCCCCTTTCAAGCCGGACTACTCCAGCATTGCCAACGCCATAGGCGTCAGCAGGAATGTGGTGCCAGACTATCTTCTGTATATGGAACGTGCCGGCATGCTAGGTCAGCTGAGGGATGAGACTGGCGGTCTTCGCAGCCTTGGCAAGGTGGAAAAGATTTATGTTGACAATACCAATCTGATGTACGTCCTCGGAGCCGATAGCACCAACATGGGAAATATGCGCGAAACATTCTTCTATAACCAAACACGGGTTGTGGACGACGTTGTCTCATCCAAAGTATCGGATTTTGTCATTGGGAAACATACCTTTGAAGTGGGTGGGAAAAAGAAACGCACCACCCAGATAGAGGACGTCCCTAACGGACATGTGGTAAGGGACGACATTGAATACGGGCAAGGCATGTTTATTCCGCTATGGGTATTCGGTCTTCTGTATTAGCTATTTGATATAATAAAAATAGCCGGGGGCGTATGCCTCCGGCTATCATCTTTAGAATTCTGAACGAGGTCTTTATTTGCCTTGCGTTCCGCGAGGCTTGCTTCGCCCGGCAGAGTTCAAGCAAGCTTGACTCTGCTTTCGCCCATTCAGCCTTCGATCTCTTTGCGGACCTTCTTGAAGGCCTCGATGCACTTGTCGAGGTGCTCGTGCTCGTGGGCGGCGCTGATTTGCACGCGGATACGGGCCTGGCCCTTCGGGACGACGGGATAGTAGAAGCCGGTGACGAAGATGCCCTCTTCCTGCATCTTGGCGGCATACTGCTGGCTCTTGGCGGCGTCGTAGATCATGACGGCGCAGATGGCGCTCTCCGAGGGCTTGCAGTCGAAGCCTTCCTCCTTCATGCGGCGCAGGAAGTAGTCGGTGTTCTCGTGCAGCTTGTCCTGCAGGGCGTTGGTCTCGCTCATGAGCTCGAACATGCGGATGCCGGCGGCCACGAGGCCGGGGGCCATCGAGTTGCTGAAGAGGTAGGGACGGCTGCGCTGACGCAGCATGTCGATGATCTCCTTCTTGCCGGTGGTGAAGCCACCCATAGCGCCGCCGAAAGCCTTTCCTAACGTACCGGTCAGAATCTCAATCTTGCCGCGCAGGTTGTAGCGCTCGGTGACGCCGCGACCGGTCTTGCCGACCACGCCGGCCGAGTGGCTCTCATCCACCATCACCATAGCATCGTACTTGTTAGCCAGCTCGTAAATCTTGTCCAGCGGGCAGACGTTGCCGTCCATCGAGAAGACACCGTCGGTGACGATGATGCGGAAGCGGTTCTTCTGGGCGGCCTTGAGCTGCTCCTCGAGGTCGGCCATGTCGGCGTTGGCGTAGCGGTAGCGCTGGGCCTTGCAGAGGCGCACGCCGTCGATGATGGAGGCGTGGTTCAGGGCGTCGCTGATGATGGCGTCCTCTTCGGTGAGCAGGGGCTCGAACACGCCGCCGTTGGCGTCGAAGCAGGCAGCATAGAGGATGGTGTCTTCGGTGCCGAAGAACTCGGCGATCTTCTTCTCAAGCTGTTTGTGCAGGTCCTGGCAGCCGCAGATGAAGCGGACGCTGGCCATGCCGAAGCCGCGGGCGTCCATACCGGCCTTGGCAGCCTTGATGAGCTCGGGGTTGTCGGCCAGACCCAGATAGTTGTTGGCGCAGAAGTTGAGGCACTTCTTGCCTTTCACCATAATCTCGGCACCCTGGGGGCTTTCGATGATACGTTCGTTTTTGTAAAGACCGGCGGCCTCGATGTCGGCCAGCTCTTTCTGCAGATGCTGTTGAAATTTTGTGTACATAACTGTTGTTTTTTGTTGATTTATTTATTGGTTTCCTATTAATTATTATATGTCAAAGAAAGAGAGACGTCACTACTCACATTACTCAACGTAACAGAGCCTTGCCCTATATACTCTCCGAGATATGAGCCAGTATTGCCTTTCGCTGTTATACTTCCTCCTACAGTGGAGGTTGGTGCAGAGCATGATATTGACCCTCCGTTACCCGCTGTATAATACCCAACTAATCCTCCCGCAGCGACAATTCCTTGCCTACTCCATACATTGGCACTCCCAGAACGGCTACACCCACTGATTGATACAGCAACACTACTTGTCCGCCCAATCAGTCCACCATAATTTATCCTACTCTTATTAACAATCTCAATATTGTTTTCTGTAACACTACAATTATTTATGGCAACCGTTGTAGCACCGTTCTTCTCGCATACACCAACAATTCCCCCATAGTATAATGAAGAACCATTGGCATCCATGACCAGAGAGTAATCTGCACTACAACCACTTAGTGTTACAGAGCCCGAACTACTGCCCGCCAATACGCCAAACTGAATATTAGATGTTGCATTCACTGTAACATTTATCTCTCCACTCACCCTGCAATTTGTCATATTTCCTCCGGTTTTCTTTCCACATATTCCACCCATCGTAATAGTATTTGTCGATGTGGTACTTCTACTACAGAGCGCTACATTTTCTAAATGCAAGTTTTCTACATTACCCGATATTTGTGTAAACAACCCGCAGATATCTCCACTAGTTGCAATTGTTAAATTACGAATAGTATGATTGTTTCCGAGAAATGCCGTTCCTGTGAAATTTGATATTGGAGCTATTGTGATACCTTCCATATTTAAATCCCCGGTTACCAAATATCTGTATTTGGAATATACATCTTCCGCATGACCGATGAACCATCCATTATTACATGCCTCCGACAACACGATTAAATCAATTTCATTAGCAATCTGGAATCCATCCGAGATTGAGCCTTTAAACAAACGTGTCGTTGCATTCGGTGAGGCATTGAGGGCCAGCGGAGCGTAGGCGAGGGTATTGCGGGGAAGAGAACCACCGGTAGTCTGGCGCTTGACATAGCGGTAGCGCTTGCCTTGATAGCGACTGGAGACGGTGATTGTGAAATGGTTTCCCTCACCAACGGGCAACACGGGCACCATCACCATGACCGTGTCGCCTGGAGCAAGCTCCAACCGCTGCCGGTCGAACACCATAGTCACGCTGCTATCCGCAGCATCGCTGAGCGCCTGCGGCGACAGGGAGCTGAGTGCATCCATATTGACGCTGTAATCGCCACAGAGACGATAGCTGTCGCTGCCAACCACCAAGCTGTCTATCACCAGCGTCTCGCTGCGGTCGTTGCGTATGACGACGCTGAGCGCTGCGGTGAGGTGGCGGAAGCGCAAGGGCTCTCCCTCGGCAGCGCGAGCCGCCATCGGCAAGTCGAGCCGTTGCCGTCCGTCGGACAGCGCATAGTGGTAGGTCGAAGGCAACGTCATAGTGACACTGCTGCCGCTCAGGTCCCCGTCACTCATCGTGGCGGGAAAACACGCACTGTTGACACTGCGCGAATTGGCATCGCTGATATAGGCGTGGGTATTGTCCTCGCGGGTGATGCCCACCCGAGTGCCATTGAAGCTTATGACATCGCCATCGCTCCAGGTACCGCTAACGTTGTCGCTGCCAATCACCAGCTTGGCGCCATTGCCATTCATGGGTTCGAGTATCAACTCCACCCGTCCGTCGCCCTCTTTATGGCAGGCGGCAATCAGCAACAGGGCCACCGCAGCGAGGAGCGTTCTAAAGGTCCTTCCCATCTGCATCCTATTTATATTATCAATTGATATAAGCGGCCATCTGCTGTTGCAGCTTGCAGGCTTCGCGAGCGGCGGCTTCGGCGAAGTCGGCACCCTGCGAGGCGTAGATGATGCCGCGCGACGAATTGACGAGCAGGCCGCAGTCCTTGGTGAGTCCATAGCGGCACACCTCCTCCAGGCTTCCGCCCTGTGCACCCACTCCGGGCACCAGCAGGAAACTGCCGGGCACCGTGCGGCGCACGTCGCTGAGCATCTCGGCCTTGGTGGCACCCACCACATACATCATATTCTCCTCGTTGCCCCACTGCTTCGAGGTCTCCAGCACGCGCTGGTAGAGAGGCGTGCCATCCTTGTCCTCGGTCAGCTGGAAGTCGAAGGCACCCTTGTTGGAGGTCAGGGCCAGCAGGATAACCCACTTGCCGGGATACACGGTGAAGGGCTGGACCGAGTCGGCACCCATGTAGGGGGCCACCGTGATAGCGTCGAAGTTGAAGTCACCCTGTGGGTCGAGGAAAGCGCGAGCATAGCGTTCGCTGGTGTTGCCGATGTCACCACGTTTGGCATCGGCGATGGTGAAGGCGGGCTTGTCCAGCTGGTGCAGATAGTCCATCGTCAGCTTCAGCTGGCGCAATCCCTCGATACCCAGCGCCTCGTAGAAGGCCAGGTTGGGCTTGTAGGCCACACAATGGTCGATAGTGGCGTCGATGATGGCGCGGTTGAACTGGAAGATGCCGTCCTGGGCCGAACGCAGATGCGCGGGCATCTTGGCGGGGTCGGTGTCGAGGCCGACACATAGGAACGAGCGGCGCTCGCGGATGAGGGATATCAACTCTGTTCTATTCATATGCTGCTGTATTTGATGTTTAACTCATTGTTAACTTATGGAACTGCTCGGTGAGCTTCTTGGCGTTGAGGCCCGACATGCTCTCGTCGGCCACGATGCGGCCATAGTTGATGATGACGGCGCGGCTACACATAGCCTCCACCTCCTGCATGATATGGGTAGAGAGCAGCACCGTCTTGTCCTTGCCCACCTGGCGAATCAGGCTGCGGATAAACTCCAGTTGGTTGGGGTCGAGGCCGGTGGTGGGCTCGTCGAGTATGAGCACCTGGGGGTCGTGGATCAGCGCCTGAGCCAGACCCACACGCTGGCGGTAGCCCTTGGAGAGCTGGCCTATACGCTTCGACGCTTCGGGCACCAGACCCGTGAGCTCTATCATCTCGTCGGCCCGCTGGCGCGCATTCTTCACCCCGCCCACTCCGGCGGCAAAGCGCAGATACTCGCGCACGTACATGTCCAAATAGAGCGGGTTGTGCTCGGGCAGGTAGCCTATACAACGGCGCACGGCGAGCGTGTCGTCGTAGATGCTGTGGCCACACACGGTGGCCTCACCCTCGGTGGGAGGGATGAAGCAGGTGAGTATTTTCATCAGGGTCGACTTGCCGGCGCCGTTGGGGCCAAGCAGACCCACTATCTCGCCCGGATGCACGGTCAGGCTCACCCGGTCCAGCGCACGCTGCTCGCCGTAGAGCTTGGATATTTCTTTTACTTCTATCATTTCTTGTTCTGTTTTTCAATCTGGGCCGCACGCTCGAGAGTGATGCGCTGGCCACGGTAGATGGCCACCACGAAGGCATCCTTGAAGCGGGTATTGGCGGCAATGGTCTGCCGGCGGCGCTTGGCCTCCTGAAGGGTGGAATAGTTGCCGGCGGTATATACGAACAGCTTGCCCGACGGAGCGATGTGGAAGTCCTTGATGCCCTGCAGGTCGGGATCGCCGGTTTTCATCCGGCGCGTAGCGGTGCAGAACTGCACACGGTAGACCACGCCGGCGTTGTCAGCCTGCCTTGTCTCGGCGGCAGCCGCCGTGCGCTCGGGCTCGGCGGGCTTGGCGCTGGCCTGCGGCGCGGCAGGTGCCGGGGTACTGACCTGGGTGCTCCAGGCGTCCTTGAAGGGGGTGTTCTGCTTCAGGTGGGCGCAGTACTGCACAGCCTCATTGAGGGTTTGGAAGCGCCCGGTGGTGTAGACATAGCCTTTCTCGCGCTTGGTGGCCTGGAACTCGGCGACGCCACCCAGCTCGCGGGCACCGGCTTTGTACAGCGTGGGCGACATAAGGAACTGCACCGTATAGTAGCTTCCGGCATCGGCGGCGGCGGGGTTGGTCGGCGGACGCAGGCCGGCGGGCGCTGTAGCGGCCGGAGTGGCCGACGGCTGGGGCTGCACGGGCGGCAGGTCGACCGGGGGCTTGGGCTTCTCGGCCGGCGCGGCGGGGGCGGCAGGCGTCGGTGCAACGGCGGGTTCGGCGGGAGCCACAGGGGACTCAGGGGCTACAGGGGCAGGAGCCTGCGGCTGCGGCTCGGCAGCCACGACGGGCTGCGGGGCCTCGGCCTTGGGCTCGGCCGGCTTGGGCTCTTCCTTCTTCGGCGCCTCGGCGGGCTTGGGCTCCTCCGGCTTGGGCTCCTCTTTCTTCGCCTCGGCGGTGCCCTCGCTCTTCCATCCTTTGATATTGATTACCGGGTTGGCCAGCCGGTTGCTGCCCTCCTCGGTGGCCTTGTAGGTCATGAAGGCGTTGAAAAGGCACACGGCTATGCGCGCCTGTCCCTCCTCGCTCAGCATGAACGCCTCCTCGGTGGGGTTGCTTATGAAGCCTATCTCCGTGAGCACCGAGGGGCAGGTGGTCTTGTAGAGCACATAGAGCTCGGCCTGCTTCACACCACGGTTGATGGTCTTCAGGTTCTGCTTGTACTGCGTCTGGATAGACTGCGCCAGGTTGAGGCTCTTGTCGATGAAGGCGTTCTGGAACATGGTGAGCATCACGTATGTCTCGGGCGCATTGGGGTCGAAGCCGCTATAATCGGTATTGTTCTTGTAGTCGGCCTCCAGCAGTATGTCGGCATTCTCCTTCTTGGCCACCTCCAGGTTGGCGCGACTCTCCGAGAGACCCATCACGAACGTCTCCACACCGGTGGGGGCACTGGTGGGATGCGAGTTGGCATGAATGGAGATGAAGAGGTCGGCCTTGTTGCGGTTGGCTATGTGGGCGCGCTCGGCCAGCGAGATGTCCACATCGGTGGTGCGGGTGTAGATGACCTTCACGTCGGGATAGTTGTCCTCTATCAGGCGGCCAAACTTCTTGGCCACGGCCAACGTGATGTTTTTCTCCCACGATTTGGAGCCCTGGGCACCCGGCTTGGCGCCGCCGTGGCCTGGGTCGATTACCACTGTGCGCACGCGGTAGGTGTCCTTTTTTTGAGAAAAAACAGGCCCCACCGCCACCAGCAACACAATAAACAATGCAATTATCCGTTTCATATCCGATATTTTCTTTTTTGCTTTTCAAACAAATTGCAAAAATACGAAATGTTTTTTAAATAGTGAAACTAAAATAATTTGAGCCGGGAGACGCGACATATACTGACACTGCTTTTACCGCTGATAGTGACCCTGTTGGCCACGCGACCCGTTGCCGCCCAGAGCGATGTGGACACCCTCATGGAGGTCTCGCCCAATGCCATCGACAAGGTCATCCAATACCGCGCCAAAGACTCCGTGGCCATGAATCTGGACACGCGCCGCGCCTACCTCTACAACGACGGCAGCATCGACTACGAGGCCATGAACCTACGCGCCCACCACGTGGAGGTCGACTTCAACCGACAGACCCTGCACGCCTACGGCACCCCCGACAGCGCCGGCAACATGGAGGGGCGCCCCTATTTCAAACAGGGCGACGCCGAATACCACGCCGACAGCATCACCTTCAACTACAACACCCAGAAGGGCATCATACACAGCGTCATCACCCAGGAGGGCGACGGATTCCTGCATGGCCGCAAGGTGAAGAAAATCAACGACAGCATCATGTACCTCAGCGGCGGCAGCTACACCACCTGCAACTACGCCCATCCGCACTTCGCCATCAACTTCACCAAATCCAAGCTCATCACGGGCGACAAGATAGTCACCGGGCCGGCATGGCTCACAGTGGAGGATGTGCCCACCCCCGTAGCGCTCCCCTTCGCCTTTTTCCCCATCACCAAGCAGCGCCAGAGCGGCGTGCTCATCCCCTCCTACGGCTGGATGAACTACCGCGGATACTACCTCAAGGACGGCGGATACTACTTCGCGCTGAACGACAATCTGGACCTTGCACTGCTCGGCGAGCTCTACACCAACCTCTCCTGGGCCGCCGAGGTCAAGAGCAACTACTACGTGCGCTACAAATACAAGGGCGCCGTCGACCTGCGCTACGGGCAGACCTTCGAGGGCATCCGCGGCGACACGGCCAATTTCAACTCCTTCAACGACTTCAAGTTCACCTGGCGCCACGACCAGGACGCCAAGGCCAACCCCTACTCCCGCTTCTCGGCCAACGTCAACCTGCAGAGCCGCAACTACAACAAGAACACCACCAACCGGGCCGACTACTTCAACTCCACCACCACCTCCAGCATCAGCTACACCACCAAGCTCGGCCCCTGGTTCAACCTGGCCGCCTCGGCCCGCGAGTCCTTCAACGCGCAGACCGGCATCATGAACATCAAGCTGCCCTCCATCTCGCTCTCCTCCATCACCTTCTACCCCCTGCGCCGCCGCAACCCCGCCGGCGCCTACCGCTGGTACGAGAACATCTCGCTCTCCTACGTGCTCAATGCCGAGAACAACCTCACCACCCCGGACAGCGAGCTCTTCACCCCCGTCACGCTCAGCCGCATGCAGTACGGCGTGCAGCAGCAGCTGCCGCTCAGCAGCAGCATCAAGGTGCTCCGCTTCTTCAACTGGACCAATTCCGTATCCTACACCGAACGCTGGCACTGGACCACCACCGAACGCAACTACGACGCCACCACAGGCACCCTCACCATCGACACCATACAGGGCTTCCGCGCCAACCGCGAATTCAGCCTCTCCTCGTCGCTCTCCACCCGCATCTACGGCCTCTTCCAGTTCCGCCGCGGACCGCTGAAGGCCCTGCGCCACGTCATCAACCCCTCCGTCTCCTTCAGCTACCACCCCGACTTCGGCGCCGCCAGCCTCGGCTGGTGGAAGCAGTACACCGACACCACCGGCTATGTACACCGATACTCCATCTTCCAGCAGTCGCTCTACGGCGGACCCCCCGACGGCCGCAGCGGCAACCTGCGCCTGAGCATCGGCAACAACCTGGAGATTAAAGTGCAGAACCCCTTCGACACCACCGCCGAAGTGAAGAAAATAGCCCTGCTCGAAAACCTCAACCTCAGCATGGGCTACGACCTGGCCAAGGACAGTCTCAACCTCAGCAGCCTCGCCGTCAGCGGACGCACCACCCTCTTCCGCTCGCTGGTGCTCAACTATACCGGCTCCTTCTCGCCCTACGTCATCGACACCCTCGGCCGACTCCACGACCGGCTGCTCTGGCACGAAGAGCACCGCCTCTTCCGCATGGACAACAGCACCTGGAGCACACAGCTCTCCTACAGCCTCAACCAGAACACCTTCGACAAGGGCAGCCAGACCAAAAGCGGCGGCCGGCCCACCTCCACCCTCATCCAGACACCCCACTCCACACCCATCCCCGTCCTGCTGGGCGGCTATGCCGACTTCGACGTGCCCTGGAACGTAAGCCTCAGCTACACCTTCTCCCACGTGGACCGATACGTAGCCTCGCTGATGAACCTGCAGTCCGAAACCATACAGAGCATCACGCTCTCGGCCAACGTTAGCCTCACACCCAACTGGCGCATCGCCATGTCCACCGGCTACGACATCAGCAACCACGGCATGTCCTACACCACCGTCGACATCTACCGCGACCTCCACTGCTGGGAAATGCGCTTCTCCTGGGTCCCCTTCGGATACTACAAAAGCTGGTTCTTCCAAATCAACATCAAAGCCGACGCCCTGCGCGACGTGAAATACGAGAAGAAACAGAACTACCAGGAGAACCAGGGCTACTACAGCTACTGACCCCCACCGCACACCACACCCGCCACCGGCGCCGCTCGCGACGCCGGTGGCCTCTTTTTTTGCCCACACGCCGACGGCACCACCAAGGGTCAACCTACGGCATACACATTATATCGTCCACGACCTATCTTTACACCCACCTAACTCACCCTTACCGGAGTAGGATTTTGCTATGAGGGGGCTAAGAGGGGGTATAGAGCGGGGTAAGAGCGGATAGGCTCTACACCCTGTGTACCAGCCTACTAGACCCCATCGGTACCCATACCGTACTGAACCACAATCAGTTATCTCGCGGCGCAAAAAACGGCGGTGAGGATTGTACTAATCGCGCCCCCGAAGGGGAAAAGGCGGCAGCGGGGCATTTGCATCGCGCACGACCCAAATTCCGGAGGCAAAAAAAAGCCGCCGGACAATAAACGAAGCCCGGCGGCGTTATCCATATCAACCATCCGCCAACCAACCCACGGATGGCCACCCTACGGCAATGGACAAGAAACTATACTACTCTATCGGCGAAGTGTCGGACCTGGTGGGCGAGCCGCAATCGGTGCTGCGCTTCTGGGAGACCGAATTCAGCAGCCTGCGGCCGACGAAGAACAAGCGCGGCGTACGCTCCTACACCGAGCGCGACGTCGAGCTGGTGAAGCGCATCCAATACCTCACGCGCGAATGCGGCTACACCCTCGACGGCGTGCGCGACCAGCTGCGCCGCCGCCCCAGCGACGACCCGCGGCAGGAAGTCATGGACAACCTGCTGGACCTGCGCCGCACCCTGCTGGCGCTGAAAGAAACCCTGTGAGAACTATATTTCCATCAGCTTCAGGAAGCTCTGCGGCACCGGCGTCTCGAACTGCAGGCGGCGTCCGGTGACGGGATGGCGGAAACAGAGGCGGTAGGCGTGCAGCGCCAGCCGCCCGATAGGCGAGACGTCGTCCTTGTAGCCATACATAGGGTCGTGCACCACGGGATGCTTCAGTTCGCGCAGATGGACGCGGATCTGGTTGCGGCGGCCCGTGTCCAGCTTCAGGTCGACGAGCGAGTAGCGGCGCGAAGTGCGCGTCACCTCGTAGTGGGTCACGGCCAGCTTGCCGCCGTTGTCGGTCGGCGACGAGAGCACACAGTACTCGCCGTCGGTCAGCCATGAGCGTATCTCGCCCTTCGGGGGCTCTATCTTCCCCCAGGCCACGGCCACATAGCGCCGGTCGTAGACCGTGCCCTTCCAGTCCTCCTCGAAGCGCTGGCTCACCTCCTTGCTCTTGCTCACCACCATCAGGCCGCTCGTGTCGCGGTCCAGCCGGTGCACAATGTGGGCATGGCAGCGCTGGTGCGTGGCGTCCAGGTACTGGTTCAGCACCGTGATGACCGTCTTGTCCTGCGGATGCTTGCTGTTGCTCAGCAGACCCTCGTGCTTGTTGACCACCAGCAGATGCTGGTCCTCGTAGACGATGTCCAGGTCGCGCGGGCGCAGACGGTCCTGGAACGAGGCGCGCTCTATGCTCACCCGCTGGCCGGACTGCAGCGGATAGTTGTACTGGCTGGTGCGCCGCCCGTCGACGTAGACGTTGCGGGCCAGCAGCTCCTTCACCTTCGTGCGGCTGCTGTCGGGCATCTGGGCCATAAGAAAATAGAGCAGCTCCTGCGGCTCGCTGACGATATATTCCTGTTTTTTCATAGTTTGCTTGCGTACCATTGCGGTTGCAAAAATACGCTTTTTTCCCCATATTAAGTTTTTTTTATTATCTTTGCGGCCGCCGACTGGAGGTCTGAGAGCTGACAAAACACTGGTCGGCAACGGTTTAGAGCAAAGTGACGTTGTAACCGACGCGCCATCTGGCACCGCTGAATCGCACCGATTCCGAGTCCAAGGACCACACGGACAATGATACCTGCGGCTCTTTTGCTCTATGTCTATCGTAACCCGTAATCTACAAAACTATCAGACCCCTACAGGTATCGGGGTTGTAACTAAAAAAAACTGGACATCGAGCGATGAAACATCCACTTACATTCGCCGCAGTGCTGCTGCTGGCCCTCACGATTCCCCATTCCCTGCAAGCGCAGGACTTTTACGTCATCACGAACGGCAACAACATCCTGGCCCACCCCACAGCCACCACCATCGGCAATGTGACCGGCCCGTCGTTCGACATCAACACCTGCCTCTGGACCGTCGACGGCAACAAGATTGCCACCGTCACCCCCGAAGGGACACCAGGCTACCAAATCTATTGGTCTGATAACAATCAACCCCTGACCTTGAGAGAATCCGGTGACGACTACAGCAATGTTTCCGATGGTCAGAACCCGTACAATACCTATTACTCCAACAGATACTACATCGTGTATAACAACGGGTGGAAAATCAGCAGTACCAACAGCTACAACGGCACCATGCATCGAGTCACCGTCACCACCAACACCACCACCGGAAGCACGCCTATCTCCGAAAGCTACACGGCCACCATCGGCGGCAATACGGCCATCTACACCACCGGCGCCCACAACTTCAGCCGGACCATCAGCCACTCCGCCACCTATACCACCACTACCACCAAGACCTTCTCGGTGAGCATCAACGGCACCAACCGCAGCGGCAATGTTTCGGAGAGTAGCAGCACCACCACTACCGAGACCTATACCGGCGCCCTGACCAATGTGGCCTGGAGCGTCAGCCCCACCACCTACGGCACCATCGACCCCGCCACCGGCGTGCTCACCGTCACCAGCCTGCCCGCCGACGTGGCCAACCTCACCGTCACCTTCAGCGCCCAGGCCGCCGGACACACCGTCACGGCCACCCAGACCGTGATGCTGGCCAAGGACGCTGCCACCGCCGAGAACCGTGTCGGCGGCACCACCGGCGTCACAGCCACCACCGTCACCCTGAACGACTACGAGCCCCATGAGTGGGCCTACTACAACAAAGAGTATAATTCCCCCATCCGCTCCTGGAACCCCGCCAACGTGAAGATCAGCTACTATGGCAACGGCACCAACACCGTCAACACTACCACCAACAGCACCACGCCGGGCAACACCACCTGGAACACCGACGCGACCACCGTGCGCGTGGGCATCCTCAGCGGTGAGACGCAGCACACCTTCGTCTACTACAAGACCCTGGAGCGCACCGACGGCAGCACCGCCTCCAACCCCAGCGGCCGCTGCGAATACCGCACCATCCCCAACCCCTTCAGCGTGCGTCCCACCTTCACCAGCGGCAGCACCAAATACTACACCGGCTTCTACCGCTGGCGCGTGAAGACGCTGGAAGGCGGTGCCATCTACGACGCCGCCACCGGCGGCAACAGCATTGCCGTGGGCGGCACCGTCGATGCCGAGCAGGTGCTCTACTTCGCCCCCACCAGCGAGTACGGCATGAAGGTCGAGTTCGAAGCCCTCTGGGCCAGAGCCTACATCGGCGGCAGCACGCACGTCACCGGCACCAACGCCTACGAGCGCAACTTCTACATCGGCACCCGCACCTCAGCACTCGACTACGCGGCCACCATCAGCGCCGTCTACCCCGACGGCACCGACGGCACCAACACCCTCACCGCCGTCCCCACTGGCACCACACAAACCAGCAACTACACCTGCGGCGCCGACACCAAGTTCGAGTATATAAAAATAGATGCCACCCGATTTACCGCTGGCAACAACTATTTGATTTGGGGCAGGGGAATTTCCGGATCGGTGACACACATGATTGGATTTGCCTATACGGGAAATCAACATACTTCTGCCATTGACAAATGCTCCTATCGGCTTGAAAGCGGAACCATCAACAACCTCAACCTGCTTTACGTATATACGGATAACTATGGCGCCGGATCAACAACCTATAGCAATTCTGTGACCGGAGTCAGATGCACGATTGGATGTGACTACGACCGAGCAGCAAACAACGGAAACGGAGACAACACCAAACTGAGTATAGCCCCCAACGGTTATATCTACGGATCCGATCACGGCGCAGTGTTCAACAGTAGTGCCATGAGAAACACACTGACATTTGACTGGTGCATTAAAAGCGGGAAAATACATTCCGAAAAGAGCACAAATGATGAGGAGGTGTTCTACATGGGCACACGTGGCTCGGATAATGCCGGTGTAAAATACTGCGGCAAACGGAGACTGATTATTGAAGGAGGCGAAATGAACATGATTTCTGCCGGTCTGAATTCCTATGGTCCTACAACCAATCAAGCAGCCAACAGATATACAACATATGTTGTCAACGATGGCTCTTGGAGTGTTCTGATCCGAATCATGAAAGGCAATGCCAAAATCAGAAGTTCAATTTACGGGGCAGCAGTGTATGCCGGAGCCTGTGGTGATCGTCGATTTGTCATCACCGGAGGTGAAATCGGCGGTTGGATTGCCGGAGGCTGCAACGGAACCCAAACAACCAATGGTGAATTGTACGGTTCAACCGAGATATACTTAGGTGGTAACGCTGAATGCAACAGCAAAAACAGCAGCACCCTAATAGGCTCATCGACCGGAGGCAATCTATTTGGAGCCGGCAGCGGAATAGAAGGCGGAACCACTGTTGGACAAGTATTCAACTCCACCATTGTCATTGCCGATGAAGGCGAGGTTGAACGCAACGTCTTCGGCGGCGGCAACTACGGATATGTCAATGCTGGAAATGGTCATGGGTCTAACATCCACATCTTGGGCGGTACCGTCCGTGGCAAGGTCTTCGGCGGCAGCAATCAGCAGCAAGGCCAGATAGTCAACATCCAGATGACCGGTGGCACAGTAATCGGAGGAGTCTACGGAGGTTCCAACACCAGCGGTACAGTGGCCGGTCCTGTGAAGGTAAGCATCCTGGGCGGCACCGTCGGCGCGAGCGGACAGAACGACGACCTGGGCAATGTGTTCGGCAGCGGCTATGGCGTCGGCACCTCGGTGACGGGCAATGTGCACGTCATCGTCGGCGACTCCACCTCGCTCACCGACCACACCGACCAGCCCCTCATCTGGGGTCATGTGTTCGGCGGCGGCCACGAAGCCAACTACAACGCCACAGGCAATGAATTCAAGGTGCTGGGCTACAACGGCACGGTGAAAAAGAACATCTTCGGCGGCGGCAAAGGCGTGCTCGGCGAGGCGAAAGGCGAAATCACCGGCGATACCTACGTGCAGCTGCGCGGACATATCCACATCAACGGCAATGTATTCGGAGGTGGTATGGCCGGCGACGTGACCGGAAACGCACATGTGCTCCTCAAGGACTGAGGGTCACATGTGCGTGTTTCACGTGAAACCTGTTTTTACTAGTTATCAACAGCTTGAGCTGTAATTGACACAAGCAATCGGCCCAGCGTTCTACGCTGGGCTTGGCCTCATATTTAAGGCAATCGCGGAGAATCGAAAAAAATATTTTGCCGTTTCGGGAAATAGTTGTACTTTTGCATCGTCGTTCAACCGCCGAAGCCGCGACAGACGGGTACGCGGGTGGGACGGCAGGACATAAGGAAAGACGTTGTGTTAGACGTTTTTATCTGCGGCTTGTAGAATCTCGCAAATTCGAACTTGATAGCAGGATAAAAGCAACAGCCAGCGTCCACTGGTGCGTCATATACCATTGTTGTATATAGTCGGCAGCGTGGGCTTCGGCATTGCTTATCTTCTACCAAGGGCAATGCGAGAGCCTTACAAGCGGGATAAGCGATGAACACTTGACCCGCGCTTTTTTTATGCCTGATTGAAGATTGGAACATTAACAATTAAAAACAGGTATTATGAAACACAAACTAACGATTCTGGCTGTCCTGCTGACGGCGTTGACGCTGCCCGCCGTGGCACAGAACAAGCCCCGCACCGACCCCGATCACGCCAAGTACAGCATCACCGGAACCATGAAGGTGGAGAACGGCAATCGCTACCTCGTAGGTGCCGTCGGAAAACAAATCGACTTCACCTATATCCCCCGGCGTTTAGCCAGGCCTACCGCGATGGCCGACCTCGTGGTGAGGTTCGACAGTGTGACCACCCACCCCTTCCATCCCATGACCAATCTGGACTTCTGGCGCTACGACGAGGAAATAGGTGAGTGGATCTACGACTCGGAGGTGCGCCAAGGCGAACAGCAGATGGAATCGACCATGAAGACCAACATCATGCTGGTGGTCGACAACAGCAAATCGCTCGGCGACGACTTCAAGAAGGTGCAGGATGCCGCTATCGAATTCGTCGGGCAACTGTATCGCGAGTCACAGGAGAAAGATGTCTTCCGCGTAGGTGTCATCGGTTTCTCTACCGTAAAGTTCACTCGGATACGGGAGATCACCACGCTGGATGCCACCAACTATCGTGAAATTGTAGATTTCATCCGTGGCCTTGAAATGCAAAACGGCACCGCTCTGTACTACTCGCTCGAGAAGGCGCTCGACATGCTGAAAAGCGATGCACAGAACAACATCAAGGACGACGAGTACAAGGAGTCGCGAATCTATGCTTTCACCGACGGACTGGACCAGGCTTCGGTCGACGACAAACGTCAACTAACTACGCCCACCGAATACTATGATCACCTTCGACCGATGATGAAAGGTTCCTCACGAGAGAGAATCAATAATCGTATGGTCAGTTCCACCATCGTCACCGTGCGCGGCGACGATATGACCGATGGTCAGGAGCGGCAGTTCGACCAGAGGGCACAAGCCATCTGCGACGACGTACGTAAGTTGAAAGACATGTCGCAGCTGGTCTCAGAGTTCCATAAACTGGCAGAAGACCTTGTCAAGAGCAATATGGTTCTCTACTGCTATATTCCCGTGGGAGCCAGCGGCCGCGTAGGCTGGACATTCCGCGATGAAACCACAAAGGTAGTTAAAGAAAGAAAGCCTAGTAAGTTCTGGCTGGGAGTCAACACTTCTTTTGCTTATGGAACACTGGGTGATTATGATTATTGTGATATTGCAGATTTATGTCTAGGAACTGATTTCACATGGTCGCTTTCGTCCATGTTTTCTCTAGGAGCATCAATAAGCCTTGGTTATAATTTAGCAGAAGATGAAATGTTATTGAGAGTAGGGCCCCTATGCAGATTATCATTCGACAACAACACTGCACTTTTATTTAGCGCAGGAACAAATTTATCCGAATGGGTCTCTTCCTATATAAATGTAGGTTACAAATTTAAATCACCCTGGTATGTCAATGCACTCTTATATTATTCAGGAGATGGTGGATATGCTTTTGGTCTCGGTGTCGGCTACTCCATCTTTGGAGGACGGTAACAATAACCACTAAGACAACAAAAGAGTGACACGATGTGCCACTCTTTTTTGTTCCACGTGAAACATTGTTTTCAGAGGGTTATCAACAATTCGGGTCGTATAAATCAACAACCTCGTAGGGATTGCCGACCGTGCGGATGAATTTCAACATGTCGTCGCGGCTTATCACCAGCGAGGCGCGGTTGTCGTTGGGGTGGAAGCTCACCTTCTCGGCCTGCAGCAGCTGGCGGTCGACGAAAAGGGTGACCTCGTGGCTGGCGTCGTTGACCAACGTAAACAGCGAGACGCTGCCGGGCCGCACACCCAGGTATTTCATCATACGCTCGGGGCTGGCGAAGGAGAGCTTGCCCTGGTGCAGGCGGTGCTCCATGTCGTGGATGTCCATCGCATGGCGGCTGTCCATGATGACCAGATAGTGGCGGGTGCCCTTGTGGTTGCGGAAGAAGAGGTTTTTACAAAGTGGGAGGCCAAGCGGGCTTAGGAAGACAATACTAATGGCCACCCCCTTGGCCCACAGACGGACATGGCTACGATCCGACTTGGTGCTCCATGTCGTGGATGTCCATCGCATGGCGGCTGCCCATGATGACCAGATAGTGGCGGTTGCCCTTGTGGTTGCGGAAGAAGAGGTTTTTACAGAGCGTGGTACCCTCGCCGCGGTAGAACTGGGCGGCTATCTCGATGGTGGGTGCCTCGGGGTGCTCGTAGTAGTCGAAGGGGATTCCCATGCGCTGCAGGGCTTCGTAGACTTGCGGTTGTCCAATCATAGGTTGCATATCTGTTCTGTCATTGAGTTTAACATAAGACACATGGCGCGGGTCAGGGGGATGCGCTCGTTCTGGTGCTCCCACGGGGCCAGGATGAGGAAGCGCCCTTCGGCGCAGGCTTCGAAGTACTGGTGGCCCGGCTTGGAGAAGCTGTTGAAGCCCCAAGGGGTGAGGAAAATGAGCGGCAGACGTGCGTCGAGGGCAGCCCGCATCACGGCCTGCTCACCCTTGGAGATAGCCGGCGACACCAGGACGGCACCGGCACGGGCCAAGGAGAGGTATTCGTCGACCTTCCGGCTGATCTGCTCGTCGGTGAGACTGCGTGAGAGCTGCACCTGCACCCGCTCGGGTCGTTGCAGGAGGAAGCGGTTGCCGATGGCAGCGTATTCGCGGCCTGCCACCTGCAGTCCGAAGCGGACACGGAAATAATCGGGGTGGGCGCGGCGGACAGCCAGGCGGCGGGGGTTGTCCCCGACATAGGATTTCCATTTATCGAGGGTACTGTAATTGTGCAGGATCTTGTCGTTATAGCCTTTTTCCCATAGTGTGGCTTTGTCTGGGGGCTGCGATTCAATCGCAGCAAACGATAGAAGGCGATGCGCTTCGCTGGGTGGCAGGACGGGGATGGATTCGTCCGTTTGCGGCGATTGAATCGCCGCCATAGCAAGCAACCCCCTCAATCTGCGGTTACATCCCAGTTTAAAACCCTTCAGCACCTGACCCAGATGGGAATCGGTGGCTTCCTTCACATAGAGGATGCCATGTAAATGGTCAGGCATCACCTGGTGCTTCACCATGACGACCTGCGGATAATAACGCGGTATTCCAAGCCACTCCTCCTCTACCCCGCGACCCAGCGTGCTCAGGGCTATGGTGGCATGGCGTTCGTCGCCCTGCAACTCGCCCAGCACAGCCCATCTCCCCACGACCTCCATCGTCACCATGTAAAATCGCTTGGAGTGGTAGTCGTGGGTCTCGCTCCGACGCTTCATCGACGGCTTTTTGGGGCCGGCGAAGCGTTTCTTTTCCTCTATCTGCCTTTTGTCAAGCATCTGCTTGTTTGCACTTCTCGTAGACGTAGTAGCCAACCAGGCTGGGATTGTCGTAGATCATGGTGTCCGACGTCTCCTTGCGGATGGACCACACAAGCATGATGTCGCCCATGGCGCCGCCTATCATCACCACACCGAACAGCATCCACAGCAGGTTGCCAACAGCGATGCCGGCCAGCCAGGGCACCATGCCCGTCAGCAGACCCGGCATCAGGGCCATTATGATGTAGTTCCGCTTGGTCATCGGCACGTCGACATGACAGTAGGCAGCTCCCTGCACGGTGCCGAAAGAGAGGTGGCTAAAGCGTCCTTTGGTCAAGGCAATCCAGGTAAGTCCGTGGATTAACTCGTGTACCACTATGCCCACCACAAGCATCACTCCGAGCCACAGCATGTCGAAAACTGCGAGGGCTGCGTCGGGATGGGTCCATTTGGTGAGCCACCACCCTACCCCACCGGCCATCACTATCACCACCACGGCCCAGATGTTGGCGGCCAGAATGCTGATGGTGCGCTGCACAGGTTCATAACCCTCGATTTGTGGCAAGGGCTCTTCTGCTCTTTTCCTCATAGCATAGCTATTTGATGATGCCCAGCTGGCGGCTCATCTCGAGCATGCGGACGATGGGGCGCTTGGCTTTCTCTATCATCTCGGCGTCCATCAGTATCTCGGGCTGCTCGTCGCGCAGGCATCTGTATAGCTTGTCCAGGGTGTTGAGCTTCATATAGGCGCAGTCGTCGCAGGCACAGCTCTTGTTGTCGCGCAGGGTGACGAAATCCTTGCCGGGATTCTCGCGCTTCATCTCATAGAGGATGCCCGTCTCGGTAGCCACGATGAACTGCTTGGCGTCACTAGCCTTGATATAGCTCAACATAGCCTTGGTGGAACCCACAAAGTCGGCCACCCGCAGCAGCGCCGGGTTGCATTCGGGATGCGCTACGACGGGCGCGCCGGGATGCTCGGCCTTCAGCTGCAGCACCGCCTCGGCCTGCATGGCGTCGTGCACGGTGCATACGCCGTTCCAGAGCACCATCTGGCGACCTGTCACCTGGTTGATGTAGCCGCCCAGATTGCGGTCCGGGGCGAAGATAATCTTCTGCTCTGCGGGCAGCGAACGCACCAGTTTCTCAGCATTGCCGGAGGTGCAGATAAGGTCGCTGAGGGCCTTGATTTCGGCACTGCAGTTGACATAGGATATCACCATATGGTCGGGGTGCTGGGCCTTGAAGGCGGCAAACTCGTCGGCGCGACAGCTCTCGGCCAGAGAGCAGGAGGCTTCCATGTCGGGCAGCAGCACCTTGCGCTGGGGGTTGAGAATCTTGGCCGTCTCGGCCATGAAATGCACGCCGCAGAAGACGATGATATCCGCCTCTGTGCGCTGGGCCTCCTGGGCCAGTGCCAGGCTGTCGCCCACATAGTCGGACAACTCCTGTATCTCGTGCCGCTGGTAGTAGTGGCCGAGGATGACAGCGTTCTTCTCCCGTTTCAGTCGCAGTATTTCCTGCTTCAGTTCTTCGTTGGTCATTGTGTATTTGCTATTGATTTTATTATTTCGTTTGTCAACTCCTCCTCAGTGGGAAGATAAGTCATATACTTTGCGGCAAACATCTGCTTCCCGTCGGCAAGCACCGAATAGCGGGCCACAGCCTCGTTCTTCTCCGAACACAGTATGAGACCAATTGTCGGATTGTCGTCCTCGGCCTTGTACAGGTCGTCGAACATACGGATATAGCTATCCATCTGCCCCACATCGGCGTGTGTGAGCTTGCCCATCTTGAGGTCTATCAGCACGTGGCATTTAAGCCGGCTGTGGTAAAAGACCAGGTCGATATAGAAATCGTCGTCGCCATAGCGCATCCTCTTTTGCCGAGCCACAAAGCAGAAACCGGTCCCCAGCTCCAGCAGGAAACTTTGAAGATTGTCTATCAGTGCCTTCTCCATGTTGCTCTCGTGCAGGGCGGGATAGTCTTTCAGATTGAGAAACTCAAGCACATAGGGGTCGTGAAAGACATCCTGCGGCTGCAGCTGGGCCATCTTCTCCTTGGCCTCTTCTATCACGGGCGACTTGTCGCGGCTGGCCAGCAGACGCTCGTAATACAGCGTGGATATCTGTCGGTCGAGCTGACGGGTAGACCACGTAGCATCGGCGGCCTCGTTCATATACCACACCCGAGCCTTCTCGTTTTCAACGCTTAACAGTCGGCGGTAATGCGACCAGCTCAATTCGGGACGCAGTGTGTCCCGAATTTGGAAGTATTTGTAAAACTGGCACATCTTGCGCAATTCTCTTTCGTCAAAGCCTTTGCCGTAATCCTTGGTCAGTCGTGCAGCAAGATGTTTCAGCACTTCCTTGCCATAGGCCGCGCGCTGCCCATTCAGCTCATCTTCGGTAATCAGCCGGCCGATTTCCCAGTATGCCTGCACCATAACGAAATTGACAGCACGGTAGGCTTTGCTCCGGGCATCACTTATAATGTTTGCTATGGCGTTGTACAACCCACCGCTGCCAACACTTTCAATAATCTTGCTTTTCGCTTCCTCGTTGCTCATAATGCCTCTATTGGTTGATTATATCATTCTGTACGCCAAAGCACCACGCGGCCGGTCTTGTCTATATATGCCTCTTTACCGTTGTTGTCCGTGACTTGTGCCACTCCTTCGCTGAAATTATAGGCTTCTTTCCACTCGTATGGTATGACTACTTGTCCATTTTTGTCAAAAAAACCTGCTTTACCACATTCCTTTCCTGCAGCAAGCCCCTCCGTGAAATATGGGATGTATGAATCATTTGAATGGGGAAGGATGATTTGACCGCTTTTATCAATAAATCCTTTTTTTCCATTACAATCCTTTACGTAGGCTAATCCGTCATGGAAAGAATAGGCCATTACATACTTGCATGGAATAGCTATACGTCCATTTTTGTCAATAAAAACATAATTGCCGTTGTTGTCCTTTACTGGAGCAACATTTTCTCCGAACCCATAAGCCCACTTCCATTGGAATGGGATGACTGTGCGGCCGTTCTTGTCAATAAATCCCCATTTACCGTTGCTGTCCTCGACTCTTGCCAGTCCTTCGCTGAAAGAGTATGCAGATTTCCATTGGCCAGGTATGACGATGCGGCCGTTCTTGTCAATATAGCCTTGTTTTCTGTTGTTGCCGTCCCATACTTTTGCTAGTCCTTCGCTGAAAGAAAGTACATCGTACCACTGGCAGGGGATAACAATTCGTCCGTTTTTATCGATAAAGCCGAATGCTTTACTGCCGGACTGAACTCTTGCCAGCCCTTCACTGAAATTGTCAGCCCATTTCCACTGGCAAGGAATAACAATATCTCCGTTAAGGTTAGCATAACCCCATTTACCGCCGCGCTGCACTGGCAGCAGCAACTCGTCCTTGGGCTCTGCCACATTGCCGCCAATCCAGCGGGCGACATCGCGCAGCAGTTTCTCGCGCTGGGGCGGGTTGTTCCAGGCTATGGTATCGGTGAGGCTGTATTTGAACAGGAACACGCCGTTCATACGGCAGTCGTCGATATTGACCAGCACCACGCGCTTGCCCTTCTCTTTGGCGTAGTTGAGCTCCAGCAGGGCGTACTCCGACTCCATCGACTCGCGGCTGAGCATAAAGAGGAACACCTTGCAGGCGTCGATGCCGCCCACGATGTCGCGCAGAAACATCTCCGAACCGCTCTCGATACCCTTCAGGTCGATCCAGCATTCGGTACCGCAGGTGCGGTCTATCTGGTTCTTTATCTCCATCACTGCGTCGAAGTTCCGGCGACTATAGCTTATAAATACGTCCCTATTCATACCTTTTGCATGTATGTTATGAAATTGCAAAAATAATAAAAAAAAATTACATGGCGCGTATAAATTACATGTTCACACGGGAAAACGCCCCGTTTCCGAATTGGCGCGAGAGGGTTTGGAGCACATCAGACGCGCTTTTTGTACTCACCACCGTCGTTTTTTTCAGGCGTCCGAAATGTTAAATAGGTAGGATGGTGGTAGGATGGTGGTAGGATGGTGGTAGGATGGTGGTAGGATGGTGGTAGGTTGATGGTACGTTGATGGTACGTTGATGGTACGTTGGTGGTAGGATGACCCCAATTAGGTCGGAGGTTGGAGCTCGGTGGTTGGATATCCTTACCTGCCTTCGACCTAATCCAACCTCCTACCTCCGACCTCAAAGCTCCGACCTAATCCTACATCCGACCTAATCCAATTAACCTCTAACAATATTATTTCTTAAATTTATTTTATGTTTTGTTTATTATTTTGGGTGTTAGTTTGGTTGAAAAACGGGCTAACGGCGGTGTTGAAAACTTATTTTTTCACTCCTATTCACAATGTTTTCCACCGGCCAAAGGTTTGTTTTCCATGCCGAAGGCGGTTTTGTCAACCATTTGTTGAAACCTGTGGTAACAGCCTTTTGTGAAAATTGCGATTTGCCACTTAGCGCGGAATGTTTTTGTTGAGAAAGCTGTGAAAAGGGGCTCTTTTATCAACATGCGGAAGTTTCCAACAGGGTTTTCAGCCGGATTCAACAGCGGTTTCAACATACGGTGTTGAAAATAATTGTCGGCCTGTGGCTCTGCGGTCGGGGAAATTAACGTACCTTTGCAAAAAAATATTGCTGCTATATGAAAGAAATCATACCTATCGCCTGCGACCATGCGGGCTACGAACTGAAACTGAAAGTGATTGAACATCTGCAGGCTCGCGGATTGGACGTGCGCGACTATGGCACCCACAGCACCGAGAGCTGCGACTATCCCGACTTTGCCCATCAGGTGGGCAGCGCGCTGGAGCGTGGCGAATACCGCCGCGGCATTGTGATATGCGGCAGCGGCAACGGGGTGCAGATGACCGTGAACAAGTATCGCCATGTGCGTTGTGCCCTGTGCTGGACTCCCGAGATAGCCCATCTGGGCCGCCAGCACAACGATTGCAACTGCATCTCCATGCCAGCCCGCTTCATAGACGAGGCCACGGCCATGCAGATTGTGGACGAGTACCTGGACACCCCCTTCGAGGGAGGCCGCCATCAGCGCCGCGTGGAGAAGATAAGCCAGTTGCTATGATGGACAGCGACCTGGCCCGAAGGCTCTTTGCCTGCATCGACAATACCACGCTCACGGGTACCGACACCGACGAGTCGGTCCGGGCCTTCTGCCTCCGCACGCGCGAGATGGACCTGGCCGACGGCCGGTGTGTGGCCGCCGTGTGCGTCTATCCCCGCTTTGTCTCCGTCGCCCGCCGCGCCCTGGACGGGAGCGATATCCGCGTGGCTTCGGTGGCGGGCGCCTTTCCTCACGGCCAGCTGCCGCTGCCGCTGAAGGTGGCGGAGGTGCGCCAGGCTGTGGCCGACGGGGCCGACGAGGTGGACATAGTCATCAACCGTGGCCTGCTACAGGGCCGCGAGGAGGCTCTGCGCGACGAGGTGGCGGCCATGCGCCGCGCCTGCACCGGTGCCACGCTGAAGGTGATACTGGAGACCTGCGAGCTGACCGGCCCCCAGGTGGCCCGGGCCGCACAGCTGGCCATCGACGGTGGCGCCGACTTCATCAAGACCTCCACCGGCAAAGGCAGCGCGGGTGCCACCCCCGAAGCGGCCGAGATAATGTTAAATGTTATTAAAGACAACGTTAAAAAATGTAAAAAAACTGTCGGATTCAAAGCTGCCGGAGGCATCAGAAAAGCGGAAGACGCCCTGCTCTATGCCGCGATGGCAAAAAAAATCATGGGCGATGAATACCTTAATAAACAGACATTTAGAATAGGTGCCAGCAGCCTCACCGAAAGTTTGTTTTCACTTTTAACATTTTAATTCATTGCTGATTGGGAAAATTTTCGTTTCTTTGCAGTTTGAAATAATATAAGAATATGAAACCGCTACAGCAAAAGTTAGCCCAATACACCTACCCCCAAGAGATGAGAGCCTTGGGTATTTATCCCTACTTCACCCCCATCTGCAGCGAGCAGAACACCGAAGTGTACGTCACCGGGCACGACCACCCGATACTGATGTTCGGCAGCAACAGCTATCTGGGGCTCACCAACGACCCGCGCCTGAAGGAGGCAGCCAAGCGGGCCATAGACAAGTACGGCACTGGCTGCGCCGGGTCGCCCTTCCTCAACGGCACGCTGGACATCCATATCCAGCTGCAGGACGAGTTGGCCGAGTTCCTCGGCAAGGACGGTGTGATGCTCTTCTCGGCCGGTTTCCTGGCCAATAGCGGTGTTATTCCCAACATCTGCGGCCGTGGCGACTACCTCTTCTACGACGAGCGTGTGCACGCCTCTATCATGGAGGGCCGCCTGATTACCATCGCCACCACACAGAAATACCGCCACAACGACATGGCCGACCTGGAGCGTGTGCTGGCCAAGGTGCCCCTCGAGGCTTCGAAACTGGTAGTCACCGACGGCGTCTTCTCGATGGAAGGCGATGTGGCCCACGTGGACAAGATGGTGGATATCTGTGCCAAATACGGCGCCACGCTGATGGTGGACGAGGCTCACGGCCTCGGCGTCTTCGGTCGTGAGGGCCGTGGCACCTGCGACCACTTCGGCAAACTGAACGACGTGGAGCTCGTCATGGGCACATTCAGCAAGAGTCTGGCATCGGTGGGCGGATTTATCGCTGCCGACAAAGAGACCATCAACTGGATGAAACACTCCGTGCGGCCCTATATCTTCACCGCCAGCATCACCCCCGCCAGCACGGCGTCGGTGCTCGAGGCGCTCCACATCATGCGCAGCGAACCCGAGCGCAACGCCGCCCTGTGGGACAACCAGCGCTATGCCCTCAAGGCATTCAAGGACCTGGGCTTCGAGATTGGCAACACGCAGACCCCCATCATACCCCTGTTCATACGCGACAATGTGAAGACCTTCACCATCACGCACGAGCTGCTCGAGGACGGTGTGTTCGTCACGCCCGTCATCAGCCCCGCCGTGCCCAGCGACGAAACCCTCATCCGCTTCGCCCTCATGGCCACTCACACGCACGAGCAGATAGACACCGGTGTGGAGAAGATATACCGAGCCTTCAAGAAGCAGGGTGTGATTCAGTAGTCGGGTAGACAGTAGTATAGTAGATAATACGAAAGTATATGTCTGACATTATAATCAAAACCGTCGAGAAACGCAGCGAATTGAGGAAGTTTATCGCCTTCCCCAACAAGCTGTTCAAGGATGTGCCGACGTATATTCCGGCGCTGAACTTCGACGAGATGAACCTGCTCGGCGACAAGAACCCGTCGCTGGAGCACTGCTCGCGCGAGCTCTATCTGGCCTGGCGCGACGGCAAGGTGGTGGGCCGTGTGGCGGCTATCATCAACCGCACCATCAACGAACACTGGAACAAGAAGGCTGTCCGCTTCGGATGGTTCGACTTCATCGAGGATTACGACGTCTTCACCGCCCTGCTCGACAAGGTGGTGGAGTACGGCAAGGCCCACGGCATGACCGAAATCGAGGGCCCCTTCGGCTTCACCGATATGGACAAGGAGTGCTGGGTGATAGACAATTTCGACGCCCGGCAGAATATCTCCACCCTCTACAATCCGGAGTATTACATCCGTTTCGTCGAGCGTGCCGGCTACGAAATTAAGTGCAAGTGGCAGCAATACTCCATGCAGGCCAACCAGCCTGTGCCCGACAAGGTGGCCCGCCTCAACAAGCTCATCATGGAGAAGTACCATCTGCACTTGGTCAAGGTCAAGCGCCGCAAGGAGCTTATACCCTATGCCTGGCAGTTCTTCCACGCCATCAACGAGAGCTTCAAGGACCTCTACGACTTCGTGCCCATGACCGAGAAGGAGATCAAGGTCTACATTGACGAGTATTTCCCGTTTGTCAACCTCGACTTTGTGCAGTTTGTTGTCGACGAAAACGACAAGCTGGTGGCTTTCGGTCTCTCCATCCCCGACCTCAACGGAGCCTACAAGAAGGCGAACGGCAGCCTGTTCCCCTTCGGCTGGTACCATATACTGCGCGCCTTCCGCAAGTTCGACACCATAGACCTGCTGCTCAACGGCGTGCTGCCCGAATGGCAAAAGCGCGGTGTGCACAGCATCTACTACAGCGACATGAACGAGTCGGCCATCCGCTACGGCGTCCACACGGCCTTCACCAACCCGCAGATTATAGGCAACGAGGCCGTCAAAATCTGGGAGACGCAGTACCACACCAACCCGCTCATGCAGCGTGCCATATTCGGCAAGAGCCTTTAAACGAAAGAAACCCTTTTAATCAACCATTCATTAACAAAAAACCAAAACAATGAAAAAGTTCAGAATCGCAGCACTTCTGATGTGCTTTGTGGCCATGAGCATGGCTTTCACTTCGTGCCAGAAGGCAGAGGATCTCATCATTGGCAAATGGAAAGTGACCGGTATGACCGGTAGCAACATCTCCGTCGGCGGCATCACCGAAGGCGCTATCCTCGAGTTCACTGCCGACAACAAGCTGAACCTCAGCTATGGCGATGCCAGTGCGCTGGCCGGCACCTACTCCGTCGAAGGTGAAACCCTCACCTACACCCTCGTCGGCGTGAGCATCACCTGCTCCATCGACAAGATTAGCAGCACTGATCTCACCCTCTCGTTCAACGACGGTGAAGGCGTGATGACGCTGCAGAAAGTTTGACATTCATATTCATTCACCTAAAAAATAACACTATGAAAAAGTTCAAAGTTGCTGCACTCCTGATGTGCTTTGTGGCCATGAGCATGGCCTTCACTTCGTGCCAGAAGAATGAGGACCTCATTATCGGCAAGTGGAAATGCACCGCTGTGAGCGGGTCCAGCACCGCCATGCACGCCGATACCGGTGTCATCTGGGAGTTCAAGGCCGACAACACGGTATCTCTTGTCGGCATTCCCGCCGCCACCTATACCGTTGATGGCGACGACCTGACCATCAGCGTGGCTGGTGCCCTCAGCATCAAGATGGACATCCAGAAGCTCAACAAGACGACGATGATCCTTGCCGAAGACGGCAACGAGGCCAACACCGCCACCTTTGAGCGCCAGTAATCATTTATTTGTGGGACACCACATTGGCCGGAAAGCATGTAGCCTTCCGGCCTTTTTTGCAAAAAAACTTTACCTTCCTGTCAGATTTCGACCAAAAAGTGGGTATTATATAGGCATGAAACGGACGATTCTATTGCTGACAATCCTGCTTGTGGCTGCCGGAGCCAGGGCTCAGGACGACACCGAGGGAGATAGTGTGCTGGTGTCGGGCACCGTGGTGAACCACATGACGGGCCGCCCCGAGCCTTACACGGTGGTACGCTTGCTGCAGGAAGGCCGACTGCAAGCCTCCATGTCGTGCGACAGCGCAGGCGCCTTCGCCGCCATGCTCGTCCCCGAGGGGAGCTATCTCCTCGAGGTGCAGGTGCGGGGCATCACCCTCTACCAGTCCGACCTCCTGCTGATGCAGGATGTGGACCTCAGCATCAGCGTCATCACCGACACGCTGCGCATGGTCAACCTGCGCGAGGTTCGTGTCACCGCCCTGCGCCATCTGCTGGGCTCGCAGTATATCTTCTCGCCCGATGACATGCGCCTTTGGAACATGCACCGTCGCCACGGGGGCGGCGACCACAGCGCCTCGGTCGCTATCTCGCCCGACATGGTGCCCGAGTGGGACGAGCTGGACGCCGAGAACGGGGTGGTGCGCGCCCTCTTGCCGCTCGGTGTTCCCGGTAGGGCCTACAAGTACCACCTCCGCAACGTGGGGCTCCGTGCCGACGCCACCAACAGCGATATGAAGAACGACCTCATCCTCAACGGCCGCATACGCGACACCAAAGCCACCCCAAAGAAGTAGGAAAAGAACTGATCCGAATGAACAACCACGAGGCATATACCGAGATGCTCGTTCGCCACCGCCAGCTGGTGTGGTCGCTCTGCTGGACGCGTGCCCGTGGCAACGTGGAGCGCTGCCGCGACCTGGTGCAGGACGTCAGCCTCTCGCTCTGGGAGCACTACGGCAAGTTGCGCCCCGGCGCCAATGCCTTCGAGGAGCGCGCCTGGGTGGCCTGGCACACACGCACCGTCCTCGACCACCTGCACCGCCGGCCCTCCCCCACCCTGGTGCCGCTGCCCGACAACCTGCCTGTTGAGAGCGACGACGCCCGCGAGACCGTCGACGAGCTGATGGCCCGCCTGACCGACGCCGACCGCCAGCTGGTGCAGCTGCGTCTGGAGGGCTACAGCGCCGACGAAATAGCCAGTCGGATGGGCCTGCGACGCGACACTGTCTACCAGCGCCTGCACCGTATCATTGAACGTTTACGCAAGGAGAAAAGATGAAACAAGAAGAGATAGACAACCTGATTGACCGCCTGCAAGGCTTCGACAGCGAGGAGTTGCAGCGCACGATGACCGACGGCCTCGACGAGTGGTGCCAGGCCCGTGCGGCCCGTGCTCGCACGATGCGCCGTGTGGCCGCTATAGTGCTGCTGCTGCTCACCAGCACGGCCCTGGCCATGTCCGTGGTGCCGCAGTGGCGCCCCGCCTTCCTCGGTGGCCGCACCGAATACCCCTCCCCCACCCCGCAGCGGCAACCCGGCCCGCGCCCGCACCAAGCGAACGCCACAGCCGACAGCGCCGCCGTGCCCACCCGCGCCACGGTGCTCGACTACCACTATGTGGGCCGCTCCGAAGAGGGCTATTCCGTCACCTATGGCGTAGACAGTCGCACACTCACCTACACCCGCCGCGAGGGCAACCGACTCGTCAGTTCGGTGATGCATGGCGCTTCGGACAGCCTCTTCTACGACTCCTTAAATACCAGCAATATGAACAGCCGTATGAAAACCGCCGCCATGACCGCGGCCCTGGCCCTCGTGGCCAGCAGTACCAAAGCGCAGGTCGACTGCGACTTCCAGTCCGTCACCCCGCAGGGCGACACCCTCTTCTACACCATTATCGACTCGGCCGCGGGCCATGTCAGCGTGCAGGGCGACACCTACGTGGCCTGGGATGTGCCCTATATCCACTACAGCGACACGCTCCTCATCCCTGCTACCGTCACGCACGACGGCCGGCAGTACACCGTCACCGCCCTGGCCGACAACGCTTTCGCGTCGCACCATGAGATACAGTCCATCCAGCTGCCCGCCACTCTCACCGCCATCGGACGCCAGGCCATGCGCGGCACCAATATCACCGAGCTCACTGTGCCCGACGGCGTCGACACCATCGGGCCGCAGGCCTTCTTCGTGATGCCCAACGTAATCTACCACGGCACCGCCGCAGGCAGCCCCTGGGCGGCCAACAACGTCAACGGCTATCGGGAGGACAGCGTCTACTACCTAGATGCCACGAAGAGCCGCCTCACCGGCGCCCACCGCGCCCTCAGCACTTTCGCCGTGCCCCAGTCGGTCGTCACCATCGCCCCCAACGCCTTCCGTGGCTGCGCCAACCTCTTCACCGTCACCCTGCCCGAGGGGCTGGACACCATCGAGCGCTACGCCTTCATGGCTACGCCCCTGCGCAGCCTGACCATCCCCCGCACGGTGCGCTACATAGGCCGTGGCGCCTTCCGCAGCGCCTTCTACCCCACCGCCTACGACGAGCCCGGTGTGGCCGACGTGGTAATCCAGGACGCCGAGGTCACGATAGACCGCGATGCCTTCGCCTACGCCTATATGAAGAGCATAGACCTCGGCCAGCGCCTCGTCAGTCTCGGCACCCAAGCCCTGGGCAACTGCACCAAGCTCTGCAGCGAAGTGACGGTTCCGTCCAGCTGCCGGCGCATAGGCGACTCCTGCTTCGTCTATTGCATGCAGCTGCCCCGCGTGGTCGTCCCCGAGGGCATCGACACTCTGGGCGAGGCCACCTTCCGCGGCTGTATCCAGCTGAGCGACTTTGTGCTGCCCTCCACGGTGCGCCGTCTGGGTCCCTATGCCTTCATGGAGTGCTACCGTCTGGGCACCTTCACCACCAAGGCCGTCGTGCCTCCCGCCCTCGAGGGCAATACCTTCCTGGGCGTTCCGAGCAGTGTGGCGCTGGTTGTGCCCTGCCACACGGCCGATGCCTACGCCGCCATTCCCGAATGGGGAGCGCTCTGCGGCTACAATATAGACGAAGACTGCGCCGGCGTCGAGGAGCCCGAGCCGCAGGTGGCCACGGTGCGCGTGGGCCGCCGCACCATCAGCGTCAGCGGCACCGCAGGCGAGTCGTGGGTCGTCTACGACAGCAAGGGGCAGTTGCTGGCCCACCGCTACCTGGACGGCACGGTGCGCGTAGACCGTCCGGGCGTGTATATCGTCCAGATTGGCGACCGCCCGTCACAGAAGGTGATGGTGAAGTTCTAGCATTTGTAGTAGTCCCTCAGTATGGCCACCATCTGGTTGCCGCTGAGGATGCGCTTGATGACCGTGGAGAGCCACTGCTCCAGGTTGGCCACCACATTGCGCAGCGGCGGCCGCTTCATGGCCACCAGGCGGGCTATGCGGCGCGCCAGCACCTCGGGCTGCAGGCCGCCGTTCTCCTCCTTCTCGATGAGGCCCAGTGTGCGGCGGAAGACAGGCCCGTAGTCGGGGTCGTCCAGCGTGGGCTGGCTGTTCTTCCGGCTGCCCGTAAATCCCGTGGCAAAGTCGCCCGGCTCCACCATGCACACGCGTATGCCGAAGCGCGTCACCTCGGCCGCCAGCGCCTCGCTGAAGCCCTCGATGGCGAACTTGGAGGCCGAGTAGAAGCCCTGGTAGGGCAGCCCCATCAGGCCCCCCACCGAGCTCAGGTTGATTATCTTGCCCCGCCGTGCACGCCGCATGTGGGGCAGCACAGCCTGGCACAGGTTGACGCAGCCCATGAAATTGGTCCCCATCTGCAGCTCTATCTCGTCCGGCGTGGCCAGTTCCAACGCGCCGCCGATGCCCATGCCCGCATTGTTCACCAGCACGTCGATGTGCCCCTCGGCGGCCACCACCTGCTCCACCACGGCGCGCACTTGGCTGCGGTCGCGCACATCGCACTGCAGATACTTGATTGTCTGGTGTTCCTGCGGACGCCGACAGAGTCCGTAGACGGTGTGGCCCTGGGTGGAAAGCAGTTCGGCCGTAGCCTTGCCGAAGCCCGACGAGGCTCCTGTGATGATGATAGTTTGCGGGTTCATAGCATTGATTTAAATTTTTGCAAATGTACGCAAAAAAAACGGATTGGACGCAACCACATGCAAAATATCTCCTTTCCGCCCGCCGGCGCCGAGTCGCCCGACAGTCGCCGAGTTGCAGAGAATGAGGCACTTGCAGGAGGTGGACATGCTGTCTGCCCCCCGGCGGCGCATGCGGTGCAGTGCGCCGGTCGGCGCGAGGCATGAAAAGAGTGTAAAAAAACCACCCTCCGACAGGTTCCGGAAATAGGTCGCGCGCGATACAATTGACACCCCGCACCCCGTTCCGACGGCAGCCCGCCGAGCCGTATGTCCCGCTGCCACCCCTTGCTGCCGCCTGGGAGCGGAATCGGACGCCGGGCTTCTGCGAGCGTGTGAAATATACATAAAGTATTGATTATTAGTGCATACTGTACCTGTTAGATATCTAAGTACCTAATATACAGGGTGTAGGGGCTATCTGGTCCGTGTCCGGTCCGTGTCATGTCCGTGTCCGGTCCGAGTCCGGTCCGAGTCGACACGGAGGCGAGGCGGGCATGAACCGGCCCTGCCGCGGGGTTGGCGTCGGGGTGCCTGCCGATTGGTCGTGCACGATACAATCGGCTCCCCTGCCGGCTGCGGCGGGGTACGGCTCCGCGGGGTGCAGGCGGGGTGGTGCCGTGGGTGGCTAAAAAGTTAAATAATGTTAAATCTACACCCCTCGTGTTAAATTTTGACAAAAAGGGGGCTCTAATAATATAGAAGATAAAAATTCTGAACCGACATTAGCTTCGGGTCGGTTTCCCCAACCAAGATTCATTCCATGTCGTGCTCCGGTGTGCGCCCGGGGGGTGCCGGACGGCCCGGTGCAGGGTCTGCAGGCAAAGATTCGGGGGTGGCGATGCAATAATTGGTGCGCACTGCCGTTATATTGTGTTGCGATGAACCAGGCCGACGACATATTGGTGGCGCTCGACGCCTTTATCCGGAAGTACTACAAGAACCAGTTGCTTCGGGGGGTGCTTTATGCGGTGGGCATTGTGGCCACGATATACCTGGCTGCGGTGCTGCTGGAGCACTTCGGCTGGCTGTCGCCCGTGGGCCGCGGGCTGCTCTTCTGGGGCGGCTTGGCGGCGGTGGTGGCGGTGTCGGCATGGCTGATTGTGAGGCCGCTGCTGAAGATGCTGGGCCTCGGCAAGCGCATCTCCCACGCCGAGGCGGCCCGCATTGTGGGGCGCCACTTCCCCGAGGTGAGCGACAAGTTGCTGAACCTGCTGCAGCTTATGGACAGCTCGGAGGGCGGAGGTCGGAGCTCGGAGCTCGGAGGTCGGAGGTCGGAGGTTGGCTCCGCGCCGCAATCCGGGGCCGAAGGTCTGGGGTCGGCTCCAACCTCCGCCCTCCGCCCTCCTACCTCCGACCTGGTGCTGGCTGCCATCGAGCAGAAGACGGCCCAGCTGCGGCCTGTGCCGATGCTGAGCGCCATCAACCTGGGTGCCAACCGCCGGTATTTGAAGTATGCCCTGCCGCCGCTGGCGGTGCTGGCGGTGCTGCTGCTGGCGGCGCCCCAGGTGGTCACCGAGCCGAGCCGTCGCATAGCCCACTATAGCACCGTCTACGAGCGTCCGGCCCCCTTCCGCTTCGAGGTGGAGCAGCAGTCGCTCTGGGTCAGCCGCGGTGGCGACTACCAGATGGATGTCTCGGTCAGCGGCGAGGCGTTGCCCGCCGAAGCGTTTGTGGTGGTGGAGGGACGCCGCTACCGCATGGAGCGCCTCTCCCCCACCCGCTTCAGCTACACCTTCCGCCATGTGGTGCGCCCCCTCGACTTCGCCCTCGAGGGCGGCGGGGTGGTCAGCGACGGATGGCGCCTGAATGTGTGGGCCGAACCCGAGATTGTGGAGTTCCGCATGGTGCTCTCCTATCCCGCCTACACGGGCCGCGAGAGCGAGGTGCTGGTGAACCAGGGCGATGCCGCCGTGCCCGAAGGTACGCAGGTGAAGTGGATTTTCCAGACGCGCGAGGTGGAGCACATGGGCTTCCTGGCCGACAGCGGCCGGCGGCAGTGGCAGCTGCAGCCGGTGGCGGGCCGTTTGGAGCACAGCCTGCGCGTGGGACGCAGTGTGGACTATGGTTTCTACGCCGTCAGCACGCAGGCCGTAGTGTCCGACACGCTGCGCTACGCCCTGTCGGCCATAGCCGATGCGGCGCCGATGATAGTCGTGGAGGAGGTGCAGGACTCGCTGCATCCCGACCGGCGACTGTTTCGTGGCCGCGTGAAGGACGATTACGGCTTCTCCAGGCTCGTCTTCCGCCGTCGCACGGTCAACCGTCAGGACACGGCGAGAAACGAGCTCAGCGAGGCTGAAATCGCCCTGCACGAGGGCGAGGCGTCGCAGGAGTTCTTCTTCAGCTTCAATACCGCCGCCCTTGTCCTCGCCCCGGGCGACGAGCTGGGCTACTGGTTCGAGGTGAGCGACAACGATGCCATCCACGGTCCGAAGACCACCAGTTCGCAGGTGTTTGAAATCAAGATTCCCACCGCCGACGAGCTGGACAGCCTGCTCAGCCAGTCGCAGAGCGATGTGCGCCAGAGCGCCGACGAGCAGATGCACGAGCTGCGCCAGCTGCAGGAGGAGATAAACGAGATGATGCGTCGGCTGGTGGACAAGAAGGAGCTGGACTGGCAGGACCGCAAGGACCTGGAGCAGATACAGCAGAAGCAGCGCCAGGTGCGCAGCATGATGGAGCAGATGCAGCAACAGATACAGGAGAACAACCGCATGGAACAGCGCTTCCGTGAGCAGAGCGAGCAGCTTATGGAGAAGCAGCGCGAGCTGGACCGCCTGATGAACGAGGTGATGGACGAGAAGATGAAGGAGACGATGGCGGAGATAGAGCGCTTGATGAAGGAGTTGGACAAAGGCAAGGTGCAGCAGGAGTTGGAGCAACTCAAGATGGACAACGCCGACCTGGAGCAGCAGCTGGACCAGAATATAGAGCTCATGAAGCGGCTGGAGATAGAAAAGCGTGTGGAGCAGACCATACAGAAGATGGACCGCTTGGCCGCGGAGCAGCGCCAGGCCGCGGAGCAGACCGAGCAGGCTCCGGCCCGCGAACGGGAGCAGTTGCAGGAGCGCCAGCAGGAGTTGAACGACCGCTTCCGCCAGTTGAAGCAGGATATCGACCAGATACGTCAGGACTACAAGGAACTGGACCCCTCGACGGACTTCCGCGTGCCGACCGAATTGGAGCAGCAAGTGGAGCAGAAGCAGGAGGCTGCCGGGCAGCAGCTGCAGCGCGGCAAGCAGAAGGATGCCTCGCAGATGCAGCGCGAAGCGGCCGACGACATGGAGAAGCTGAGCGAGGCGTTGGCCGAGGCCCAGCTGGATGCCGAGCAGCAGGACCTGGCCGAGGACGCCGCCGTGGTGCGCCAGCTGCTGAAGAATCTGGTGCAGCTGTCCTTCAACCAAGAGGAGCTTGTCGACGACCTGCGCGCCATATATATCCAGGACCCCCGCTATCAGACCATCATTACGCGTCAGAACCGCATCAAGGACGACTTCCGCAACGTGGATGATTCGCTGCGTGCTATGGCCCGGCGCCAGCTGCAGGTGGCCTCGGCTATCAGCAAAAACCTGGCCGAGGTGAACAGTAGTACGGCGCGTTCGCTGACGGCACTGCTGGATATGAACCAGAGTTTCTACGGCAGCTATAAGAACACGCAGGCAGCCAGCTCGATGCAGTATGGCATGACGGCGCTCAACAATCTGGCTCTTGTGCTGGCCGAAAGTCTGGACCAGATGCAGAATCAGATGCGCCAGAACGCGCAGAAGAAGAAAAGCGGGCAGTGCAAGAATCCCGGCAAGAGCAGTAGCCAGTGCAGCAACCCCGGCAAAGGGAAGCCTTCGCCCAAGTCGATGCGGCAGATGCAGCAGGAGTTGAACCGCCAGATGGAGGCCCTGAAGAAGCAGCTCGACAAGCAGGGCAATAAGCCCAACGGGCGCCACCAGCTGGGGCAAGGGCAACAGATGAGCCAGGAGCTGGCTCGCATGGCTGCCCAGCAGGAGATGATACGCCGTATGATGCAGCAGTATGGCCAGGAGATGAAGTCGGCCTCGGGCGGTGACCCCAAGTTGGCTCGCGAGATTGACCAGATGATGCGTCAGATGGAACAGACCGAGACCGATCTGGTGAACCGCACTATCACCCGGCAGACTATCCAGCGGCAACAGCAGATTATGACCCGTCTGCTGGAGCACGAGCGTGCGGAGATGCAGCGTGAGAAGGAGGAACGCCGCGAGAGTCGCGAGGCAGACGACCTCTACAGTCAGCCTTCGCCTGCCGAACTGGAGCGCTACCAGCAGCAGTTGAAGCCCGCCCAAGACCAACTCCGCACCGTCCCCCCCACCCTTGCGCCCTACTACCGCCAGAAGGTGGACGACTATTTCTACCGTCGTTAGATGGAAAACAGTCAGCCTTCTGGCCTGTTTCCCTGAAAGGCTGTGCTATGCAATCCGTTTGTATAATTCGCTGTTTCTTCAGCTTCTCCGCCGCAAATTCGCCTTTTCTTTTTATTATTTTCGCATTCGTTGTGCTGTATGTCGATTATTTTGCGTAACTTTGCCTTGTGCTAAATGTATATATGTGATGACAGAACAATTTGTTATACAGTCCACTACCGATAATTTGCCCTTGGTCGAAGAGCGTCTGTTTCATTTTTGCCACGAGTATCATGTGGGCAACTATTACTCTACCGTCAGCGTGGCCGCCCTGCAAGCGGTGCAGAATGCCATTGTTTATGGCAACGAAGAGCAGCGGGACAAGAAGGTGACTGTCACCTTTGGCGGCTGCCGAGGCGGCATGTATGTCGAGGTGGTCGACGAGGGCAAGGGATTCGACTATGGTCGCTATGGCGACTTGCCGGCCGAAGAAGCAGAGGCGGGTGAAGGTATCTTCGTTATGCGTCAGCTTTCCGACAGGATGACATACTCGGATGGTGGTCGGTGTGTGCGACTCGAGTTTATGGTCAACGGTGTCGACCCGGCTCTTGCCCTCGAGCGAGTGGCAGTTCTCCGTCAGCATCGTGTGTTGGCTGTGGCGTAGTCCTGTCTGCTCGTTTTGCGTGTCTTTTCTGCCATCGTCTACCCTGCCCTGCCCGATTTGGTGCAGGCATTTTTGGGAAAAATAGCACTATTTTGCTTCTATAAACTTGTCATTCAGTGTATTAACAACTAAATTATGGCTATCAGGTTTTCTGTCCAATCTGGAGATTTTGAGCTTGCCGAACCGAAAAAGGTACAAAAATGGCTTTCCGAGGTCATTTTGCGTCGCGGGAAGAGTGTGGGAAATGTCAATTACCTCTTTTGTGATGACGAGTACCTGCTTGGTGTCAATCGGCAGTATTTAGACCATGACACATATACCGATATTATCACGTTCGACTATGTTGCCGGCGGTTTGATTTCGGGCGACATTCTGATTAGCTATGAAAGGGTAGGGGAGAATGCCTCAAAATTCGGGGTCCCATTTGAGCAGGAGTTGCATCGTGTGATTGTACATGGGGTCTTGCATCTGCTCGGACAGGGTGATAAGAGCGACGAGGAGTCGGCTCAGATGCGCCGTCTGGAGGAGGAGGCTTTGCTTTTGTGGAATGAATTGTTTCGTGTGGAACAAACCCTCTAAATGCTTTAGAATATGGGTTTTGAGCCTTATGATATAGTGGTGGTGGGTGCTGGTCATGCCGGTGCCGAGGCAGCTGCAGCAGCGGCTCGTTTGGATTGTAGTGTGCTCCTCGTTACCCAGCAGCTGGATACTATCTGTCAGATGTCGTGTAACCCCGCTATGGGAGGTGTTGCCAAGGGACAGATTGTGCGAGAGATTGATGCATTGGGTGGATGGAGCGGTATTGTGACCGACAGGTCGGCGCTCCAGTTCCGCATGCTCAACCGTTCGAAAGGGCCCGCGATGTGGAGTCCTCGCGCTCAGTGTGACCGCATGCTGTTCTCTTTGAATTGGCGTCGTGTGCTCGAGAGTGTTCAAAATCTTTCTCTCTGGCAAGACGAGGTGGTGGCGCTGGCGTTCGATGGCAATGTTGTGTGTGGCGTTGTGACCCGTATGGGGCACTCGATACCGGCCAAGGCTGTGGTTCTCACCAGTGGTACTTTCCTCAATGGTACTATTTATATTGGTGAAAATTCGTGGAGTGGCGGCAGGGTGGGGGAGGCTTCGGCTATAGGTCTAAGCAATCAGTTGCGTGAGTTGGGGTTCGAGGTGCAGCGTTTGAAGACGGGTACTCCGGTGCGTGTCGATGGTCGCACTATCGACTTTTCCCGCCTGCAGGAGCAGCCGGGAGATATTGATCCGGCCAAGTTTTCGTTCTCGGATACACCGTCGCTTACGAAACAGCGTTCTTGTTACCTTGCCAATACCAATCTCCGGACCCATGATATCCTGCGCACGGGCTTTTCGCGTTCGCCAATGTTCACGGGTCGTATTCAGGGACGCGGCCCTCGCTATTGTCCGTCGATTGAGGATAAAATCGACCGTTTTGCCGATAAGGACCACCATCAGTTATTCGTGGAGCCCGAGGGGTGGCATTCGCAGTCCTGGTATCTGAATGGTTTCTCTTCGTCATTGCCCATCGAGGTTCAGCTCGAGGCATTGCGTAGTATCGAGGGGTTTGAGCAGGCCCGGATATTCAAGCCGGGTTATGCCATAGAGTATGATTATTTCCCTCCCACACAGTTGGGTTATACGTTGGAAACCAAGTGTGTAGAAAATCTGTATTTTGCCGGACAGGTGAATGGTACTACTGGTTATGAGGAGGCTGCATGCCAGGGGTTGATGGCAGGAATCAACGCTGCGCTGAAGCTGCATGGGCGTGCGCCTTTCGTGCTTTCCCGCTCGCAGGCATATATTGGCGTGCTGATTGATGACCTTGTTACCAAGGGTGTCGATGAGCCGTATCGTATGTTTACTTCTCGTGCCGAGTATCGCATTCTGTTGCGTCAGGATAATGCCGACCAGCGATTGACGCCGTTATCCTATGCTATCGGGTTGGCGGATGAGGCTCGGATGAGCCGGGTGGAGGAACGGCAGCGGCAACAGACAAGGTTGACGGAGTTGGTGTGTCAGGCGCAGGTGGTTCCCTCGGAGTCTAACGAGTGGCTGGAATCTCAAGGGTCGGCTCCGCTTAACCAACGTGTCAGCCTGGCGGCACTGCTTTTACGTCCGGAGTTGTCGCTTCGTACGCTGGTGTCTTTGTCGCCGGAAGTAGCAGCTGCAATGAGTGAATTGCCTGACGAAGTGGTTCAAGAGGTGGAAACGAGTATCAAGTATCAGCGCTATATAGAGAAGGAGCAGGAGGTGGCTGGCCGAATTATGAAGTTTGAGGATGTGTCTTTGCCCGCCGATTATGATTACTTTCAGCTGACAGCACTCAGTTATGAATGCCGTGAGAAGTTGAATCGTTATCATCCGGTCACCCTTGGGCAAGCGTCTCGCATTAGCGGTGTGTCGCCTGCTGATGTGTCAGTGCTGTTGCTTGCTTTTTCGCATTAGGTTTCACAAGAAACACGAGCTATACCGTCTTTATTGAATGATATTTATGCTATGGAACTGAAATTGCCCGACAAGGAATGCATTTTGGGTCTTTCGCCAATGGATGATATCACCGATATGCCTTTCCGTGAACTCTGCAAGGAGTTCGGTGCGGATTTGCTCATCACCGAGTTCATTGCTTCCGAGGCCCTCAATCGGGACGCAGAAAAGAGTCTGCGTAAAATGCATTTTACCGAGCGTCAGCGTCTGGTGGGTATTCAGATTTTTGGCGCTGACGAGGATGAACTACTCCGTTGCCTGGAAATTGTGGAGCAGGCAAGGCCAGATTTTATAGATATCAATTGGGGGTGTCCAGTGCGTAAGGTGGCAGGTCGCGGTGCTGGCTCAGGTATCCTTCAGGATGTGCCTAAGATGCTTAGAATCACTGCAAGTATGGTGAAAAAGTCCCATTTGCCCGTCACTGTGAAGACAAGATTGGGCTATAGTTCCGATTCTATGATGATTACGGACTTTGTAGAAGCACTTCAAGATACGGGTATAGCAGCCCTGAGTATTCATGGACGCACTAAAAGCCAGATGTATAGCGGTACTGCAGACTGGACTCTCATTGGGGAGGTGAAAAACAACCCTCGCATGCATATCCCCATCTTCGGCAATGGAGATATTGTCTCTGCTACGCAAGCTGTTGAAAGTAAACGACGTTACGGTGTCGATGGTATCTTAATCGGTCGAGGTGCCATCGGAAACCCCTGGATTTTTGAGCAATGTCAGCGATTGTTCCACGGGGAACATGAGCGAGAAGTGACGGTAGGGGAGAGGGTAGATGTGTGTCGGCGTCACCTTCAGATGGCCATCGACTTCAAGGGGGAGCGAACGGCTATCTTTGAAATGCGTAAGCACTACGGTAATTATTTCAAGGGGCTATATAATTTCAAACCCTTCCGGTTGGCTCTTGTTTCCACTCCAACAGCGGAGGCTACTTTTGAGGTGTTGGACAAAATCAAGGATTATTATGTGTAGTTTATAGCAGTTTGAGTGCTATCGCCGCGCAAGCCTCGGCGTCGGCCAGGGCGTGGTGGTGGTTCTCCAGGCAGTAGCCGCAGGCCTCGCTGACGGTGTGCAACTGGTGGTTTGGCAGGCCCTTGAGCTTGCGGCGCGAGGCCCGCAGGGTGTCGTAGAAGACATACCCCGGCCAGTCCATCCGGTACACCTGCATCACCGCCCGCAGGCAGCTCTCGTCGAACATGGCGTTGTGCGCCACCAGCGGCAGCCCTTCGATGAGGGGTTCTATACGGTGCCACACCGTTGGGAACACCTCGGCGTCGTCGGTGTCCTCGTGGCAGAGTCCGTGCACCCGCTGGCAGAACCATGCGTAGTAGTTCGGCTCCGGCTGTATGAGGCTGTAGAACGTATCCACCACCTCGCCCCCGCGCACCACAACCACCCCCACACTGCACACGCTGGAGCGCTCCCCGTTGGCCGTCTCAAAGTCTATAGCTGCAAAGTCATTCATCGTTGTCTTGGTATTTGTTCATCATCTCCTGTATCTCGCCACGCATGTCGGCACGGAGGCTTTCGGGTTGGAGCACTTCGACGGTGCTGCCGAGGGAGAGTAGTTTCTGTTTGAAGTCGTAGGTGGGACGCACACACAGAGAGAAAATGGAATACTCTTCGGTGCGCTTCAGTTCGTGCTGGCTGCTGTGCAGGGGCAGCGAGCGCAGGTAGTTGGCTTGGTAGGCGTCCACTTTCAGACGGATGGACTCCGTGGGTGTATCGTCCACAATGATGCCGTAGGCGCCCTCGAACATCTCCTTCAGGTCGAACTTCGGGTCGCGCTTGTAGGTTTCCGCCTGCTGCTCCACCTTCGACATGCGGTCGAGGGCGAAGATGCGGTAGTCGCCGTCGCGGCGGGCGATGAGGTACCACCGCCGTTCGAACATCTTGAGGGCATAGGGCTGCACGCCACTGTAGTCGTAAGGTGCTTCGCTCCAGTAGGGTGCATACGTGAATTTCAGCGTGCGGTGCTCCTTCAACGCTTCCAAGAGTGCCGGAAGCATTCGGCTGTCCGTGGCTTCTACCATGATATACTGTGCCGCCTCGCGGCTGTCGGCCACGACATGATGCACCGCTATGGAATCCATCATCCACTGGCGGAAGTACTCCCTGCCGCCGTCGTTGGCCAGACGGTAGCGATACTGCCCACCGTCCATGTAACATTCAACCTCGATGCCGAAGAGGTCGAGAATCTCGCTGCGGTGGCGGTGGAAACTGCGCCGTGCGAAGGAGCCCTCTTCGTGCAGTTCGTCCGTGGCGTTCCAGCGGTCGCCGATCTGCTCCAGCGTCAGGCCCTTGTCGCCCGCCCGCATCAGCGTCCCCACCAGCCAGGTATATTTCTTCAGTACGTTCATAGGTTGTTCTTGTTGATGTTTCCCCTACTATTACGGCAAATAGTTATAAAATGTCCATATAATTCTCTCGCGTGATGGTCTTGACTTCTACGTCGGGATATGCTCCGAGAAAAGTTTTACTGATTTTAGCCTTTTTCGTGGGGCTCCACTTGAATTCGTATGCTTTCATCCGCCCGTCACACTCTTCAATATAGTCAACTTCCTGTTGTTGCGTGGTACGCCAGAAATAGGGCTTTGCAAAAGTGAGGTCGTAGCTGTTCTTCTTAAGCATCTCACTTACCATATAGTTCTCCCACAAAATACCTATGTCGGCACGCATGTCTATCGGCGACAGGTTGCCGATAAGCGCATTGCGGATGCCGTTGTCGTAGAAATAGATTTTGCGCCCCGACTTGATCTCTGTTCGCAAATTACGGCTGAACGCACCGAGTCGGAAAATGACTTGAGCCTGCTCCAGCAGAGTGATATACTTTTCCACGGTGGCGCGGTCGAGTTCCACCATTCGGCTCAACTCGTTGGCCGACACCTCGCTGCCCACCTGGAACGCCAAAGCCTGCAACAGCCTGACCACTTTGTCGGGCCGCTTGATACGTTCCCACACAAGGACGTCTTTGTATAGATAACTTTCGGTGAGATTGTTCAGCACCTCGCGTTCATTCCCGGGGTTGCAAACTACGTCGGGATAACTGCCAAATACCAGCCGAAGGGGGAGTTTCTGCCACTCCTGCATAGCTCCGTAGTGTGCCGCCAACTCGCCATACGACAAGGGAAACAAACGGTATTCCCACTTGCGTCCCGTCAAAGGCTCATTGACCTTGTTGGCAAGGTCAAGCGACGAACTGCCCGTAATGATAAGCTGTACATCTGGAAAATTGTCCGTCAGCAATTTGCTCTTGAGCCCGATATCTTCGATGCGCTGGGCCTCGTCGATAACGACAATATCGTTTTTCCCAAGCATACTCCGATAGCGCTCCACCGTAATGTTCGCCATCAGCGTACGGGTATCCAGATTGTCGCCGTTCATCCAAAGCACATTTTCCTGCCCTTTCAGACATTCTTTCAGCAGGGTGGTTTTGCCTACCTGACGTGCACCAATCAGCACAATAGCCTTCCCAGAGTGCAACTTTTTGGCGACTACATCGCTCATTATCCGACTAATATGCATTGTTTCTGTATTAATATTACAATGCAAATATACTAATTTCTATGAATATAATCATCAAAATATTATAATTTTTTGCTGAATACACTCTCAGAACATGTGCATTTTTTGCACGTTATTCGTAGTGGTATGTGCAAATTTTGCACATATGACCTTATAGTGGTTGTTGCATGAAAAATAACACGCAAATAATGCGTGTTATTCCAACTGTCAAGTTTTTCTTGATACACAAAGCGTTAGCATGATAATATGCACAATTTGCACATTACCTCCTGCATCCGCCACACCCCTCTATTGGTTTTGCTCCCCTTTTGCTCCCATTCTCATCCTCTTTTGGGTGCCTATAGGGTAACTGTAGTGTTCCTTCAGGGTATGTGGTACCGACAATTGGTTATGTCAATCAATCCACCTATTGTGTCCTTGCAGAGCACACAAAATGTTCTTAGTCCTTTCGACTGCTAAATAAAAGGAAAGTGCGCCCCATAGTGGTGTGCCCCTCATTTTCCAAGAGGCAATCAATCCCACATTATTGCCTCTTTTATGAATTCTCTTGGTTTTTCAACCTCTCTGCCACAGAATGGACAGATAATTGGCACATCTTTGTCAAAACTCCCACCGCATTGACATTTGATATTCTCAAATTCCAGTAGTCTTTCAGTTGTCCAGAGCTCCTGGCCACATTTGTCGCAATGCAGCACATCAGCGACTGCGCCAGGTCCCTCATTCCACTCAAACGGTTTATGACATTGTGGGCATTCTATTATATACAGGCAACCCATTGTGATTCAACTAAAAGAAACAATAATTTCGGTCCCGTCTTTTGGACTTGTTCAGATAGGATGAGAAGCTCTCGTCGGGAAACGCCAGCCAGTGTTCGCGCTCGATGGTGTCGAGGATGGTGTCGTTGTATTTGTATTCGTCCGACACAATCCAACTCTCGTATGTCTTGAAACCCGGTGTGCTGTTGGGGTTGTAGCGGTTCTCGTATACAAACGCGGTTGTTCTCTTTACGCACATCTTCAGTTCCTCCGCTAGCAGGCGCAGCAACTCGTCCATCTCCAGCCGTTTGATTCTGTCGGCAGTCGACTTATTTTCAAACTGTGACTCCTTACCCATCATCATACGCCAGATATAGGCAAAGATTACCCAATGAATACGGCTGCGGTAGGTCTCGGTGCGCTCTTTCGCATAGCTTTCAATGGCCCGTTTAAAGTTGCCTCCCTTCAAGGCGAACCCTCCGAGAATAACTATTTTTTCATCAAAAGGGCTATAGGACCATTCGTGGGAAAAATCGTCCCAAATCTCGCGTGAGGAAGCCAAACGAGCCTCATACTCCCTCAAATCACAGTCATAAGGTTTAAAGAACTTCTCCATAAGTCATATTATTACTTGTCTTTTTCTGACTGCAAAAATACAAAGCAGGAGTGCCATATTGTGACACTCCTGCTTTTTTTTACAAAAAAGATAAAATCACAAAATGATTTTTCTTACCCAGTTCATTATTTCTTGAGTGGTATCAATAACGAACTCTTGCCCTATGGCGGCAGAAAGGAAATAATCATCCTTCCAGGAATTGGGATTGTTGCTGATGTCTACATCCCTAAAGAAAGCAGGCAAGTCCCAACAGCGCCTCGTCATTCCTTCTTTGGTCAATATTCTATCCTTTCGATAGGTAAGTACATCGCATCCTTTAATGTTATCCATAAAAGACAACCATTCAGTCGGCAAGAATATTGCATTTTTTTTATCATTCCTTACTTTTTGGTCATCAATATGGGGATGATCTTTCAACCACTCCGGGGCTTTGTCCATTTGCTCGACAATCTCCCCAATTTGCATATAGGCATAAATCACATGTAAGTCTCTTGCTCCCTTCTTGTATGCTAACTTTCCATTAATTACTTCCGTTTCTTTAAACCAGCCATAAAACAGAAACAAGTCACCTTCAGTGACTCCATGATTTCGCAAATGAGTTAATGCACTACCGGCTTGTCCAAAGGCTGGCATCCAACCCGGAAGTCTGTCCTTTAATTCTTTTCTTAAATCGGGATCTAAGTGGCAATAATCTTTTGGCTGTAGTTTTGTTTTGGGTTTCAATGAACTGATAATGTCATAATAACTCACGCCATCCCATAATAAAGAATCAAATGTATTGTTACCATCTTTGTCTGGAATTGGCAAAGACAAAAGTGTTCCATCTGGCATAATTGGGTTAGGCTGCTTTCCATTCGAAGAATCAAAGCCTTTTCTGCTTAATATGATTTTCATGATAAAGGGTAAACTATTCCGGGTTTGTAGTTGTTAATGACTTGATCAATAATCTTCTTTGTACTATTGTTTTCTAATGAGAGTTTATTTAATCGATGCACGACAAATCCTTTCTCCACATTGATAGGGATTGCATTCTCCACACCAAAGTAGTAGAACTCATTGCAAATCAAAACATACTTTCCACTTAAGTCCCGTTTTATATTAGTGGAATTGTGTCCTCCGCCATTATTGTGCTGGTGGAAATCATCACCGCCAAGGGGTTCGTAAATGTTATCACCAAAATCGTTAATCCAATCAATGGGCGAGGGTCGCTTCTCTGGATATTTTTCCCAATAATCCTTAATGAGCATTTTATCACTTACTTTAGCCAGATAGATTAGTTTTTGACCATAATCACTAAAAGTGTACTTCTGTTTTTTCCCTTGAACCTTATTAGAAGTCCATCCAGAAATCCAATAACCTATTTCTGCACACCTTCGAATTGTTGGTTTGCATGTGGCCAAAGTCAATACACCCTGATATGGATTTGGGGCAAATCCAGTATCATGAGTCATCTTATAACAATAAAGAAATCTTTCTCCTTTCATGTCTTATCTGTTTTGTAAACTGTTTTTATCCAATCCTATCCCCACAGAAGTCTTTCCGCTTGCATTTGGCACAATGGGTTCCTTGCCAGACGGAGTCGAGGTGGTCGGCGGCGGCATCTACCAACGATGGTTCGTCGGTGAGGATTCCGGCCTCGAAGTTGCGGTTGTTGTCGCTTTTCATACCCATGCCGGCACCCGTGAGGTTGGCGGAGCCGATATAGGCGGTGGCGCAGTCGAAAATTATTATCTTGAAATGCACCCGTGGGCAGAGTCTCCGTTCCAACCTGCTCCACAACCCAGGATACTTGTCGAAATCCTCGCGGAAGTTCTCACCAGGCTCTTTCGCATGAAGCAGCCGCACATCGACACCACGTTTCAGCAACTTGTCTAGCACCGACAGGAACGGCACCACGTCCCGACCGTCCTCAACATACAAATCCTTTAGGTCGGCGGTACCAATCCAAAGGTCATGCTTGACCTTCTCGCACCACGAGAGGACTTCTGTATAATGGTCTTTATCGGCGATGTATTTCAGCATAATTTGGGTGCAAAGATATGAATTTTTTTATATAATCGCCAAATTTAATATGAATTTGGGGATTTGGTGATGCCGTAGACGTCAGTTCTCCTGCTCAATGATGGTGGGAATGGCCTTTTCTGTCCTTGCATATTCCATCGTATTTCGGCTGCAAAAATAGCGAAGCGGTGCGCCACACCATGACATACGAGAGGTTTGCCCCGCATATTTTGGCAAAAAAGTTCCGCCGATATCGATTTTTTTGCTAATTTTGCACTTGGTATCATTGCGTCAAGACGCTGCCAAAAGTGGCTTAACGGCAATGGTTTCAACGGATTATTAACCCTAAAACATATAGAGACATGAAGAAGTACCAATGCACCGTATGCAAGTATGAGTATGACCCGGCCAAGGGTGACCCGACGCAGGGTATAGCCCCCGGCACGCCCTTCGAGGCGCTGCCCGCCGACTGGAAGTGCCCCCGCTGCAAGCAGGGCAAGGAAAAGTTCGCCCCCATCGAGGAGGCTCCCAAAAGCAATCCCTATGCCGGCACGCAGACCGAGAAGAACCTGATGGAGGCTTTCGCCGGCGAGAGCCAGGCCCGCAACAAGTACACCTACTTCGCCTCGAAGGCCAAGAAGGAGGGCTACGAGCAGATTGCCGCCCTCTTCCTGCAGACCGCCGAGAACGAGAAGGAGCATGCCAAGCTGTGGTTCAAGGAGCTGAACGGCATCGGTACCACCGCCGAGAACCTGCTGGCCGCCGCCGAGGGTGAGAACCACGAGTGGACGGACATGTACGAGGGCTTCGCCCGCACCGCCGAGGCCGAGGGCTTCCCGGAGCTGGCCGCCCGTTTCCGTGGCGTGGCCGCCATCGAGAAGCATCACGAGGAGCGCTACCGCGCTCTGCTCCACAACGTGGAGGCCCGTGAGGTCTTCGCCAAGAGCGAGGTGAAGGTGTGGGAGTGCCGCAACTGCGGCCACATCGTGGTGGGCACCCAGGCCCCGGAGGTTTGCCCCGTGTGCAACCATCCGCAGTCCTACTTCGAAATCAACAAGCAGAACTACTAATCCCCAGGGCTCTGCCCCGATATTCGCCCCGCAGGCATGCACCGATGCTGCTGCGGGGCGATTGCTTTCTCTTGTGGCAGCTGCAGGGTGCCGGTGTCCGGTGTGGTCCAGCCGGAATAGGAAGGTGATGGCCGCTGTTGAAAATCAGCTGAATGGGACAATGGGCTGCCGATTTAGGATTATTTAACACTGGTGGGCTTGCAAAATACAACTGCACGCTGAGGGGAGTTGAGTTGGCAGTTGACAGCGTTCGGTGTTCGGTGAGCAGCGTTCAGTGTTCAGTTGGTGGTGTGGAGTATGTAGTTGGCTGGAATTCATCATTCTACATTCATCATTCATCATTACATCACCCTCCGGCCTAAAAAGGGTCATCCTACCACCAACGTACCATCAACCTACCACCATCCTACCACCATCCTACCATTTTAACATTTCGGAAGCAACGTTGGGAGCAGTGTGCAGTGTTTATTGTTCATTATCCGGGTACGGTAGCCTGCTCTCCGTCCTCTTTTCGCAGGCGGGCCGCCTGCGTACCAAGAGGTGGGTGCCCGATCTCCGCACTCATCCCGCAGGCGGGCCGCCTGCGTACCAAGAGGTGGGTGCCCGATCTCCGCACTCATTCCGCAGGCGGGCCGCCTGCGTACCAAGGGGTGTGAGGCTGCTCTCCGCACTCATTCCGCAGGCGGGCCGCCTGCGTACCAAGGGGCGGGAGGCTGCTCTCCACCCTCCACTCTTCACTCTCCACTCTTCACTCCCAAGGGGTCTCATCCATGCACCATCCATGCACCATCCATGCATCAACCTTGCACCATCCATGCACCATCCATGCATTTTAACATTTCGGAATGTGGCATGGCGGACACTTGGTGTCATGTCGGTCGGGGGATGCGCCGTCGACGGGATGTGGCTGTCCGGTGGGGGTGGGGTGGCTATTTCAGACAGTGCAGCCAATCGAATGCCATTGTCATCGGACGTGGCGCGGTGTGCGACTCCAGTCGGTAGGCCGAACGCTCGAACGGGATGCTGCGGTAGGCGCGCATCCAATTGCGGAAGCGCAGGAGTGCAACGAGCCAAAACAGGAAGTAAAGCACATAGAACAAGACAATTAGCAACGCAAGCTGCTGCCACAGGTGCACCCTTTCGTGCTGCCGTTCGCGCTCGGTGAGCGGCGCGCCTTTGTACACCACCACGGGAAACAGTGTGATAGCCCTGTAGTCGCCCGGGGGGAAGTGTCGTGTGTGGATGGTCAGCATTCGCATGTCGGTTCTGTCCGGGCCGCCATGATGCGGTCCGCAACCATGATAACGCCGCCGACCGCATTTTATTTCATCCGCCGGCCGGTGCGAGGTGTGGGCCGCCTTCGCGGGCAGAGCCCTGCGGTGGCTTCGCTGCATTGCGGGCGAGAGATTTGCCTGCCGACATAATAATTTTGCAAAAACGGCGTTTAGTAGGCTGTTATGGAAGAGAAGAATATCATAGAAATCAAGAACAAACGGGCCGCCTATGAGTATTTTCTGATGGACGAGTACCAGGCTGGGTTGGTGCTGATGGGCAGCGAGATAAAGAGTATCCGCGAGGGCAAGGCCAACTTGAGCGATGCCTGGTGTACCTTTGTCGGCAACGAGCTGTTTGTTAGGGATATGCATATCTCGGAGTATAAGTTTGGCAGCTACTGGGGCCACCAGGCCAAGCGCGACCGCAAGCTGCTGCTGAACCGCCGCGAGTTGCGCAAATTGCAGAATAAAATCAAGGAGCGCGGCTACACTATCGTCCCGGAGCTGCTATATGTCAACCCCCGCGGGCTGGCCAAGCTTACCATCGCCCTGGCGAAAGGCAAGCACCATTACGACAAGCGTGAAAGCATCAAGGCCAAGGATTCGCGCCGCGACATGGAGAGAGAACTGGCGTGATAAGGGTTAAAGTTTAAGGTTTAAGGTTTAAAGTTTAAGGTCAAAGCGTGTTAATTGTGAAAAAAAGATTCAATGAAAGTATTCAAGTTCGGAGGCGCCTCGGTTAACAGTGCCGACGCCGTGCGCAATATGGCGCAAATCGTGCAGTCCCATTTGTCGGCCGAGCCGCTGGTGGTAGTGGTGTCGGCTATGGGCAAGACGACCAACCTGCTGGAGAAGCTCGTGCCGGGCAACGGACTGTCCGAGGTGCAGGAGCTGAGGCAACAGCTGGAGTCCTACCACATGGATATTGCCAATGCGCTGATACCAAGCGATGTGTCTATCCGTGAGGAGGTGCAGCGACTGCTGTGCAAGCTGGATGATACCATCGGGTCGCTGCAGCCGATGGCGGAACACTACAACTACAACTACGACCAAGTGGTCAGCTATGGCGAACTCATCTCCACCACTATCATTGCAAAATACCTTAACCATCTTGGAACAAACACTTTGTGGCTCGATGCGCGCCAGCTGGTAGTCACCGACGACCACTATCGCGAGGGGCGGGTAGACTGGACTGCCACCAAGGCGAAATGGACGGCGGCGCGCGAGGCATGGGAGCGTGAGGGCGCTGTGCCCCAGGTGGTTCTGACCCAGGGATTCATTGCCGGAGCCAAAGAAAACGTCCAGGAATCCCAGTTCTCGATATTTGCCTCCCAGGCTGCCACCACCACTCTGGGGCGCGAGGGCTCGGACTATTCGGCCGCCATTCTGGCCTATTGTCTTGATGCCGAGAGCGTCACCATCTGGAAAGACGTGCCCGGATTTCTGAATGCCGACCCCAAGTATTTCAAAGACACCGTCAAAATCACGCAGATACCATACAATGAGGCCATTGAATTGGCCTATTACGGCGCTTCGGTCATCCACCCCAAGACGGTGAAGCCGCTCCAGAACCTCTCCATTCCGCTCTACATCAAGTCTTTCATCACGCCGGAGAGCGAGGGGTCTGTGATAGGCAACTATCATACAATCAGCCCAGAAACACCGCTCTACATCTTCCGTAACAACCAGATTCTGCTGTCCATCCTGCCGCGCGACTATTCTTTCATCGCCGAAGACAATCTACAGGTCATCTTTGGCACACTCAATGAATTGGGAATCAGGGTGAACCTGATGCAGAATTCGGCCCTGAGCTTCTCGCTGTGTGTGGACAACAATCCGCAGTTGGTGGAGCGTCTGGTGGCCAAGTTAAAAGGCATGTTCCGAGTGCGATACAACGACAATCTCCAGCTGGTCACCATTCGCTACTATACGCAGGAGGTGATAGACCGTATCGTCGGCGGTCGACCCGTGCTGTTGGAGCAGCGCAGCCGTTCGACCGAGCAGTTGGTTGTACCCTGTTGCTAGTATTTTTTTCTTCGGCTGTCAGATTTGCCCTCAAAAGTGGGTATTATATTGTTGTATGAGGCGTATAATATCCATACTGGTTCTTATGCTGTCGTTGGCGGTGCGGGCGCAGGACGAGGTGCTGCTGCTGCGGGGTCGTGTGACGTGCGAGGGTAGGGGTGTGCCGTATGCTACACTGCAACTGGCCGGAACAGCGACTGGTGTATCGTGCAACGACGCCGGTGACTATGAGTTGAAAGTGCCCGCCGGATGCAGGGGCGACACGGTGGTGGTGCGGTCGGTGGGCTACGAGACGGCGCGCCTCGTGGTGCGGGAGCTGCAGCAGCGGGGCCGTGTGCGGCTCAGGCGGCACTCGGTCGAACTGCAGGAAGTCCGTGTGAAGAGCTACCGCAAAGCCAGTCAACTGCTCAGAGATGCCGTGGACCGTATCGACAGCAACTATCAGCGCAGAGTGGCTTATGGCACATTCTTTTGCCGCGACTGGCGCTCGCTGGACGGCGAGCTGTACCTCTACGACGAGGCTGTGATGAATGTACGTCGCACTGGTTACCAGCGGTTTGCCGACAAGCGTGTCTACCGCTTCGAGTCCGGGGTGCGCGAGCTGGAGGGCAACGCCAAGCGCCTGTTGCGGCACCGTCTGCTGGTCTACGACCGGCGTCAGGTGGAGCGGGCCCTGGCCAACCGCGACGGCGTGGATGAGATGATGGGTTACGACGACAACGAGAGCTTCTTCGACCCCGTGGCTACGCCGCAGGCTACCTACATGCTGGCGCGACGTATCATGCGCTATCACAGTTTTGAGCCCATCTGCGAGTTTGAATGGGACGGCGAGCTGTACTACCGTGTGCGGTCGGTGGGCCCCGGGCGGCTGCTCAACGCCAAGATTCACTTCGAGTATCTCATCCGCAAGCGCGATTTGGTGATAGTGCGCATCACCTCGTCGCAGGAGCGCATAGGGCAGCTGGCACCGCAGGATGCGTGGGTAAATCCCTGGTACACATGGCTCACCTTCGATGCCGACACCTCGGCTTGGGAGTATGATGTGCGCGACGGACGCCATACGTTGACCCACTACTACAACTACCGCCGTTTCCACCTGGGCAGCAAAGGTCGAGGCCACGACGGCGAGTACCAGTACTGGCAGCAGTGTGTCGACTGGACGCTGACCGACTATGCCTACGAGCCCGACAGCACGGTGGGCGACGAGCTGGAGGTGCTGCCGCAGACCCTCTCCGGAGCCTTCGGCGCCAGCGACTACAGTGCCGACTACTGGGGCCGCTACAACAGCATCCCCATCGACACGCTGCCCCTACGGTTGTTGAAAGATAAATTCAGGCGATATGAAAAAGAATAGACTGCTGGTTTTCATCCTACTGGTGCTGATATGCACTGTCGCCAGGGCGCAGGAGACGGAGGTGGCCGACAGCGTCGTGGTGATGGGTCGCGTGGTCAACCGCCTCAGCGGCGAGGTGGAGCCATACTGCCGGGTCTCCTTTCTGCAGGGGATGGATACTATGGCCACTGTGGTCAGCGACGCTGCGGGCGAGTTCGGCACCGCCCCCATGCCTGCGGGCAGCTATGGCCTCAGCGTCTCGTTGCGCGGCATGACGCTCTACCGGGCCGACCTGGTGCTGAACAGCAATGCCGAGCTCTACATCTCGGTCATCACCGACAGCTTCCAGCTGCGCACCCTGCGCGAAGTGGAGATTACGGCGCCGCGGCATGTGCTGTCCGAGCAGAGGCTGCTGATTGAGGACCCCGACGACCCGCGTCTATGGGATTTCACCTACTGTGACTGGTGCCCGTGGTCCGGCCCGCCGCGCATAGCGTCGGCCAGTACCAGTGGCGACCCCAACAATCTCGAAGGAAGGGTGAAGAGTGGACTTTTTTATCGCCCCGCCAAGAATAGGGACTATGACAAGATATGGCAGCACATCTGGCCCGATATTGTGGTATTGGTACAAAAAAAGAAGCCGTCAGCTGACGAGGAAAAGAAGAGAACCGACGAATAACTCTACTTGATTAATTCAATGATATGAAAAGGAGTGGATTATTGGCTTTCATCCTGATGCTTCTGACCGGTACAGGGGCTTGGGCGCAGGAAGCGGTGTTGGCCGACAGCGTCGTGGTGATGGGTCGCGTGGTCAACCGCCTCAGCGGCGAGGTGGAGCCCTACTGCCGGGTCTCCTTTCTGCAGGGGATGGATACTATGGCCACTGTGGTCAGCGACGCTGCGGGCGAGTTCGGCACCGCCCCCATGCCTGCGGGCAGCTATGGTCTCAGCGTCTCGTTGCGCGGCATGACGCTCTACCGGGCCGACCTGGTGCTGAACAGCAATGCCGAGCTCTACATCTCGGTCATCACCGACAGCTTCCAGCTGCGCACCCTGCGCGAAGTGGAGATCACGGCGCCGGGGCATGTGCTGTCCGAGCAGAGGCTGCTGATTGAGGACCCCGACGATCCGCGTCTGTGGGACTTCAACTACCGCGGTTCGATCCCGTGGTCCAACCCGCCGCGCATGGCTTCGGCCAGTACCAGCGGCGACCCCAACAATCCCGAAGGAAGTGTGAAGAGTGGACTTTTTTATCGCCCTGCCAAGCATAGGAAAAACGGCAGAATATGGCAAATACTCTGGCCCGACCGCAAGAGTCCGGTCCCGCTCAAACATGAGAAATCCGAGGCAGACACTGAGGAAAAGAAGGAATAGCCTTATTTTGTAACTTTCATCAGTGCATCGCGCACCTCGTTGTCGCTGATAGTGACGTCAATCACCGGAGCACCAAGTTCTTGCAGCAGTACGCAACGGAGTTCGCCGTCGGCACTTTTTTTGTCCTGATGCATCAGGGGGAGCATCTGCTCGATGTTCTTCAGTGTGTAGTGGGGCATCTTGACGTAGTGCTGCAACCAGTGCAGGTATGCGTGATATACTGAATTGTCCAGTCCGGTTTTGTGCACCGAGAGGTACATGGCGGCTGCCATCCCCACCCCGACGGCCAGTCCGTGGGGCAGTTGTGAGTAGACCTCGATGGCGTGGCCGAAGGTGTGGCCGAAGTTGAGTATCTTCCTGATGCTGCGGTCGTAGGGGTCGGCTTTCACTACGCGGCTTTTCAGTCGTACCACTGCGTTGACTTTGTGGCGGTTCATCGCCTCGTCACAGGGGTGTGAGGTCAGCTGACGATAGAGTTCGGGGTCGGTGACGGCAGCCGTCTTCACCATCTCCATCAGACCGCAGTGTATCTCCTGAAGTGGGAGAGTTTCTTGAAAAGCAGGTTCTATAGCTGTCAATGCAGCAGGGTAGAAGTGGCCTATGCTGTTCTTCACACCGCCTAGGTTGATGGCCGTTTTGCCGCCGATGGCGGCGTCGGTCATGGCCAGCAGAGTGGTGGGGACCAGAATGTGGCGGATGCCACGCTTGTAGTCGGCCGCCACGAAGCCCCCCAGGTCGCAGACGGCGCCCCCTCCCAGGCATACCAATACCGTGTTGCGGTCGGCGCCCCCCTCCAGTAGTGTCTGCCACACCTGGGCTGCCACCTCCAGTGTCTTGCAGTCATCGCCTGCGGGCACCTCAATGAATTCGGCCTCTTCCAGCGCGTCGACGCTCGCAATCAGACGTGGCAGGCAATGCAGGAAGGTGTTTTCATCCACCAGGATAGTGTAGTGGATCCCTGCCCAGGCGTCATTGTGCAGCTCGCGTGCCAGTGCTGCCAAACTGTAGAGTATCTTGCTTTGTTTCAACATATAATTTATAACGCAGATATGTCTATGTTATTGTATCAAAGAGATATTCTGTATAAAATATGAAAAAATATGTAGTTTTTGTGAGCGATTTTACGTCTTTACTGCATCTAATAGGTGTAGAATATGATTGAGAACAGGGAAGAAGCATTCAACGTTATGGTCATGCGGCAGCAAGACCTGATATGGCACGTCTGCTCCGACTACTCGCTCAGTGCAGCATACGAGGTCGAGGACGGTGTGCAGGAGGTGTTGTGTGCTCTGTGGAGATACTTCGACAAGTTTGAAGGGTGCAGCAGTGAACGCACATGGGTGTATAAAGTGGCAACCAACGCGATGATTATGCTATACCGCAAAGCAGGCAACCGGACGACCACAGCTACCGTCAATGTGGCACCGGGCACGCTGCTAATCAAATATCACCGTGGTGGGCCGCAGGACCGCTACTACAACTATTGGGTAACCAACAGCTTCGGCGACACGCTGGCTTCGGCCGTGAACGCTTACTACAACGCTGCCGATGTCACCGTCGCTAACCCCTGTCGTCCGCTCGGTATTGACGAGGGCGCACGGTCCGCTCCTATGCTTGTTGTTGCCCCCAATCCTGCCACGGGCAGTTTCACCGTCAGTGTGTCGGAGTCCATCGTCCAGCTGTCTTTGCTGGATATCAGAGGGCGCAGGATACGCAGCTGGACCAATCCAGGCGAGGAGTGCGTTGTCGACGCCAGGAGCTTGACGGCTGGTTTTTATTTCGTTGTTGCCACCACTGCAACAGGCATCAGTAGCCAACGTGTGGTGGTCGAATGACGCAGAACACAGCAATCGCCATTCGCGGAGCACAATAAACGGCTCGCTATGGCGTTATTGCTGTGTTCGTTTATGAAGAACCAGGCAGCATACATCCCAGGGGTGGGGTGGCGGTGCGAGGTGCAACACCGCGCTACACGCCGTCATCGTTCCCACGACTACCGCGCTGTCGGCACCTATGAGGTGACGCTGGTGGCGGAGGGTCGCAGGCCGCTATTCGGCACTATCGAGGGTAGTACTCACCCGGGCCATCTGGCGCCGCATCTGGTGCCGTCGGTATTGGGGCGTGCAGTGGTGGATGAAGAACTGCCCAAGATAACACAGCAGTATCCGATGGTCGAGGTTTGGCAGGTGTGTCTGATGCCCGACCATCTCCATATGATTCTCCGTATCAAGGCCCCCCTGCCCGAGGGTAAGCACCTGGGGACGGTGGTGGGTGCCTTCAAGGGCGGGGTGAGTCGAGCGTGGTGGCGGCTCTCGGCGGCTGACGCCGCCGACACGGGGGCCCTGCCGCTCTCTGCTTCCACATTCGTCTCCTCTCCTGTGCCGGCGGCGTCAGCCGCCGGTAGTAGGGCGCCACTCTTCGAACCTGGCTACAACGACCGCATCCTGATGCGCGATGGGCAGCTCGACAACTGGCGGCGCTATCTGGCAGAAAACCCTTGGCGCTACCTGTTCCGCCGCGAGCATCCGGAGCTGATGCAGCGGGTGCTGTGTATTACTATCGGTGGCGTCCGCTATGGTGCTTTCGGCAACATGCTCTTGTTGCGATATCCTGACAAGCATCAGGTGTTTTTTCACCGTCAAACCGGCGGTCGGCCGACGGAGCAGACTTCCTACTGGCACCAAGAGCACGACCGGCTGACGGCACTTGCCGAGGCTGGCGATGTGCTGGTGACGCCCGGCATCTCGGAGTGCGAGAAGCGTATCAAAAACGAAGCCATGCGGCGCCGTCTGCGGCTCATCCACGTGCAGAGCGACCCCATTGGCCCCCATTGGAAGCCCGAGCGCTCGCGCTTCGAAGCCTGTGCCGGCGGGGCTTTGCTGGTGATGGCGCCTTGGCAGGAGGACCTGCCGCCGTTCACGAGCGACCATCAGCGGTTTCATTACTTGAATGGGCTCTGCGAGAGTATCTGCGCGGTTGGTGCTGGTACTGCGCTGACGCTGCGATGCCCGGCGGCTGACGCCGCCGGCACGGGGGCGCAGGAAGCACAAGCCGGCGCGCGCCCCGCCCCAAATACCCCGAATGCCCCCGTGCCGATGGCGTCAGCCATCGGCCCAAAAACCCACCCATAACCCAGACCCGACTATGACACTAGAACTCCTCTCCCCAGCCAAGAACCTCGAATTCGGATGCGAGGCCATCAGCCACGGCGCCGATGCCGTCTATATCGGCGCGCCCGCTTTCGGCGCCCGGGCCGCCGCCACCAACAGCCTGGCCGACCTCGACCAGCTGGTGCGCTATGCCCACCTCTACCGCGCCAAGGTGTTTGCCACCGTCAACACGCTTCTCTTCGACGATGAGCTGCCGGTCGCCGTCGATATGATACGGCACCTCTACGATATGGGCGTCGATGCGTTGATTATACAGGACATGGCTTTGCTGCAGTGCGACCTGCCTCCCATCGAGTTGCATGCCAGCACACAATGCCACAATCATACGGTGGAGCGTGTAAAATTCATGGAATCAGTCGGGTTCAGACGCGTCATATTGGCCCGCGAGACCTCGCTGGAACAGATGCGGGCCATCCGCGAAGCCACCCGCGTCGACTTGGAAGCCTTCGTGCACGGGGCCCTCTGCGTCAGCTATAGCGGCCAGTGCTACATGAGCCAGTACCTCAATCAGCGCAGCGGCAACCGGGGCTGCTGCTCGCAACCCTGCCGCAGCAGCTACGACCTGGCCACGGCTGACGGACGTCTGCTGCTGCGCGACCGGCACCTGCTGTCGCTCAAGGACTTCGACGCCTCGGCCCATCTGGCCGATATGGTTGCGGCGGGCATCACCTCGTTCAAGATAGAGGGGCGCCTGAAGGACCTCTCCTACGTGAAGAATGTCACCGCCTACTACCGCCAGCAGCTGGACCGGCTGATGGCCGACGGGCTGCCCGAGGCTGGACGCGCCTCCAGCGGCACCTGCATGTTCACTTTCACGCCCGACCCGGAGCGCACCTTCAACCGCGGCTACACCGATTATTTCCTGCGCCAGCGCCAGCCTATGGCCTCGTTTGCCACCCCCAAGTCGCTCGGCAAGCCCGTGGGCCGCGTCTCCTCTGTGGGTCGCTATACCCTCACCGTCGACGGCACGCTGCCTTTCGCCAACGGCGACGGGCTCTGCTTTTTCGATGCCGACGGCCGCCTGCAGGGCTTCTTGGTCAACGAAGTGCAGGGCCGCACGCTGACGCCGAACCGCATGCCCGAGCTCCGTATCGGCACCCCGCTCTGGCGCAACCAGGACCAGCAGTTCGAGCGGCAGCTCCAGAGCCGCAGCGCCGAGCGCAAGGTGGGTGTGCGCATGCTCTTCTGCGCCACCCGCAGCGGCTTCAGCCTCGACCTCGTCGACGAGGACGGTATCCGCGCCACCAGCCGGGCCGACGTGGCACACCAGGAGTGCAACGGCCATCCGCAACACAACTCCAACAATATCGTGAAGCAGCTCTCCAAGCTCGGCAACACCCCCTTTGTCCCTCTCGCCGTCGACGACACCACCGGCGGCCGCTTTTTCCTGCCGGGGTCGCTGCTCAACGGACTGCGCCGCGAGGCGGTGGCCAGCCTCACCGAACGCCGCCTGGCCGCCTTCCGCCCCGCGGACCGCAGCCGGGTGGATATGGGACTGCCGGCCCCCGATGCCGACCTCGACTACCGCGCCAATGTGGTCAACGACCGCAGCGAGGAGTTCTACCGTCGCCACGGCGCCCGCGTCGCCGAGCGGGGGCTGGAACAGACGGGCGACTACGACGGCCATGCGCTGATGACCACCCGCTACTGCCTGCGCTACGAATTGGGCTGCTGTCTGCAGCAGCGTCCCGGCGGCGACCGCCCCTCGCCGCTCCTCGCGCAGCCACCGGCGCCTGCCGACGAGCTCTACCTCCACAACAATGGCCGCCGCTTCCGCCTGCGGTTCGACTGCGGCGAGTGCGTCATGCGCATCTACAAGGCGTAGTGTTTTCCCCCTCGCGACACGAAGCTAATCGACCGGGTTGCGCACCTTGTCGACGGCTGCCGCTATGTGTTATGATTTGTTAACAAATTTTCACTTGCAAAATCCGGATGAACACTGAGGGGGTGTGAATTGGTGGCGGGCCGCGTTCAGTGTTCAGTGAGCAGTGGTCAGTGGTCAGTTGGCGGTGGTGAATATGTAGTAGACTAGAATTCATCATTCTACATTCATCATTCATCATAACTCCACCCTTCGACCTAATTAGGGTCATCCTACCACCAACGTACCATCAACCTACCACCATCCTACCACCATCCTACCATTTTAACATTTCGGATGCCTCCCGGGCGGATGGGAAAACGAGGCATGCTGTGTGCATGTCTGTGGGGTTTATCCCTTCCGCCTTGTGCCCCTCCCCGGCGGTTTGTGTGGCATGCTCGGTGGCAGACTTTTGTTCTTGTCCTGCACTGCAGATGTTTTTCTGCGCTCTCCGCTTCTGCTGTGCTCTGCGCAACCGGCTCTGTCCTAGCTGTGTGTGTGCTTGTGCTTCTTCCTCTCTTCTTCTTAGGGCCTGCATTATTTTTTTGCTTTTGGACAATAATAATGCAATGCCTCCGTTATGGAAGGAAAAACAGGAGACCAAAATATGGCAATAGTAGTCGGTGGAGTCACGGGGCCGTTCGTCGGGCGCATAGGTACGACGGTGGGCTATATGTGGAAGGGGCGCAACTGCGTGCGAGCCTACCGTGCGCATATCAACTATCCGGACACGCACAGCCAGCGCGCCGAGCGCGACTGGTTTGTGGGCATGGTGCGTTTTGCGTCGATGGCGCGGCAGGTGCTCCGTCTGGGCCTGAAGCGTCAGGCGGAAGAAGCCCGCATGACGGAGGGCAACTACTTCGTGATGAAGAACAAAGAGCATTTCGTCCGCCGTGGCGACGGGGTGGAGGTGGCCTATGAGAGGCTGCAGCTCTCGGCGGGGCCGGCGGCCGACGTGTGGTTCAAGGCACCACGCTTCGAGGGCGACGAGACGGTGGCGGTGGATTTCGAGAAGAACGGGCTCTCGTTCCATGCCTCGGGCGACGACCGCGTGTACCTCTACGTCTATGCGCCGGGCATGGAGCAGGGATGGCTGTCGGCACCGGCGCCGCGCCGCAGCAAGTCGGTGAAAATCCGTCTCCCCGAGTGCTGCGACGGGCAGGAAGTGCACCTCTACGGCTTTGTGGTGGACCGCGAGGGGCGGCCGTCGAACAGCACCTATATCGGTGTGGGCCGCGTGAACCACTATGAGTATCATGGGCGCTACGTGCCGCTGAACAAGAATTGGAGCGACTTTGTGGACATGGCCACCGAGCTGAACGAGGAGAGTCTGCACGCCGAGCCGTCGCCGACAGCCGTAGGCAGTGCTGCCGCCGGCGGTGCTGCTCCGCGTCGCGACGGGCCGCCGCCCGAAGTGCCCTGACGGGCTGCACAAGTGTCCCCAGTCCACACCGCTCCGGATTTTCCGTTAGGCGGATTTTTTCTTATTGTTTTTGAAAAAAGTTGTATATTTGCAGCGCGGTTTGTGAATTGGGGGGGGTAATTTGTTGAACAATAAAGAAATATACTCAATACTGGTTATGAAAAAAAGACAGATTGCACTGATTCTGGCGCTGCTTTTGGCTTCGGCCACGTCGTTGCGGGCGCAGACCTTGGTGGACAACTACCGCTTCAGCACGCGTGTGGACCCCACGGCGTGGATTGACATCACGGGCATCGACTCGGCGCTGGTAACGCCCCCGTACAGCGGCTGGATAACCAGCGGCGGACTCGGCTCGGCGCTGACCGATATCGGCTTCACATTCACCTTTGCAGGCACCGACTACACCACCTTCGGCACCAATCTGATGGGGGCCGTACGCCTGGGAGCCCGAATGGTGGGTACCCAGAGCGGCAATACACTGACCGCCGGATCGACGCATCCCAAGGTGGACGGCTTGGGCGTGCGCGGCATGGTGGATTCGAGCTGCTATATCCGATGCGCCACGGTGGGCACGGCGGGCAACCATGTGCTGGTGGTGGAGCACCGGTTGGGGATAATCGATCATTCCAGCATCTACGTCTGCTGGCAGACGCAACTCTATGAAGCCACCGGCGAGGTGCGCTTGGTCTATGGCCCCTCCACGGGCACGGTGGAGATGCCGGCCACGCAACCCGGCCTGGCCAAGAACAACGGTGACCTGCTGCTGCTCAACTTCGCCACCCATGAGGTGGAGCCCTACACCGCCTTGCCTGTACCCGCCAATGCCGCTGGCCTGTGGCCCGAGCAGTGGCGCTGCTACAGCCTGGTTCCCGACAGCGCGGCTTGTCCATTGGCACCGGTGGTGAGCCTGCTGGGCGGCTCGGCCGACAGCACCGTGCTGGGATGGAGCGGCAGTGCGGCGGCCTGGCGCCTGCGTATCCCCACGCTGGGGGTGGACACCGTGACGACTGGCACCACGCTGCTGCTGCATCACCTGAACCCACTCACCACCTACAGCGGCACCCTGCAGGCCGTCTGCGCCGCGGGCGACAGCAGCCTGCACCGGCGCCCCTTCAGCTTCACCTCCGGCTGCGGCGAGGTGTGCCTGCTGCCGTGGATGGACGACTACCAGTTGGCCGATGGCGACGCCTGTTGGCAGAAGCCCTATACCGCCAGCGCCCGCAGCTGGCGACGCGTGTCGAGCGGCAACAACTACTATATGCGTGTGCCCAACGGCTACAGTACAACAACCTACAACGAGTGGCTCGTGTCGCCGCCCGTGGTGCTGCCCGACACGGTGGGCCTCACGCTGGGCTGGTGGTATAAGAGCAGCAAGGTCAGCAATGTGGCGCCGCAAGTGCGGGTGCGTCTGCTGGTCTGCGACACCACCGACGAGGTGGATACCGCAGCGGCGTGGCAGACGCTGTGCACGATAGACCACTACGAGCAGTATTTTCAGCAGTACTACCGCTCACTCGATGCCTGGGCGGGCCACCGTGTGCGCGTGGCCTTCCAGCGTGTGGGGCAGGGTGGGGGTGTCTCCGAAGTGGACAATGTGGGCGTCGAGGTGTGCATGCAACCGTCGGTGGTGCTGGAGGCAGCGGCCAGGGTGCAGGCCGGCGACACGGTGGCGGTGCCTTCCGTGCTGGCCCGCGGCGTGCTGGCCAACCCGCAGTATGAGTGGCGTTCCACGATGGAAGACCAGGGCCTGGCCATACGAATCACTGACGACGACACGCTGCGGCTGGTCTATCTGGCTTCGGGTGTCGACACCGTCACCCTGACGCTCACCACCGACTATGGCACCGCCACGGCCACGGCGGTGATTGTGGTGAAGGACTGCCGGCCGGTGACGCTCTTCCCGTGGCGCGAGGGCTTCGAATATGGTCTCGACTGCTGGGAGACACCGACGGGCTATCGCAGCTGGACCACCACCGACAGCTACGAGCACGGTGGGGCCTACTGCCTGAAGTCGAACACAACCAGTAGCCAGAGCAGCCTCATCGTCTCGCAGGCGGTCGTGGTACCGTCGGATGCCTATATGCTGCGGTTGGGGCTTTGGGCGAGATTGAGTGGTCCCAGCAGCACCTCGATCTACAGGAGTTTTAGCGTTCTGATCGCCGGTGCCGACTGTAGCGATTGGAGCACCGCCACGGTGTTAGGCACGGCAAGTGCCAATGTACAATACCGCTACTTCGAGTTCCCGCTCGACGCCTATGCAGGCCAGACGGTGCGCTTCACTCTTAGGCATGGGGATTCATACTATAGTGCCCTTGTCGACGATATATCCATACGCTACACGCGCGAGCCTGTCGTCAGCCTCGCCACGTCGGCAGAGCGGCTCTACGGCGAGGACACCGTCACCGCAGCGGTGACCCTCACCGAGGGCGACACGGTGGGCATCAGCTACCAGTGGTCGTCCACCATGGCCGACCACGGACTGGCCGACTACATCGGCAGCGGGGCGCAAATGCGCATCGCCTATCATGACACAGGGCTCGACACCCTTGTGGTCACCGTCAGCAATGCCTATGGCTCGGCCACGGATACCGCCGTGGTGCGCGTGTGCGCCGTGCTGGACACCCTGCCGTATGTGGCCGACTTCAGCAATGACCTGTCCTGCTGGCAGGTGATGAATGGCACGTGCAGCGTCCACAGCAGCGGCTATCTGAGCTTCGAGGACTGGCCCACCGCGGTGGCCACGCCGCCGGTATGGATACCCGACGACGGCAACGTGGTGCTGGAGTACGATTGCGCCTACAGCTTCTACTACGGCAGCACGATGGTGATGGTCACCACCGACATGGTTTCCTTCGACACCCTCAGCGTCATCCCCTTTACCACAGGTACCCACCCCAGCACCCGCATACCCCTCAGTGCCTACGCCGGACAGCATATCCGCGTGGTCTTCAAGGCCACGGGTCAGTTCCTGCAGTACTACCTAATCCATGTGAACATACGCTATGCCCTCGAGCCGGTGGTGCAGGCCGTGGCCGACGACGGCTACTTCCCCGGCACGCCGGTCTCGCTCACCGCCTCGCTGCTGGAGGGCGACACCACGAGCCTCACCTACAGCTGGACCTCCACCCTGACCCAGAGCGGCGGTGCCACGCTGACCTTCGACGGCGGTCCGCAGGCCACGCTCGTTCCTTCGGTGGGCGGTCCGGACACCGTCACCGTGTGGGCCACCAACAACTATGGCACCGACAGCGCCACGATAGTGGTCGACATCAAACCCTGTGGCGTGGTGGACACGCTGCCGTGGGTGGAGGACTTCAGCAACCAGTTCGCTTGCTGGTGGCAGCCTGCGGGTAGCCAATGGTCGCCGGACAATACAGGCGTGATGGCCTGCGTGATCAAAGCTGCCACGACGGGCGACAACTGGCTTATCTCGCGTGCCATCGAGCTGCCCTACATGCCATCCGACGAGGGCGAGGGCATGCAACTGTGGTGGGATGCCGCCGCCATCTTTGCCAACGGCCACACCTACAGCGTGTGGATCACCACGGGTGACTACCGCGACACCGGCAGTTACACTCAGCTGGCCACCTACAGCGGGAACCTGCCCACTTACAACAGTGGTTGGCGCACCCCGCGGGTGGACCTCAGCGCCTATGCGGGAGATACGGTACACTTGGCTTTCCGCTACCAGACGCAGTATTACGAGGTCTCCAGCATTCCGGGCATCTTGGCCATCGACAGCGTGCGCATCTTCGACACGCGGCCGCCGCAGGTCGCCATCGTGCCGCCCGCGCGCTGCTTTGTGGACGACACCGTCGCCTATCGCGCCAACCTCATCCACGGCGTGCGCAGCAGCATGAACTACACTTGGCACTCCTCGATGGCGCTGCAGGGCCTGGCCGATGTCTATTCTGTCGACACGATGCTCTATGTGGTCTACCATGCCGCTGGCTACGACACCGTCAGGCTCGTGGCCACCAACGCCTACGGCAGCGATACGGCGACGGTGTGGCGTCAGGTGAAGGACTGCCCTGCCGTCACGGTGCCGTGGCTCGAGGACTTCGAGGTCGCCAACCCCTGCTGGTCGGGCTCCTGGACGCGGGATCAGATGACCTTCCTTTGGAACGACTCCACCACCTATGTGGTGCATTCGAACCCCAACAGCTGGTATGTCTCGCCGTGGATTGACCTGCCCGACACTGTGGGTCTACAGCTTATGTGGTACAAGTGGTCCTCCAATGTGAGCACCAATCTGACGAAGATATTCGTCTCGCCTACGGGCAGTATAGAGCCGGTAGACTTCACCGACACGCTTTTCTACCGCCAGACCCTTCAAGGCCCCGACTCAGTATCGCTCGACGCCTACGCCGGCCGTCGCATCCGCGTGGCTTTCGCACAGACAGCGAGCAACAGTGTATCCGACCCCTACACCCTCGACGACGTCCGTGTCGACTACAACCGCACGGTGCCACAGGTCTCGCTTGTGGCCCCTGCTATGGTAGCCCTCGGCGACACCCTCACGGCCACGGCCACCCTCAGCAACAACGCCGTCGGGGTGACCTATACATGGCACAGCTCCCTGTTGGATACTACTATAGCGACTATAGCTCCTAGTGTATCTATGGTTTATGTTGCCACAGGTACCGACACGATCACTGTCATTGCCGCCAATGTCCACGGCAACGACACGGCCTGGACGGTGGTGACGGTGAATGATTGTAGTGGTATGTCGGTGCCGTACTTCGAGAACTTCAATAGTACAGCGGCCACAAACAGCAACGTTTTAGGTATATTGCCACCCTGCTGGGGGGCTGTATGGAATGGTGTCGAGGCCCTTGCGCCGCATGTTATCCTGCCAGGTGGTTACTCTCTGATGAGTAATATTCCCGACAATGCGCTCTTTATGGTGACCAGTAATTATCAGCTGTACGACACACTGGCCGAGGTGATGCTGCCACGCATGGCCGACAGCCTGCAGACCCTCGCGCTGGCTTTCGACTACCGCTTCGAGAGTGCCAATTTCGGAATACTCACGGCGGGCTATTATAATGAAATGGGCGAATATGTGGTAGTCAAGACTATGACACCCTGTGTTGGCAGTTATTGTCGCGACACAGTCTTCTTCACTACCGCCACCGTGCCCGACGCGCAGATGGTTCTGCAGTGGTCTCAAGGCACGGTGGGCTACGCCGTGTTGATCGACAATGTGGCGGTGTTCCATTCAGGAACCATGCCACTGGAGCCGAGGGTGACTCTTTCTGGTCCAGCCACAGCCGAGACCTACGACACGGTGACCTACAACGCAACCCTGCTGCAGGGCGACACCACAGGGTTGACTTACACATGGCACAGCACGTTGCTGGATACCACTATGGTGACTTTAGTTCCCATTGTCCCTATTGTTTACAATGTTCCCGGCACAGACACCCTCACTGTCGTGGCCGCCAACGCCTATAGCACCGATATGGCATCCCATGTGGTGGTGGTGAACTATGTGCCGCAGGCTGGGTCGCCGGTGGTCAGCGTGCAGGGCAGCCAGTATGCTACGCTGTGCGACTCCGTCATGTTCCAAGTCACTCTCCTCGAGGGCGACACCGCAGGGCTTACCTTCAGCTGGCACAGTTCACGGATGGATACTACTATTGTGACCGTAGCCCCCAGAGTGACTATAGCCTATGATGCCACAGGCTTCGATACCATCACCGTGGTGGCCACCAACGTGTATGGCCACAGCTCGGCATCGGCCACCACCCGTGTGCTCGACTGCGAGGTGCGCGACACCCCCTTTGAGGCCACCCTCACCGCCGGCGGCAGCAGTATCTACGCCCACTTCCTCGACTGGCAGCGTGGACGGATAGCCTATCCGCGCGGCAACCTCAGCGGCAATACCGGCTGGCACCCCGAAGACAACTCTTGGAGCACCTTCCTCGACGGACGCAACTGCATGGTGAGCCGCAAGGCCGACTACGGCGACAACAGTGGCGACCATTGGCTCATCTCGCCCCCAATCCACCTTCCCGACAGTACACAGGATACCCTCGCCTGGAACGCCTACTGCGGCTACACCACCTATCGCGTGCTTGTGTCGCCGAGCGAATATGTGGTGCTCCCAGACGGCAACATCGACCGCAGCTGCTTCACCGACACCCTCTACAGCGAGACGGGCTTCAGCGGCTGGACCCGGCGCGAGGTCGACCTCTCGGCCTATGCCGGGCGCACCATCCACCTGGCTTTCGTCCACACCGGCCCCGCCAGCGATGCCGAGCATGCCAGCGGCTGTGAAGCGGCCATCGACACTGTGCGCATATGGGCAACGGCCAACCCTGACACCGTGCCCACTCCGCCCGACACCGTGTGGCACACCGTCACGGTCAATACCAATGTCGCGGGTGCCGCCGAACCCTACGGCAGTGGCATCTATGCCCACGGCGACACGGTGGAGATAGGTCTCCTCTATGCCGACACCGCCACCGCAGGAGGTCATTGGCAGTTCCTTGGCTGGAACGACGGTGTGGAGACCAGTCCACGCAATATTGTGGTCGAGAGTGATACGGTCATCACAGCCTTGTTCGAATGGGTGAGCGACACCACTACAGGCATCGCTGCGGTAGACGCCGACGCATGGTCGCTGTGGCCCAATCCCGCCAGCACTAGGGTCTGTATAGAGAGCAAGGAATCTGGCGACCTTACTGTCCTCGACGTCAGCGGCCGTCAGGTATTGCATGCCACTGTTGGAATCGGCACCACGACTATTGATATCCGGCATCTTGCCCAGGGCGTCTATTTCGTCAGGGTCGGTCAGTCCCCTATGCCTCGCAAGTTGGTGGTGAAACGGTAGGAAAACTTGTGTTAAAAGTATGGAGGCGGATGGGCCAAAAATGGGTCCATCCGCCTCTTTTTGGGGCGTTTTTGCGTCTTCGACAGCCGGTGTGCATTTATTTTATAGACGAATATAGTCGTTTGTAATACAGGATAATATGGGCATTGGTGTGTCGGTGGAGAACAAATAATTTTGCCGGATGAAAAAAAAGTAGTACTTTTGCACATTCATTTTGAGCCCCTGAGGGGGTTGATAAATGATGACTCAGTAGCTCAGTAGGTAGAGCACAACACTTTTAATGTTGGGGTCCTGGGTTCGAGCCCCAGCTGGGTCACAGACACCGCAAGGTCAGTACAGACACTGACTCAGTAGCTCAGCAGGTAGAGCACAACACTTTTAATGTTGGGGTCCTGGGTTCGAGCCCCAGCTGGGTCACCAAGAAAGGTTAGAGGCCAAAGGTTAGAGGGAGAACAATGTCCTATAACCTTTGGCCTTTTCTTTTCCCCCATCTGCTCAATGGTATGCGGAAAACTATTGTATTGATACTCATGTGTCTCGCCTCTGCGGCGACACTTGTCGCACAGCAGAGCGACGAGCAGTTGGCTGCATACTATTTCGACCACGGCGAATATGCTCAGGCGGCGCAGCTCTACGAGGAGCTCTACAAGCGGGGCTCCAACAAGTACCACTACCAGCGACTGCTTTCGGCCTACCTGGAGCTGGAGCAGTACAAGGATGCGCGCCGTCTGGTGGAACGGCGCCAGAAGGGCAACCCCAAGGACCTGAGCCTCATGGTCGACGAGGGGCGTATCCATTTGCGCCAGCATCAGGACAAGAAAGCCGTGAAGTGCTTCGACAAGGCCCTCTCGCTCATCACCACCAACCAGCAGCCAATCCCCGACCTGGTGCAGGCTTTCCTCTCCGTCGGACGCCCCGACTATGCAGCCCGCACCTATCTCACTGCCCGCAGCCTCACCTCCAATCCCTCGCTCTACTTCACCGAACTCGTGACGGTATATCAGCAGATGGGCGATTACGAGGCTATGACGAGCGAATACTTCGACCTGCTGGACCATCAGCCGGGTATGATGAAGAGCATACAGGTCTCTATGCAGCGTGCCCTCCAGGAGGCTCCGGACCGCCGCCTGGCCGACGGGGTGCGCCGCGCACTCGTCGCCCGCGTGCAGGACCATCCGGACAACAAGGTCTATCTCGAGATGATGATATGGTTCTCGCTGCAGGAGAACGACTTCCGTTTCGCCCTCGAACAGGCACAGGCCGTCGACGCCCGCTTCCCCGATTTGGGTGGCGACCAGCTCTTGCGCGTGGCACAGATAGCACAGAACAACGGGGCCTACGATGTGGCGGCCGACGGCTATCGGTTGCTACAGCGTCGCGGACAGGACAGTCCCCACTATTTCGAAGCGCGTATGGGCGAGCTCGAGGTGGAATTTGCCCGTATCAACAGGAATTATGCCGTCGAACCACAGGACCTTGCCGCGCTGAAGGAGAAGTACTTGGCCGCCTTTGCCGAGCTGGGAAAGAATGTGCGCACGGTACCCTTGATGCGGCACTATGCGCAGCTGATGGCCTACCACGGCGGCGACGCGCAGGAGGCGGTATCCATGCTCGACGATGTATTGGAGTTGCCCCGCCTGAAACCCCAGATACGCGACGAGGTGAAGCTGGAGCTCGGCGACCTGCTCCTCTTTGCCGGACAGACTTGGGACGCCTCGTTGCTCTATATGCAGGTCGAGAAGGCTAACCGCGATGATATGCTGGGGGCCGCGGCCAAGTTCCGCAACGCCAAGCTCTCCTACTATAGTCACGACTTCGCTTGGGCACAGTCGCAGCTCAATGTGCTCCGCTCTTCGACCAGCAAACTCATTGCCAACGACGCTATGGAGCTCTCGCTGCTCATCTCCGACAATATGGAGGACGACAGCACCTATACCACCCTCGAGCCGTTTGCCGACGCCGACCTGCTGCTCTATCGCGGGCGCCTCGACTCCGCTTGGCTGGCCTTCGACGCTGTCGGACGTCAGTCTCTGTCGCATCCACTGCACGACGAAGTGCTCATGCGCAAGGCTCAAATCCGTTTGAAACAAGCACGTTACGAGGAAGCCGACAGTCTGCTGGCCCGGTTGGTGTCCTTTTATCCCGACGATATCACGGCCGACGATGCGCTGATGCTCCGTGCTGAGCTGAACGAGGAGCGCCTGGACCGCCCGGCAGTGGCCCGGCAGTGCTACGAACAGCTCCTGCTCGACTACCCCGCCAGCCTGTATGCCGACCGCGCTCGCAAACGTTTTAATGCATTGAAGACAAGATGAATGAAGTAAAAGCAAAGAAGTTTCTCGGACAGCATTTCCTCACAGACGAGTCTATCGCCCGGCGCATCGTCGACAGTCTTTCGCCTTCGGTGCAGCGTCTGCTGGAGATTGGGCCCGGTATGGGTGTGCTCACCAAATACCTGATCGACCGCCCTGACACGGAGTTCCATGTGGTGGAGATTGACCGCGAGAGTGTCGCCTGGCTCCATGCACACTATCCATCGCTCAGCGTCATCGAGGGCGACTTCCTGCGGATGGACCTAAATAACTTGTTCCAAGCGCCATGCGCCATTATCGGCAACTTCCCGTACAATATCTCGTCGCAGATTCTCTTCCGGGTATTCGATAGCCGCCAGCTTGTCACCGAGGTGGTGGGTATGTTCCAAAAGGAGGTCGCCGAGCGGGTGGCAGCCGGTCCGGGCAGCAAGACCTACGGTATCCTTTCCGTCTTGCTATCAGCCTTCTACGATATCGAATACCTATTCACTGTGCCGGAGACCGTCTTCAATCCGCCACCCAAGGTGAAATCGGCCGTTATCCGTCTGCGTCGCAACGGTGTAAATGCCTTGGAATGTGACGAAAAACTCTTCGTGCAGACCGTCAAGGCCGGGTTCAATCAGCGCCGCAAGACGCTGCGCAACGCGTTGCGCCAGCTCGGGGCTCCGCTCGATGCCGCGCCCGACCAGCTCCTCGCCTGCCGTGCGGAGCAGCTCTCCGTCAGTCAGTTTGTAACCATCACAAAAGCCATAGAATCATGTCTGTAGCATCCTATATCGTCATCGCCCTGGCCTTCGGTCTGGCCAACATGTTGCTCTTCCGCCGTTGCGCCGAGGCCACGCCCGTTCGCCTCTCGGCCGGTCTGCTGCTCACCTTCGGCACGGCTGCGGTCCACACGCTGCTCTTCTGGCTCGGCACGCTCCTTGGCGGACTGCTGCGCCTCGAGTCGCCCGTCGACCCATACCTCTACGCCGACTACAATGCATATATCTTTCTCGGCATCGTTATCGTGGTGGTAGTCAAGATGCTGGCTCCCTACTTGCGGCGCGAGCCCCGCATGCCGGTCTTCAACCTGACCGACACGCTATCGGTGCTGGCCTTGGCCGTCGCGTCGGGTATCAACGTACTGCTGGTGGGCGTCGGCGCCGGATTTGTGCAGCTGTCTTCTGCCCTGCATCGCATCCTCTGGCCTATGCTGATTTTCAGCTTTTTGTTTGCCTATCTGGGCCTGATGTTCGGCCGGCAGAAGGTACAGCTCCGCCCGCGGCGCTGGATGATTCTCGCCTCCGTGCTCCTCATCGCCGTGGCCGTTGCTGCCGTTGTGAACGCTTAGTTCGTGCCCCTGCCTTCGTCGGCAATCATGGGACTGTGCTGTTGCACGTTCCGCCGCTCCCGTTTTTCCCGGCCGGACAGTCTCTTTCTTCTGCCTTGGCGGATAGTTTATTCTGTGTGTAATCGGCAGAGTATCCGGTAGTTTCCGTGCGCTCCACCGTCGTGTTCTCCTCGGCCTCCCAGCCGATGAAGCAGGTGCAGGAGCCGACACCCTTGTCGTCCTGGACGAAGCCGTAGAGCAGCAGCTCGCGGCCGACGAAGGTCTCGGGCAGCATCAGTCGCACCACGCGGTCGCGGCGGTAGACCGGCGCCGCCAGCAGACCGTCCTGCAAATCGGGGCAGTAGACATACAGATACACATAGTCGTGCGGACGGCAGAGCCGTGCGCCGCCG
>JAZNHG010000001.1:0-39989 GCA_045576855.1 Bacteroidales bacterium | reverse complement strand
AGCGCAATGTGCTGTCCGTCAGCTTCGACCGCAACGGCGGCGCACGGCTCAGCCGTCCGCACGACTATGTGTATCTGTACGTCTACTGCCCTGATTTGCAGGACGGTCTGCTGGCGGCGCCGGTCTACCGCCGCGACCGCGCGGTGCGCCTGATGCTGCCCGAGACCTTCGTCGGACGCGAGCTGCTGCTCTACGGCTTCGTCCAGGACGACAAGGGTGTCGGCTCCGCCACCTGCTTCATCGGCTGGGAGGCCGAGGAGAACACGGCGGTGGAGAATGTTACAACCAACGGATTTTCCGGCGTTTACACCAGCAATAGCGACACCCCGGCGGCGGCAGCGCCGGACGCGGGCGCCACGGTGGATGCGGAGACGGTGCTGCGGGAGTGAGGGGTGTTAATAAATATTGTTTACCAATATATTCATTGTTGCGCAAAAGGATATGTTTTTCGCGGTGGATTTCGCATTCCCAATTGCTCCCCTGAGACAGGGGAGCTCCCCGCTGGGGTGAGGGGTGGACAAGCGTCTGTACGTGGCATGCATCTCTCCACCCCTCAGTCGCTTTGCGACAGCTCCCCTGTCCCAGGGGAGCATTCCGGCTGCAAAACGCACACCATAGTCCGGCAACACATTCCCAAAATGTGGAGTGATTCTCCGCCAAAACCGCCGTCTCCACTGATACCCGGAGACTGGGGAACTCTCCGGAGGAGTAAGGGGTGGATGAATTTTTATTTCATCTGCGTGTAATTCGTTTTTTTTACGTACATTTGCACTCGGTATGGACTAAGGTTTCGTACCGGTAACCTATTGCATATGATGCATATAGAACGCAAATACACTGTCGGATTCGACTCCGAATGGGACATCGGCGCGTTTCGTGCGGCGCTGGATGCGTCGCGGCGCACGGTGCTGGTGGCGCATACCAATGCCGACGGCGACGCCGTGGGGTCGATTACCGGCATGGCTGCACTGCTTGCGGCGGCCACGAAGGCCGAGGTGACGACGATGCTGCCCGACGGGGTGCCCGACGACCTGCGCTGGCTGCCGGGGGCCGACCGCGTGCTGAGCGGTGCGACGGACGAGGAGCGCTGCCGCGAGGCTCTGGCGCAAGCCGACGTCATAGTGGGCATGGACATCAGCGGATGGGGTCGCACGGGCAGGCTGGAACCGCTGCTGCGGGCTGCCAAGGCACGCAAGCTGCTGGTGGACCACCATATAGAACCCGAGCGGACGGCCTTCGACACGGTGGTGAGCGAGCCCGAAGCGTCGAGCACCTGCGAACTGACCTACTGGCTGATGCGCGAAGCCTACGGCGACGGCATCTTCGGGCGCGAGGCGGCCACCAGCCTCTACACCGGCATATGCACCGACACGGGCACCTTCAGCTACAGCAACGACCGGCCCAGCGTGTATCAGGCTGCCGCCGAACTGTTGCGCTTTGGCATAGACCCGATGGACATCAACCGGAGGATAAAGAATGTGTTCAGCGTGGAGCGAATGCTCTTCTTCGGCTATGCCATCGCCCACCGGCTGACGGTGTATGCCGACCGCAAGGTGGCACTGATGGTGCTGACAGCCAAAGACATGGCAGACCACGGCGTGGCGAGCCACGAACTGACGGGGCTCATCAACGAGGTGATGCGGCTGCGCGATGTGGACTGCGGCGTGCTGGTGCGCGAAGAGAGCCAGTGCGGGCAGCCGAAGGTGCGCCTCTCGCTGCGCTCGAAGGAGGTGTACGACGTCAACCAGCTGGCCGCCGAGATGTTTGGCGGCGGAGGCCACAAGCGTGCTGCCGGCGCCACGAGCACGGTGAGCCTGGGAGAAACGGTAGAGATTGTAAAACAAAGACTTGGACTTGAAGCATAGCATATACATCATCCTGCTTTCCGCCCTGCTGGCGGCGGGGTGCCGCGAGGTGCCCACCTACGACATTGCCGCACCGAAGGGCGACACGCTGAAGGAGAATATGATATCGGCCAACCGCATCATAGCCAAGAGCGAAGCACAGCAGATAGACGCCTATCTGGAGCGTCGCGGTTGGGACAAGGCACGCATCGCCAACGGGGTATGGGTGGCCGAATACGCGAATAGCGAAGTGCCGCTCGGCGCCGCCATCGGCTACGAGGATACCGTGGCGCTGCGCAACCGTGTGGAGACCCTCGGAGGCGAGGAAATCTACGCCTGGAGCGCCGACACTGTGGTGTGCGGACGGCTGAAGCCCACCCGCGGGCTGGATGCAGCCCTGCGCACACTGCACGCCGGCGCCACAGCACGCGTCATAGTGCCCTCGGAGATGGCCTACGGCGTGGTGGGCGACGGCGACCGCATACGTAGCCGCATGGTGCTGGTGTACACGGTGGAGATAGTGGACGTAAAACAATAGAAAACAAAGTAATAAAACAAATATAACACACAATAAAACAATGAAAAAACAGATGAGAATGGCCACCGCACTGGTGGCAGGGACCATGCTGCTGGCCGCCTGTGGCAGCAGCGACATGAAGGGATACAAACAGACCGACGACGGACTGTACTACCGCTTCGAGCAGCAGTGCAAAGACTCCGTGCAGGTGCAGGAAGGCGACGTGCTGGTGGGCGAGATGACCATCCGGCTGGACACCACCGTGCTGCGCACCAATGTGGGCCGCACCGAGCGCCTGATGCCCGCCATACCGATGTACGACGGCGTGCTGCACGAGGGCATCATGATGATGCACAAGGGCGACCGCGCCATCTTCGCCGTGGCAGCCGACTCGATGGCCAAATTCATGGACGCCAGACAGATGCCTCCTATGTACGAAGCCGGCAAGGGTATGAAGTTCTACTATGAAATCAACCTGCAGGACATCGTCACCAAAGACGAGTTTGCCGAAGAGCAGGCCAACTTCGAGAAGGAGATGGAGACCGCCCGCGAGCAGGAGCCCGAGCTGATAGCCAACTATGTGAAAGAGCACGGCATCAAGACGCTGCCAAACGCCAAAGGTCTGTATGTCATCGTGAACAAGAAAGGCACGGGTGCCCCGGTGGCCGTGGGTCGCGAGGTGACCATCAGCTACACCGGCCGCCTGCTGGACGGCACCGTGTTCGACTCGAGCAACGAGGCCGACTGCGCTGCCGCCGGCATGCAGTGCCACGAGCCGCTGAAATATGTGGTGGGCCAGATGGGTCTTATCCCCGGCTGGGAAGAAGGCGTCATGGGTCAACCCGAAGGTTCGAAGCTGCAGCTCATCATCCCCTCGGCTATGGGCTACGGTCCGCAGGGTGCCGGTCAGCAGATTCCCCCCTACTCGCCCCTGGTGTTCGACATCGAAATCCTCAGCGTGAAATAAGTTGAAAAAGTAAAGGAGAAGTGAAAGAGAAGTGAAAAGAATACTAAACACTTAACACTAAACACTACTCACTAACATGAAGAATATCGTCATTTTCGGAGCCCCCGGTGCCGGCAAAGGCACCCAGAGCGACTTCATCGTGGAGCACTACGGTCTGACGCACGTCTCGACCGGCGACCTGCTCCGCAAGGAGATTGCCGAGCAGACCGAGCTCGGCAAGCGTATCAAGAGCATTATGGATGCCGGCCAACTGGTGAGCGACGACATCGTGGTGGAGATGATGGACAAGGCCATCGCCGCCGACACGAAGGGCATGCTCTTCGACGGCTTCCCCCGCACCGTGGCCCAGGCCGAGACCCTCGACCGTCTGCTGGCCAAGTACGGCCGCAGCCTCACCTGCATGGTGCAGCTTGAGGTGCCCAAGGACGAGCTGATGCGCCGTCTGCTGGAGCGCGCCAAGATCCAGGGTCGCGCCGACGACAACGAGGCCACCATCAACAACCGCCTGCAGGAGTACAACAACAAGACCCTGCCTGTGGCCCAGTACTACGCCGCCCAGGGCAAGCAGAAGGTCATCGACGGCCTCGGCACGGTCGAGGACATCGCCGCCCGCATCCGCCAGGCCATCGGCTGACACTCCGTACTTTTTCTGAAAAAACATCCAAGCCTCCGCCGTTCCGATTACGGCGGAGGCTTTTTGCTTTCTGCGGTAGGTAAATTGTTGCATCGGCACAATAAAAAACAAATGACGACGTTACATAAACAGAACGCATAAAACGTACAGCTATGGCTACAATAACACTGGAATACGACGGACGCAACAGCGCAATCAAGCAGTTGATAGGCGTGCTGCTCACTCTTGGCGCAAAGGTGACGCCCTCAGACAATCCAAAGGAGGAGCAGACGAAGATGGTCAGAGAAAGTCTTACGACGGCGTTCAGCGAGATGCGGGCCGGCAAGGCTATGAAAGACGCACGAAACCTCTTCGCGTGAAAATATTTTTGTCAACCCGATAAATCTTCGTACTTTTGCAAATCGAAAACAATAACAAAATGGAAACACAAGTAGCATACACAACGCCGACGAAACCTAATGTTTCGCACACTCGCAAAGAGGTGCGGAAAACGAAGCACATTCCCGAAGGCTATATGTCGCTGGACGAATTCGGAAGCATTTTCCACCGCAAACTGGATGAGGCTTATGCAAAGCTACACGTTTAATCCATATAAACATCAAAGATAAGGAGCTAAAGCAATGCAAACCACGACAATCAACAATGCGAACAATCCTTCCACGCAGGGCGTTTACCTTAATGTGCCGATGTCCGACTGGTCGCTGCTGAAAGAACTTATCCGCAAATTCGGATGGCAGAGCGAGACACGCGAGCAACTGCTCGACCGTTTCATTGCCAGCCGTCCGCAACAGCCCCCGCTTACCGAGCAGGAGATAATGGATGAAGTGAGTGCAGTTAGATACGGAATGTGAAGAACGTTTTTTCGTTAAGCTGAGTGCAAATAAACTGGTTTATTTGCCGAAGCGCGAAAAACGAACATATCGAAAATATGAAAGTAATCTTCGACTGCAATATCTGGGTCTCGTTCCTCATAGGCCATTATCTGACCGAAGTGCGAGAGATGCTCACCTCGCCGACGGTGGAGGTCTATAGTTGCCCACAGCTGATGGCAGAAGTGGTCGACGTTACAGGCCGTGACAAGATACGCCGCTACGTGACCCATACCGATGTGGAGGACTTGCTACGCATCATCCGTGCCTATTGCCGCAACGTCGAGCACGTTCACAAGGCTACGTCTGCCATCCGCGACCCCAAAGACCTCTACTTGCTTTCGTTGGCGGAAACTGTAGGCGCCGACTACCTTGTCAGCGGAGACTCCGACCTTCTCGTCCTCGGCCAGCACAAAAACACGCAGTTGATAAAGTTATCGGAATTCCGTAGGCTGACGGACAAAACAGGAAATAACGGATGAAAGCTTATATCCATAACTCGCTGATTTTTATCCCCTCCCCATGAATTGCACAAGTAATCGCCGGGAGGATTTCCTCTTTGTTTTTAATTCATTTGCCTCTCTCTGCCGCAAACTTGCGGCGGGGGTGGCTGTATGTGCAAATTCTAAAACCTTATTCGATATGAAAGCAATCAAGAGAATCATCCTGCTGGCGGCACTCGCCATTGCCGTCCTTCTACTTTCGTCATGTTCCACGGCGAGGCATTCCGGCAAGGCGAAACGCCCTTCGAACGAGCAGATTACCGCTGCTCTCGACAGCATCTGCGCCGAGGGCTACAGACTTTTCCTTGCCGAGACCGTCAACTGGGTGGCCACCGATTCAGCATTGGCGCACTATGAGGCCGACAGGCTTGGGGGCAACATCATCTGGCAACCGGATCCCTACGCATGGGAAGCCGTCTTTTTCAACAGGCAGCAGGACAGCGCCCTCTTCGTGCTGCGCTACGACCCGCTTCTGAGCGAGTACAACACCTGGTATACCCCCCGCCCCGTCAACGCCCAGGAGGAGGCACAATGGGAGTGGAAGTCGAGGCTGTTCACCAATGGCCTTGGGAAATATGGCGACAGCATCCGCTACAACAGTAACTATGGCAACCCCAACGTCGACATCATCCGCATCGACAGCAGCACCACGAGGATGTACATCCTGCAGGGCGTGGAGCGTCCCAACGTCATCCCCTTCGGCAACGACTATAGCATCGACTTCGACAACGCCGGCAAGGCCATCCGCTTCCGCCGCTACCATCAAGGCTTCCTGCCCATGCCCACGGTCGACGAGAACGGAGAAAAGGTGGTGACAATCTATCACTCCCATGTGAACGACAACCCCTACATCACCCCTACCGACATCTGCAACTTCCTGCTCTATCGCGGGGAGATGAAGCAAACCTTCGTTCTCAGTACCGCCCTGGACGGATACATCATCTATAGCGCCGAGACGGGCAGTGCCGTCTTCCTCACCCGCGAGGCGATGGAGAAGATAAACGGCCACGCTTCGAAAGAATCCTATGGGAAAAAGACGAAACAGAATGAGCCATACGCCCAATAATTTCGCGGCGGAATCATTATTTATGGCAGAATGTTTAATTAAAATCCCACAGATATGGAAATAGCAATGCAAATCGACCAAATCTCCATCGCGCGGCGGCATGCCGCCGCGCCGCAACAAAACCCCGCAGTAAGAATGATACATAACATATAATATAATATAAAAGGTATATGAAGAAAGCAATTTTGACACTCGCCGTGCTGTGCGGCATCGGGCTGATGGCCGGATGCAAGGGCGGCACCGCAGCAAACGATACCATTGCAGCTGACACCGTGCCCGAATGTGCATCGCTGTTTGACGGCTTGCAATACAATGATGAAGGCATCGCTTTCATCAAAGATATGACAATAGAGGTTAATGGCGGAGGAAGGTACGACTTTGACAATGACGCTCCCGTTTACGCCGGGAAATGGGGATGCACTGCTGTCGCTTTCGATTACCGCGATAAGCAGTACTACATACCCGTGGATGAAAAAATAGATATATCTTTTCCTGAAGAAGAAGTCCCGTTCTCGGTATGCGTAACCATTCAGGTGTGGCGGGACTACGCCGAGTATCGCTATAACGACACGGTGAAGACGGTGTGCGACCCATTTGCTCTTATCACCTCTTATCAACCAAAATAGTCGCTTAAAGTTTAACTAATAAATATAATGTATATGGAAATAGCAATGCAAATCGACCAAATCTCCATCGCGCGGGCGGCAAATCAATTTTGAAAATGGCCGAAAAGGCTCTCGCCAGCCCCAAATGATTTTGAAAACGGCTGAAAAGAGTGTCGCAAGGGCCAAATGATTTTGAAAATGGGTGAAAAGAGTGTCGCGGGGGTGTTTTGAAATCAAAAGGCTGTAAAAAGAGTGTCGCAAGCCCCAAATGATTTTGAAAATGGCTGTCGCAAGGCGCGAAAGTGTGTTTAAAGAACGAAACATGGTTTTGCTGGGGTGCAAAAGTGTGTATCGAAATTGAAATATAGTTTCGCAACGTGCGGCGGATTGTTTTATTTGTATTTTGTTCTCCGGTCTGCACAATAAAAATAGATTGACGGCGTTATAACAACAAAATACAAATACAACTATGCCAACGATATTTACTTTTTTTGGATTGAGATTTATGTTCTACTCCGACGACCATGAGCCGGTGCATGTACACATCAAGGGCGGCGGACATGAGGCCAAGTATAATGTGCAGCCGGTGGAGATGGTTTACAACCACGGTTTCAAGAAACATGAGTTATCGCTAATCGAGGCCGTAATAGAGGAGAACGTAGAAGTCATAACCGAACGTTGGCACGAATTCTTCAAGCAAAAATGAAACAGTTGCGAGTTGACAAGGTATGGGTGGACGACCATGCAGTATATGTGTCGACCACTGACGGGCAGCAGGCCTCCTACGAGTTCTGTCTCTGGCCCCGTCTTGCTCATGCCACCCAAGAGCAGCGTGAGCAATTCGAACTATCCTATGGCGGAATCCATTGGCCTGCCATCGACGAAGACTTGAGTTTCGAAGGTATGTTCCACCATGCCGGTCTGTGTCCGCTCAGCAACACCGAAGACAGCGTATATTACTCTGCCATCTAACGGGGGTGGCATTCCCCGATTTGCTCAACACTCAGCTTCTTTTCTGCATTTTTTAGACGTGCCGGCGGCACGTAATCCAATTAACCCCACACGAAACGCAGTGCCGTGTGGGGTGCAGCGTCGCATCCATAGCGCCATCCTATTGGAAACCATCCATATCCCCCAAACTCTCAAAAACTTTCATTTTTTTGTTACTTTTTTCCTATTTTTGCAACTAATAATATAGAGGCCCCTCAGAACGGGCGGGCAACAAACATAAGATGAAAGGACAAAGAATGGGTTGATGACCTGAATGAAAGTAGACGCGCGCCAACATACTGAATTCCTGAAGATGCTCCGCCGCTGCGAGGGCACCCTGGTGAAGGTATGCCTCTACTTCACCGACCGCCGCCGCGACGACTTCCGCGACCTCTATCAAGAAATCGCCTGTACCCTTTGGGAGGCTTGGCCCACCTTCCGCGGCGAAAGCGACCTCAACACCTGGGTCACCCGCATCGCCCTCAATGTCGCCGGACAGGAAATCCGCAAGCGGAAACGGCTGCCACAGTTCGTGGAACTCGACGAATCTTTCTACGACACCCTCGCCGACGAAGCCACCGACCTACGCTACCACCGCCTCTACGACCTCATCGACCGCCTCGATGACGACAACGAACGGAAACTGCTCTTCCTCTACCTCGACCGCAAACGCCTTCGAGAAATCGCCGAGATAACAGGCATTACCGAAACCGCCGTAAAACAGAAACTCTACCGCATAAAACAAAAGTTAAACAACCTCAAAACAGCAGAAGATGACTAATAGAAACCATAAGAAATCCAATCCGCGAAGCGAAAATCTACAAGATTTACCAGATTTCGCAGTAGCTGCGAAAGACGAGCACAGAGCGAACTCGTTTGCTCTGTCGAGGCAAAGCTGCGCAGACGAAGTCAGCGCAGCGCAGCAGGAGGATATCTTCTCCGAACTCCAATCCCTCTGGGACGAGCAGAGCCGCCGCATCGGACAACTCCTTGCCGAGTACCCCGCCTCGCAGCCCCGCGCCCTTAACTTCCGCCGTTACAAGCCCTGGCGTCGCCGTGTCATGGCCGAATGTCTTGCCCTCGCCATCCTCAATATCGCCGCCGGTCTCTACACCCTCGCCTCTTTCCTCCCCGACCCCTACATTCTCATCCGCGTCACCGGCTATGTCCTCGCCTCCACCAACGCCCTCATGGTGTTCCACAGCCTCTACATCCTCCTCTCCTTCCATCGCCACCATCCCGCCCGTGTCGCCACCTCCCCCATGTCGCGCTTTATCCGCCGCATGCACATGGAGCCCCATTATACGCCGCGTCCCGACAGACGCAGGCCGCGTGTCATCCACGTTGTTTTCCGCAATGCCGTCGCCACGGCGTTCTCCTCCGCCCGACAGGTCGCCGCCGTCAGCGCCGCCGCCATGGTAGTCTTTTTCTTTGTCGCCTGCACCCCCGTGGGCGACGGACACGCCATGTCGAAGCCCGACCGTGCCGACCGCGCCGCCGCTATCGTGAATGTTGACGAAATGGTTGCTCAATTATGAAACGCTCTTGGCTTATCACTATCCTTTTCTGCCTGCTCCTTCTGGGGGGTGGCGGGGCTGTCTTGCTCCTGCCCCAGGTCGTCCCCTTCGACCAGTGCAGCGACGTGTACAAACGTTACGCAAAGATGGATGGTGTTGATGCCACGTTTATAAAGGATTACAAAGTCAATGATAGTGTAGTGGTTAGTGCAACAATGCTTGAAGCAACAACTGATTCTGCTTGGATAATTCTTCAGCATGATTTCAGCATCCCCATTATCCCAAAAGAATACGAGGAATATTTTTATGCAGACACCAATCAACTATCACTAAAATTGGTCCCCAAGAAAAATCCATCGCTACCGATGGACAGCATCATACTAAACAATGATTTGGTGGCAATATCATATCCCAAACGTTTGATTTGTATTTTTTCGATAGAAAATACATCACAATTGAAAGCCATATTAAGGGATAAATATGACTATAATGTTACTTTAAAGCAATAAAAATGAACAAAACAATTAGAACAATTGCACTCATTGCAGTGCTAGGTACGATGACTGTTGGCTGCCAGAAAGAACAGGAGATAGAGCCTCAATCATCCGTCACAGAAATTGGCACCGTGTACACGGTGCAGTACGCCGTCAACGGCGTACTGCATCTAGAAACGCTTATTGGCGAACAAGCATGGTCTGACTTTCTACATCGTATGTTAGCATTGGCAGAAGAAGGGTATGAAGTCAGTGTGTCCAATGAAAACATTACTTCACGCGTTGTGGCAACCAAAGAAGTTGTTACATATTCCTCCTCCAGCCAAGAAGACGCTTACTCTTGGTGCGACAAGATGGTTCTATCGGGATATACTGTTACAATTACCTACGACAAAGAAAAGAATGTATACAATTGTATTGCAATAAAATAAGTTTAACATAAAAAAGGAAACAACATGTCAGACATTATTGAACAAATTCGCAACCTTGAAGTTCTCAAGGAAAACCTGAAAGCAGAAAGTTGTAATGCCAACAAGCCATTTATTTCACTTGGCGATTCTCCGGCTCCGACACTTGACTATGAACTTCCGCAAAGCACAACTTTTTCCACTTATGGAACAATCTGTGTTGTCGCAGATTCAAAAGTATTCATAGAAAAGGAGGGAGAAGAACCCAAAAATGAGAATTATTTCAACGCCTCGGATGAAGAGGTGGGCAGACGTTTCAATGCAAGTGTCCAATTGAATAACGACGACCTAGGTCTCAGGTTCAACCACCACCAAGTACGCAAAGAACTGAATCTTTCCCAAACCGATTTGCTTGGTATTTCGCTGGATAAAATAGCTGGTGGAGAAAAAGGCGAATCATCAGAGCCTAAACTGACGGTCCTTGATACTTGTTTCAACGATGTCCAACTTAAAAATCTGAAAGCCCTCAAGTACCGACCAGTCATGGTTGGTAAACTTAATGGCTTCGGTTCTAAAGTAAAACTACTTCCCGACCCCCAAGTGATGCATCCCCGTCTGTTTGTTATTGAAGAATACAAGACAAGTTCCTACCTCGGAAACTACGGTGCAGGAAAAACTCTTGAAACCTTCTCACTACTCCCAGGTGAGAAAACCACTATCACTGTTAAGACTTACAAGAGCAGCACATCCACAAAAACTCAAGCCGAGAATCTGCTAGATAGCTTCAGTCAAAGCAGTGTTGACGAAATGGAGAATCTAATGGAAGAAGAGTCCGCCGCTTCTTCCGAGAGCAAAACTTCGGTCAGCGCCAGTGTCTCTGCTTCTGCCTCTTTTATGGCTGCCCAGTGCTCCGCCAGCGTAAGCGCCGACCACTCTTCATCCCGTTCTTCAAACACTCATTCTCTCAATCGTGCCCTCGGCAAACATTGCGAGCAAAGCAACTCTGCCCGCAATGTGGAAATTAACACTACTTCCACAGAAACTGTTACCGAAGGCGAGGAGTACACAACTGTCCGCGAAATCGAGAACATCAACAAAAGCCGTGTTCTCAATTTCGTTTTCCGGCAGCTCCTGCAGGAATATGTCAGCATCACCTATCTTTCCAACATCCGCATCGCTTATTGCAACGGCTACATGGAATCGATAAAGATAGTTGACATTGAAGAGACTGACAAACTATTGCAAGAAGTGGTCGTTCCCGAAGAAATTGCCAATGTCAAGCAAAAAATATTGCAGCGCTACAACGTCATCCGCGACTATACTGGGACGGGTGTACAATTCCTGAAACATATCACGCTTGACAAGAAAACCTACGGATACGATGAGGATTACTATGTCTGCGACCCTGATGGGATTGATTATATTGTAGTCAAAGGCCACGCCCCTGTTCATATTCCAGGTGTCATTTTGAATGTTCAACGCAACACATTGCGAACCGATAGCGTAATTGCCGATGCATTGTTGGGACAGGGCGAAGCTCTTGATTGCTTCAACCAACGTGCGCAGGATGCAATTGCCGTCAGTGAGAACTTGAAGAATCTCGAACTCGTGCAAAAAATATCGTTGATTGAAGGCTTGGTTGATCCCAAAACGAAAGCGGAGCTTTACAAGTCCGTATTTGGAGAGTGCAGTTGCAACACTAAAGAAGGGGTATCTGAATGATATGTCAAACAACAGTGAGGGTGTCTCAAATGTCAAGAACACCCTCTTTTTATTTAACCAAGTAGTTTGAGGCTTGTGCCAAATAAGCGATTCTCGTTGGGGAATAGTATACTTTTGGGACACCCTCATTGAACAAATAATAGCTAGTTATGAGTAATATTACATTTTGGAGGAAACAATGGGCAAACATGTCTATCAATATACCCTCGATAAACCTGTCCCCTCTATTGAATAATGGTGAACAAAAAACCAGTACCAAAATAGAAGTAAGTGATAGATTTCTAACTCTTGCACGTAATACATGGTTTCCTAAGTTTCAAAAAGACAATCTCAAGATATTTACTATTGAAAGTGTTCCAAAAGATAAACAAGCCGACTTGGAAAAAGGAAACGGCGCTTCTGGTATTGCAATGACATGCATGACGAGATTGGAAGAAGGGAAATATACCGGGAAACCATCCATCTATTTTAACAAGAAATATGCATTTCCTTCACAAAAGATGCTGTTCTATACAATGGGGCATGAATTATTGCACGCATCACAGTATTTGTATCTTGCCTCTAAAAAAACCATAATAGAAAAGGAAAATGTTGAACTTCTTTATGATACAATGGACTTTTGGGCATACCAATATGAACACCGTCTCGGTCGGAACAGGAGTGCCATTTCCATTGAACGCGACAGAATAATTGAAGCTTGTAATATATTAGGCGATGTAGTTCTCGACCTAAACTATACCAATTTTCCATGGACTGAAAATTTCGAATTTGTAGAAATAAAAAAAACATGAAAAAAATAATCCTTTTATTGTTGATTGCTCAGGGCTGTGTCGCACATTCGCAAATCAGAATCATTATGACTGTCGACTCGGTTAGGCATCTGTTAAACGTCACCTACATACACGATGAAAGGTGGGATGGAAATGTGTATTTCCCCAAAGTCTTAACAGAATCGAATTGCTATCCGAAATCATCGACTGAAAGCATGATATTATATGAAGAAGGATGTGGACATGATAAAGAAAATGTAAGAAAAACATTTGGTGGTGAGATGTATTATGCTGTAATCACCCCAGATGAAATGCTGATAAAAACTGAGGGCGGATTCTTATACAAAAACTATGAAGGAGATGATTACCACCCCGGGGTAGTTAATGCCATTATGAGATACCAAGAAGAGGAAATGGCCGATAATGGTCTCCCGGACCACAAACCATTAGTTGACTCCTCCAAAGTTCCTACAACGGAAGACATATTGACGCCATACCATGGAAATTTTGTTTTTCTGAAATATGGAGAGACTTATACAGAATCCTTTAGCATTGAACCTTTTTTCAAGACAGGAGCCTCTTTCTCGTTTTATATAAGCGACTCATGGCGAGTTACAAATGAGGGAGATATTGTTCCTTGGCACTTCTGTCATTATGAGAGCAGAAAGAATAGTCTTCCTAAGGATGTTGGCGACTACAAACTATATGAAGGTTTGTTTTCGAGTAATAGTGTGGAAATAATCAATAACAAATAATATTCAGCATGAAAAATCTGTTTATTGTTGTGCTTTTGTCGACCTGTATTAGTGCCACGGCGCAGCGGCAGAAAGTGTCCATCAGTAAAGACGGCGCAATGGTTGTGAACGGCGACACCATCGCCTACATCGAAAAGGAGGGGTGCAAGATGTTGAGCCCGTCATGTCAGTTTTTTATCACTGACGAGACGGATGCTGTGATGATTACGGCGTCGATGCGCAGCTTCACCGACAAGGAGCGTCCCACACGAGAGTTCCCCGAAGGTGTGAAAGTGGCCTATCTCGTTTTCTCATTTCAAGGCATGGATGTTACAGCTGAGGTGGATTGTCCAAGCATGATTGTGAAAGAAGAATCGGTGGTCAAGATTGTGGCGCAATGGCGGCTGATTAAAGACAAGAGGCTGGACCCGGAGGCGGTGGCGCAGTTTATCACTCACTACGGCAACCGCTATAGCGAGAAAGAACGCAGGCAAAACCAGCCCCCGGCGATTCAGGTTATTCAGGAAATGTATTAACGTTTAATTCATCTTGTGATATGAAGGTGCAACACCCAAACTCACATGAAAGAACCATGTGTCTCATCTGACGAAGCCCCGCACAAGTTCGGTGCGCCGTTGTGTCGGGGCGTAAAAGAGGGTGCAAGAGTTCACCAATAATAGTGCTTTGTGAATCAGAAATGCAAATCCAGGCTTCACAATCCGCCATTCAAATCATGACCTCCCGCACCCACAAGGCATAGAGCAGTTGCTCTACACGTTTCAACAAACGTGCTTCAACCGACTTTATTGTGTGGCAATAGAAAATGTTGCACAAATCCACACAGCACCTCTGCAACCGCAACAACTCTTGCGACAGTAGAGCGTAACAAAAATGAATATTGAAATGAAAAAGAATATATTGGCTATTGCAGCTGCAATTATGATGGTGGGTACGATAACATTCGTTGCCTGCAACAAGGACAGCGACACGAATCAGATTGTCAATCCCTCGTATGTGTCTGCCAAAGGAGGCTCAACTTTGAATCAACTTCGCAACGTCATGGTAGCCTATTATGCCGCTTGCGACAGCGCCTATCAGGCCGACTCGACGTCATTCCTTTCGGTTTGTGCCAATAACGACACTGTCAATTTCTTAAATGTTACTGGTATTTCACGCGATATGCTTTGTGCTTATCAAATTTTGGCTTTATCTGAAAATGAAGACTATATCCACAATCACCCTGATTTAATTAAAGAAGTATCAGCCTGTTCTGAGTGCCAAGAGTACGCCCTATCCCGTCTTGGAGAACTCGCTTCACAGACACAAGGCCATATGTCCGCACTTGTACCAGACAATATAAGTGAGATAAATCGCGATCAACTCAATCGTATTATCTATGCTTGCCGGAGTAACAATTCCCATGTCATGACAGCATGCATCAGTGCTAATATGCGCGAAATGGCACGTGAATTGTTGACGAAGTATCTTAATGTTTTTTGGCAGCATTGCGACTATGCTTATGTGCATTCCCCCGATCTTTTGGAAACTGCCTGTGAGAAGGAAGACTTTAATCAATTTTGTAGTATTATCAATCTTCCAGAAAGAGTATTTGACGAAATAATAGGTTTGGCGAATGTGTCATATATTGATTTTATACAAAACAACCCCAATTATGTTTTTGATGTAGATACATGTAAAACGTGCTCGCAGTCTTCCCTATACGAATTATGGAATAATATTGTTGATTTGCACAACGTCATTGGGGAGATAAATGATATAGCCCCAGACTACTTTGACTCCATTATGTATACGGTCGCCCCTGTTGATGAATGCTTATATCGTTGCAAATATCTTTTTCATTACTCAGATAGAGCTCTGGTTACATGTTACGAAGATTGCATGCTAGGCAAATTTTCAGTCAAATACGAACAAGTTTTAATGTTATTAAAGCATGATGCTGGAATAATTGACTAAATTACCAAAAAAATGAAAATAAAAAGATTTTTTTCAGTTGTTGTGATTGCCATGCTATCAATCACATTGATTGCATGTGTAAAAGAACCTGCCTCTCCTATTCCGGATCCTGAACCTGAGATTGCGCCCCAATCAGTTTCACTAACTGGAACCATTTGGGGAAGCGTGCTTAATGAAGATGGCTACACGGACAAATCAGTACTTCACTTTATTACCGATAGCACTGGTACAGAATATATATATCTTAGCTATAACAACCAAACCGTTACGGAAGGTATCTCTGATATTGTTTATTATTTTGATAGCTTAACAATGAATGGATCATATTATGCCATTACGCCATACGGGAACGGAGCACCCTGGTATTTTATATATAATCCCAATGATACCACACTAACAATTTCGGAAAACAATCGCATATATCACTTAATAGATGAATGATTGAAAAATAGTCATAAAAAACATTGACCTCATTATTGGCTATATTTCGCTATAGTACAGTCAGTTATTCGCCACGGCAAGCATTTCACTCGCCTGCCGTGGCTCTCTTTTTATAGTCTTGCTGGCGACTCGATGCATAATATGAATCTTTCCTTGATTCTAATTCCGGCCCTCGGCCTATTGTTTCATTTAAATTTTCATTATTATGCATTACCAATCAAAGCAAGACCTTGCTTCGGCCTATTTCCCCGACAACAGCAAGGAAACCGCAAGCAAACGCTTCGCCCACGAAATCCATTCCAACAAACCCCTCCTCGCCGCCCGCCAAGCCATCGGCTAATCGCCACCGCCCTTTTTCTGAAAAACACCCAAGCCCCCGCCGTTCAGCTTACGGCGGAGGCTTTTGCATTTTTTGGACGTGCCGGCGGCACGTTATTTTAATAACCCCACACCAAACGCAGCGCGGTGTGGGGTGCATCGTAAATAGGTACACCTACTGCGTGTCGGAGACACGCCACAATGAACGCCGAACAATATAGTAGCGTGTCTCCGACACGCGAGGGCGGAAGGTGCGGCATGCCCCCATACGGCACTACGTTTCGTGTGGGGTTAATAAAATCAAGCCTCTTCGAGGCATTCATGTGGTTATTACGTGCCAACAGCACGTCTGCCGGACACCAATTATACTTTTTTATTTGCCCATGTCGGAGATTTGTCGTATCTTTCACTTCGTGTTAGATACTCCATTTCGAATATGTCAAAATAAATTTTGCCATATCGCTCAACTTTCGTATCTTTGCACCTCGAAAATAATACAAGCAATGACCTCTAACTTTGTAGACTACGTCAAGATACTGGTGCGGAGCGGCAAGGGCGGCGCGGGAAGTGCGCATCTGTTGCGGGTGAAATACAACGCCAAGGCGGGCCCCGACGGCGGCGACGGCGGCCGGGGCGGCCACGTCATCCTGCGCGGCACCACGCAGCGGTGGACCCTGCTGCACCTAAAGTACACCAAGCACGTCTTCGCCGAGGATGGACAGAACGGCGGCGAGAACCTCTGCACCGGCCGCACGGGCAAGGACCAGATACTGGAAGTGCCGCTGGGCTGCGTATGCCGCGACGCCGAGACCGGCGAATATATCGGCGAGGTGACCGAGGAGGGCCAGGAGCTCATCATCGCCAAGGGTGGCCGCGGCGGCCTGGGCAACGACCACTTCAAGAGCGCCACCAACCAGACGCCACGCTACGCCCAGCCCGGCGAGCCCGCCGAAGAGCGGTGGGTGATCATAGAGCTGAAAGTGTTGGCCGACGTAGGTCTCGTCGGCTTCCCCAACGCGGGCAAGAGCACCCTGCTGAGCGTCGTCAGCGCCGCCAAACCCGAGATAGCCAACTACCCCTTCACCACCCTGGTGCCCAACCTGGGCATTGTGAAGTACCGCGACGACCAGTCGTTCTGCATCGCCGACATCCCCGGCATCATCGAGGGTGCCGCCGAAGGCAAGGGCCTCGGTCTGCGCTTCCTGCGCCACATCGAGCGCAACTCCATTCTGCTCTTCATGGTCAGCTGCGAACAGCTGGAGATTGCCAAGGAGTACCACGTGCTGCTCGACGAGCTGAAGAAATACAACCCCGAGTTGCTGGACAAGCAGCGCCTGCTGGCAGTCACCAAGTGCGACATGATGGACGAGGCGATGCAGAAGCAGCTGAAGCGCCGCCTGCCGAAGGGCATCGAGGCTGTGTTCATCAGCGCCGTCAGCGGACAGGGCATCACCGAATTGAAGGACAAGATATTTGCCATGCTGAATGCTTGAGACGCTGAAAGAGATAGACACCCAGTGGTTCCTATGGATCAACAGCCACCACACCACCGCCCTCGACTGGACGATGTGGACGCTCAGCCAACACTGGAGCTGGTTGGTGGTGCTGTTGGCCGCGTTTGCACTACTCACTTTGCGCCACGAACCCAGGCGCTGGTGGCTGGTGCTGGCCGCTGTGATGCTATGCTTTCTGCTGGCCGACCAAGGCAGTGTGCTCATCAAAGACACGGTATGCCGCCTGCGTCCCTGCCACGCACTGGAGGACGTCAGGATGTTCCGCACCCGCTGCGGCGGACAGTACGGGTTCGTCAGTTCGCATGCCGCCAACGCCTTCGCAATTGCCACCTTCCTGATACTGCGCTACCGACGACACTTCTGGGCCTGTCTGCTGCTCATGCTGTGGGCAGTGCTCACCTGCTACAGCCGCGCCTATCTGGGCAAGCACTATCCCGGCGACCTCGTCTGCGGTGCCGCTTTGGGCGCATTGATTGGTTGGTGCGTCTACCTGCTGACTCATTTTGTCGGAAAAAAAAATACAAAAAAGTGAAACAAAATGAGGAAACCTGCGTTATATATGACGTGCTTGCTTATTTCTATCAACAGTGATAGAGAAAAGAAAATGTGTTATTCGAGCGTCCAGCCAGTCAGGCAGGACGCTTATTTTATATTCTCAAAAAACCTATGAATCTGCTCGACATACTGCTGGCATTGCCCTTGTGCTACCTCATTTTCGTGGGGTGGAAAAAAGGACTGATACGCGAAGTGGCCACCCTGGCGGGAGTACTGGTCGGCCTATGGGCCTCCATACACCTTTCGCAACGGGTAGCCCCACTGCTGGGCCTCGACGGCGAAAGCGCCGTGCTCATCGCTTTCATCGTCACCTTTCTGGCCGCATTGGTGCTTACCTATCTGCTGGGACGCTGCATTGAAGGGCTGATGAAAGCCGTCAAACTGAGTACGCTGAACCGCCTGGCCGGTGCACTGGTGGGTGCCGCCGAAGCCCTTTGCATACTGGCGGTGCTGCTTAATTTCATCGTGATGATTGACGGCAACGAAATGATTCTCAAGCCAGAGACCAAGACCAAAAGCATACTTTACAAGCCTGTATATACGACCGGCAACCGACTGACGGCCCAACTCAAAGACTTTGTCCACGAACACAAGGACGAGTGGAAGGAGGTGGTGAAGTCATGATACTGGCACCCATGCAGGGGCTGACCGAATTACTCTTCCGCCGTGTGTACGAAGAGTGCTTTCCCGGAGCCATACGCCTGGCTGTGTCGCCCTTCATCGCCCTCACACGCAACCTGCGCTTCTCCGCCGACAACGCGCAGATACGCGACGTGATGCCGGAAAACAATACCGGTTCCATACCCGTCATCCCACAAATCCTGGGCAAAGAGCCCGAGGAATTCATCTTGGTAGCCAACCACCTGGCCGACCTGGGGTACACCGAGGTGAACTGGAACATGGGCTGTCCTATGCGCACAGTCACCGCCAAACACCGGGGCTGCGGACTGATGCCCTACCCCGACGAGGTGCGCGCCATACTCGACACCGTGCTTCCCCGCATACACAACCGCCTCAGCGTCAAGGTACGGCTGGGATTGAAAAGCGCCGAAGAGATATTCCTCATGATACCCGTGCTGAACGATTACCCCCTCGCTTCGGTCACCATCCACCCCCGTCTGGGTCGACAGCAGTACACCGGAGTGCCCGACCTGGACACGTTCGGCGAGGTGCTCCCGCTGGTGAAGCACCCGGTCATCTACAATGGCGATATCTGCCGCGCAGCCGACGCGCGCCACATCATAGAACGATTCCCCACGGTGACGGACATCATGGTGGGTCGCGGAGTGCTTTACAACCCCTCCCTGCCGCTCGAACTGGCCGGTCAGACTGGCACCGACGAGGCTGCAAAACACTTCATCGGCCGCCTGATGCAGGAAATCCGGGCCACACTGCCCACCCAGGAGTCCATCATCCGCAAGACAAAAGAGTATTGGAGCCTGCTTTGGAAATCGCTACCAATCAGCGAAATGCAAGCCCGGCAGGTATTGCGCGCGCAGGAATTAACCGATGTTGATAACTTGATTGACCAATTGATACAATAAAAAAGCGCTATTTACGTAATATAGACAATGATAAAAACTAGAACATTCCTCCTGGTAGCACTCCTGGCCCTCACCACAGTGGGGTGCCGCGAACAGCACCATGCCGATACCGACAACCTGACAGACAGCGAGAAGCTGGAGATGCTCGACCTCCGCATCGAACGCCATGCCAAGGATGCCGACGCCTATGCCGACCGCGCAGAAGTGCTCTTCAACCTGGGCCGAACCAAAGAAGCCCTGGCCGATATCAACAAAGCCATAGAACTGAAGCCAGACAAGGTGGAATACCACCTGCGCCAGGCCGACCTACACTTCGCCAACGGCGACGTGGAACAAAGCTACAGAGCCCTCTCCGAGGCCGAGAAACTGGAGCCCGAAAGCAACGAAGTGCAGCTAAAGATGGGCGAAGTGACCTTCTACAGCCGCGACTACGACCGCTCTATCGTCTGCCTGGACAAGGTCATCGAACGCGAGCCCGACAACCAGACGGCCCTCTTCATGAAAGGATTCATCTACAAAGAGAAAGGCGACACTGCCAGTGCCGTCCGTCTCCTCACGCGCGTCTGCGACCTATACCCCGACTATGAGCCTGCTTTCGAGGAGTTGGGCATCCTCTATTCGACCCGCAACAACCCGATGGCACTCGAATACCTCAACACCGCCATCCGCCTGCAGCCCAACAACACCAATGCACTCTATGCCCTGGCCATGTTCCACCAGCAGAACAACCGCATGGACGAGGCCGAACAACTCTACCGCCGCATGCTCGACATCAACGAGCAGAGCGCCGATGCATGGCACAACCTGGGCTACATAGAACTCACCTACTACTCCGACTATCAGCGTGCCATCGAATATTTCGACCATGCATTGGCCGCCGACCCCGACCACGCGGCCGCCGCTGCCAACCGCCAACTGGCCATGCAATACGCCAACAAGTAATAAATCAAAAACATAATACATATCCATCATGAGTACACTTAAAGGACGCAACCTGATTTCCATCACCGACTTCTCGAAAGAGGAATACATAGAGGTGCTGGACATTGCCGAAGGATTCGAGCAGAATCCAAAACAGAAAATCCTCAGCGACAAGGTGGTGGCGACGCTCTTCTTCGAGCCGTCGACGCGTACCCGTCTGAGTTTCGAGAGCGCCGCCAACCAGTTGGGAGCCCGCATCATAGGCTTCAGCGACCCGGGTGGCACCAGCGTCCAGAAAGGCGAGTCGCTGCACGACACCATCGTCATGGTCAGCTCCTACAGCGACCTCATCGTCATGCGCAACCCCAAGGAGGGCTCCTCGCGCTATGCCTCCGAGGTGGCCTCGGTGCCCGTCATCAACGCCGGCGACGGCGCCAACCAGCACCCCACCCAGTGCATGCTCGACCTCTACAGCATCCGCAAGACACAAGGCACCCTGGAGAACCTGCAGATTGCTATGGTAGGCGACCTAAAATACGGCCGCACCGTGCATTCGCTGACCCAGGCCATGTGCAACTTCGGCGCCACCTTCCACTTTGTCTCGCCCGTCGAGCTGAAGATGCCCAGCAGCGTCAAGATGAGCGTCAAGAACGCCGGTCTGAAATACTACCAGTACACCGACCTGCGCGACGTCATTCCCACGGCCGACATCATCTATATGACCCGTGTGCAACGCGAGCGATTCCCGGATCCTATGGAGTATGAGCGCGTGAAAGACAGCTGCATACTCACGGCCGACATGCTCAAAGGCTGCAAGCCCAATATGCGCATCCTGCACCCGCTGCCCCGCGTCAACGAGATTACCACCGACGTGGACAGCACGCCATACGCCTACTACTTCCGCCAGGCACAGAACGGCGTCTATGTGCGCCAGGCCCTCATGGCCGCCATCCTCGGCGCAAAATAAGGCTGACCGGCTGATAGGTGAACCAACAAGTTCTACCTGCCAACCTGTCAACAAAACATAATATCAATAAAAACAACATATCAACGTTTCAACATATCAACGTCTTATGGAAACCAAGAAAGAAATGGTCGTCTCCGCTATCGAGAACGGCACCGTCATAGACCACATCCCCACCGAGAGCGTCTACCAGGTAATCCGCATCCTGGGCCTCGAGCGCTACAAAGACGAAGTGCTCATCGGCAACTATCTGAGCAGCAATAAGCTCGGAAAGAAAGGCATCGTAAAAATCAAGAACAAGCATTTCTCCGTCGAGGAGGTGAGCAAGATAGCCCTGGTGGCCCCGATGGCCTCCATCATCGACATCGAGGACTACAAGGTGGTGCGCAAGTTCAACGCCGAAATCCCCGACCACATCGAGAACTTTGTACGCTGCGCCAACCCCAAATGCATCACCAATGCCGAGGTGGTGCCAACCCGTTTCGACGTGGTTGACAAGGAGAACCTCAAGCTGCGCTGCCACTACTGCGAGAAGTTCACCACCAAGGAAACCATGAAGTTCACCGAATAATGAGACGCTATCTAATCTCGCTGCTGGCCGTGACACTGCTCATGGTGCTGGCCGCCTTCGGCATCATGTGGTGGGCTCCGGAGCACTATCTGCCCGTGATGCCGCTGCTGGCGCTGTACTTCGGCGTTGTATGCGGCGTGCAGCACTGGCTGGTGACCCATGCCATGCACCGTTCGCCACGCACCTTCATCCAGGTCTTCCTCGGCACAGTGGTGGGCGTGCTGCTGATTCACATCGTGGTGCTGGCCATCTATCTGCTCAACCACACCAGCCACGCGCGCCTCTTCACCCTGACCTTCTGCATAGGCTATGCCGTCAGCCTTGTCTTCGAGACCGTGGCTCTGGTGCGCTTCGTCAACAGCGAACGGCGTCGCCGCCAGCAGAACGCCTGACCGTCACCCCCCATTTCCGACCAACACAACAAGCCGTGGGCGCAAGCTCACGGCTTTTCTTTTTGCCCCCTGCGGCAACAAACGCTCCCCAAAAAACGTACTAAAACGCGTTCAAAAAATCACAAACCCGTCCCGAAAAGCGAAAAAGCACCCCTCGTAACCCACACAAAGTGAGGTTCTCCAACTACCATCTCCTACTCATCTCCTACTATACGCCTACCCATCGACTACTCATCGACTACCCGAGTAGGAGATGAGTAGTAGTATAGTAGGGGAATGTAAGGCGAATGGTAGTTGAATATAGTACGCAAAGGGGACTCCGCAGGGTCACGGTCCCCCCTGCGGAGTGTCTTTGTAATGGAAACGATGGGATGGCGACGGCGCGGAAGGGTGCGTCGTCGGGTGGGTCAGGCGCCGGCCCGGCAGTAGAGCATGGCGTCCGGGTCCAGTAGCCGACGGGCCAACTGCTGCAGCCGGGCAGGGGTGACAGTGGTCAGGGCGGCACGCAGATTGTCGGTCAGCCGCTCGTCGACGTCGGTGGCCTGCATCTGGATGAAGCGCTCGGAACGTTCGAATACGCCATCGACCGAGCGGATGAAATCGCCCGCCATCACGTTGCACACCATCTGCAACTCGTCGTCGCTCACGGGATTATCCACCAGCCGACGCAGTTCGAGGCGTATCTGCTCCATGCTGTCGGCCGCTGTGCCGGCAGCCACGTCGGCGGTGATGTAGAAGACTATGGTGCCGCGATAAATCTGCGTGCGGGCTGCCACTCCATAGGTGTAGCCCTTGTCCTCGCGCAGGTTGCCCATCAGCCGCGAGCCGAAGTATCCGCCCAGCAGGGTGACGAGCAGCATGAAGTCGGCATAGTCGGGGTCGTCCCAGGCGAACGGCAGCAGGCGTCCCACCCGCACGGTGGTCTGCACCGCTCCGGGTATGGGACATTCGACCTGCGACTGGGCCGGACGGCTCACGTCGGAGGCCAGGCTCTCTATCCGCTGCTGCCCCACAGTGCCGTGCGCAACCAGTGCGGCTGCGGCGTCCAACAACTCATCGTCCACATTGCCAGCCAGTACCACCCCGCGCTGTGCATAGCGCTGCGCGAAATAGTCGGCCACCGTCTGTCGTTGCAGCCGGTCGGCCGCTTCGGGGTCGGCATAGATTCCTAACGGATGGTTGGGGCCGAAAAGGGACTGATAGAAGATACGGCGTGCCATGTCGACCGACTTCTGCCGGGTGGCCATCAGCTCGTGGCGGCGGCGTTGCATGTAGGAGTCGAAGTCGGCCTGCGGGAATGCCGGGGCCACAAGCAGACGCTGCACGACGGGCAGCAGCTCGGCAAAATGGCGCCGCAGGCAGTAGAAGGTGGTCGTAGCCGTCAGCACATCGGGGTTATGCTCCACCACCACGCCGCGATAGTCCATAAACTCAGCCACCTGTGCGGCATCCATCTCGGCCGATGCCACGGTATGGAGCCGGTTGGCCGCGGCGGCGCAGAGCAGCTGGGGCTGATAGGCGGAGCCGGCCTCACTCACGATGTCCAGCTTCAGCATCTCGGTGCCGGAGCTGTGAAAATAGGGCATCCGCGTGCCGTCGGGCAGTGTGTGCCAGCGCGGCAGCAGCGTATCGGTTGCAGGAATACTGATCATCAGAAGAGTACGGTTACTTTCAGGTTCAATTGGCGTGCCGTCAAGTAATTGGGCACGGGGTAATAGATATTGTTGTAGTCGGCCACCCAGAGGTAGGAAACCACGTTGCGGAAATTGAAGAGGTTGAACACCTCCACCCCCACCTGCACGTCGTCTACATGGCGTAGCAGGCGGCTGTGTTTCAGCCGTTCGAACTGCTTCAGCTGCACGGTGTTGCCCCAGTCCACGCGATAGTAGGCTGGCAGGCGGTAGACTGTGGCGCCAGCGCGCGACACCGGGGTGCCGCTGCCGAAGACCAAACTGAGGCTCATACGCCACCAGGGGATGGCAGGCAGGTTGTCTTGCAGGAAGAGTTTGAAACTCAGCCGCTGGTCGGTGGGGCGTGCCAACCATCCGAGGCTGTCGCCGGCGATATCCTCCTGGGTCTGCATCAGCGAGAGGCTGGCCCACGACTCGAGACCCTCCACCAGCTCGCCGTTCAGTCTCACGCTGAGTCCCGCGGCATAGGCCACCGCCTCGAGGTCGGGCTGGTAGCGCAGGCGCAGGTTGTCGACGGTGTAAGGAATGAGGCCGGTGATGTATTTATAGTAGAGATCGGCTGTGAGGGTGAAGGGACGCTGCCAGAGCCGGAAGCGCCAGTCGGCGGTGCCCATCGCCTGGTAGGACACCTGGGGGTCGAGATTGGGGGCCAGGGTGCCGTCGGTGCGGCGATATTCGCGGTAGAATGGAGCCTGCTGGTAGATGCCGGCCGCCAGGCGGAAGAGCAGGTCGCGCCGGCCGTGGGGTTTGAAGCTGCCGCTCAGGCGCGGGCTGACCATCGCACGGGGGGCGTCGGCGAGCGAGTTGCTATAGAACTGAGCCCGGAGTCCTGCCACCAGACTGATATCGTCACCGTGGGCCGTGGTGAAGTTGACATCGCGCTGCACAAAGGCGGCCCCACGCAGTGTGCGCATACTATTGTCGGCGGTGGCGAAACTCTGCAGCATCGGATTGACGGGCATGTTGCTGCTGTCGCCAAAGGGATAGAAGGTGGCCGGCAGCGCATAGCCGGCCGAGTCGACCCAGCGCCACTCGCGCAGGTGGTCGTCTATCTGCTCCAGCTGCAGCTTGGCACCCAGCTGCCAACTGCCCAAAAGGGCGTAGCGTGTGGCGCGCACATCAAGGGCCAGGATGTCGGTAGCCAAACGGTTGCGGGCATGCTCGAGAAAAGTGCCCACGCCGCGGTCGAACATCACCGTGTCGCCAGCGGTCTCGCCCATAGCCAACTCGTAGAGGAAGTACTGGCTCTGCACGTCGTAACTCTCTATTTCTGCGATATGTTGCACAGCCAGACTGCCATGCAGGCGCCAGTCGTCGCCGGGACGCCAATCGGCCGTCAGGGCACCAAGCAGCGTATTGTAGCGGTCCTGCTCCTGCCCGTCGAAGTAGACGCGCAGCGACAGCGGCATCATAAAACCGCCAAAGGTGGTGGTCTGACTCTCCGGAACCAGGCCATAAACATTGCGCGTGACCAGGGCCAACAGTCCGAGGTCCAGGCTGTTGCTGACGCGGTAACCGAGTAGTGCCTGCAGGTCTGTATAGCTGGTGCTGTAGCTGCCCTTGGTGTCCAGGCTGCCAAGCAGGTAGCGATTGCTATGTTGCCGCAAGGCCAGAGCATAACTGAGGCGCTCCCCTGCCCTGCCCTGCACGCTGGCGCTACCGCCCAGAAGGCTGATGCTCACCCGGCCACCGAAGTCGCTGGGGCGGCTGTAGGTGATGTCCAGCACCGACGACATCTTGTCGCCATAGGTGGCATCGAATCCGCCGGGCGAGAAGAGGATATAGCTCACCAGGTCGGGGTTGATAATACTCATACCCTCCTGTTGCGCGCTACGTATCAGCATCGGGCGGAACACCTCTACTCCGTTGATGTACACCAGATTCTCGTCGAACGAGCCACCGCGCACCGAATACTGGCTGGAGAGCTCGTTGTTGGACTGCACATCGGGCAACATCTTCACCAAACCCTCCACACCACCGGTGGGGCCTACCGCATCGTCCAGCTTCTCCACACCGATGGGAGTGAAGCTGCTCTGACGAACCTTGTCGTCCACGATTTCCACACCGTCGAGTTGCTGGGCTGCAGGGCGCAGACGCACATCCACACGGGTATCTCCCTTCACGGCCATACGCAGCTGTGCGGTCTTGTAGCCCACGAAAGAATAAAGCAAAGTGATGCTGTCGGCGGTAGCCACTTGCAGACGGTAGTGGCCCTGAAGGTCGGTACTGGTGCCACGGGCCCGGCCAGAGATGGCCACGGCGGCGTATTGCAACGGCTCGCCTGTCAGCGAGTCGGTCACCGTTCCCTCCACCACACCCTGCGCAGCAACCGCCAGAGCAGAGAGAGTCAGCAATAGATATGCCGCTAGTTTTTTCACGTTTCTAATAACTCGTTTCGGCACATATTATTGTATAATACAATAAAAAAAGGCCGACCTCACGGTCGGCCTTGTGTTTGTATGCCAGACAGGCGAATTACTGGTTGAGCAGCGACTCGAAGCGCTGGCGGGCGGCTTTGGACTCCTCGTAGCGTTCCACGCGGGCATAAGCCGTGCTGAGGGCGCTGAGGGCTGAACCCAGATTGGGGCGCTGTGCCTGCTTCTCCTGACCCTCGGGCAGATTGTCGATGTACTGGACAGCCTTTTCCAGATAGGTGATGGACTCGGCAAAGAGGGCCTTGGCCTCCTCTTCAAGCTTGGATGCCAGTGCGATGGTCTCCTCGTTGAAGGGGTCGGGCTCGGGGGCGGACTGCAGTTTGTCGACGGCACCATTGTAGTACATCTGGCCCATACCGAAGTTGGCACCGAACTGGACCGGCTTCAGGGTCAGCGACTCCTGGTACTTCACCTTGGCGCCTTCGATATCGTTGGTACGCTGCAGCAGGTCGGCAGCGGCGGTCAGCAGCTCGGGATAGATGTTGGCACTGTCGCGGGTGAGCACGAGCGCCTGCTCGATGACCTCCTTACCCTTGTCGAAGTTCTGGTTGAGGATGTAACCCTCGGCCAGCAGCAGGTAGGATTTATAGTTGTTCTTCTGGAACTTCTGATAGTTGGAGGCGACCTTCATAGCCTGGTCCATATTGCCCTCCGCCTTGTAGACATTGAAGAGGTAGGTGTAGACCTGCTCCTTGTCGGTGCGCTTGCGCATCAGCTGGTTGAAGTATTTCTTGATGCTGGCGGTGTCGTGGGCGGCCACAGCACTCAGACCTGCCACAAAGAGAGCCTCGCTGGCGTTGTCGAACTGGCCGCTGGTCTCGCCGGCATTGTTGTACATTTCGGCGGCGCGAGCTGCCACGTTCATAGCCTCAGTGTACTTCTGTTCGTTGAACAAGGCACGCGAGCGGTTGTAGAAATCGTATCCCACAGTGCTGAAAACCGACACAAGACCCTTCTGGTATTCGCCATCGTTCTTGGTGTCGAGGCGTTTGCATTCCATAGCGGACTCGTAGGCACGGTCTGCCCAGTCGGGGGCCAGTCCTTTGTATTTGGGCTTTGCCTGCGAGGCATCGCGGCCGATTTCGGAGTAGATCAAGGCACGGTAGTACCATGTCTTGGCATCTTCTTTGGTTTTCTCATGCACAGCGGCAGCGTCAATCTCGGTCTTGGCCTTCTTCAGCGAGCCCTTGCGGAGATCCTGCACGGCGCTTTCGACCATCAGAGACTGGGCGCTGAGCCCCATAGTGGCAGCCATCAGAGCTGCGGTCATGACAAGTTTCTTGATCTTCATATCTTTGTTGTTTTATAGGTTAATCGTTTATGTTTACTCTTTAGTATCCTCTGTAGCGGTATTATTGCTGTCGGGTTGAATATTTTCAGCCTCGGGAATATTCTCGGTGTCGGTGGCGGACTCTTCCTCATCGTCGGTGGGCACCTTGGTGATGGAGGCTATATAGTCCTTGCCGCGCAGGTCGATAAGCTTGACGCCCTGGGTGTTGCGCCCAAGCACGCGCAGGTCGGCCACCTTCATTCGGATGGTGATGCCGCTGCGGTTGATAATCATCAGGTCGTGGTCGTTGGTGACATTGGTGACCGCCACCAGCGGGCCCGTCTTCTCGGTGAGCTGCATGGCCTTGACGCCCTTGCCGCCGCGATGGGTGGGACGGTAGCCGAGGTTCTTCTCCGGCTCGTATTTCAGCTGCGACTGTTTGCCGTAGCCATGCTCGGTGACCACCAGCAGATTCTCGTCCTCGGAGGGGAGGCAGAGCATGTCGATGGCGGCATCGTCGTCGCCGTCGAGGTCCATACCCTTGACGCCCGAGGCGCCACGGCCCATGGCGCGGAACTCTTTCTCGGGGCATACCATCACCTTGCCCTTCTTCGAGGCGATGAGCATGTAGCTCTCGCCGTCGGTGAGGCGGGCGGTGAGCAGTTCGTCGCCCTCGCGGATACCCACGGCTATGATACCGTTGGTGCGCGGACGCGAATATGCCTCGAGCGAGGTCTTCTTGACAATACCGTTGCGGGTGCACATGACGATGTAGTGGTTGCCCACATATTCGGGGTCACTAAGGGTCTCTACATTGACGTAAGCCTTCACCTTGTCGTCGGGCTCGATATTGATACAGTTGAGGATGGGGCGTCCCTTGGTGTTGCGCTCGCCCTCCGGCACCTCGAAAGCACGCATCCAGTAGCAGCGGCCCTTCTCGGTGAAGAGGAGCAGGTAGTTGTGGTTGGTGCAGGTGAAGATATGCTCCACGAAGTCTTCGCTGCGCACGGCGCTGCCCTTCGAGCCGACGCCGCCGCGGCTTTGCGTGCGGTATTCGGCCAGGGGGGTACGCTTGATGTAGCCCTTGTGGCTGATGGTGATGACCACCTGCTCGTCGGGGATGGTGTCTTCGATGCGGAAGCCGGCGGCGTCGTACTTGATGGCGGTGCGACGGTCGTCGCCGTATTTGTCGCGCAGTTCCTGCAGCTCGTCCTTGATTACCTGCATCAGCACGGAGTGGTCGCCCAGGATTTGCTTGCAGCGTTCGATGAAGCGCATCTTCTCGTCGTATTCGTCTTGCAGCTTCTGATGCTGCAGACCGGTGAGCTGGGCCAGACGCATGTCGACGATGGCGCGGGCCTGCAGGTCGCTGAACTGATAGCGGTCCACCAGTCCCTGGCGCGCCTCGTCGGGTGTCTTGCTGGCACGGATGAGGGCCACTATCTCGTCGATAATGTCGATGGCACGGAGCAATCCGGCCAGTATGTGGGCGCGCTTCTCGGCCTCGGCCATATCGAAGCGGGTGCGACGTGTGACCACCTCCTCGCGATGCTCGATGAAGTACTTGATAAGTTCCCGCAGGTTCAGCAGCTGCGGACGGCCGTGCACGAGGGCGATATTGTTGACGGCGAAGCTCGACTGCAGTTCGGTGAACTGGAAGAGTTTGTTCAAAATCACGTTGGGCACCACGTCGTTGCGCAGCACATAGACCACACGGATGCCGTCCTTGTCGCTCTCGTCGCGTATGTCGAGGATGCCTTCTATCTTGCCTTCCTTCACCAGGTTGGCCGTCTTCTTGATCATCTCGCTCTTGTTGACGCCGTAGGGAATGGTGCTTGCCACGATGACGTTGTGGCCTTTGGCGTCCTCTTCTATGGCGGTGTCGGCACGCAGGATGATGCTTCCGCGACCGGTCATGTAGGCTTCGCGCACACCGTTGTAGCCATAGATGATGCCGCCCAGCGGGAAGTCGGGGGCTTTGACGTATTGCATCAGTCCTTCGACGTCGATGTCGGGATTGTCGATATAGGCCATGCAGCCGTCCAGCACCTCGCGCAGGTTGTGGGTGGGCATGTTGGTGGCCATGCCGACGGCGATGCCGTTGCTGCCGTTGATGAGCAGATTGGGAATCTTGGCCGGGAGCACCGAGGGCTCTTGACCCTCGTTGTCGTAGGTGGGCACCATGTCCACCGTGTCCTTGTCGATATCGGCGACCAATTCATTGCTGATTTGTTTCAGACGCGCCTCGGTGTAACGCATGGCGGCAGGCGAGTCGCCGTCGATGGAGCCGAAGTTGCCCTGGCCATCCACCAGCGTGTAGCGCATCGACCAGTCTTGTGCCAGGCGCACCAAGGCGCCGTAGATACTGGAATCGCCGTGGGGGTGGTATTTACCCATCACATCACCCACAATGCGTGCGCTTTTCTTGGTGGGCGTATTATAGAGGATGCCATTCTCGTTCATCGAATAGAGGATGCGGCGGTGCACGGGTTTGAAACCATCCCGCACATCGGGGAGCGCTCGCGCCACGATGACAGACATGGCGTAGTCGATATAAGCCGACTTCATCGTCTGCTCGATGTCGACTCGGATGATTTTTTCGTTGTCGGATACCATTAGCTATCTTTATATCTTATTGTACTCTAATATATTATACACAACCCTGAGTCCGGTTGCAAAATACAAAGATACAAAATACTTTTGAATCCGCCAACCGGCAGGGGCTTTTTTTTTCAACACCCCGTCAACTGCGCCACTCCACCGGCCGCTATCGCATGGGGAATGCGCCCGGCATGCCGCCGACTGCCATCCGGCAGGGCCACATGGTCGACAGTCCGACGCCGGTCTAACAAGGCTTCCGAAATGTTAAAATGGTAGGATGGTGGTAGGATGGTGGTAGGTTGATGGTACGTTGGTGGTAGGATGACCCCCTTCGGGTCAGTGTTCAGTGTGCAGTGTGCAGTGTTCAGTCTTCAGCGGGAAAGAGGCTGCCGCATACGTCATACAAACCTAAGACTAAACACTTTACGCCGACGCAACACACTAAACACAGAACACTGCCCACAGTACACTGCCCAATGTACACTGCTCACTGAACACTACACACTGAACACTGAATAAAGCCCTCTCAGCGTGCAGTTGGATTTTGCAAGTTAAAGAATGTTAAATATGCAACCCGCTGTTATTCCGCCCGGTCCGGACACGGACGCTGCCGGCTGCCAGTCAACACGGAGGTGTTGAAAAGAATTGTTGGCATGGATGTTGCTATACGCTTATTTGTAGTATTTTTGCAAATCGAAATACAGCTAAACGACAATGGAAGCAAACCTAAGCGAAAACGTACGCAACGCTTTGAACTACAGCAAAGAGGAAGCCATCAGGCTGAAGAACGGAGCCATCGGCGTGGAACATCTCTACCTGGGCATGATGCGCGTGGGCGAATGCAGCGGCATCAACATGCTGTCAGCCCTCGGCGTGGACACCATCGGGCTGAAAGAGCGCCTGGAAAAGCAGGTGAACAACTCCAGCGCCGACATACGCTACTCGTCCGACAGCGAGATAGCCATGCTGCGGCAGACGGAGAAGGTGCTGCGCCTCTCCTACCTCGAGAGCATCAAAGTGAAATCGAAAGAGATACGTACCGAACACCTGATATTGGCCATGCTGCAGGAGAACGACAACCTGGTGAGCAACCTGCTGCAGAAAGCCGGCGTGGACTATGAGCGCTTCTCGCGCATCGTGCGAGGCAACGCGCAGGAGGAGAACGGCGTGCTGCCCGACTTCAGCAGCCAGACAAGCGAGGACGACAACGACGAGCCCTTCGCCGACCCCGTGGGCGCCGACCCCGCCGTGGGGCGCAGCCAGCCACGGCGCGAGTCGAAGAGCGGCACGCCGGCCCTCGACAACTTTGCCCGCGACCTGACCAAACTGGCCGTCGAGGGCAAGCTGGACCCCATCGTAGGCCGCAAACGCGAGATGGAGCGCATGGCGCAAATCCTGAGCCGCCGCAAGAAGAACAACCCCATACTCATCGGCGAGAGCGGCGTGGGCAAGAGCGCCCTGGCCGAAGGACTGGCCATGCAGATAGCCTCCGGCATGGTGCCGCGCACCCTCTACGGCAAGCGCCTGCTCAGCCTCGACCTGGCATCGCTGGTGGCGGGCACCAAGTACCGCGGCCAGTTCGAGGAGCGCATGAAAGCCATACTCACCGAGCTGGAGCAGCACCCCGAAATCATCGTCTTCATCGACGAGATACACACCATCGTGGGCGCCGGCAGCGCCAGCGGCAGCCTCGACGCCAGCAACATGTTCAAGCCAGCCCTGGCCCGCGGCGTCATACAATGCATCGGCACCACCACGCTCGACGAATACCGCCAATACATCGAAAAAGACACCGCCCTCGAGCGGCGCTTCCAGAAGGTGCTCGTCGAACCCGCCAGCCCCGAGGAGACGATGGAGATACTGATGAACATACGCGACAAGTACGAGCAGCACCACATGGTGCAGTACACCGACGAAGCCCTGCAAGCCTGCATCGACCTCACGGAGCGCTACGTCAGCGACCGCCTGCAGCCGGACAAGGCCATCGACGCAATGGACGAGGCGGGGGCCCGCGTGCGCATCAACAATATGCAGGTGCCGCCCGAGATGCTGGCCCTCGAAGAGGAGCTGGCCCGCGTGGAACAGCAGAAGAAAGAGGTGCTCACCGAGAAGCGCTACAGCGAGGCCGCCGAACTGCGCGACCAGGGCCGCGACCTGGAAGCCAAGCTGGCCGACCTGCGGCGCCGCTGGGAGAACGACGAGCGTGACCGGCAGGTGAAGGTCACCGCCCAGGACGTGGCCGCCGTCATAGCCATGATGACCGGCGTGCCCGTGGAGCGCATCGCCGAGAACGAGCAGGGCCGACTGATGACGATGGAGAGCGAGCTGAAGGGCTCGGTGGTCGGTCAGGACGAAGCCATCTCGCAAATCACCAAGGCCATACGCCGCAACCGTGCCGGCCTGAAGGACCCCAACCGCCCCATCGGCAGCTTCCTCTTCCTCGGCCCCACCGGCGTCGGCAAGACCTACCTAACCAAGATACTGGCCAAATACCTCTTCGACAGCGAAGCATCCATGATACGCATCGACATGAGCGAATATATGGAAAAATTCGCCGTGAGCCGCCTCATCGGTGCGCCTCCGGGATATGTGGGCTACGAGGAGGGCGGACAGCTCACCGAACGCGTGCGCCGCAAGCCCTACAGCATCGTGCTGCTCGACGAGGTGGAGAAGGCTCACCCCGACGTGTTCAACGTGTTGCTGCAGGTGCTCGACGACGGTCAACTCACCGACGGCATCGGCCGCAAGGTGGACTTCAAGAACACTATCATCATCATGACCTCCAACATCGGCAGCCGTCAGCTGAAAGACTTCGGCGTGGGTGTGGGCTTCAACACCGCCGCCCGCGAGGCCGAGAAGGCTGAGATGCAGCGCGACGTGATAGAGAAAAGCCTCAAGAAGACCTTCGCCCCGGAATTCATCAACCGCATCGACGACATCATCTACTTCAACTCGCTCGGCCGCGAGGATATACACAAGATTATCGACATCGAGCTGCGCGGTCTCTTCGGCCGCATACGCAAGATGGGCTTCGAGGTGACGATGGACGAGCGGGCCAAGGACTTCCTGGTCAGCAAGGGCTGGGACGAGCAGTACGGCGCCCGTCCGCTGCGCCGCGCCATCCAGCGCTATATCGAAGACGACCTGGCCGACGAAATCATCAAGGCCGACATACTGCCGGGCGACACCATCCGTATCACCGCCGACGAGGAGCACGTCTTCTTCGACATAGAGAAAGGAGAAGCCTCCAAGGCCCTCGATGCAGAACTGCAATCCAAGCCATTGGAGGCGTAAAGCTTCAGAAGTTATACTTCACCAGCGCACAGATACGGTGGTTGACCACCTGACGCTTCGGGTCTACCGAGGCGTCTTTTTTTATGTCGCCGTAGGTGGCGGCGGTCCACTCATACTCAAGGCCCACGTTGAATGCCTTCAGGTTGTAGCTGACGGAGGGGGCCACGCGGTAGATGCTGCCCAGATGGGTGAACTCCTCGCCGCCCTTCATGTAGATGTGATAGTCGCCGCCGCCGAAGTCGTAGAGTTCCTCCCCCACTCCGAAGTTCTTCATATAACCCAGAAAGAGGTTGGCCTTCACCGTGCGCCCATAGGCTATATTGAGGTAGCTGACGCTGGCCTGCATGGGTCGGTACTCCCACGAGCCATCGGCGTTGACACCCGTGACGGCATAGCCCACCAGCTGGTTCAGGTGGCTGGTGTTGCTGGCCAGCAGGGTGCGCAACTTCACACTCCAGGGGCCCTCGACATACTGCGCATATAGCGTGGGCGAGATGGAGAGCACACGCTCGTCCACCTTCCTGGTCACGCCGCCCACGAGGGCATGGGTGCGGGGCTTGAGCACCTGCGCGTCAGCCCCCAGCTGCACATAGAAGGGGCCCTGCCTGAAGTTGGCCCCGATGAAGGCTTCGGGCCAGAGGGCATGGTGGGCGAAATCGACGCTGGCCATGCTCGTCGGGTCGGAGGCGCTCTTCGGGCCATTGTTCATGTATTGCAACTGCCACAGCAGGGCGGCCGTGTAGCCGACGGACTTATAGTAGTTGGTGACGCGCACCTGCGGCGTGCGGCTGTGGGGACGGAAGGGGGCGCCGCTGGCCATGCCCAGCACATCGGGCATGACACCACCGCTCATCGGGTGCCAGTCCTGTCCCACGATGAACTCCCGATTGCCGTCGTACATACGCAGGTAAGCCAGGCGCAGGCGTAGCACCGTGTTGTTGCTGCCGAAGCCGCCGAAGTCGCCTTCCAGCTTGGCACCGCTCCTCATTCCCAGCAGTCGCGGACCCGTGACATCGAGACCGAAGCGCGACGTGAGGGCCTGCAACTGCATCTGCGGCACCGCGTTCAGGTCTTCCGTGTGGTCCTCGTTCCACTTTTCGTCATAGGGCATCATGTTGTATTCGCCGCCGGTGACGGTGTAGGTCTTGCGGCTGTCGTAGGTGAGGTAGTTGCGCACAAAGCCGTACAGCCTCACCGATACCGCGTTGCTGTCCTGGGCCGAAACGAAAGGCAGCGATGCCATAAGCATCGCTGCCGAAATCAGTATCTTCTTCATGCCATCAATACCAATAGTTGCGCAGTGAAGATGCGGAGGAACATGGTCAGGGGGTAGACCGTGGCATAACCCGTGTTGGGCAGCTTGCAGCCCTCGGGAGCCATGTTGTTGGCGAAGGCCAGCGTCGGCGGGTCGGTGTGGCTGCCGCCGATGAAGCCCATCAGCGTGTAGTAGTTCATCTTCAGCACCAGGCGCCCAAAGAGGGTGACAATCAGCGGCGGCACCATCGTGATGATTACACCGTAGACGACCCACATGTAGTGCACCTTGACCGTCTCGACAAAGCTGCCGCCGGCACTGAGTCCCACGCCGGCCAGGAAGAGGGCGATGCCCACCTCGCGCAGCATGTGCACGCCGTGGCCTTCTGTGAAGTCGGTGGTGAACCACCCCTTCTTCACACCCAGCCAGCCTGCCACCAAGGCCACCACCAGCGGACCACCGGCCAGTCCCAGCTTGACCGGCGCCTTCATACCCACGGGGATAGGTATGGAGCCCAGCACGATACCCAGCGCGATGATGACGAAGATGGGGATGAGGAGTATGGCTTTGCCTTTCTTGTTGCTGGCGGCAACCACACTGTCGGTCTCGGCACTGGTGGGTTCTTTCTTCAGGTCGATGCGGCAGAGCGGACGCAGCAGCAGACAGCAGACTATCATGCCCACCACGGCCAGCGGGTAGGCCACAGCGTAGCCCGCCGCCAGACGCTCGCCCGCGCCCTCCATGCCGAGGTCGCCAGCCGCCTGCGTGGCAGCCGAGAGGCCGGGCGTATTGGTGATAGCTCCGGTGTAGACTCCGGCCATGTCGGTGAGCTCCTGCGAGGCCATCTTGGAGATTATCACCGTGATGCCCACGCCCAGGGCCACATTGACCACCACCATCAGATTCATGGCCAAGCCTCCTTTGGCAAAGCTCTTGAAGAATCCCGGACCCACCTGCAGTCCCACGGCCGTCACAAAGAGGATGAGGCCGAACTCTTTGATGATATGCAGCATCTCGCCGTTGCACCGGATGCCCAGCGCGCTGAGCAGGATGCCCACGAAGAGCACCCAGGTGATGCCGAGGGTAACACCTTTCACTTTGAGCTTGCCCAACAGCAAGCCCGCAAATATAGAGACGGAGAGCATCAGCACCGTGGTGCCGACGCCTCCACTGGTAAGTAAGTTAGTAAACCACATAGTTAATTGAAAATTGAAAATTGAAAATTAAGAATTGAGAATTAAACTGTGCATTGACGCGACAGCCAATTCTCAATTCTCAATTCTTAATTCTTAATTTATTCAGTCGCCCAGCGTGGCCACCATGACAGCCTTGATGGTGTGCATGCGGTTCTCGGCCTCGTCGAAGACGATGCTGTTCTCGCTCTCGAAGACCTCCTCGGTCACCTCGATGCCGTCCAGACCAAACTTCTCGTGCACATCGCGGCCGGCCTTGGTCTCCAGGTTGTGGTAGGCGGGCAGGCAGTGCATGAACTTGCACTTCGGGTTGCCGGTCTTCTTCATCAGCTCGGCGTTGACCTGGTAGGGCATCAGCATCTTGATGCGCTCTTTCCACACGCTGTCGGGCTCGCCCATGCTCACCCAGATGTCGGTGTAGATGAAGTCGAGGCCCTTCACGCCCTTCTCCACGTCGTCGGTGACGGTCAGCTTGGCGCCGGTCTCCTTGGCTATCTCCTGGCACTTCTTGACGAGCTCCTTCGAAGGCTGCAGCTTCTTGGGGGCGATGATGCGGATGTCCATACCCATCTTCACACCGCCGACCATCAGGCTGTTACCCATGTTGTAGCGGGCATCGCCAATGTAGGCGAACTTCACCTGGTTCAGGGGCTTGTCGGTGTGCTCCTGGATGGTGAGGAAGTCGGCCAGAATCTGGGTGGGGTGAGCCTCGGCGGTCAGTCCGTTCCACACGGGCACGCCGGCATACTTGGCCAGCTCCTCGACGGTGGCCTGGTCGAAGCCACGATACTCGATGCCGTCGAACATGCGACCCAGCACGCGGGCGGTGTCTTTCATGCTCTCCTTGATGCCGATCTGGCTGCCGGTGGGACCCAGGTAGGTCACGTGGGCACCCTGGTCGTGGGCACCAACCTCGAAGGCGCAGCGGGTGCGGGTCGAGGTCTTCTCGAAGATGAGGGCGATGTTCTTGCCCTTCAGGCGCGGCTGCTCCGTGCCGGCATACTTGGCGCGCTTCAGGTCGCGGGCCAGGTCGAGCAGATAGTTGAGTTCTTTCGGGCTGAAGTCAAGAATCTTCAGGAAATTGCGGTTTCTTAAATTGTAAGCCATGTTTGTTAATGTTGAATTATGAATTTTGAATTTTGAACTATTGCTTTGTTAATGTTGAATTATGAATTTTGAATTTTGAACTATTGCTTTGTTAATGTTGAATTATGAATTTTGAACTATTGCTTTGTTTGTTTTCTCGAATTTTGAATCGACTCCCGTTTGTTTCTTATGATTGTAACCAATATCTTTATCACTTCTTCGGTCAGCGTGTACAACGGTTGGAACATCTCGAAGTCTATACGTCCGGATTCATGCAGGAGCTCCAACCAAAAGGCTGTTTCCTCCGCCTCTTTCAGGGCAATGCTCAATTTGCTCATACAATCAGCATCGCTTTGTGGCCGTTTGGCCTCTCTGATATTTGCGCCGACGCTGGTTCCGCTCTTGAGAATCTGTTTTGACATGGTGAACTCTCCTCCTGAAACCAAAAAGTCATTCAGTTTGACAATGCCTATCGCCAAACTCTTGCTTTTCGAATACAGGGGGTTCTCCATCTCAAAATTCAATTTTCAAAATTCGAAATCAGGATTGTCCGTTAGCGGACAATTCTCGTGCCGCAGTTGGGGTTGTCCAGCTGACCGGCTTCGGTGATGATGCACTCCTTGCCGCCGTGCTCGACGAACATGATGGCCGCACGCACCTTGGGCGCCATGCTGCCCTCGGCAAACTGGCCTTCCTCGAGGTACTTCTTCGCCTGGGCTATGGTGATGGTGTCCAGCGCCTGCTCGTTCTCCTTGCGGAAGTTGATGTACACCTTCGGCACATCGGTCAGGATGTAGAACTCGTCGGCACCGATCTCCACAGCACAGAGGGCGCTGGCAAGGTCTTTGTCGATGACAGCCTCCACGCCGCGCACGTAGTCGCTCTCCTCCACCACCGGTATGCCGCCGCCGCCCACGGTCACCACGATATGGCCCGCCGTGGCCAGCTGCTTCACCACCTTGATATTGTTGATGCGCACCGGCTTGGGGCTGGCCACCACCTTGCGCCAGCCGTTACCCTTCGGGTCCTCCTTGTATTTGGCACCCGTCTCGGCGGCCATCTGGTCGGCCTGCTCCTTGGTGTAGTAGGGACCCACCGGCTTGGTCGGATTCTGGAACATGGGGTCCAGCTTGTTCACTGCCACCTGAGTCACCAGCGTCACCACATCGCGCTGTATATCGTTGCGGGCCATCACATTGCGAAGCCCCATCTCTATCAGATAGGCTATCGACCCTTGCGTCTCGGCCACACAGAAGTCCATCGGCATGGCCTGCACGCCAACGGCCTTGCCCGCCTCGTGCTGCAACATCACATTGCCCACCTGCGGACCGTTGCCGTGACCTATGACCACATTGTAGCCACGCTTGAGCAACGCACAGAGACTCTCACACGTAGCCTCCACATTCGATATCTGTTCCTGGTAGGTGCCCTTCTGGCCGCTGCGCAACAGCGCGTTGCCGCCGAATGCCACCACTGCAAGTTTTCTCATTGGTATCTTATTTCATTAATATTCAAACAACTAATCCCTTCTACCCTTGCGGGAAGAAAGTGCAAATATACAAAATAAAAACAACACAGCAAAAAACATTTCGCCACACACCCACTATCGACGCCCCTACCCCACCCGCCACACCATCCACCACCCGCCAGACACCCCATCGAAAGAAAGGCCCTACGGGCCAGGTTCCGGCGGCGTTGGCTATTGAAAGAAAGCTCCTGACGGAGCATCATGGGTGGGTTTCAGGGTCTTGCTATTGAAAGGGAGCTCCTGGCGGAGCACCCCCTGCGGCCGTCGGGACGTGGCCCGTGGGGCCTTTCTCTTGATAACAAGCCCCCGATATGCCAGGCCGCAATCTGGCCCGCAGGGCCTTCCTTTCAATAACATGCACCGTACACACACCGCCGGGACCTGGCCCGTAGGGCCTTCCTCTCAATAGCAAGCACCCGATATGCAGCGCCACAATCTGGCCCGTAGGGCCTTTCTTTCAATAACACCCCCAAAACAAACCCCTCGCACCCCCGCCACAAAACCCTCACAAAAACCATACGACCCCGCCCCGGACCGCCCCAATCAAGCCCCCGCAGACGGCTCTGCCAGCGGTATTTACGCTATCCCATCTTACTGCTCTCTTACCATTCTCTTTTCCCCCTCATAAAATAATCTTTCGTCGGTAGGCAATAAATAGGAGGCGGTTACGTTATCATTATACAAATACAAGCAAATAACCCGTAGGAAGTGGCTGGAAATGAGCCTGGAGTACCCCTGGAGCGTGTACCCGACGAGTCCTGAGGGAGCACCGATTGACTGCCAACCGCACAAGACGACACATT